>JAILNI010000060.1 GCA_024691765.1 Bacteroidales bacterium | reverse complement strand
CATCGGTCTGAACGCGGTTGTCCAGCCAAATCTTGTAGCCGGAATCGCCTTTGGAGCGGAGCACGAGGATACCGTCCTGAGCCTCAGCCTCGAGGGGGTCGATGTCCACCTTGACGCCGTACTGGTTATATTGCTCATTCTGAGCGTTTGCAAAGAAGCAGGTTGCAAAAAGCGCTGCTGCGAGTAAGGTTAACTTACGCATAATTGATTGGTTATAGTTGTTAGCGATTGTAAATATAGAAAAAATTATCTTTCGTTGTACTTTCGGCAGGGGCCCGAAGGCGCGACGGAGGCGGCCCGGAGGCGGGGCGAGATATCCGATTTTTGTCTATCTTTGTAAGGATAGAATTAGACGGCTATGGCTAAGGCGAAGACAGTTTGGTTTTGCAGTTCCTGCGGAAACGAGTATCCGCAGTTCCTCGGGCGCTGCCCGGCGTGCGGAGAGTGGAACACCATGAAAGAGATGGAGGTGGAGCCCGCAGGCAAGGCCGGCGGTTCCCGGGGCGTTCGCGGCGCAGGGACAGCATCGGTCGCCTCCGGCAGCGAGCGCAAGCCGCTGAAACTCCGCGAGATAGACTACAGCAAGGAAGACCGCGTCAGCCTAGGCATGGCCGAAGTCGACCGTCTGCTCGGCGGAGGCATCGTGCCCGGTTCGCTGGTGCTCATCGGCGGCGAACCCGGAATCGGGAAGAGCACCCTCAGCCTCCAGATTCCCCTGGCCAATCCGGCTCTGCGCACTCTCTACGTCACCGGTGAGGAAAGCGCGAAGCAGGTGAAGATGAGGGCGGAACGGCTCTCTGCGGCCGCCTCTGCAAACGGCGCTCCCGGTTCCGACTCCCCCGACGCGAACGTCGACATCTTCTGTGAAACCCTTATTGAAGACATCATCGCCGAGGCTGGAAGGTCTAAACCCGACCTGATGATAGTCGACTCGGTGCAGACCATGTACTCCGCCGGAATCGACTCCACCCCCGGCAGCGTCTCCCAGATAAAGGAAGTTGCCGCCATGCTGCTGCGCTTCGCCAAGGAGAGCGGCGTTCCCGTCATCCTGATAGGCCACATCACCAAGGACGGCTACATCGCCGGACCGAAGATACTCGAACACATAGTGGACGCCGTGCTGCAGTTCGAAGGCGAGAACCGTGGCAGTTACCGCGTGCTCCGTTCCATCAAGAACCGCTTCGGAAGCACCTCGGAAATAGCCGTTTTCGAGATGACAGGCAGCGGGCTGCGCGAAGTGAAGAACCCCTCGGAACTGCTGATTCCCCTTCACGAAGAGGGGCTGAGCGGAACCGCCATCTGCGCCACGCTGGACGGCACCCGGCCCATGCTTTTCGAGGTGCAGGCCCTGGTGTCTTCAGCCGTTTACGGAACTGCGCAGAGGAGCGCCACCGGTTTCGACACAAGGCGCCTCAACATGCTGCTGGCCGTGCTGGAGAAGCGGGCCGGCTTCCATCTGGCCGCTAAGGACGTGTTCCTGAACATGGCGGGAGGCCTCAAGGTGAGCGACCCTGCGGCCGACCTGGCCGTGGTGTGCGCCGTGCTGTCGAGCAACTTCGATTTCGCCATACCCGCCGACGTGTGTTTCGCCGGGGAGGTGGGGCTCAGCGGCGAGATCCGGCCCGTCTCACAGTGCGGACGCCGTATTGCAGAGGCCGCCAGGCTCGGTTTCAAGAAGGTATTCGTGAGCGCGTATGAGAAGGTGGAGGAGGCCGGGGCGGAAGCGGCCGGGAAGGCGGCTGGCAAGGCCGGGAGCCCGGGAAGCGCCGGAATCAAGATCGTCCGGGTGGGCGACGTTCCGGAACTGGTAAAGAAACTGTTCAAATAGAACCTGTTCAAATAAAAAAAACCGGCTCTTTCGAGTCGGTTTTTCTTTTGCTTTCACTAAGGATTATTCACCCTTGATGGCGTCCTTGGCCTTGTCGGCTGCAGTCTCGATGGCAGTCTTGGCAACGTCCTCGGCGGCTTCCTGAGCGGCTTCCTTAACGGTGGGCTCAGCCTCTGCGGCAGCCTCAACGGCGGCGGGTTCAGCTTCCTTGTTGGCCTTCTTGTTTCCGCAGGAAGCGGCGCAGATCATGAGAGCTGCAACTGCGAGAATGACATAAATCTTCTTCATAATCGTAATGATTTTAACTAGTTAATTATCACGCAGAATTCTTTCTGCATCACAAAGTTAGGCATTATGAAGGAAAAAACAAAGGGAATTCTTAAAAATATTTAGGAAGGGGGCGGAGAGCGCGACCTGTCGGGCTACAGGCGGACAGGTGACGCGAGAGGCATTAGCGGGGCAGGTTGAAGACTTCGAGGGCGTCGACGCGGCCGTCCTGCAGCTTGAACCGCAGCGCGGTGCGCATTACCTGCCAGCCCTGAAGGCCTGCAGCTCCCGGATTCATGTAGAGGAAGCCCTTCGCCATGCACTCGTCCCATTGTATTTTCAGGATATGGCTGTGGCCGCAGACGAAGAGGTCCGGCCTGCAGGCCTTCAGGAGCTGCTGCGCACGCGGGTAGTAGTGCCCGGGGCTACCGCCGATATGGGTAATCAGGACGCTCAGGCCCTCCTCGCGGAAGAACTGGTATTCGGGGAACTCCTGCCTGATGTCGAGGCCGTCGCAGTTGCCGTAAACCCCCACCACCGGCTTGCCGAGCTCGCGGACCTGCTGCACGAAGCCAAGTCCGCCTCCCCAGTCTCCGGCGTGCCAGATGACATCTGCCGGAGACAGGAAGTCGGCGAATTCCTTTGAAAAGACGCCGTGGGTGTCGGAGATTACGCCTACGTACATGGCGGCACGCCTCTCGCGCTACAGCCCCAGTTCCTTGAGATGCAGCTCCCAGGCCCAGGCGGCCTTGAGAGTCTCTTCGGTGGTGCGGGTAGCCTTCCAGCCGAGCTTTTTGTTGGCCAGGGCCGGGTCTGCCCAGATGGCGATCACGTCTCCCTCGCGGCGGGCGGTGTACTCCCAGTTGAGCTTCACTCCGTTCACCTTCTCGAAGGCGGTGATGAGCTCGAGCACGCTAAGCGGCCGGCCGGTGCCGACGTTGAAGATCTCGTAGCCCTGCTCCATCTTGCCGTCGAGCATGCGGCGCACGGCGTACACATGGGCCTTGGCGAGATCCACTATGTCTATGAAGTCGCGAAGGCAGGTGCCGTCGGGAGTCGGGTAGTCGTTGCCGAACACGCGCAGCACGGGCCGCTTGCCGATGGCGGTCTGGGTGATGAAGGGCACCAGGTTGTTCGGCACCCCGCGCGGCAGTTCGCCTATGAGGGCCGACGGGTGCGCGCCGATGGGGTTGAAGTAGCGAAGCGCTATACCCTTGACGTTCGGGTAGGCCTTCACGCAGTCGCGCAGGAAGTCTTCGCACATCTGCTTGGTGTTGCCGTAGGGAGATGTGGACGGCTGCCTCGGGGTCTGCTCGGTGACCGGAGACTTCTCGGGCTCGCCGTATACGGTGGCGGAAGACGAGAACAGCACGTTGCAGCCGCGTTTGCGCGCCTGCTCGAGTATATTCAGGAAACTGCCGAGGTTGTTCTGGTAGTACTTGAGGGGTTCGGCGACACTCTCCCCCACCGCCTTGAACGCGGCGAAGTGGATGACCGCGTCGATGTGGTACTTCTCGAAGAGAGCGTCGGTCGCGGCCGCGTCGCAGAAGTCCATCTTCACCAGCGGGAGTTCCTTCCCGAGGATCTTGCAGACCCCGCGGTAGTTGGTTTCGTCGCAGTTGGAGAAGTTGTCGGCGATGACTACGTCGTAGCCGGCCTGGGTGAGTTCGACGGTGACGTGGCTGCCAATGAAGCCGGCGCCGCCGGAGACTAAAACTGTTTTGGTCATATCGTTTTGGTATTTGTAGATTCTGTCGTGTCGGCCGTTGCCGGGCAGGTTCCGGAGGGATTGTGATTCAGGGAGAATTCGCAGCCGCAGAAGGTCTGGTTGTAGAAGTTCTCCTCGCGGATGATGGCGGAGCGGCGCTCCTGCAGGCCGCCCTTGCGCCAGTTCTGGGGCCACCAGCTCACGGTTGCTGCGGCGTGGTCTCCTGCTCCCGCTGCTTCTGCGTTAGCTCTCGCGACCGCCCAGCTGCCGGCGGCGTCGACCTGCTCGAGAGACTTCCAGCGGGATGAGGCCAGCGAGGTGGTAAGGCACCCGAAGCCGTTCGCCGCGGCGTAGCGTGCCGCCCTGAGCAGCCGGTAACGGAAACACATTTCACAGCGGGCACCCCGTTCGGGGTAGCCGGCCAGATCCGGGGTCTGGCGGCCGAGTCTGCCGCGGACGTGGCTCTCTTCGGCCTCCAACTGATCCCTGACGAACGTCAGCCAGTCGGCGTGGTCGTACTCGTCTTCAATCACCTCAACGCCGAAACGGGCGGCAAACGGACGAAGGACGGCAAGACGGCGGACGTTCTCATCTGCCGAAAGGATATTGGAATTGCTCCAGAAAACGGTAGGACGCACGCCCTGGGAGCAAAGGGCCTCGATGATCGCGCCGCTGCAGGGAGCGCAGCAAACGTGAAGCAGTACGGGGGTTGCCGGAGGCGTGAATGTCATACCACACAAATATACGGAATCTTCTGAAAAATTACTTATCTTTGTGCCTTCAAAGCCACATAAGAATGGTCAGAAAACGCCACAACGAAGTGATGATACTCGGAGTAATCTTCCTGCTCCTGGGGCTTCTGCTATTCTTCCTCGACGGCAAGGACTCCATACTCTGGAGCCAGAACCTCACGGACCATTCGAGCGCCAACAGCGTGGTGATAGTCCGCGACTCCGAGGGCCCCGTGGCTATACTCGACGCGCCCACAAAGAAGGAGCGCATCAATCACAACGCCGCCGACGACCCGGCCTTCAAGGGCACCACGGAATCGCAGTCGGAAGGGTCCCTGAGGGAGTTCCTCGGGCTGTACGACGCCGACCCCATCACCGCACTGAAGATAATCTTCCTTGCGGCGGGCGGGATACTTCTGGCGGTATCCTATATAAAGGTGAAAAGTTAAAGGCGCCGGCTCAGAGGCGTCCTGCCACCACGTTCCAATCCATTATCCCCCAGAGGGCCGCGAGATAATCGGGGCGGCGGTTCTGGTAGTCGAGATAGTAGGCATGCTCCCACACGTCGAAGGTGAGAAGCGGTTTGAGACCGTGGGCGACAGGGTTGTCGGCACCGCTGTACTTCGCTATCGAAAGGGCTCCGGTGGAATCGGCCTGCAGCCATACCCAGCCCGAACCGAAGACTCCCGCTCCCGCTGCGGCAAACTGGCTCTTGAAGGCCTCGAGCGTTCCGAATGCGGCCTCGAGGGCGGACTTGAGGGCCCCGTGCGGCTCGGAAGCTGCCGGCTTAGCGGCAAACTGCTCGAAGTACATGTTGTGGTTCAGCACCTGGCCCGCGTTGTTGAACACCGCCGGCTGCCCGTCTGCAAATGACTTTTTGATAATCTCCTCAAGGGGCAGTTCCGCAAGTGGAGTGCCTTCGATGGCGGCGTTAAGGTTCTTCACATAGGTGGCAAGATGCTTGCCGTGGTGGAATTCGAGGGTGCGCGCGCTGATGACCGGCTCAAGGGCCTCGGGCGCATAGGGTAACGGGGTAAGGGTGAACATGGTGTTATTTTTTATCAAGCACCGAATACACGGAATTGTTGGAGATGTATTCGGGAACTATCTGCTTCATGATCTTTACCGTGGCCATCTCGTCGTAGGTCTTGGCCGTGGCGATGAGTTCCTCGACCTGACGGCTTGCCTCGGCGAAATCGTACTCGCGGACGCGGGCTATGCGTATCTTCTCATGGAACGACGGAAGCGAATCCTCAGCCTTGCTGATAACCTCTTCGTAGAGCTTCTCGCCATCGCGGAGACCGGTGTATTCGATTTTAACGTCTTTGGCTCCGGAGAGGAGGATGAGGCGCTTGGCGAGGTCGGCTATACGAACGGGCTCTCCCATGTCGAACGCGAAAATCTCGCCTCCGTGGCCCTTCACTCCAGCCTCGAGGACAAGTTTGCAGGCCTCGGGGATGAGCATGAAGAAACGCACTATGTTCGGGTCGGTAACCGTAACGGGGCCGCCCTCCCGGATCTGACGTTCGAAGATTGGAATGACGCTGCCGTTGCTGCCAAGGACATTGCCGAAACGGGTGGTGATGAACTGGGTCGAACCCTTCACCTTGCCGTCTTCCTCTGCCTTGTTGAGGCTCTGCACATAAATCTCGCAGATACGCTTGCTGCAGCCCATTACGTTCGTGGGGTTGACCGCCTTGTCGGTGGAAATCATCACGAACTTGCGGGTGCCGTACTTGACGGAGGCGTCGGCCAGCACCTTGGTCGAATAGACGTTGTTGAGTATGGCTTCGGTCGGGTTGTCCTCCATCATGGGCACGTGCTTGTACGCCGCCGCATGGAAGACATACTCGGGCCTGAACTCGGCAAAGAGCTTGTCGATGCGGGAACTGTGGCAGACGGAAGTGACTATGGTCTCGACCTTGATGTCCGGGTAGGCTGCCATCTGCAGACGGATGTCGTGCTGGGGAGACTCGGCCTGGTCGATGAGAACCATGGCTGCAGGGCCGAAAGATGCCACCTGCCTCACTATCTCGCTGCCAATCGAACCGGCTGAACCGGTAATGAGTATCCTCTTTCCGCGTAGCTCTTCGGCCATGGACGTCATGTCCACCTTAACCTGCTCGCGGGGAAGAAGGTCCTCGATGCGAACCTCCTTGAGATGGGGGGCATTGTCGGAGCCGGGGTTCCACTCGCTGGCCTCGGCCGCCATGTAGATCTTGGCGCCTGCAGCTATTATGTTGTCCTGAAGCTTCTGGTTGCGACGGAAATCTTCATTGCGCGACGGCGGGATAAGGACGGCCTTGATCTTGTTCTTGCGGAGGACGTCGGTTATGCTGTCGTCGGGCTGGTACACTTTCACGCCCGACAGATTGGTGTACCCAAGGGACGGGTCGTGGGAGATGAAGCCCTTCAGGATGAACTTCGCAGGCTTCTCGCTGCGTATGCTCTTGGCTATAGCGACTCCCCCTTCCTTCACTCCGTATATGAACGCCCTGGGGGCCTCGTCCGACAGGTATGCCGTATCGTAAAGGTATTTGACCAGCACGCGGGTGAAGATCATCATGGCGGCCAGGCCAATGCCGGCGACCAGAATCTGCACGCTCCTGGTATCCGCGAGGATGTTGTGCGGCGCCATATTGGTTAGGAAGTGAAGCAGTATGGCGACAATTGTTCCGCAGGCCACTGCATAAACTATACGCAGAAGGTCGACAAACGAAGAGTACCTCACCACTACGGAGTAGGTGTGGAACAGTTTGAAGAAAATGAGTTGCGGAAGCAAGTATATGGTTATCACCGCCACGAGGGGCCAGAACGTGTCCAGAGTGGCGTGGAAACCGATGAAGAAGCCGTAGATGAAGAGCCAGACGAGATAGTAGAAGAAGCAGTCCATCAGCACGATAAGCCAATAGGGCGCAGCCTTCTTGGAGAAATACCAATCGGTGAGGACATGCAGTTTACTCATATGCGACTCTCTTGCAAAGTATGCAAATATAAGCAATTATTTTGAGTTGTATGCTTCGAGGGCTTTGGCGAGGACTTCGAGGGCGCGGGCAAGGTCTTCTCGGCAGAGTACGTAGGCGATGCGGACCTGGTTCCGGCCCTCCTCGGGGTCGGTGTAGAAACCGGTTGCGGGGGCCATCATAACTGTCTGCCCCTTATAGGAAAAGTCGGTGAGGCACCAGCGGCAGAACTGTTCGGCATCGTCCACCGGGAGGCGGGCAACCGTGTAGAACGCCCCCATCGGCATGGGAGAGAACACCCCCGGAATCTTGTTGAGCCCCTCGATGAGGAAGTCACGGCGGGCCTTGTATTCGTCGAACACTTCCTTCATGTAAGCCTCCGGCGTGGAAAGCGACGCCTCCGCTATTATCTGCCCTATAAGCGGCGGGCTGAGCCGGGCCTGGCAGAACTTCATCACCGCCTTGCGCACCGCCCTGTTGCGGGTGATCAGCGCGCCTATGCGTATCCCGCACTCCGAGTAACGTTTTGATACAGAGTCAATAAGCACCACGTTATCGTCGATTCCCTCGAGGTGCATGGCGGATATGTACGGCTGGCCGTTGTAGATGAATTCACGGTAGACCTCGTCGGAAAAGAGGAAAAGGTCGTACTTGGCCACGATGTCGCGTATCTGCTGCATCTCCTCGCGGGTATAAAGGTAGCCCGTCGGGTTGTTGGGGTTGCAGATGAGTATAGCCTTGGTGCGTGGGGTTATCTGCTTTTCGAACTCCTCTACCGGAGGCAGACGGAAGCCGTTGTCGATGCTTGTCCTCACCGGTTTGAGAACGGCACCGGAGCTGATGCCGAAGGCCATGTAGTTGGCGTAGGACGGGTCGGTGAGGATGATTTCATCGCCCGGGTCGAGGCAGGCCATGAAGGCGAACAGCACCGCTTCGGAGCCGCCGGTGGTGATTATTATCTCGTCGGGGCTGAGGTCGATGCCGTAGCCGGCGTAGTAGCCAACCATCTTCGTGCGGAGGCCCAGATATCCCTGCGACGGGCTGTATTCGAGCACGCTGCGGTCGATGTTTTTGAGGGCTTCGAGCGCGCAGGCCGGGGTCTTGATGTCCGGCTGGCCTATGTTGAGGTGATATATCTTTGTGCCGTTTCGTTTGGCCTCTTCGGCATAGCGCGCCAGCTTGCGTATGGGCGAGCTGGGCATGTCGTGTGAACGTCGGGAAATGCGCATGACGGTACGAACTTGTTGGAAACTATTTGAGTACTATCGTTTTGAACCAGTCGCGTAGGACTCCCTTGTAGCCTGCCTGCGAGTCGGCTACGAGGATAAGCACCTGGCCGCCGTCCGGCAGTTTCGGGCCGAGGCACATGCCCTCGTAGTTCGCGAAGGAAAGGTCGAGGATACCCGTGTCGATACGGGTGAGAAGATGCTTTTCGAGCAGCTTTCCGCGTCTGGCGGCATGCGGCTGCACGAGGTAGAGTTTGCAGGCCACGCTGGCTCCGGCTGCCTCCTTGATGGACGTGCCGGGGATGTTGGCCTCGCGCTCAAGCACCAGGAGCGAGCCGTCGGGCAGGGCGCAGAGTTCGCTCACGCCGTACACGTAGATGGCGCCGGGGTTCTTAACCTCGGGCTTGTCGAGCTTGTAGAACCAGTGGCCGAGGGGCCAGAAATATGGGGCATAGCTCTGGATGCGCAGGTATTCCTCCCCTTCCGGAACGCCCTCGGTGGTGGTCCAGAAGCGGCCGGTTTCGTTGCTGTAAGTGAGCGACTCGAGCCCGGCGTTGCCATTTTTGGGGAAATAGCTGGCGGTGTGAAGATAACGCCCGGTCGCCTTTCCGTCAAGACCGAGTTCTATTATTTCGTTGGAGGCTTCGCGGGAGATGAGAACTGTGCCGCGGCGGGGGTCGTACACGATGCCCTCGCCGTCGGTGGACGTGGCTCCGGTAGAGGCTTTGGTGAAGCCTTTGTCGGCTGCTGAGACGATCTGGCCCTGCTCGTCAAAGGTCAGGCGGATGCGGCGGAAGCCCTCGGTCTCGGACTTGTCGTCCACCAGAAGGAAGTCACCCTCAAGGCCTTCCATTTGCAGGGGCGTGATGCCGCTGTAGTTGGCAGCAGGAACGTTCAGGAAGAAGGTCTGCGGGTTCATCCGGGAGATGAAGGAGGTGTCGGTTCCTTTCGGAAGGGGCTGGGAGGCAGCGGTTCCGTTGGCAGTCCCTGCCCCGGACCCGATCAGGCCCTGGAGGCTCTCCGGGATGGCGCCTTTCAGTTCGTCGGGGATGTTAAGACTTCCGGCCGCGCCTTTGGCGGCGTCCTTGATGGGAGCGATTGCGCTGTCCATGTCTCCCGCCTCGGCGGCCCCAATGCTCTGCTGCATTATCTTCACTGCGAGCGAGTCCTCAGGCGTGGAGACCTGCGTGGACATGAACCCCAGCAGCGCCTTCGCCACGCCCAGTATGGACGGAGCGGTGATGGTGGTGTCGGCCGGGGCCGGCGCCGTGGCGAGTGCCTGCGAGGCGGCCGGGGCGCCTATAAGTATTGCGGCGAGAAGAATTCTTATCATGGTGTAAATGTAGCAATTTTCCCGAACTTATGCGTAACTTTGAGCTGTGAAACGCGAAGACGAGATAGCAAGGGTGACCCTGGCAGGGAGCGTGGTGAACCTGCTGCTGGTGGGCCTCAAGGCCGTGGCGGGTATAGCCGGGCATTCGGCCGCGATGGTCTCCGACGCGGTGCATTCGCTGTCGGATTTCATCACCGACATAGTGGTGCTGGTATTCGTGCGCGTGAGCGCCAAGCCGCAGGACGAGAGCCACGACTACGGCCACGGCAAGTACGAGACCGTAGCCACCCTCTTCATCGGCCTTGCTCTGGCGGCCGCAGCCATAGGGATAGTGGTCTCCGGTGCCGGCAAGCTGGCCTCATGGCTGCAGGGAGAGGAACTTCCGGCCCCTGGCAAGCTCGCCCTCTGGGCCGCTCTTATCTCCATAGTGGTCAAGGAGTTGCTATACCAGTACACCCGCATCAAGGGGCGCAAGCTCAACTCGTCTGCACTCGAGGCGAACGCCTGGCATCACCGGTCGGACGCCCTCAGTTCGATAGGGGCGGCCATTGGCATCGGCGGCGCCATCATCCTCGGGAACCGCTGGACCGTGCTGGACCCGCTGGCTTCGATAGTGGTCGGCGCCATGCTGGTCAAGGTGGCCTGGAACCTGCTGGGCCCGTCTTTCGGAGAACTCACCGACCGTTCGCTTCCAGCCCGGACCGAAGAGGAGATGCTGGAACTGATACGCAGCGTCGAGGGCGTGAGCGACCCGCACAACCTCCGCACCCGGCAGGTCGGGAGTCGCGTCGCGGCAGAAGTCCACATCCGGCTTGACGGCGGCCTGACACTGAAAGAGGCCCATGAAAGGGCCTCTGAAGTGGAACGTCGGTTCCGCGAACGCTTCGGCCCCGATTCGTACATCATCGTACACATGGAGCCGAAGAAGTAGCTGTGTCTTAAGGAATTACCTGAGCGCGTCGCGCATGCCGGTCAGCACGCAGACTATGGTTTCAAACTCTGTTGGGTGCTTCTGGAACTCCTTCACAAGGGGGCACATCTTGATGGCCTCGGGCCGGGTCCCGAAAACGAGCATGATTTTTTTCATGGGCAAAGATACACCTATTTTTGAGTATTCTTGCGAATATCCTTCATCGGGATGAGCGGGAGAACACATCCGGAGAGGGGCGTTCCCTTAAGACTCTTGGACAGAAGGCCTCTCAACGCACCAATGGCAACGCCAAACAGAGTGTCCATAAGGACCGGTTGCGTGACATTGAAACCCTCTTCGTTAGCATTAACGACGAAGGACTCAAAGGGTTCTACAAGGAAGACGACTCGGACGGCGTCTTCTGCAAGAAGAACCGTGGTGTCGGGGGAATAAACCGACACTTTGATACGCACTTCGATTTGATTCTTTTCCTTATTCGGGCGAAGTTGGTGCGAAAGACGATACCGAACCGCAGAGATATCCATACTCTCCAGGTTCGCATCGTAATTGAACGAATAATCATATTCGTCAATGCTGACTATTCCATATTTGATTTCTGCCATAAATCTAAGATGCTATTGCTCTGTTATTCTTTGAATCCGGGCAGGAAAGCATTCCCAAGGGATACACCTCGTAGTCATCCTGCATGTAAAACACTCTGACCGCTTTCCCCTTAGACACAGAATAATTAAGTGAAATCTCTTTAGCGAAATAGGAATGCCCCGGCTCGACATCGAGGAGATGCATGTGCAACTCCTCGCATATGTCGGTCAGGCTGTCGATGGTGAAATTCCTACCCCCCGAAAGGATGGCGGAAATTTCGGATTCAGACTTTCCGAGACGCTCGGCAAGCTGTTTTTGGGAGATACCCTGGGCGCGAAGTTCTTCGTCGATTGCGATTGCAATCTCCATACGCACCCTGGTGCGGGCCAAACTCTTTTTGTCGATTCCG
Organism: Bacteroidales bacterium; assembly: GCA_024691765.1. Classification (GTDB taxonomy): domain Bacteria; phylum Bacteroidota; class Bacteroidia; order Bacteroidales; family UBA932; genus Cryptobacteroides. Next base: position 5,880 of record JAILNI010000060.1, on the reverse strand, counting down.
GAAATGAATTCGGCAAAGGTTTCTTTCGCTTTCATATCAGTCGTCCCAATTGTTAATGGTTAGTTTTCCGTCAATTTCTATTGTTATATCCTTTTCGATTATCTTTCTATTTATCTGCTCCGCGTATCGGATCATCTGTTTAGCTTTCGCATTCAAGGCTTCATCTTCCTGATAGGCTTGTATCTCTGGCGCTTTATAACCTCCCGACCCTAATATTACGGTTATCTTGCCAATAAGCAAACAATAGACACGAAGATTTCCAACTTTTAAAGCTGCTACCCCATCTCCCGGCCTGCCTTCATTTGGCTTGAAATATGGAGATCGGCATCCTTTTTCGTGCCCGGCGAGATAAAGAACGTTCTTGATTTCCTGCAAATCATCCGGAAACTCGTCAATGTTTTCGTTATAGAAATCTTCAAATAGAGTAGTATCGCTATTATTCGGCCGTATGGTGTATATGTGAGCCATACGTCCAGAGAACAACTTTATTTCCTCTATTTCGAAATCCATACCGTTTATTAACGGCACAAAAATAAGCCAAAATTAAGATATATCCAAATTTTTGCAAAGTTTGCTATCTTTGCAACGAAAAAGGGCCGGTCCTTTTTTGAGAGCCAGCCCTGCTGTTGATAAATAATACAGGATTGTCCGAATCCGATGTTTAACCCGAAGGCCCTGGACATGTCTTCACAATATGATAGCTTATGTCTAAGACAGTAGAAAAAGGACGCGACGCTAAGACTGGTCGCTTCATCCCAATTGAGGAAGCCAATCGTCGCCCCAGTAAAACCGTCATTGAGAAAGTGAAAGTAGGTCCCACCAAACATCGCAAGTAGTTGTTCTCAACTTCTCTTGTAGAACTTCACCACACTGGCGGTTCTCTTTTCGAGCCTTCGACCTATTGCAGCAGATCGAGGGCTTTTTATTTCCACTCTTAAGGCTTATCTGCTTACTGTAACGCCTTTTCGTTCCCACATGTAGAGAGAACACCAGCAACAGCATGAGCATACTCCAACAGAACCATAGCACTATGCATACTGATTAACATGTTTGTACTTCTCCCCGAACTCAAGCAACAACTTAAACATCCCCACCCACTTCGGCTTCAACTCCCCGGCATTCATCAACGTCTTGTTGTGCTTCCACCAAGAGCACAGGTTGCGTTCCTCCGAAATGAACTTGGAGGGTTTGCGGCGGTTGGTTTCAAGGAAGTCGATGACTTCCTGACATTTGACGAGCCATCTTTCATCCTGGGGCATTGCTTACTCCTCCCTCGTCACCAACTCCCCTTCCGGCTTCCGCACACCGTGCATGGCCGAAGGCTTGCTGTCCGGGGCGGGATAGCCCACATTGATCATCGCAACCAGCTCATAGCCTTCTGCGCCAGGAAGAATGTCCCGCAGCAGGGCCGGGTCGAAAGAGCCGACCCAGAGGGTGGCCAGGCCTTCGTTCTCCGCCGCCAGCATCAGATAGGTGGCGACGATGGCGGCGTCCACCTCGGCGCCGTTCTTGCCGTCGTAGCGCCTCACCCACGCGTCCGCGGGCCGGCAGCCGACGACCAGCAGCAGCGGCGCGCCATAGTTCGAGCGCGTCACGCCCTTGATGGCCTCCAGCGTCTCCGGACGGGAGACCGCCCAAATATGAACCGGCTGCTTGTTCACCGCCGTCGGCGCCATCCGCCCGGCCTCCAGGATTCGGACCACCTTCTCCTGCTCCACTCCCTGCGCCGCAAACGCGCGACAGGAGTAGCGGCGATTCAGTACGTCATTGAATTCCATCTTTATCAAAGACTTCAAAGATCATAACCTCAAAAAGAACGTCAAGCCTGTCTATTCTCACGTCTACGATTTCTGGTTCTCACCCTGCTTTGCCAACTGCTCTTCCAGATAGCCGTCCTGCCCGTAACCCTTGGGTCGTTTCCCCCATTGAGGCTCAAAGAGATAATTGACTGTCCTGTCAGCATTCTTATAGTACCTCATTCAGGAGTGTAGGCTCCATCTCAATCATTTTACCCTCATTCTCAATATCATAGTAGATTGTAGAGATGTTTCGGATATAATCTATTGATTGTTTCCGGAGATGTACGTATAATGGCAATATCTTTTCGAAAGCACGCCACGATGTTTTACCAGACCTTAAAACAGAGTCAATATCTTTAATGTGGGGTAGGATTGCAATCTTAAAGCTATGTTCCGAATAAGTCGAGAGAAGCTTCTCAAGATTCTCCTTTTCTATGTCACATAGCATCAACTTGGTTGACACCCTTGCTCCAGGACAAACCTCTTTGATAGCCCCCAGAATAACCTCATCGACTGCGTCCTTGGGATAGCATTCCTCCGGGTAATAGTACAACACTCGATCTGTATCTGAACGCTTTGAATCATCCATTGCGTAGTCTTTAGAAAGATTGCGCTTATAAACTATTAAAGCAGGACATAACTCCCCGTCAACCTCAATATCGAAAGATATAATCTTAACGTATTTGATTTCATTGATGGGCAAGACGTTGATCGTTTTCATAGACATAGTTGATTAGTTCTTGTGTTAAAACTTAGTAAGATTGACGGAAATCACAACCCAAGCAACTCCTTGAACAATGAGGTATAGCTCAACTCCGTCAACAGCTGCTCATCAAACTCTCCTGGATGCTCATCATACAAGGCACGGGCGGCGGCGCCGGTGGAGGCAATTGGGAAGCAGCGTACGGCGGGATGATAGTCCTTTATCATTTTGTACTCATCAAGGATGCCATTCATGCCACCGATAAAGACTGCCGCATAAAAGTCGTTATCGCCAAACATCTTCTCACGCATCAATTTCACGCTGGATGGGATGTCGCCTTTATCTTCTGTAATGATACGGATGCCGACATCTTTGTTCTGAGGTGGAAAACTATCCTTAAAATGCGCTGACTGGTAAAGGGTTACCCTATCCGACATTTTTAGGTTGTATCTATCCAGGACCAGGGTGATTAATGGTGTAACAGAAGGATGTCCGCCCCATATAAGATGGTAGTCAGGATTAGCGAGAACAGCCGAAGCAAGGGCAATCACAGAATCGCGTATGGCAATCACGTCCTCGGTGCCGAAAAAATCTCTACCCGTCTTAGGTACACTTGCCGATAAGAAGATGTTTCGTATCTTCCCTATTTGGTTTTCTTTAGCCATGATTCAAAATCGCGTTTTTGGATAGTTTTCACTTCAAGATATTCGTTAAGCCACTCCAAATGCTTAATCCATCGTGGCAGTATGCTAAGATCATCATAAATCAGGTACACCTTCTTAGGTAGTGTTCCATTCCAGCGCTCCAGCATTTTAACGGATTCATGACAGTCATCTGATTTAGGGACTCCGATAGCTGGGATATAATACCAGAACTCATCATTACCCCTTCGCTCAACAAGAAAAGTGGGCTCTTTGATGATGGTCCGTCCTTGGCGTTCTGCCTCTTTCACAAACTCACCCGTCAGATTATCTTGTCGAGCGGCAATATTCCTTGCACGAATCTCCTCAATCTTAGAAGCTATATCCCCTAGAACTTTTGTCTTTAAGGTTGACGTACTCCTTTTCCATCGTTTGCGACGGAAATCGACATCGTCAAGCTGTCTAACAGCACTCAACTGATCTGCTTCTCCAGGTTTCACTCCAGGCCAATTAATCTGCAATACACCCACACGTCGCGCATTCGCCTCGGAGATTTCCTCTTCACACCAGTCGCTATCCTTGAAATGCGGAGAATTCAACTGTATGAGCACATCGCTATCTGTAATCCTATGATGCAACTCCGCCTGAAAATCAGCAGCCCCGCGAATGGAATAGGTATCCAGAAACACGTCGAACTGATGCCGGGATAAAACATCGAATAACTGATTGGCCACTGCTGACGAATCTGACCTTTTGTAACTGATAAAGACTCGCCGATTCTTTCTCAATAGCCTCAATTCCTCAAATGCAACATTGACAATAGAATTCAGTTCGTCCTCCTTATACATCCGGCCATTAACAGGATGCAAAACAACAGGCATCTCCTCCTTATACTTATCAGCGGTAAAACAGATTGGGAAAATTGCATCTCCATTTTCCATCAGTTTCTCAACGGCCTCGACATCCTTATCTCCGTGTCCAATCCCGCCAAAATAGAACGCGAATGAAGGCTTGTAAGATTCATACCCACCCGTTCCAGGATCTGCCATCACAAGAGCCCCATCCAACACCGCTACCAAAGATGCGTCCAATCCGCGCTCTTTCAACAATTCGAAGAATCGATGTCGAATAGATTCACACGCCAAGCACGTGGTATCACCGAGAAGAATTAGCTGATAGTACGTTGAATTCATTTACAGCACCCTGAAAAAATCCATGTATCAGAACTTCCGCCAAACCATTTTATTCACCACGCCCACGTAGCTCTGGATGATGCGCACCACCTTAGTGGAGACATTCTCGTCCACATAGTCGGGCACCGGGATGCCGGGGTTGCCGTCGCGGATGAGCTCCACGGCCACATCGACGCTCTGCAGCAGGCCCTTGGTGTCGATGCCGCTGAGGACGAAGCAGCCCTTGTCGAGGGCTTCGGGGCGCTCAGTAGAGGTACGTATGCAAACGGCCGGGAAGGGGTGGCCGACACTAGTAAAGAAGGAAGATTCCTCGGGCAGGGTACCGGAATCAGACACCACGCAGAATGCGTTCATCTGTAGGCAGTTGTAGTCGTGGAACCCGAGAGGTTCGTGCTGGATGACGCGCTTGTCGAGTTTAAAACCGGAGGCCTCGAGGCGTTTGCGCGAGCGCGGGTGACAACTGTAGAGGATGGGCATGTCGTACTTTTCGGCCATCTTGTTGATGGCGGTGAAGAGGCTCAGGAAGTTCTTCTCGGTGTCGATATTCTCCTCGCGGTGGGCGCTCAAGAGGATGTATTTGCCCTTTTCGAGCCCCAGGCGCTTGTGAATGTCGGACGCTTCGATTTCGGCGAGATTCTGATGCAGCACTTCCGCCATCGGGCTGCCGGTCACGTAGGTGCGCTCCTTCGGCAGGCCGCAGTCGGCAAGATAGCGACGCGCATGCTCGCTGTAGGCCATGTTCACATCGGAAATGATGTCCACGATGCGGCGGTTCGTCTCCTCGGGAAGGCACTCGTCCTTGCAGCGGTTGCCGGCCTCCATGTGGAAGATTGGGATGTGCAGACGCTTGGCACCTATGACGCTGAGGCAGCTGTTTGTATCGCCCAGCACCAGCACGGCGTCGGGCTTCACCTCAACCATCAACTGATACGACTTCGCAATGATGTTGCCCATGGTCTCGCCCAGGTCAGCGCCCACGGCCTCCATATAGATATCCGGATCCGCCAGCTTGAGGTCTTTGAAGAACACCCCGTTCAAATTATAATCATAGTTCTGTCCAGTCTGCGCCAGCAGGCAGTCGAAGTACTCGCGGCATTTATTGATGACAGCCGCCAGGCGGATAATCTCCGGGCGCGTGCCGACGATGATGAGAAGCTTGAGCTTTCCGTTGTTCTTGAATTGTGCCATATCTATTAGTCTTTATTATCCACCGGTTCAAAATACGTATCCGGCCGCCCAGAGTCAAAGATCTCGTTCGCCCACATCAGGGTGATGAGCGGCTCGGTGTCCGACAAATTTACGATATTATGCGTATATCCCGGCAACATGTGGACGGCTTTTATCTCTTCGCCTGAGACCTCGAAGTTCAGCACTTCATCTGTGCCAATCTTACGCTCCTGAATGAGCGCCTTTCCGGACACCACAATGAAGAACTCCCACTTGGTATTATGCCAGTGCTGCCCCTTGGTCACGCCAGGCTTGGAGATGTTCACGGAGAACTGACCGTTACCCAGCGTCTTCACCAGCTCTGTAAATGTCCCCCG
>JAILNI010000057.1 GCA_024691765.1 Bacteroidales bacterium | reverse complement strand
TAATGGTTGATAACTAGATTGTGGAGTCCGAAAATATGATTAAATTTGTGCTTGCAAAAGAAGACAATTCTTTAACCAACAAACTAATTTATGATCAAATCATTTCTTAGAAAGGTGCTGACGGGCTTCCTGTCGGCATGTGTTGCCGTTTCTGCTTTTGCGCAGATAACGACATCATCTTTAAGCGGTCGCGTTGCAGACGGAAATGGCGAGCCCCTTCCCGGCGCAACCATTCTGGCCGTTCATCAGCCCACCGGGGCTCAGTTCTATGCCGTTTCTGATGCGAAAGGCTACTACAAGCTCAGCAATGTTACGGCAGGCGGCCCCTATAAGGTTACATTCTCCTGCCTCGGCTTTACCGATCAGGTTTACACCGATGTAACCCTTGCTCTTTCCGACAACGCCATTATCAACGCGAAACTCAGTGAGGAGAATCTTTCTCTTGAGAGCGTGGTCATAGCCGCGGAAGGGCGCAATTCAAATATGCGCACAGACCGCGCCGGTTCCGTTACTGCTCTCGGAGCGAGCGAGATTATGTCAGTTCCTACCATCAGCCGTAGCCTGAACGACATTCTCAACCTCACTCCTCAGGCATATGTAAGTGGAGGCAAGGCTTCTCTAGGTGGCGGTAACTACCGTCAGTCCTATGTGACCGTGGACGGCGCAGCGTTCAACAATGCGTTCGGCATTGGCTCCAACCTGCCTGCAGGCGGCAGCCCGATTTCCATGGACGCTCTCGATCAGATTGCAATAACCATCACGCCGTTTGACGTTCGCCAGTCCGGATTTGTGGGCGGCGGCATAAACGCCACCACAAAGTCGGGTACAAACGAGGTCAAGGCAACAGCGTATTCCTTCTATAGGAATCAGGATATGCAGGGCTACAAGGTAGGCGACAAGGAATTCGACAAAAACGAATCCCGCTACCTTATGTATGGTGCAACGATTGGCGCTCCCATAATCAAAGATAAGCTGTTCATCTTCCTCAGCGCCGAGTTCGATAAGAGCATCACTCCCGGTCCCACCCGCAAGTTCTCCAATAGGAAAGACGACGGAACCGGCACCCTTGTTAACGACGGTACCATCTGGTCAGATTTCTCCGACGGAGTCGCCCGTCCCTCCTATGTCGTGCTGGATGCCCTCCGCAAGTACATGATGGATAATTACGGATACGATACCGGAGACTATACCGGTTATTCTCAGGACTCTCCCGGTTACAAGATCCTTGCCCGCCTGGACTGGAATATCAACGACAATCATAAGATGAACATCCGCTACAGCACGACCAGTAACAGGTCTGCCGGCAGCCCCTCATCTTCCTTCTCCGGATTTGCGGATTCCAACTTCGCAGACAGTAAGGGTGGTCCCACCTCAATGTACTCGTCATACTTCAAGAACGCCCGCTATACCACATACGATGATTTCCATTCCGTAGCAGGCGAGCTCAACTCCCGTTTCCTCGGAGGCCGTCTCAACAACGTACTCCGCGCCACCTATTCCTACCAGAACTACCACCGCGAGCAGGACGGAGGTTACTTCCCTGGTATCAATATCGCGGTTGCCAATCCGGAGAACACGGACAACATGTACATGTACAATGTGATGGGCTACGAAACCTATACTGCGGGCAACCTGCGTCAGGTGCACACCGCACTCGTAACCGACGAGGTTAACTACAGCATCGGCATGCACAACCTCCTTCTGGGCGCCCAGTTCGAATACAACCACACCAAGAATGGATACCAGACCCTTGGCGGTGGCTCCTATGTGTTTGAATTCGCTTCCGAGCAGGCGCTGTACGATGCGATCAACTCAAAGACTCTGTTCGATAACCCCAGCCAGTTCGGTATCACCCACGGAAACAACAAGGAGCTTGCCCAGCAGTTCCCCACCTTCGTCTACGGACAGGCCTCGGCCTATATTCAGGACGAGATGCACATCAACGACAATCTCCGCGTTACCGCTGGCATACGTCTCGAACTGCCCTTCTATCCGGACATGTCATACAATGACAATCCGAACGTGACCGCGGCAACTTTCGCACCCACCCCGACCAATCCGTCCGGCAAGTATAGTACAACCCAGCTTCCCACCGCAAAGGTGATGGCTTCCCCGAGGGTCGGCTTTAACTGGGACATCCTCGGCAACCGCAAGATAGTCATGCGCGGCGGTACCGGTATCTTCACCGGACGTATTCCCTTTGTTTACATAGTAGCCCAGGGAGGTAACTCCGGCGTCCTTCAGACTCCTATCGCGCGCAAGGTCGGAACCGGTACTATCCCCACCATGCCGGTAGGAACCACCGTTTCTTTCGAATCCCTCGTCAACCAGCTCTATCCCGGAGGCTACACTCCCGTAATTCCGGAGACATTGAGCCAGCTCACCCTCATGGATCCGTCATTAAAGAATCCTCAGCAGTGGAAGTCCTCCCTCGCGTTTGATTTCGAACTGCCCGCAGGATTCACTGCGACCCTCGAGGGTATGTATAATAAGGACATCAACCCCATGTCCTTCACCAACGTCGGCCTGAAGGCTCCCACCTCGCTGATGAGCGTTCCGGGAATCTCTGCTCGTCCGTACTACAACAACGGCTTCTACAATAACAACATGCAGAATGTCTTTGTTGTTAACAACGTTACCGATCCCAGATACTGGGGCCATTTCATGTCACTTACCGCATCTCTCGAGAAGAAGTTCTGGAAGGGCCTGTCGGGTTCTGTCTCCTACACTTATTCCGAAGCCAAGGTAGTCAACGACGGTCTCTCCGATCAGGTAAGTTCTGCATGGAGGAACCTTGTTTCCAAGCGTGGCACTAACAACCACGAGCTCGGCAACGCTAACTATGTGATGCCTCACCGCGTGCTTGCCAACCTGAACTATTCTTTGGATTACGCAAAGTACTTTGGAACCTCCGTCTCCCTGTTCTACTACGGTGGCCCAACCACTCGCGGTAGTTACGACTACACCAAGAACGTGTACGGTGACGGTGCTTATGCCTACTCCCTTATGGATATCCCGACTCTGTCCGACCTTCAGAGCGCGGCTGGCGTGTGGGGCGAAGGAAACTGGAAGTTTAAGGATAACGGCGACTATACTGCAGCCCAGCAGGCCGAAGACTTCTGGAATTATATACAGCAGGACAAGTACCTCAGCCAGCACACTGGCGAGGTTGCCGATCGCAACACTCTGGTCGGCCCGTGGGTGCACCGCTTCGACCTCAAGTTTAACCAGAATTTCTACTTCTTCACCGGTGCGGACAACCATAAGCACACACTTCAGCTCGGTCTGGACATAAAGAATGTAGGCAATCTTCTCAACAGTAATTGGGGAAATTCCTGGTCGATTTGCGCCAGCAGCTACGGCAATGCCCAACCGCTTGACCTGACCAATGCCAAGGCCGTCTACGTCGACGGTGCGGTTCCCGAATTCCAGTTCCAGAAGAACGGTAACGAAGTTCTCAAGTCCACATTCTACAAGACTTTGTCGTCCGCTTCCACATGGGAGATGATATTCAGTGTCCGTTATATTTTCTAAAACCAGTATTCGATGAAAGCAATAAACATAGCATTGTCCCTGATTGCGGCCGCTGCACTTTTCGCCGGTTGCCAGGGGACTGCAGCCGATACCGACATTCCACAGATTTCCACTGAGAAAGGCGTTTACGATGCTCCCCAGACCGGTGGCGAAATCGTGGTGAAGTTCATCTCCAGCACCGATTGGACTGCCAAGGCGGTGCCGGCCTCCTCTCTCGACAAGATCGACGATGTAACCGTGTCTCCCGAAAGTGGCAGCGGCTCTTCGGAACCTCAGGTAATAAAGGTGAAATTCGGGGCTAATGCAGGTTACGACCGTGCCGCCATCCTTCAGATACTTGGTGACGGCCTTTCCGCCGCCGTGACAATCAGTCAGCCGGGTGCACAGGGCGAATTTATCGAACAGATAACCTGCGCCGAATTCCTCAAGAAGCCCGTTGATGCCAGCGTGTGGTACATACTCGAAGGCGCCATAACCAAGATAGCCAAGGGTTCCAGTGCCGAGGATAAATACAACAACTTCTACATCAACGACGGGTCCATCACCGATGGAGACGGCGCGTACATCTACGGCCTCTACGACGGCAAGGGAGGCGCTCAGTTCGATACTGCTCCTGCATGGCTCTATTCCCAAGGCATAACGGTAGGTTACACCATCAGGGTAGTCACCACCCGCGGTCAGTACGGAAACACGATTGAAGGTGTGAATACCTATGTGTTAAGCTACGCCGCTCCAACAATCCCGATGATTAGTTGCAGCAATCCGACCGTAAGCGTCAAGGCTAACGAGACATCCGCCAAGTTCTCGATAAAGGTGCTCAACCTTACCGAGAAGTGGTCCGTTGCCGCTACCGATGCCGATTGGGTTACCAGCTTTACCCAGGAGGGAACGGAAGACGGAGACATAGAGGTCACCTTCCCGGCCAATACGGTCACTGAAGCGCGTTCCGCTACCTTCACGGTCACTTCCGCAGGGGCGTCGCCGCTCGTGCTCACCCTCACCCAGGCCGCGTTTGAAACTCCGGTATTCGAGGAACCATTTGACGAAAATCAGGGCGATTTCACAATCGACAACAAGGTCATGGATGATCCTCTCACTTTCGTCTGGCAGTGGAACAGCTACAAATACATGAAAGCAACCGCGTACAAGAGTAATACCAGTTATCCGTCCGAGAGCTGGCTCATCTCGCCTGAGGTCGACCTCGCGGAAGTTGCTGCACCGACGCTCAAATTCCAGTTTGCCATCAACTACGGCGCCAAGAATAAGGATAAATACAATGAGGCCTTCTACCTGGTTGTAACTGAAGGCACCAACGAGACTGTCTCCAATTTCTCCCATATGCCCGATACCGGTTCCTGGGAATGGTACAACGAAGAGGTTGACCTTTCCGCATGGTCCGGTAAGAAGATCAAGTTCGCCTTTGTCTACAAGTCTACTGCTGACAATGCTCCTACGGTAGAAGTTAAGGAAGTCAAGATTCTTAAGTAGTTTGCGGACTGCAGTGCTTAAAGGCGGCGACCCTTCATGGGCCGCCGCCTTTTTTGATTCTTGGGGTTTTGGATTTACAAAGGTTTTTGTTAAAATTGTAGGTTAGGAGAAAAATACAAACACAAACAATAACTAATCATGAAACTCTACAAGTTTTTCGCAATCGCGGCAGCAAGGATCCCAGGTATCACAACGTAATCGCTACTTCCGTCGTGGAAGGCATCAGCGTTCCGGTTGTTTACAAATACAAGAAGGTCGCTGCGGTAACTTCCGGCAAGAAGTACATCATGACTTATACCGATGAGGATGTGGTGTACATGGCAACTGTTCTCTCCGATCAGACCAAGTCCTTCGGTTATTACTACACCCAGATCGTAGAGCCCGAAGAGGATGTCATTACTCTTGCGAACGAGGATAACACTCTGGTTATCACCCAGTCCGGAGACGGCTGGCTCATTCAGTTCGATTTTACTTTCGGGCGGCCTTCGGGTCGCCCGATTTTTTTTTGCTTTATTCCAACGGAATAACTATCTTTGAAAGCTATATCGCCCCGAACACAGGAAAAGCATATACGACAACACAAAACAATAACATCATGAAGTTCAAATCTTTCTTTGCGTTAGCAACGCTTGCTGCACTGGCATTCGCCGGTTGCCAGCCGAACAGCGAGAAGATTGAAGCCCCCGCTTCCATCTCCCTCGACAAGACTACCCTTGAGCTCTTCGTGGCCAAGGACGCTCCGTCCCAGACTATTCAACTCACCTCCACCAGGGACTGGCGCGTAGAGAGCCAGCCCGAATGGGTTGTGCTCGACCAGAGCGAAGGCAAGGGCTCCGAGAAGCCCCAGACCATCACCGTGTCCGTCGAGGACAACGAGAGCTACAACCGTTCCGGAGACATAGTGTTCACCATCGGCATCCGCAAGGCCCCCCTCCAGGTGAGCCAGGAGGGTAGCAAGGGCGAGCTCGTGGCGGAAGGTGAAGGCACCGTGGAGAGCCCGTTCAACGTGCTCGGAGCCATCGAGTACGTGAAGGGCCTCAAGGACGAAGCAGGCGAATTCGTAGCCAGTGAAAAAGAAGTCTACATCAAGGGAACCGTGGCCATGATTGAGGAGGCTTACAGCTTCGGTTACGGCAACGGCACCTTCTTCATCACCGACGACGGCACCATCAACACCCCGAAGTTCTACTGCTTCCGTGTCTACTACCTCGGCGGCGAGAAGTGGACCATCGTGAATCCCGCCCTGCAGAAGGGCGACGAGGTGGTCGTGCAGAGCAAGGTCATCAACTACAAGGGCAACACTCCCGAAACCGTACAGGTCGGTTCCAATCCCGGTCCCGCCTACAACGGCAAGCTCTACTCCCTTAACGGAAGCACCGAGCCGCTGGTTACCGAGCGCGACTTCAGCAACGCTCCCGAAAAGACCGTCGCGGAATTCATAGCTGCGGCCGACAAGAACAATTTCTACAAGCTTCGCGGAGCCGTTTCCGGATTCAACTCCACGTACTGCAGCTTCGACCTCTCCGACGGCACGGACACCATCTACGTGTACAGCGTAGCCAATGCCGATGCATGGAAGAGCAAGATTGCAAACAAGGATACCGTGGTGCTTGCCGGAGCCTATGACTTCTACAAGAGCAAGAATCAGCACGAGGTGGTCAGCGCATGGATTATGGAGCTCGTCTCCGGCCCGCAGCAGACCGAGTTTGAAGATCTGACCGTTGCCGAGTTCATACGCAAGGCCGACACCGAGCTCGCTTACAGGCTGAGCGGCACCGTTTCCGGATTCACAACCGGCAAGGACAACAGCGGCAATCCCGTAATGTCCTTCAATCTCAGCGACCAGACCGACAAGATTTTGGTTTACGGTTTCAAGGCCGGCGAGTATGACAAATGGGCAACCCAGCTCAGCAACAGGGGCACCGTGACCTTACACGGCGTGTATAAGGCTTACACCAAGGACGGCGTGACCACTCCCGAGGTGATGGAGGCCGTAATTGAGAGCTTCGAGCCCGCTCCCCCGCAGACTGAATTCGAAGAGATATCCATCGCTTCGTTCCTGGAAAAGAAGGATACCGTCTTGGCTTACAGACTCCATGGCACCGTATCTTCCCTCAGCATCAAGAGCGATGCTGAAAAAATGGAGTTCAACCTTACCGATGAAAGCGAAAGCACCGTCAAGGTCTATGGCTTCCAGCTCGGCCAGTTCGGAGAATGGAGCGAAAAGCTTAAGAACGGCGGCACTGCGGTACTTCGCGGCATTTACACGGAGTATGTTGCCAAGGACGGCACCGTCACCCCCGAGGTGATTGATACCTTCATCGAGAGCTTCGAAGAGGCTCCGGAGGTTGAAGAGCAGGCCGAGGGCGACGGCAGTCTTGAGCATCCTTACAATCCTCTCGGAGCCAAGAATTTTATCGACTCTCAGAGTTTCGATGCCAATGCCCAGGTTTACGTTGCCGGAAAAGTCAGCGAGGTAAAATATCAGTACGACGCGGAGCATGGCACGGCCACGTTCAATATTTCCAGCGACGGCACCGTCGCTGCGCAGCAGTTTGTAGCCTTTAGCCTGAAGTATCTTGGCAACAAGTCGTGGCTTGCGGGCCAGAAGAATGTCAAGATCGGCGACGTTGTCGTTATCTATGGCAAGCTGAAGAAATACAACTCCGACTACGAAAACGCAAGTGGCGCTTATCTCTACTCCCTCAACGGAGAAACGACCGACGACTCCCCGCTCTTCGGCGTGGAGAGCCAGACCGTGAATGTGTTCGCCTCCGCTACCAGCGCTGTAATCAACGTTACCGGTAACGTGGCTTGGACCGCTACTTCCACCTGCACCCTCTCTACTGCCGGCGCTGCCGGAGCCGTAGAGACCGGCACCGAGGTTAGCGGCAACGGCGCTGGAGCAATCACCGTGAGCTTCGATGCCAACCCGGACGAAGAGAATACAAAGGAATATAAGGTCACGGTTTCTACGGTAGCTGAGGTTGCCGTCAAGAGCTATGAGGTAACCATAATCCAGGCCAAGAATCCAGGAGAAGGCGGCGGAGATCCGGTGGTCATAGCTGTAGCTTTCGACAAGAATCCTGCAACCGGCTTCCCGACAGCCACTGGAACCAAGACCGGCACCTTTAAGCTTGAGGGCTACGATTTCGTTTTCAACGCAGCAACCGGATTTTATTGGAGTGAAAAGGAAAAATGCCTCATAATCGGTAAGGCTAATTCCTACATCGAGCTCCCGGCAGTTGAAGGCAAGAAACTTACCCTGGTAGAGTTCCTTACAGGTAAAAATGCTTCTGAGAATGTAATCGCGGACCTGTATACTTCCGCCGGATCGGCTTTGAATAAAAATACTGCGAAGCTGAAGAAAGGTTCCACGTATACATGGGAACTTGAAGGCGAGGTCAATGCTAAATACCGCATCCAGATAACCAACGCCTACAATGCTCAGTTCCAGACCATCAAACTGAAATACGAATAGTATCACCATTCATTTGCCGAAAGGGATGCCCGGCTTCCCCGGGCACCCCTTTCGGTAATAAGAGACCGATGAAACGCATTATTGTTCTTGCCTTATCGCTCCTGACGTTGTTCGCAGCGGCAGTTTCCTGCGAACTGCTTGAAGGGACGGCCCCCGGCGGCGCCACTACCGAAACGGGCGCGAAGCTGGTTCCCAAAAAGACGGCCGTGACCTCGGCGTCCGGCAAGCTGTATATGGCCGTTACCGCCAAGGGCGACTGGAGCATAGAGCTCACTTATCCCTCGGACGGCCCTTCCGGCTGGGGTACCATGTACCCCGCGTCGGGCAGCGGCAACAAGGGCGATGTGTACATGCGCTACGAAGTAAACGAATCCAAGGATTCCCGCTTCGTAACCGTCCACTTCAGCGCAGGCGGCAAAAAGGTGAGCAGTTTCACCGTGGAGCAGTTGGGAGAAGGCCAGACGGAACTTTCGGCCGGCGGCTTCAAGAGCGACTCCGCTCCGGTGAAGTGGCTTGAGCTGCCCGAAACGCCTAAGGGCGACGGCCTTACCTTCTACGCCCACGACATGCAGGGCGGAGGCTATGTGAACAAGGCCACGAGCGGCACCCGCAACTGGTCGTTCTACTGGTCTTCCGAGGAGCACATCTCCATCTGGGTGGCCTATCCGCTCAACAAGAGCCTGATCGGCAGCGGCTCCCGCACCAACGAATGGGGGCTCGATCCCCTCATCTCCGAATACGCCCAGCCCAGGCTCATCTCCTCTTCCTACGGCGGAGGATGGACCCGCGGGCACCAGCTGCCCTCGGCCGACCGCCTGAACTACGCCGCCAACGTGTCCACCTTCTACGGCACCAATATGGCGCCGCAGCTCTACGATTTCAACGGACCCACGGAGGAACACAACAATCAGGACGGAGTCTGGGGAAGGCTCGAAGCCAAGGTTCGCAACTATGCGGCCAAGGCCGACACCCTTTACGTGGTTACCGGCTGCGTGCTGGAGGGTTCCACCCAGAATACCGGTGGTTCGTCCGGATTCGTGGTAAAGGTTCCCGCAGCCTTCTTCAAGGCCCTGCTGTACCTCTCGCCCAACAAGAGCCAGTACCACAAGGGTTACATGGCTGCCGGATACTATCTGGAGCACTCCGAGTCGGTCATCTACGACGAACTGAAGGATCACCTAATGTCCATCGACCAGCTGGAGGCCCTCACGGGGATAGACTTCTTCGTGAACCTTCCCGGCGTGGTAGGCGCTTCGGTAGCCGACCAGATAGAGGCTGAGACTCCGGTTGAATTCTGGAAATGATTATAAATAACAAGCAAAAGATATGAAAAGACTGTTCTGTGTCTTGATCGCCGTCCTCATGGTGATGCCCTTCCGGGCCGATGCCGCAAAGCACCGCAGCTATGTCATAGGGTTCTACAACCTTGAGAACCTCTTCGACACCTACCACGACGAGGGCAAGAACGATTACCAGTACCTGCCCGACGGCCAGAACGAGTGGACCGAGGCCAAGTACGCCAAGAAGCAGCACAACATGGCTTCGGTAATCCGCGCCATGAAGGAAGACAACAAGTGCTGGCACGCTGTTCTCGGAGTCTCCGAAATCGAGAACCGCCACGTGCTGGAAGACCTGGTGAGCCAGCCCGAAATCGAGGAGGCGAACTACCAGATCGTGCATTACGACGGCCCCGACCGCCGCGGCGTGGACGTGGCCCTGCTCTACAAACCCGAGATCTTCAAGGTGATTGCGAGCGAGAGCATCCCCTTCACCTTCGATCCTTCCCGAATCGACTGGAGCCAGTGGACCCAGGAAGAGAAGGACGCCTTCCGTACCCGTGACGTGCTGATGGTACGCGGCACCATCGACGGAGAGATGTTCGCCTTCTTCGTCGCCCACCTTCCGTCCCGTCTGGGCGGCAAGGGCGCCGACCTCCGTCCCCGCGGAGCCGAGATCATCTACATGCGTGCCATGGAACTCCAGAAGGAATTCCCCGGCATCAAGATAGTCGTGATGGGCGACATGAACGACAACCCCACCGACGTCTCCATGACGGAGTTCCTCCGCGGAAAGGAAACGATAGCCGAGGTGACCGACGAGGACTTCTTCGACCCGTTCCTGAGCATGATCAAGGCAGGCTACAGCTCGCTCTATTACCGCGGAGAGGGCAATATCTTCGACATAGTCATGGTGAACAACGCCCTGGCGAACGCGCCGAAGGGAAGCTTCCAGATACAGCCCATAGTGCAGAAGAAATACTACGGCCGCGTGTTCCACAAGCCCTTCATGACCAACCAGAGCGGCCAGTACAAGGGCACTCCCTTCCGCACCTTCTCGGGCGGCGCCTTCGTGGGAGGCTATTCCGACCACTATCCTACGTACATAGTAATCAAGAGATAATATGAAAAGACTGTTAATCGCTGCCCTGGCCGTCCTGGCCTCCGTAGCCCTTTATGCCCAGCCCGGCGGCGGCGTTAAGGGAACGGTGGTGAACCGCAACGGCAGGCAGCCGGTGGAGAACGCCAGGGTAGTCCTCATGCAGGGGGCTACCGAACTTGCGGCCGTGAACTCGGCCGAAGACGGCACGTTCTTCTTCCCGGAACTCGAGAACGGCATGTACACGCTCGTCATCGACGCTCCGGATTTTCTCCAGACCCAGGTCCAGGTGACCGTTAACGACGGTTACGTGAAGAACATGTTCAACCTCTCCCTCACCGAGACCCAGAAGGTCTCCGAGGTGGACGACGACTCCTTCGCGCAGTTCGACATGGACGACTCGGGCTACAACGACAACCCCACCATCCTGTTCGGCAGCAACGACGTGTTCAACAACATCGCCGGCTACAACTTCAGCTCCGTGCGTTTCCGCGCCCGCGGTTATGCCTCCGAGAGCCAGGACGTGCTGCTGGCGGGAGTGAAGATGAACGACGCCATAACCGGATACGGCCCCTTCTCTCTTTGGAGCGGTCTCAACGAGGCAATGCGCAGCAAGGAGACCACGGGCGGAACTGAAGCTTCCGACTACGCTTTCGGCGGCTACAACGGTGTGACGAACATCTTCGGCAACGCCTCCAATGTCCGCAAGGGCCTGCGCGGAAGCGTGCTCACCAACAGCACCCTCTACCGCCTGCGCCTCATGGGCTCCTATGCCACCGGCATGATGGACAACGGCTGGGCCTTCGCGGTGAACGTGAGCGCCCGTCTCGGCGGCAACGACTGGATCGACGGCGTCTACTACCGTTCCCTCGCCTATTATCTCGCGGCCGACAAGGTGCTGAGCGACGAACACAGGCTGAGCGCCATCTTCTTCGCCACTCCCGGCGAGAGGGGAGCGCAGAACGCATCCACCCAGGAAGTGTACGACCTCATGGGGGACAATATGTACAACAGCAACTGGGGCTACCAGAACGGAAAGGTGCGCAACGCCCGCGTCCGCAGGACCAACGAGCCCGTGGCGGTGCTGAAGTACGACTTCACTCCCTCCGACAGGATCAGCGCTTCGGCGACGCTGCTCTACCGCTTCGGAAAGAACGGCTACACCGCACTCGACTGGTACGATGCCCAGGATCCCAGGCCCGACTACTACCGCAACCTACCCAGCTACTTCTACAACGAGAACGCGGACCTCAACCGCAACAACCCGGCCAAGGAGTTCTGGGCCAAGGAGGTCTGGCAGCATGCATCGGAGTATCCGGAAATCACCCACGTTAACTGGGACCGTTTCTACTACGTGAACCGCATCCAGACCGACGCGAACGGCGAGAACCGTTCCAAGTATATCCAGGAGGAGCGCCACGTGGACCAGAACGACCTTAACTTCGCGGCGTCCTTCAAGTACCGTCCCGCCGACTTCGCCACCGTTACCGGCGGCGCGACGGCCCGCATCAACCGCACCGAGTACTACAAGCTCGTTGCCGACCTGCTCGGCGGCGACTACTACATGGACATCGACAACTTCGCCGAGCGCGACTTCGCCGCCACCCCGTACATGGTGCAGAACGACCTCGACTACTACCTCACGAACGGCGCTGCGCGCAAGCTCGCCCAGGGCGACAAGTACGGCTACGACTACCTCGCCCAGATACGCAGCTTCGGAGCATGGGTGAACGGCAAGTTCACGGCCGGCAACCTCAGCGCCAACGTGGGCGCCCGCCTGGGTTACGAGAGTTTCTGGCGTGAGGGCCTCGTGCGCAAGGGCCTCTTCCCCGGCCAGCCCGCCGACGCCGCCATGGCGGCCGACTGGGCGGCCCAGGGCATCACCCCGTCCGACGAGACTTCCCTCGGAAAGAGCGAAGCGCCGAAGTTCTTCACCTATGCGGCCAAGCTCGGACTGAACTACATCATCGGCGGCTCCCAAAGGGTTTACGCGAACGTGGGCTACTTCAACGACGCGCCCAAGTTCAACCAGGCCTTTCTTTCGCCCCGTACCCGCAACACCCTGATGGACGGACTCACCACCATCAAGACCTTCTCGTCCGACGTTAACTGGCAGTATTCCGGCAACGGCATCAACGTGCGCGCCACGGCTTACTACACCACCATTAAGGACCAGGCCAAGGTGATGAGCGCATACGACGACCTTCAGAACGCTTTCTCCAACTTCGCCATCAATGGCATCGACCAGCGCAACATGGGCGTCGAGCTCGGATTCAAGCTCCCCACCTATCTGGTGGAGAACCTCTCCCTGCAGGGAGTGCTTGCCGCGGGCCGTTACGAGTACACCTCCAATCCCTGCATGACCCAGACCGTGGACAACAGCGCCGCGGAGGTGATGAAGGACGTGGAAGTCAAGTACTGGAAGGCCACGGAGCTCATGGACGGCACCGTCATCCAGAAGCACTACGTTCCCTCCACCCCGCAGATTGCTGCCAGCATCGGCCTTGCCTACAACCGCAACTACTGGTTTATCGACGCCGACCTGGAGTACTTCGGGGAGTCCTATCTCGACATGAATCCCCTCTACCGCACGGCAAGTGCCGTCGCGGGTCCGGACAACATTACCACCGACTCGGAAATCGAGTACATGACCACCCAGGAGCGTTTCGATCCGGCCATGCTGCTCAACCTCTCGATAGGCAAGAGCTGGTACATACGCTACAAATACCAGCTCGGCTTCTCGTTCAACCTCAAGAACATGCTCAACAACCGCAGCGTAAAGACCGGCGGTTACGAGCAGACCAGGCTTGTGGACAACACCGTGAGCCGCACCCAGTACTACCGTTTCGACTCCAAGTACTTCTATATGGCCGGAACGAACTATATGCTCAACGTCTATTTCAGATTCTAAGCCATGAAAAAGTTATTCTTAGCACTTGCGGCATGCGCCGCCCTCGTTTCCTGCCAGAGTCTGATTGAGGAATGGCAGCCGGTGTTCACCTTCGGCGACAACGAACCCGCCGGGATGAAGATATGGGAGCCGGACGAACTCGTGGAATACGGCTTCCCGGGCACCTTCACCACCATCCAGGACATGAAAGGCCAGTACGACAAGAAGACCACGGCCGAAGCCAGCAGCACCGCCGGCCACGTGATTACCGAGAACATATGGATAAAGGGCCAGGTGGTCTCCGACGACCGCACCGGCAACCTCTACCGCGAGATCTACCTGCAGGACGAAACCGGCGGAATCGACCTCAAGCTCGGAAAGTCTTCCCTCTACAGCGACTACCGTCTCGGCCAGTGGGTCTACGTGAACTGCATGGACCTCTGCATAGGTTCATACAAGGGCATGCCCCAGCTCGGCCTGGAGCAGGACCATACCTCCACCAACGAGTACGAGACCTCCTACATCGACAACCAGCTGGTCATCGACACCCACGTGTTCCGCGGTGATTACGGCACTCCCGTCGCCCCCAAGGCCATTGGCGTGACCGAAATCAATGCCGCGATCGCAGCCGGTTCTTCAGCCTGGAATCCCGGAGCCCTCTGGGGTACCTTCGTGGAGGTGAGCGGCCTTACCTACGGCAACCAGATTTTCGCTTTGGTATATCCGCACGGCCTGCTTCCCCACAAGAAGGAGAACCCCGAGAACCGCATCTTCCTTTCGGACAAGGGCACCTGGGGAA
Source organism: Bacteroidales bacterium (assembly GCA_024691765.1). GTDB lineage: Bacteria > Bacteroidota > Bacteroidia > Bacteroidales > UBA932 > Cryptobacteroides. The sequence continues at coordinate 9,682 of JAILNI010000057.1, read as the reverse complement.
TCACCACATGGGCCATGTCCAAGAACAAATACGTAGAGTACATCCAGAACGGCAACTTCGACTCGGCGGTCGTGGGCAGCGGCACCACCAAGTACGGCACCATCCTCACCCGTCCGGTCGACTACGCCGCTCAGCTTGGACCGAGCGTGATGACCGCCTTTGGGGCCGATACCCTTCTCACCTTCAAGGAGATGATGGTGAAGTACGCCACCGCCAACTACGTATCCCATTACTTCAAGGTGGGCGGAACCTCGACCATACTCCAGGTGCGCTCCAGCGGCTACGCAAGGTTCTCCGACAAGGAGATTCCGGCGGACATCCTCGGAGGCGCCTCCGTGAAGATCAAGGGCATACTTACCTTCTATGACGGCGATGCCCAGATAAGCCTGCTTACAGCACCCGACGATCCCGACGATCCGTCAGTAACGAAATAGCATATGAAAAGAATCCTGATATTCGCATCCGCACTGTTTATGCTCGCATCCTGCCACAGCAATCCTTTCTTCGAAGAGTGGGACACCCCCTACGGCATACCGCCGTACGACAAGATCAAGGTGGGCGACTACCTTCCCGCCATCAAGGAGGGTATCAAGAGGCATCAGGCAGAGATCGACGCCATCACTTCGAATCCCGAGGCCCCGACCTTCGAGAACACCATCGCAGCCTATGAATTCAGCGGCCAACTGCTCGCTAAGGTTGAGGGCGTGCTATTCAACGTGGCTGAAACCGACCGCAGCGACGCCCTCGACGCCGTCGTGGAGAAGGCCCTTCCGCTGCTTTCCGCCCATGGCGACAATATAGCCTTCAACAAGGCTCTCTACGAGCGCGTGGCGGCGGTTTACCATGCCGACCAGAGCGGTCTCACCCGCGAGCAGCAGGTGGTGCTCAAAGACCACTTCGAAGGTTTCGAGCGTGAGGGCGTAGGCCTGCCGCAGGAGCAGCAGGACCGTCTCCGCGAAATCAATTCGGCCCTCGCCACCAAGACCCAGAAGATAGGCAACAACATACTCGCGGAAAGCAACGCCTTCAAGGAGAAGTTCGGATTCAGCGTGAGCGACTATCCCGAAAGGATGGCCTCCACCGCCGACCGCGACCTCCGCAAGGCCTATCTCGAGGCCTACACCATGCGCGGCCATAACGGAAACGAGTACGACAACCGCGAACTCGCAGTCGAGGTGCTCAAGCTCCGTCTCGAAAAGGCCCATATCCTTGGCTATCCCAACCCCGCAGCCTATGAGCTGGCCGACAAGATGGCCGGCGACCCGGCCACGGTGGACGCTTTCCTCGCAGGCATCATGAAGGCCTCTACGGCCAAGGCCCGCAAAGAGGTCGCCGAGATGCAGGCAATGATGGACGCCGACCCGTCGGTGCCCGCAGGCAGCCGCATCGAGCCCTGGGACTGGTGGTACTACGCCGAGAAGGTGCGTCAGGCAAAGTACGCCCTCGACGACGAAGCCATCAAGCCCTACTTCCAGATGGATTCCGTGCGCAACGGCATCTTTATCGCGGCCAAAAAGCTCTACGGTGTGAATGTCGAGGCCCTGCCCGACGCTCCGGTGTATTCTCCCGGCAACGTGCAGACCTGGAAGCTCACCGCCGACGACGGGAGCCTCATCGGCATCTTCACCACCGACTACCTGCCCCGCGATTCCAAGAGGGGCGGCGCGTGGATGAACAACGTCCGCAACCAGTACGTCACTCCCGAAGGGGAGGACGTGCGTCCGATAATCGTGAACGTCGGTAACCTCGCCGAGCACATGAACGTGGACCAGGTTCAGACCGTCTTCCACGAGTTCGGCCATGCGCTGCACGGCTTCCTCACGAAGTGCACCTATCCTTCGGTGAGCGGCACCAGCGTGAAGCGCGACTTCGTGGAGATGTTCTCCCAGATAAACGAGCACTGGGCCTTCGAGCCCGAGTTGCTTGCCCTCTATGCGAAGAACGCCGAGGGTGAGGTGATTCCGCAGGAGCTCGTGGACAAGATAAACGCTTCGCTCAAGTTCAACATGGGCTTCATGACCACAGAGCTTGCGGCAGCGTCGGTACTCGACATGAAACTCCACGAAATCGAGGACTTCGAAGGCTTCGACGTGGACGAGTTCGAGAAGAAGGTGGCGGCCGAATGCGGCCTGAATCCCGAAATCGGCTTCCGCTACCGCACCACCTACTTCAACCACATCTTCTCCAGCGGCTACAACGCTGGCTACTACGGCTACCTCTGGGCCGAAGTGCTCGACCGCGACGCCTATTCCTTCTTCGAGGCATCCCCGAAGGGAGTGTTCGACGCGGAAATCGCGGCGAAGTTCAAGGCCACTTTCCTCGAGAAGGGCGGCAGCGAGGAACCCATGATACTTTACAAGCAGTTTACCGGCCGCGAGCCCGACAACAGGGCCTTCCTCCGCGGCAGGGGTTTGACAGATTAACAATACTATGAAAAGAATCGTACTTATCCGTCACGGCGAAAGCCAGTGGAACAAGGAAAACCGCTTTACCGGTTGGACCAACGTGGATCTCAGCGAGAAAGGCCTCGAGGAGGCCCTCGAAGCCGGCAAGGCGCTCAAGGAGAAGGGATTTACCTTCGACATAGCCTACACCTCTTATCTGAAGAGGGCGGTCAAGACGCTCAACAACGTGCTCGACGCCATGGATCTCGACTGGATTCCGGTGCAGAAGAGCTGGCGCCTCAACGAAAAGCACTACGGTATGCTCCAGGGCCTGAACAAGGCCGAGACCGCCGCCAAGTACGGCGACGAGCAGGTGCTCATCTGGCGCCGCAGCTACGACGTGGAGCCCCTTCCCCTTCCGGAAAGCGACCCCAATTCCGCCACCCGTGATCCCCGCTACGCGCTGGTTCCCGACGAGTACATCCCCCGCACCGAGGCCCTCAAGCAGTGCATCGAGCGTGTGATGCCTTACTGGGAAAGCGAAATCTTCCCCATGCTCATGAAGGTCGACAACATCGTCGTCGTGGCCCACGGCAACAGCCTCCGCGGCGTGGTGAAGCACCTCAAGGGCATCAGCGATGCAGACATCATCAAGCTCAACATCCCCACCGCCACTCCCTACGTCTTCGAGTTCGACGACAAGCTCCAGCTCGTTAACGACTACTATCTGGCCGATCCGGAAGAGCTTGCCGCGAAGCAGGCCGCAGTTGCGAACCAGGGAAAGGCGAAATGATACTGAAGCTTGCGGCAGAGTTCCGGCCTATGGTCTGGGGCAGCGAGAACTGGGTGATCTCCGGTTACGGGGAGCGCGAAACCCGGGTCGCTGAAGGGCCTGTGGCCGGAAAAACCCTCAACGAGGTGTACGGGGAGCAGTTCCCGCTGCTCATCAAGTTCATCGACGCCCGCGACGACCTGTCCATCCAGGTGCATCCCGACGACGCCCTCGCGGCGGAGCGCGGAATAGGCCTCGGCAAGACTGAGATGTGGTACGTGATGAACGACGGCGGCCACCTGCTGGTGGGCCTCAAAGAGAAGATTTCTCCGGACGACTATGCGTCGCTTGTGAAGGAGAACCGCCTCGTGGACGTGCTCGAAAGGCACGAGACCTCGAAGGGCGACGTGTTCTTCCTTCCCGCCGGCCGCATCCACGCGATCTGCGGGGGAACAGTCCTCTGCGAGATCCAGGAGACCTCCGACAACACTTACCGCATCTACGACTACGGCCGCCTCGGGCTCGACGGCAAGCCCCGCCAGCTCCACATCGAGGAGTCGAAGGACGCCATAGATTATAAGGTATATCCTTCGTACCGTACGGATTACCCCTCCGGACGCAATGTCGAGACGGTGGTGGTCCGCGATCCGCATTTCACCACCTCCGTGTTCAATCTGGACAAGGCCGTGCTGGTCGATATGGCCGGACGCGGACGTTTCCTTGCGGTGATGTGCGTGGCCGGCAAGGGCTTCGTGGACGGAGAGCCCATATGCGAAGGCGAGGCCCTGCTGGTTCTCGACCAGAAGGAGCCGGTGATGCTCTCGCCGGCAGAAGGATTTTCAGTAAAGTTCCTCACCACACATGAGTAAAGGCAAGGCGAAGACAGGCTACAGGAGCCCGATGAAGCGGAACCATGGTAAAAATGGGAAGCCCGTCGGCAAGCGTGTCTTCAGCCAGGAGGTCGGAACCGTCCGCATGACGCGCGACGGTTTCGTCTTTGTTATAATCCCCGGTCAGGACGACGACGTCTACGTACCCGCCTCAAAAACCCGCCGCGCCCTCGACGGCGACACCGTGCGGGTGGCGGTTACCCGCGACAAGATTTCGCGCGCATACGACCGTGCCGGACAGAAGACCCTGAGCCATCGCCGCGAAGGCGAGGTAATAGAAATCATCAAGCGCAGCGGCAAGCAGTTCGTGGGCATCTTCCACACCGTGGGCGCTCAGGCGTGGGTGCTCACCCAGGGGAAGAACATGCCTTACGACATACGGGTGGATGCGGAAGAGGCTGCCGCGATGGGGGCGAAGCGGGGCATGAAGGTCTCCGCCATAGTGGACCGCTGGGACCGTTCAGACACCTATCCGTCGGGCCATCTTGCCGACGTGCTCGGCTTCCCGGGGGAGAACGAGACGGAGATGCACGCCATCCTTGCGGAGTACAATCTGCCGTACCGCTTCCCGAAGGAGGTTGAGAACGCGGCCGACGGCATCTCCGAGGCTATAACCGACGAAGATTTGAAAGGCCGCAAGGACTTCCGCGGCGTGCTCACCTTCACCATCGACCCCGCCGACGCCAAGGACTTCGACGACGCCCTGTCGTTCCGGAAACTCCCGAACGGTTGCTTCGAGGTCGGCGTGCACATCGCCGATGTTTCACATTACGTTGCTCCCGGCTCCGCCGTGGACAAGGAAGCCCGCGAGCGCGGCACCAGCGTCTATCTGGTCGACCGCACCGTGCCCATGCTGCCGGAGAAGCTCTGCAACAAGCTCTGCTCGCTCCGTCCGCACGAAGACAAGCTTACCTTCGCCGTCGTGGCGGAAATCGACCCCAAGGGGAATGTGAAGAGCCGCTGGATCGGCCGCACCGTCATCAACTCCGACTACCGCTTCGATTACGATCAGGCGCAGAGTATTATAGAAAACGCCGGTCAGGACGGAGCTGTTGATTCCGATATCTGCGACGCAATCGTGACCCTCAACGCCCTGGCGCAGATTTTCCGCCGCAAACGCTTCGAAGCGGGGGCGGTGAACTTCGAGCGTCCGGAGATGAAGGTCGAAATCGACTCCGATGGCCGCCCTGTCGGGGTACACCAGGTCTTCTCGAAAGAGGCGAACTTCCTCATCGAGGAGTTCATGCTGCTGGCTAACCGAACCGTGGCCGAATTCGTCGCGACCGGCGGACAAATGAACGGGGTGGCTGCAAAATCTGCAAAGACCTTCGTCTACCGTATCCACGGCGAACCCAATTATGAAAAGCTGGCGGCGCTTCGTGACTTCGCCGTCCACTTCGGCTACCGTCTGGGCGACGAGCTGCAGGGGAAGGCGGCCGCGAGGAGCCTGAACGCCCTGATGAAGCAGGCCGAGGGTAAGCCGGAACGCATGGCCTTCGAGGACATCGCCCTGCGATGCATGGCAAAAGCCTGCTATTCGACCGACAACATCGGCCATTACGGCCTGGCCTTCGACTTCTACACCCACTTCACCTCACCCATACGCCGCTATCCCGACCTCATGGTCCACCGCCTGCTGGGCAGCTACCTCGCAGGAGGAAAGAGCGCCGACCGGCCCTATTACGAGGGGGAGTGCGAACATGCTTCCGACCGCGAGCTCGTGGCGGCCGACGCCGAGCGCTCCAGCACCAAGTACAAGCTGGTGGAATTCATGCAGGACAAGATAGGCGCCGAGTTCGACGGCCACGTGAGCGGAATCACCGACTGGGGCATGTATGTGGAAATCGAGCCTACGAAGATCGAGGGCATGGTGCCGCTCCGCGAGATCCGTTCAGATTTCTTCGAGTTCGATGAAGAACGCTACCGTCTTGTCGGGCGCCGCACCCGCCGCGTGATCCGCCTCGGCGACGCGGTTCGCATACGAGTGAAGAGCGCCAATCTCGAACAGCGCCTTCTCGACTACGAGCTGGTGGAAAACCTCAGATAAGCTTATACTCCTTCAGCCTTTTGCGCAGTTCCCGGTGATTCGGGCAGACGCTCTCCAGCAGGGCGTGGAACTCGGGTCCGTGGTTGAGGTAGCGCAGGTGGCAGAGTTCGTGCAGCATCACATAATCCTGCAGCTCGGCAGGCAGCCTCATGAGGTTGAGGTTGAGGTTGATGTTGCCTTTTACCGAACAGGACCCCCAGTTGGACACGTTGTGCTTGATGCGAACCTGGTTCACGGTAAAGCCGTGGAGTTCCGCCAGTTCGCACAGTCTCCCGGGAAGGTAAGCCTTTGCCGCCTTCCGCAGCTCGGCCACCTCGGCGGTTTCCCTGAGCTTGCGCCGCGGCCGGCGGTAAACGATACGCATGCGGCCTCCGAGTATGTCTGACAGGGTTATCCTCATAAGCGATACAAAGATACGGTGAAAATTTGCTTTTCTCTCGGTTTGCGATTAAATTTGTAAGATATGATTTCAGAGAACAAGTTGGATGCGGCAGTCCGTGAGCTTTTCGACGGCATTGCCTTCACGGCTGAACCGGCGGGGCTTTACGACCCGCTTCGCTACATGATAAGCATAGGCGGCAAGCGCATACGCCCCAGGCTCTGCCTGCTGGCCTATTCGCTTTTCCGCGACACGATAGGGGAAGACGTGGCCGAGCCGGCGCGCGCCCTCGAGGTCTTCCATTCCTTCACCCTGATGCACGACGACATCATGGACCGCAGTCCGCTTCGCCGCGGCAAACCCACGGTCTGGAAGAAATGGAACCCCGACACCGCCATCCTTTCGGGCGACGTGATGCTGATCGACGCCTACCGCCGCATAGCCAGGTGCGGCAATGCAGCCGTCATCTCCCTCTTCACGGAGACGGCCGCGCAGGTATGCGAGGGGCAGCAGCTCGACATGGAGTTCGAGTCGCATGACGACGTTTCGATGGAGGAATACGAACAGATGATAGGCCTCAAGACGGCAGTGCTGCTTGCCTGCTCGGCCCGTATCGGGGCCATGCTGTCGGGGGCTTCCGAACCCGTCTGCGAAGCTCTCTACAACTACGGCTATGAACTCGGAATGGCCTTCCAGATAGCCGACGACTACCTTGACGCCTTCGGCGACGAGGCCGTTTTCGGCAAGCCCATAGGCGGCGACATCATCAACTGCAAGAGCAGCTGGCTGAACGTACGCGCCTCCGAGCTGGCCGCCGACAAGCCTGGTTTCCGCAGGGCACTCTCCGCCCCGGCAACCACCGAAGAGGAAAAGGGCGCCAAGATAACCTTCGTTAAGAACATCTACACCGAGCTCGGCGTAGACAAGGAAGCCACCGGGGCGATAGAAGCCTACTCGGCCCGCGCGATGGATGCGGTGGCGGGCATAGGCCTCAGCAGCGTCCGCATCGAGGCTCTCAACCGTTTTGTAGCCAACCTTACCGGCAGGGTCAAATGAATCCCGACGAGGCCATAGTGGTAAAGAATGCCGGCAGCCATTTCCTGCTGAGCCGCCTTCCGGAGTGGAAGCCCTTCCCGGCCGTGCTCCGCGGCAAGGCCCGCCTCGCCGGCAGCACTTCCACCAATCCGGTAGCTGTAGGGGACGTCGTCCGCTACAGGCTGGAGGCGGGAGGAACTCCCCTTGAGGGACGTGCCACCCGCGGCACGGAAGCGGGGGGACCGTCGGCAGACGGTGGGGTGAGTCCGAAGGACGAACTCCCGAAAGGGGAGATTCCTCCCGCCGAGCAGGTGGCCGTAATCACCGAAGTCCTGCCGCGCCGCAACTACGTAATACGCAAATCCACCAACCTCAGCCGCAAGAACCATGTGATTGCAGCGAATCTCGACCGGGCGGTGATCGCGGTCAGCCTCCTCTTCCCGGAAATCAAACTCCCTTTCCTCGACCGCATCCTCGTCACCTGCGAGGTGTACGGCATCAAACCCGTCATAGTCCTCAATAAGATAGACCTCTACGGCGATATGCTGAAAGACGAGGTGGAGAACTTCGTCCGCATCTACGAAGGAGCCGGCTACCTGGTAATACGTACGTCCTGCAAAACCGGGGAGGGAATCGACGAACTGCGGGAACTCTGCAGCGAGGGCGTGTCGCTTTTCTCCGGCGAATCCGGGGTGGGGAAGTCTTCGCTTGTCAAGGCCCTCGATCCGGGTCTCGACCCGAAGATAGGCAAGATATCCGCAGCCCATCTGCAGGGAAAACACACCACCTCGCTCTATGAGATGTACCCTCTGGCCGGCGGAGGCTTCGTGGTGGACAGCCCGGGCCTTCGCGGCTTCGGCCTGGTGGACCTCGAAAAGGAGGAGATAGCCCTTTACTTCCCGGAGATGCTTGCGGCCTCGAAGGGCTGCCGCTTCACCCCCTGCACCCATACCCACGAGCCGGGCTGCGCCGTCAAGGCCGCAGTGGACGCCGGAACCATCAGCCCCGAGCGCTATAACTCCTACCTCGGAATGCTCGAGGAAGACACCAAGTTCCGGCAATGAGGCCTCTCGACCGCGAAATACTCCGCCTTGCGCTTCCCAGCATCCTGGCAAACCTGAGCGTGCCCCTGGTGGGCTTCGCCGACCTTGCCATAGCCGGGCATCTGCACGAAGGGGCGGCTGCGGCGAGCATCGCGGCGGTGTCGGTGGGGGCGCTGGTGTTCTCGGTTCTCTACTGGCCTTTCGCGTTCCTGAGGGCTTCCACCGGAGGGCTCACCGCCCAGGCTTTCGGCCGTGGCGACGACCGCGAAACCGGGATCATACTCGGCCGCGGACTCACTCTGGCGCTTCTATGCTCGCTGGTGCTGATAGTCTTCCAGTGGCCTTTCGGCAAGCTGGGAATGCTGCTTCTCGGGGGCTCCGAGAAGATGTCCTACCTGGCGCTGCGTTACTTTTTCGTGCGTATCTGGGCGGCTCCGGCAACCATGTCTCTTATGGTGCTGCGCGGCTGGTTCATAGGCCTGCAGGATTCAGCCAGCAGCATGTGGACCGACCTTGTCGTCAACCTTGGAAACATCGCGGCCAGCCTGCTGCTGGTCTTCCCGTTTGGCCTTGGCTTCGACGGCATCGCCCTCGGAACCGTAATAGCGCAGTACTGCGGCCTTGCTTTCGCGCTGCTGGTGGTCTGGCGCCGTTATTCGAAACGGCTGGCAGGCCTGAGGCTCCGCGACTGCATGGAAGGCGCCCGGGAGTTCCTGTCGGTGAACGGCGACCTCTTCCTGCGTTCCCTCTGTTTCATGGGTGTCTACTTCGGCTACAGCGCAATCGCTGCCCGATTCGGCGATACAGCCCTTGCTGTGTCGTCGCTCATGATGAACCTGCTCATGGTGTTCTCCTACTTTACCGACGGTTTCGCCTATGCGGGCGAGGCCCTTTCGGGCCGCTTTATAGGGGAGGGGAGCAGGCCTATGCTGAGGGCCACGGTGCTGCATGTCTTCGCATGGAGCATGGGCGTTGCGGTGCTGTGGATGGGCATCTATGCTTTCGCTGGCGGCCCCTTGCTGCGTCTGATGACGGATTCCGCCGAGATACGCCAGGCCGCGGCCCGCTATATGCCCTGGCTCATACTGATGCCGCCCCTTGGCTGTGCGGCCTTTACCTGGGATGGCATTTT
>JAILNI010000035.1 GCA_024691765.1 Bacteroidales bacterium | reverse complement strand
GGTGCGGCCGTCGAGCTGCTCGAGGACGGGAAGACACGCCTGGTGTTCCCCACAAGGATTACGGATTAAAAGAGAACGATATATGAAAACCCGATTCAAGACAATATCAGGATGGATGGGAGTGGGCGCCATGGCGGTGCTCGTGGTGCTCGCCATCGTATGCGGCATCGCTTCAAGGAACGTCCACGTTGAGAAGCAGGACGAGTACTCGCTGGCCGCTCAGCAGCAGGCGAAGGAGATCCTCTCTACGCGGTACGACGGAAGGGATCTGAAGAAAGTCTCCTTCAGGGGGATGTACGTCGAGAAGGACGCCGGCGAATACATCATCGACGAGGTGCCGGCCCTTTACGAGCGCTACCAGATGCTCAACTCCATGCAGGAGTACCCGTGGCTGCCGTACAATCTCCGCCGCAAGGAGATGCTCTCGCTGAAGGCCGTGCCGGATTCGCTGAAGAGCGAGACGGAGAAAGAGAAGCTCGCATGGATGAGCGTGTTCCAGCACAGGCGCAACCCGAGGCCCAGAGATCTGGAGACGCTCCGTGATTCGTTTCTCTTTGCGCAGAAGAAATACGACGCCGCCGTATCCACGCCCGTGCGCGTGATATACTATGAGGTGAGGTTCCGCGGAGAGAAAGGCAGGTACCAGGCGTACTTCGTCTCGCCGGTAGACACCGCGAAGCTGAAGTTCCTCGAAATGCAGGAGATAACGCTGTATAATCCCCAGTAAAGGTCGGCCATGAGGATCCCGCGGATCATATCGCTTTGTCTGGCAGCATTCCTTGCGTTCTCCTGTATGGACATAGAGGTGATGCCGGATCTCAAGGTGCGTGATCAGAGGAATGTTTTAACACTGGAGCCGACGGAAATAACCTCCTCGTCTGTCCTGATGCACGGGAAGGTGTCCGATTCGTTCGCGCTCAAGAGCGATGAAATGGGATTCATACTGTGGCTCAACACGGAAGGGGCTCAGGGAGAAGAACTGCCGATAGAGACCATGGATAAAGACAATACCTTCGAGACGGGAAAAGGCGGCCTGACGAGTGATACCGATTACGTCTACTGTACGTTCTGCACCGTGGGGGCGAACCGCATATACGGCAAGTTCATCAAGTTCCACACGAAGAAAGACGCGGACGAGCCATGATAGCGTGGAAGCAGGCGCAGACACTGGATCTTGAGAACATCGTCCTGGTAAAGCTCGACATCCCTTCCGACGCGAGGGTGTGTCACATCCCTAAAGGACGCATGCAGTGCGACCGGTATAGATGCGATAAAGCAATGGTGCTGGGAATAACCTCGCTCGACGGCAAGCACCGCGTCTCCAGGGCCCGGTCGCTAAGATACGACAAAGACTTCGTGCCGGTCATCTATGAGGTAGGTAAGATGGCATATCCAAGCAGCTACTGCGGGAACAAACGCAAACCCATCGCGCCGGGGCTGTATTTCTTCTGGGATAAACAACAGGCGCTGGAATATATCTATTGATGCACGGTCGGCTCAGCCGGCCTTTTTCTTTTTCAGGAGACAATAAAGAAAGGGGAGGCGGTCCTCGCGGACGGCCTCCCCTCGAAACAACATGATGAAAGAATCTTCTAACCGATACAAAGGTAGGAAAATATTTTTTACCAAACAAGGAAAAGCAACAAAAAGTGAAAAATATTTTTCTTTTAGGAAAATAATATTACATTTGCATTTAGATAAAAGAACATAAAAGATATGGAAGCAGCGATCAACATTGAAGAATTATTGAGTAAGCCCGTCTGGCAGATGACCGGACAGGAGTTTTGTGAACTAACGAGGTATGCCAATTCTGATTCCGTGAAAAGAAACGGGGAGAGCGAGGTGTTGGCTCCAAGGCGAACTGTGAAGGGAACGGTAAATCTCGCCCAGGAGCTCGGCTGTTGTGCAGCTACCATTTCCAATCTCCTTAAAGAAGGGGTCCTTAAGAGAGCCGTCGTGTCTCATGTTGGCAGGGCGTATGTCTTTGATGTTGATATCGCGATTGAGGAGACAAAAGCAAAGGGCTTTAATAATAATTAACGTGTATTGTGCTTTATGAAAGAGATTGAGGAATAGAACTGACGAAATCCGCAAAAAGTATGATACTTTTATGATACATTGAGATTTTTCTTATGAGTCATAGAATAAATTATTCGTTAAAATCCTGCGTATAGACACGCGTGGGGTATATAATAAGAAGGCCGGGCAACTTGCGCTGTCCGGCCTTCAGTGCACCTCTAGGGACTCGAACCCTAGACCCGCTGATTAAGAGTCAGCTGCTCTACCAGCTGAGCTAGAGGTGCAGTATGTCAATTTTCCACAAAATTCATTGTGACCCGTTCGGGGCTCGAACCCGAGACCCCATCCTTAAAAGGGATGTGCTCTACCGACTGAGCTAACGGGTCCCCGAATTGGGACTGCAAAGGTATCCCATTTGCATTAATTTTCCAAATATTTTTTCACTTTTTTTGAAAAAACGTCCGGAGGGGACCGAAACCTTGGCAAATCCCGTGGGAAATCACTATCTTAGCGCCTGCAATGACCACTCATATAGTTATTATGGCGGGCGGACAGGGCACCCGGCTCTTCCCCCTCAGCACCCCGGAAAAACCCAAGCAGTTTCTCGACCTTGCGGACCGCGGACGCACCCTAATACAACTTACGTACGACCGTTTCCTGCAGGTGGACCCTCAGGCCCGTTTCTGGGTGGTGACCTCGTCGGCTTATGTTCCAATAGTTAAAGAGCAGCTGCCGGACATCCCGGCGGAGCAGATTCTGGCGGAGCCGGAGCCGCGCAACACTGCACCCTGCATAGCCCTGGCGTGCTGGAAGATAAAGGCTAAGTACCCCGACGCCAACATAGTGGTGTCGCCCTCCGACGCCTATGTGCCCGACCATAAGTCTTTCGCATCTACGCTCGCGGAGGCCCTTGCATTCACCGCATCTCGCAGGGCAATCGTCACCGTCGGCATCAATCCCACCGAACCCAATACAGGCTACGGCTATATCCAGCAGGGGCCCAAAGCCGAAGGCGGCATCCACAAGGTGATCGCTTTCAAGGAAAAACCCTCGCTTGAAGTTGCGCAGCGCTATCTTGCCGAAGGTGGCTACCTATGGAACGCCGGCATCTTCGTATGGAACATAGATACCATCGAGGCTGAACTCCGCGCCCACGCGCCTAAGATAGCGGGAGTCATGGACGCCATAGCCCCGGATTTCTATACTTCGGGCGAAGATGGGAGTCTTGCGAGGCTCTTTCCGACTTGCGAGAAGATAAGCATAGACTATGCGGTCATGGAGAAATCGGCTGACGTCTATACAATAGGAGCTTCCTGGGCATGGAGCGACCTGGGCAGTTTCGCTGCGATAGAGGCAGTTACAGGCAAAACCATCCCGCAGGAGATAAAGAACGCGCAGGACGCATATCAGGCCGCCAAAAAGGCAGGAAAATAGCTTTATTCAGAAGAGATGAACCCGAGGGCCCCTTCCAGCACGGAACGTAGGTCTTCGGGCTTTTTTATGGTTTCCAGCGGGAAGCCGAAACTAACGGCCCGGTACCCGGAGCCCTGATACTGCACCGCCGCGCCCACATTGCTGCAGCGGTACTTGTAGAGAAGCTTTCCGTGATTGTCTTTCGGACGGATTCCGTCGGGATTCTCTACGAAATAGCTCTCACCGTTCCATTCGTTCCAGAACTCCAGCGGCTCGCCTCCGGAAATGGACACAAACACTCCGTCGCGTGACGCCCGGCTGCTTATCCACCTGATTCCCAGCACGTCGCGATCGAATTCGCGTACGCTGCGGCGGTAGTCTGCGAAAGTGCTGTCGGCGACCGGGTAGACGGAGTCCCAGCCTTCGGTGGCGATATTGGCTCCTGAAACAATCAGGGAAGCGCCCTTGCCGGTGGCTGTACGAAGCGCCTGCTGCAACTCTTCCGGGAATACCCTGAAGCTGACTCCGTGCTCCTGGGAGCCTAAGACGGTGGAAACCTGCTTGCCGCAGACGAGGTCCACCACGGAAGCATCTCCCGCACCTGCGGAGCAGAACGCCTCGGCGCTGCAGGACTCGAAACTCCAGCCAAGGTCGAGAAGGGCCTTGCCGTGGATGTAAGGATAGTCGAAGGAATTGCCGGCGTAACTGCGTCCCGCAAAGCCGTAGTCGGATCCGCCGAAGCCCGGAGCATTGTTGCCGGAATAGGGATTGTCGCGACGGTGCTCGTAATCCTCGCCGATATAGCTGATGTCCGTTCCCCAGGGAACGCCCGAATCGAGAGCCCCGTCAAAGCCGGCATACGTGGGCGTATCGAAGAAAGCAGGGCCGCTGACACGGGTGAAATTGTTGACTATCCGCACTTTACCTTTAGATTCGCCGGAGGGGATGCCGACTGAAAGTATCTCCGACGGGAAGGAATCGCCACCGTCGTTGCATGCGACCACCTTGAACGAGAGAATCTTTCCAACCGGAAGGGATACCACGAAAGAAGTGTCTCGCACCGATATGCCATTGTTCCATCCGCCTCCGTCAACGCGGGTATAAAGCAGATACGACGAAGGATCCGCCGTCGGCTCGGAAGTATCTGTAACGGGACTCCAGCTTAGTCTTGCGGACGGCCCTTTGACGATTTCGGCGCGGAAACCCTTCACCGGCAGCGGCTGCACGGCATAGTTGTTCCCGTAGTAGGAAGAGAGGAACTTGAGCATTCCCTTGTATATGCTGCGGCTCACGTCAAAACGGAACTGCGGGTCGAGTCCGTACTTCATGTCTGCGAAGTTCTGGTGGCTCAGCACCTCCAGGATAATGCCGGGAACGTCGGTGGTGCGGCATTCGGAGTAGGAACGGTCCCAGAGCTGGCGGCGGCGCCATGTGGAGTCGTAGCGGCTGCGTATCATGTCGCAGACTTCGGTCTGTATGCAGTCGCCAAGGAAACGCGAAGCCATGCGGTCCTCCTTGTTGGAGAACTTGCGGGAATTCTTTTCCAGAAGGGTATAGATGGCAAGCGTGCCAACGGTGCTGTCGTTGGGGGTTACGCCGGCGTCGCTGTGAAGGGCGAGCGAGAGGTCGATGTTCACCCCCAGGCTGTCCTTCATCCATTTCACCCAGGCCCCGCGGCCGGCGTAGTCGCGGGTATAGTCGCCCTCCCACTTCTTCCAGAGTTCCTGAGGAGCGCCGGCCCAATGCATCCAGTAAAGGGCGCCCTCGGTATAGGAAGGCATGCCGGAGACCGTCCAGGTGGAATCGGGAGCGTCGCCAGCGCCGCGCAGCACCTTGCCTATGCCGCCTCCGAAGCGGACAGCGTCTGCCGTGACGTATTTTCCGCCCTCGCGGCCCTTGGGCGTTGCGTTGTCGAGAACCACGCACCCGTCGCTTCCCCTGTCAAACTCGAAGGTGCCCAGGTATATCCATGTGCCGCCGCCTCGTGTCTGGTCCACTGCAAACTCGGTCTTGCCGCCAAGGTGGTTCACCGTGTAATGTGCCGCCGCGGTGCTGCCTTCAACTGTCTTGTACGAAACATATACGGCGTAGCTGCCGCGGCTGGGGATCTCGGGAGTCCAGCGGATTTCGGCGGTAGCCTTTCCCTTCACGCAGGCAGCCCTGACGGCGGTGCCGGCGGCAAAGGGATTGTCGTTTCCGGAGTAGTACTTGCGGAAGTCCGCGAATCCTCCATCCAGCTTGCTCCAGCTGCCTTTCTGCGAATAGGCGCCGTGGGTCCTGGAGGGAAGAGGTTCGGGGAAGTTGAAAGCCCAGTCTCCGACCCCGGCCAGGGTATCACCCGGGCAGTGGGTGTCGTTGTCGCAGATTATCTCGTGTATCTGGGTGTCGCGCTCACGCGGCGTAACGACGTATGCGCCTGCATTCTCAAGCATGGGAATGAGGAAGGGGAGAACGTAACTCTGGGTGTAGAGGTCCTCAATGGTGCGGAAAAGGGGAGTGCGCTGCCAGCTCCAGAAGGCCCCGTCGAAGTAGAGGCCGTGGCTCTGCCACAGGGCTATATTCCTGCGGTAGAGGCCTTTGCGGGGATGGTCGCGACCAAGCCTTTCTACGAAGGGCCGGCCGGTGCGGTGGCTGCGGTAGTTGAATTCGTAGTCCTGGGGTTTTCCCTTTCCGTCGCCGGGACCCGGGGTGACGAGTTCGTCCAGCGACAGTTTGTGGCAGAATACTTTGCCCAGTCTGAATTTATCCAGCCCCTCGGGCCAGAGTTCCCGTATCCTGCCGCGGAACCACCCTGTGTCCTCTTTCCTCCATGGATAGTCGGAGAGTTTCCGTTCGAAATAGATGTCGAGTTCGTTTCCGCGCCGCATGACCTTCCATACCTTGATGTTCGAACGCACGTTGAAGCGCTCGTTCAAAAGTACAGTCAGGCTGTCGGCGGCAGGCTTGAAATCTTCGCTGCGGGGTGTCTGCGCGCGAAGGGGTGCCGCAAAAGCGAGGAAGGCAATAAGGAGCAGGCCGCGTCGCATCCGTCAGTTCCTCTTTTTGATATTGGAAATATCGATGACGAATACCGCTACAGTGCTGATAATCAGTGCAAGGAGGTCTGCCCTGAAGTCGGCAAGGTCGCGGCTGCGGTAGGGAAGCAGCCCCTGCACGTACTCGGTTCCGGCAGCTATCGCAGAGCCGGCGAGGAAGGTCAGCACCGCGAACAGCACCGCCCTCCAGGGCCTGTCGGTAATATGGTCGTACGCCAGGAAGGCCAGGAT
Organism: Bacteroidales bacterium; assembly: GCA_024691765.1. GTDB lineage: Bacteria > Bacteroidota > Bacteroidia > Bacteroidales > UBA932 > Cryptobacteroides. Next base: position 88,541 of record JAILNI010000035.1, on the reverse strand, counting down.
GGGAAAGGGCAGGAACAGCAGGAAATGAGCTATCTTGTCGGACGGTATCCCGAGTATGGTCTTCTGTATCTCGGGAATCCTGTCCACATGCATGAAGCACAGGAAGGCTATGGCCGCAAGGTATATGAAGAAGAGTATGCGGGCGAGTATGGTCTTGGTGCTCATCACAGCGCCTGCATGTCGTTGAGTTTGCGGTAATGGCCGTTGCGGGCTATGAGTTCATCGTGAGTTCCCCTTTCCACTATGCGTCCGCCGTCGATAACTATAATCTCGTCTGCGTCCTTGACAGTGCTGAGCCTGTGTGCGATGGCGATGGTGGTGCGTTTCTTCATAACCCTTTCAAGCGCTTCCTGGACCACTTTCTCGCTCTGGGTGTCAAGTGCGGCCGTGGCCTCGTCGAGTATGAGGATTGGGGGATTGCTGAGCACGGCGCGGGCTATACTGAGACGCTGCCTCTGACCGCCGGAGAGCTTGACTCCGCGGTCGCCGATGTTGGTCTGGTAACCCTCTTCCTTCTCCATGATGAACTCGTGTGCGTTGGCTATCTTGGCCGCCGCCACAACCTGCTCCATCGTGGCGCCTTCCACGCCGAAGGCGATGTTGTTGTAGATGGTATCGTTGAACAGGATGGGATCCTGGTTGACGTTGCCCATCAGCTTGCGCAGGGAGCTGATTTTAAGCTTGCGTATGTCGGTTCCGTCTATGGTGATGGATCCTTCGGAAACGTCGTAGAAACGGGGCAGCAGGTCCACAAGCGTGGATTTTCCTCCGCCGGAGGCCCCGACGAGCGCTATCTTCTTACCCTTGGGGATGCTGAGGTTGATGTCGGAAAGAATCTGCCGTCCTTCTTCGTAGCTGAACCCGACTCCCTTGAATTCTATGCTGCCATCGAAAGAACTGATTTCTTTGGCGTCGGGAGCCTCTTCGATGGTGTTCTTCGCGGAGAGTATGCGGTCGATGCGCTCCATGCTCGCCAGTCCCTTGGGAACGCTGTAAGTGGCTTTGGCGAGGTCCTTTACGGGGTTGATGACGCTGTAAAGGATTATCATGTAGAAGATGAAGGTCGGGGCGTCGATGAAACTGCGGTCGGTGATGATAAGGGCGCCTCCGAAAACGAGCACTATGCAGATGAGTAAGGTTCCGAGGAATTCGCTCACCGGGTGGGCCAGGGCCTGGCGGGTGTTGACGCGCGAGGCCTTGCGGCGCATCTTGCCGGTCACGTTGGAAAAGCGCTCGCTCATCTTCCTCTCGGCCACGAAGGCCTTGATGATGCGCAGTCCGCCGAGGGTTTCCTCCACCTGGCTCATGGTATCGCTCCAGAGCCCCTGGACCTCCTTGGAGCGCTTCTTGAGGTTGCGTCCTATGACTCCCATCAGCCATATCATCAGGGGAGCGAACACCAGTACGAACAGGGTGAGCTTCCACGAGATTAAGATCATCGTTCCGAGATAGAAGACGATGAGTATGGGGTTCTTGATGAGCATGTCGATGCTCCCGGAGATGGAATTCTCAACTTCGGAAACGTCTCCGCTCATGCGGGCTATGATGTCGCCCTTGCGCTCCTGGCTGAAGAATCCGAGGGGAAGGGAGAGTATCTTGTCGTAAATCTGACGGCGCATGTCCCTTATGAGGCCGGTACGCAGGGGCACCATAACTGCGCTGGATCCGAAATAGCAGCTGGTCTTGAGCAGGGTCATCACTATCATGAAACCCGCCAGCACGAATAGGGTCGTCATTGCGCCGTGGTCGGCCATGTACTGGCTCACGAACCAGTAGGCGTTGTTGATGGCCTTTTCCTTGAAGCCGAAATCCGCCGAATCCCAGGGGATGAAGGAGTAGACCTTGCCGTCCAGCTGGAAGAGGATGTTGAGGATGGGGATTACGAGGGTGAAGGAGAAAATATTGAATACCGCCGACAGTACGTTCATCAGGACAGAACCTGCGACGTATTTCCTGTATGGAGGAAGATACCTCCGGACCATTCTGAAGAAACTCTTCATAACTCGCAAAGATAGCAATTATAATTCAAACACGGCGGACGCTTCGGCGCGGGGCAGTGCAATCAGGCGTACGCCGCTTCCTTCAAGGGCCTTTCCGACAGTTTCCAGCGCCTTTTCAGGACTGTTGTTGTGCGCGCTCAGGTGGCAGAGGAAGACGTTCCTGAGCCCTTCGTGCATGAAGTGCCTTACCGCCTCGGCGCATTCGGGATTCGAAAGGTGCCCGTGCCCCCCGCGTATGCGGGCCTGCAGTTCCGGAGGATACGGGCCGTGCCGAAGCATTTCAGGGTCGTAATTGGCTTCCACGATAACCGTGGATGCCTTTGATGCGAGCCCCAGAGCCTCGGTAGTCATGGCTCCGATATCGGTCATTATGACAACCCGCTCGCCGTCGATTTCAATTCCGTAACCTACGGTCTGCGTGGCGTCGTGGGGCACTTCGAAGGGGGTGGCGAAAACGCTGCCGGGCACTATTTCCGCAGGGCCTTTGTCCGGAAGGATGCGCACCACCGGGGCGAGCCACGGGCCTGTCATCCAACCCATGGGAGTGGAATACCGGAGCGTGGCAGTCATCCACACGGGAACCCTTAGCCTCTTGCAGAAAGAGCCGAGGAAGCGTATATGGTCGGAGTGGTCGTGGGTGACGAGGACGGCGCGTATGCGTTCGAACGGGATGCCGTACATCTGCAGCCCGGCCTTGAGAGACCTCAGGCTCACTCCGGCGTCTATCAGTATGCCGCCGTCTCTCCCTTCCAGCCAGTAGCAGTTGCCGTTGCTGCCGCTGGACAGGCTCATGAACCTTATCCTATCGCACTGCCGCATCGTCTTCACAGTATTTCTTGATTACGCCGTAGGCTTCGGGCACCCCGAGTTCGCCTGCGCGGGACAGGTCGATGCAGCCTTTCTCCTTGTCTTTCAGGTAGATGAGGACGAGTCCGCGGTTGTAGTAGGCGTCTCCCATGTATGGATAGAGCTTGATCGCATGGTCGTAGCTTTCGAGGGCGCTTACCATCTGGCTGCTCAGGGTGTAGAGATTTCCGAGATTGAAGAACAGATGCGGTACGTCGGGAAGGATATCCGCAGCCGCCTGCATGTCGGCAAGGGCTTCGGAATAGTCGTAACTGCGGTCAACCCTGTCGCTGAGGCGGGCTCGCGTCGCACCCTGGTCGTCCATGGTAAGGGTCTGGACGTTGCTCTCCATGCTGGCGATGAATTCTATCATCTCGGCCCTCAGGACCCCCCGGTTCATCAGGTAGAAGGCTTTATAGAAACGGGAATAACGGTCGCGCTCGGAAGCGTTTTCGGAGAGTTTTACCGCATTGTCGAAATGCTGCAGGGCGCTGCTGTACTGTTTGTTCTGTACGTCGTATATGCCTTTCAGGAAGGCCGTTTCCGCGGCCCCGAGGCGGTTGCTCCCGGCTCCCGTTGAATTGTCGCCGGAAAGTATGCTGGCAAGGCTCCTGTTGAAACTCAGACTCCTCAGCGTGTCTGAATTGGAAATCACGACGCTGACCGGCACGGCCGCCTCGAAATGCTCGATGAGGGGATTGTCGTAGTTCCGGCTCAGTGCGGCGCCGCGGGATTCTTCAGGCTTGGCCAGGCGGAACTTGTAAAGGGGTTTGAGGCGTATGTCTATGTCGCGGTGCTGGAGGAGTTCGTTGTCGAAGTCTTTCTTGGCGAAATCGGCGTCGAGGGCCAGCAGGGAGCTGTATTTGCGAGTGGTATCGGCGAAGGAAGCCTCGCCTCCGGAAGTCTTGCTGCGGTATTCGGCCACCTTGCGCCGGGCGGTCTGGTAGTCGGCCTTGGAGGCCCTGTTCAGGCCGAGCATGTTCTCCACGTAGGCCCTGTTCATATAGGCTTTGGCAAAGTCGGGATAGAGCTCGATGGCCTTGTTGTAGTCGGCGAGGGCATCCTGCCAGCGATGCATCTCGACGAAGAAAGACGCCCTGTTGAAATAGGCAAGTACGTTGCCCGGATTGATGTTGATCACGCGGTCCATGTCTTCCAGGGCGCTCTCAAAGTCGCCCATGCGCGCGCTGACAAGGCTGCGGTTGTAAAGGGTGAGAGCGTTGCCCGGTTCATCCTTCAGGACACGGTTGAGGTCGGCCATGCAGGCGTTGTAGTCGTCCGTTTCAGAGTAAAGTATGGCGCGGTTGAAATATGCGAGGGTGTTGGTGGAGTCGATTTCGATAGCCCTGTTCATGTCGGCGAGGGCCTCGGTGAAACTGCCCTTCGCTGCATGGAGATGGCCGCGACGTATGTAGCTCTCGGGTTCGAAGCGGTCGAGTTCGATTGCCTTGTTGTAATCGCTGAAGGCCTTTGTGGTGTCACCCAGGAACAGGTAAGACGCTCCGCGGTTGAGGTAGGCCCCGGGATCGGAAGGGGATTTGCGTATGTAGCGGTCGAAATCTTCCACCGCCGATTCGAAACGCCTTGCAAGGAAGAAGGTGACGCCGCGGCTGAAGTAAAGTCCGCTGAAGCCGGGCCTGAGTCCTATGGCTTTCTCGAGGTCGCCCAGGGCGGCGTCGTATTCGCCCTGCCTGCTTTCTGTAATGGCACGGTAGTGATATCCGTTGGTGAAAACGGGGTTGATGCGGACCGAACGGTCGAAATCGGCCCTTGCCCCGCGTATGTCACCCAAATTGTATTTGGCGATTCCGCGGAAAAAGAAGTTCCAATAATCCGCGGTATCGAGCCTCGCGAGTATGTTGAAGTTCTCGATGGCGAGGGCGTACTTGCCGTCCTGGAGGGCGGTGCGTCCGCGCAGGAAGAACACGTCGCGGTCGTACTGGGCGTGCGTGGTCAGCGAGCCCAGCAAAATTAGTATTGCGACGAGTGTTTTTTTCATTAATTTTGTCTGCAGAATACAAATATAACATTTATTGTGCCTGAATGGGGTTCGCCGCGAAAATAATTTTGACTTTTCTGCTCCTGCCCGCAGCTTTGCTGCGTCCGGGCGAGGTTAAAGTCAGCGGGGATGCGCTGCGCGCCGACGTGGAGTTCCTTGCGGACAGCCTCTGTGCAGGCCGTGCAGCGGGTTCTCCAGGCAGTGTCGAAGCGGCAGCTTACATAGTCCGCAGGCTTTCCGGACTGGGTTATGAGGTGAGTTCGCAGGGCTTCGTCATTGACTCGTTGAGAACAGGACACAATATCCTGACCGTTCCGAAAGGAAACAAGCCTCTTATTCTTCTTATGGCCTGCTACGACGGTCTCGGAACCCTGGGAGGACGTGTTTTCCCGGGGGCGGACAGCAATGCTTCCGGGGTGGCGGCCCTTCTCGCGCTGGCAGACAGGCTGAAGGGAAGAAACGACGTGATGCTGGCTTTCACCGATGCGCGCAATGCCGGAAGGGGAGGCTCGCAGGCGCTTCGTAAGCTTCTTGCCGGCCGCCGCATATCGCTCGTGGTCAACATCGACATAATAGGATCGGCGCTGGCCCCGGTGCACGAGTACTGGCCGGACTACCTGATTGCGCTCGGTGCCGACCGTTACCGCAAAACCTTTGAGCGCTGCAACTCCGGCCTCCAGCTGCATCTTTATTACGACTATTACCGCAGCCGCAATTTCACCGAGCTTTTCTACCGCCGTTCAGGGGACCAGGCCGTGTTCGTCGCGGACGGGATTCCGGCTATAATGTTCACGTCCGGCATCACTCCGAACACCAACAAGTCTTCCGACACCCCCGAGACGCTCGATTACGACATCTTCGCGAGAAGGGTGGAATTCATAGCGAGATTCATTGAAAACCATGGAAGAAAGTAAACTGCCCAAAATGGCACAGTCGCCGGTGCACGCCGGATTTCCGAGCCCGGCCCAGGACTATATGTCCGGCGGGATAGACCTAAACCGCGAACTTGTCAGGCACCCCGAAGCCACTTTCTATGTAAGGGTGAGCGGCGATTCGATGCGGGATGCCGGCATCTCCGACGGAGACGTTCTGGTGGTGGACCGTTCGCTCGAACCGGGCGACGGCGCGGTTGCCGTATGCTGCCTGGAAGGAGAGTTCCTGGTCAGATATCTGCGCTTCGGGGGAAAGATCTCCGGAGGGAAACCATCGTCCATAGTCCTCGAGGCAGCGAATCCTGCCTACAAGCCCATCAAGACGGGGCCTGGCAGCGAGTTCTCCGTATGGGGAACCGTTACCTGGATAATCAAGAAAGTAGAGTAGTCATTTGACTGTCAGCAACTCCGACCAATCGGTTGAATACAGATTCGAGCAGTGCTCGCGACGTATGCCGTCGGCGTAATGCCCCGGGCGCTGTGTAGCCACCCTCAGAAGGGTTTTCCCGCTGCTGCGGTTCACCTTGTCCATGATGGCCGATATACGGTTTTCCCGGTCGCGGTCCTCTGGCGACATGCTGTCGAAAAGGGCGCCCTGCACCTCGTCTTCAGGTACCGTCTCCCCGACTAGTACTCCCGCCCTTTTGTATGCATAACCGTCCTTCCAGGCCTCATCCATGAGGGCCAGCGCAGCCGAGACGATTTCCGGAGTGTTGTTGACCGCAGTGGGGAGCCGTTTGCGGAGGAAAGGGTAATACTGCGGCAGGTCGCTGCGGAAGCGGTTCGTCTGCATGAAAACGGCCACCTCGCCGGCAGCGGAACCGTCCTTGCGGAGTTTTGCGGCGCAAATCCCTGCAAAATCCGAAATGCGGAGCGAAAGCTCGTCCCTGGTCGTAATGGGCTCGGCGAAGGAACGGGAGGTGCAGATGCTCTGCCTCCGCTCCGGCTCCTCGTCCTCGATGCAGGATATACCCTGAAGTTCCTTCCATGTGCGTACTCCGGTGATACCCATGTGTTTAAGTACCCACGCCTCAGGTTTGGCCGTAAAGTCGGCTGCCGTATTCACGCCCGAGGACTGCAGTTTGGGGGCGCTCCTCCAGCCTATGCCCCACACATCGCCTATGGGCGTGAGTTTGAGGGCCTTCTCCCATTTGTCGGGGGTGTCGGCCAGGCATACGCCCTGGTATCCCGGATATTTCTTCGCAAAATGGTTGGCCACCTTCCCAAGGGTCTTGGTGGGGGCTATCCCTATGCTGACGGGGATCCCCACCCACTGGCGTATGCGTTTCACCAGTCCGCGGCAAAGCGGCACCCACTGTTCGCGGGGAATGCCTTCCAGGTTGAGGAAGGCTTCGTCTATGGAATAGACTTCCATGTCGGGCACGGCCTCGCGGAGTATGTTCATCACACGGTGTGAAAGGTCGCCGTAGAGGGTGTAATTCGAGGAACGCACAAGGAGCCTTCCGGAGTCTACCAGCTTGCCAAGTTTGAAATAGGGGGTGCCCATGGCTATATCCATGGCCTTTGCCTCGTTGCTCCGGGCGACCACGCAGCCGTCGTTGTTGCTGAGCACCACGACGGCGCGCCCCTCCAGTTCAGGCTGGAAGGCCCTTTCGCAGGACACGAAGAAATTGTTGCAGTCGGCAAGAGCGTACACTGTCACAAAGATAGCTAAAGTTTCCCCGAAATTTGTTAAATTTGCAGAGCAAAAAACCATCGATTATGATAAAGATTTCTCTCGGGGGCTGCAATCCCTTCGTTAAAAAGGCAGAGTATGACGCATATCTGGGCAAGGCTTTCGCGGCCTTCGACGAACTTCAGGGCGAAAAGGGCGCCGGAAACGATTTCCTCGGTTGGAAAACCCTTCCGGTGGACACTCCGGAATCCCTCATAGCCGGCTGCGAGGCCGTCCGCGACGACTGGAAGGCTCTCGGGGTCAACCTGGTGGTAGTCATCGGCATAGGAGGCTCATACCTCGGTGCCCGCTGCGCCATCGAGGCTCTCTCGCACCAGTTCCTGCCCGCCGAAGGAGCTCCCAGGGTGGTTTTCGCCGGCAATAACCTCAGTGAGGATTATCTGGCCGAACTGATGGACCTTGTGGAAAAGAGCAATGCCGCCTGCGTGGTGATAAGCAAAAGCGGCACCACCACCGAGCCGGCGGTCGCTTTCCGCATCGTAAAGGTATACCTCGACAAGACATACAAGGATTCGGCAAGGCGCATAGTAGCCATTACCGATGCAAAGAAGGGTGCCCTCAAGACCCTCGCCACCCAGGAAGGCTACCGTACCTTCGTCGTTCCCGACGACGTGGGCGGACGTTACAGCGTGCTTACCCCGGTGGGCCTGCTGCCAATAGTGCTTGCCGGCTTCGATATCCGCGCAATGCTCAAGGGCGCTGCCGACGAGCGCGAGGCCCTGCTTTCCAAGGCTGAGGGCAACGCTGCCATTCAGTACGCCGCGATGCGCAACCTCCTTTATTCCGAGAAAGGAAAGAAGGTGGAAATCCTGGTCAGCTTCGACCCGCGCCTGCAGTACCTCGGTGAATGGTGGAAGCAGCTCTACGGGGAATCCGAAGGCAAGGAAGGCCGCGGAATCTATCCGGCCAGCGTCATCTTCACAACTGACCTGCATTCAATGGGCCAGTTCATCCAGGAAGGCGACCGCGTGATGTTCGAAACCACCGTCAAGGTGGAGAACGCCAAGCGCAGCGTGGTGATAGGCTCCGACGAGGGAAATCTCGACCAGCTCAACTACCTTGCCGGCCAGCATGTCGAGCATTGCAACCGCATGGCCCAGCTGGGCACCAAACTCGCCCATATCGACGGCGGAGTGCCCCAGATCGAGGTCAGCATGGACAGGGTGGACGAGTACAACCTCGGCGCCATCTTCTACTTCTTCGAATTCGCCTGCGGCGTATCCGCCTATCTTCTGGGTATCAATCCCTTCAACCAGCCCGGAGTGGAGGCATACAAGAAGAACATGTTCGCCCTCCTGCGCAAACCCGGTTACGAGGCGCAGACAGAAGAGATACTGAAGCGTATTTAACCCAGGAATCCGAGCAAAACGCCTGCTGCGACTGCGCTGCCTATGACTCCCGCGACATTGGGGGCCATGGCGTGCATGAGCAGATGGTTGCCAGGATCTGCTTCGAGACCCACGGTTTCGGATACGCGCGCGCTGTCCGGCACTGCGGAAACGCCTGCGTTACCGATGAGCGGGTTGATCTTGTGGCCTTCCTTGCAGAAGAGGTTCATGAATTTCACGAAGAGCACGCCGCACACGGTGGCTATCACGAAGGAAATGAGTCCGAGGAAGAATATCTTTATCGAACGCGCGTTCAGGAAAACGTCGGCCTGGGTGGAGGCACCCACGGTAAGACCTATAAGCGTGGTGGCTATGTCGATGATGGGGCCGCGGGCGTTTTCCGCAAGGCGCCTTGTCACCATGCTCTCCTTGAGCAGGTTGCCGAAGAACAGCATGCCCAGGAGCGGAAGGCCGGAAGGCACTATGAATGCGGTGCAGAGGAAACCCACGATTGGGAAAATGATCTTTTCGCGCTGCGATACCTTGCGGGGAGGGGCCATGCGGATGAGCCTCTCCTTCTTTGTGGTGAGCAGCAGCATGATAGGCTTTTGTATGACAGGTACCAAGGCCATGTATGAGTATGCCGAGACCGCTATGGCGCCCATCAGTTCAGGGGCGAGTTTACCGCTGAGGAATATGGCCGTGGGGCCGTCGGCTCCGCCGATGATGCCTATTGCACCCGCCTCATTGGGAGTGAATCCGAGTGCGAGGGCGAGCAGATAGGCTCCGAAAATGCCCATCTGGGCGGCCGCCCCGATAAGGATGAGCCTCGGCTGGGAAATGAGGGCGCTGAAATCGGTCATGGCGCCTATGCCGAGGAAGATCAGCGGGGGATACCAGCCGTTGCGTACTCCGTGATAGAGTATGTTCAGTACTGAACCCTCTTCGTAGATGCTCACCTTCAGGCCCATCAGCACCGGAATGTTGCCTATTATCATACCGAAGCCTATGGGAATGAGCAGCAGCGGCTCCCATTTCTTCACTATGCCCAGTATGATGAACAGCAGGCCAATGCCTATCATGGCGATATGGCCCCATGTGGCGTTCGCGAAGCCCGTGAACGACCAGAACTGCTGCAGGCTTTCGAGGATGCTGTCCATTTATGCTATGCTTGCGATGTCGGCGCCTTCAAGAACTGAGTCGCCTTTTTTCACGAAGATTTTGCTGACGGTGCCGTCGGCCTCGGAGAGTATCTCGTTCTCCATCTTCATGGCTTCGAGGACGGCAATCTTTTGGCCGCGCTTCACCGCTTCGCCTTCCTTTACGCACACGTCGATGACCACTCCGGGAAGGGGAGAGACTATCTTTTTACCGCCGGCGGGCGCAGCTGCCGGAGCGGGGGACGGAGCCGCCGCGGGAGCTGGGGCTGATACGGCCTGGGGCGCCGCTGCAGGGGCTGCTGCAGGAGCGTTGTCGAGTTCCACGCTGTAAGCCGTACCGTTCACGGTTACGTCGGCTATTCCATCGGCTATGCCGTTTACGCTAACCTCATAGGGTTTGCCGTTGATTTTGAATTTATAGCTTGTCATTTGACTGGATTTTTACGGAAACTGTTGGCGGGGGAATCCCATGCAGACGGGGCCCTGCGTATTGTGATGATGTAGGGTTCGGAGTCGTGGATGCCGCAGCCGAGGTAAAGCGACAGGGCGGCAGCAATGGCAGCAGGCACTTCGTCTCCCGCCTCGGCGCTGAGGGCCAGAGCTATGGCGGCGGCGGTCTCTTCGTCGGGAGCCTTGCCGGATTTGCGACGAGGCTTGCGTGCGGCAGCCGGAGCGTTCTTTCGAGCTTCCATGGAAAGAGAAACCTTTCCCACTATGCTGAAGGCCACGAAAAGGATGACCAGGGCGGTGAACACGACAGTTATGGCAATCAGCGCCAGGGTCCAGCCGTGCGGGTCGGTTACCTGCATGCGGGCGGCTCCTTCGGTGAGTTCCGATGTCTGCAGAAGTATGAACAGAGGATTCATTACAGGGGCAGGTTGTCGTGTTTCTTGGCCGGGAGCTCCTGTTTCTTGCCCTCAAGGGCGCAGAGTGCCCGGATTACGCGGAAACGTGTGTTCCTGGGTTCTATGACGTCTTCGATGTAGCCTTTCTGGGCGGCCTGGTACGGGTTGTTGAAGAGCTCCTCGTATTCGGCCTTCTTGGAGGCACGGATTTCGGCAGCGTGCTCGGGATCGGCCTTGATGTCCTTCGAGTAAAGCACGTCCACTGCTCCGTCCGCTCCCATTACCGCTATCTGAGCTGTAGGCCAGGCGTAATTCACGTCGCCGCGCAACTGCTTGCAGCTCATGACTATATGCGCTCCGCCGTAGGCCTTGCGAAGGGTGACGGTAATCTTCGGAACCGTGGCTTCGCCATAGGCGTAGAGGAGTTTAGCGCCGTTCTGTATGACCGCTCCGAATTCCTGCTGGGTGCCGGGAAGGAAGCCGGGAACGTCCACGAGGGTTACGAGCGGAATGTTGAAGGCGTCGCAGAAGCGGACGAACCTCGCGGCCTTGCGGGATGCGTTGATGTCGAGTACGCCAGCCAGCATCTGCGGCTGGTTGGCCACTATTCCGACGCCCCGTCCGCCCATGTGGGCGAATCCCACAATAATGTTCTTCGCAAAATCCCTGTGAATCTCGAAGAAGTCGCCGTCGTCCACGATTTCCCTTATGACTCCGTACATGTCGTACGCCTTGTTGGGATTGTCGGGGATTATTGCGTTGAGGCTGTCGGAAACCCTGGATACGGGATCTGAAGTCTCGCGGAACGGAGGCCTCTCCATATTGTTCTGGGGCAGATAGCTGAAGAGTTTTTTGATGGTCTCGATGCCTTCCTGCTCGTTCTCGGCCGCGAAATCGGCCACTCCGCTCTTGCCGGCATGCACCGAGGCTCCTCCGAGCTCCTCGGCGGTGACGACCTCTCCGGTTACGCTCTTGACGACCGCGGGGCCGGTCAGGAACATGTAGGAGGTGTTCTTTACCATGAGGGTGAAGTCGGTGAGGGCGGGGGAGTAGACGGCTCCGCCGGCGCATGGACCGAAAATACCAGAAATCTGCGGCACCACGCCGCTTGCGAGTATGTTGCGCTCGAAGATCTCGCCGTAGCCCGCGAGGGCGTCGATGCCCTCCTGGATGCGCGCTCCGCCACTGTCGTTGAGGCCTATCACGGGCGCTCCCGCCTTGACGGCCATGTCCATCACCTTGCATATCTTTTCCGACATCGTCTTGCTGAGCGACCCTCCACTGACGGTGAAGTCCTGGGCGTAGACGAATACGGGCCTGCCTGCTATGGTGCCCTGGCCGGTGACTACTCCGTCGCCGTCGGGGTGGCTCTTTTCCATGCCGAAGTTGGTGCAGCGGTGCTGGACGAACATGTCGAATTCCTCGAAGGAACCCTCGTCCAGCAGGAGTTCCAGCCTTTCCCGGGCGGTAAGCTTGCCCTTGGCGTGCTGCGCGTCGATGCGTGCCTGGCCTCCGGCCACTCTGGCGGCGGCCCGGCGCTCGACGAGTTTGGAAATCTGTTCTTCCTGTATACTCATATATGTAATATAACCGACGGCAAAGATAACAAAAAATGCTTATATTTGTGAGACTAAGACTTATGCCGACCCTTCGCAAAATAGTGGTTCAGGATTTCCGCAACATCGAGTTGCAGGAACTGGACTTTTCGGCTAAGCTCAACTGCATCACGGGAGGCAACGGCGAGGGGAAGACCAACCTGCTGGACGCAATCTGGTACCTTTCCATGACCAAGAGCGCCTTCACGGCGGACCGCTTCAACATACGTTACGGCGCGAAGTCCTTCGCCCTCTCGGGCACTTACGACCTGCCGTCCGGCGGAAGCACGCGCATAGCGGTGCAGTTCTCCGGTGAAAAGAGGATACGCCGCGACGACAAGCCGTATTCCCGCATCTCCGAACACATAGGCCTGCTTCCCATAGTGATGGTGTCTCCTTCGGACGTGTCGATGGTGAGCGAGTCGGGCGACGAAAGGCGGCGTTTCGCAAATGCCGTAATCTCGCAGATGGACAGGGAATACCTCGACGCCCTCCAGCAGTACGGAAGGTGCCTTGCCCAGCGCAACAGCCTGCTCAAGGAAGAGCGCCCCGACGAAGCGCTCCTGGATGTGCTCGATGCGCAGATGGAACCGCTGGCGGCCCGCATATCGGCCTCGAGGGAGGAGTTCGCGAAAGGGATAGCCCCGCGGGTAAGGGAGTTTTATTCGAGGATATCCGGAGGCCGCGAGGAAGTGGAGGTGAGCTACCGTTCCGCTCTCCAGAAGTCTTCTTTCAGGGAACTTATGGAGGCTAACAGGCAGAGGGATCTCACCCTCGGATACACGGTCGCAGGCGTCCAGAGAGACGACCTCCATTTCGGAATGAACGGCCACAGCATACGCAACTGCGGCAGCCAGGGGCAGCAGAAGTCGTTCCTGGTGGCGTTGAAATTCGCCCAATACGGCATCATGAAGGAACGCTCCGGAGTCGCCCCCATACTGCTTCTCGACGACCTCTTCGACAAACTCGACATGGGCCGCGTGCAGAATCTGCTGGAAACGGTGACAGGCGAAGACTTCGGCCAGATCTTCCTTTCCGACAGCAACAAGTTGAGAGTGAACAGCATAGTGGATACCCTCACCGAGGACCGCAGTTATTTCGAAGCCGTGGGAGGGGCGTTCAGGAGCCTATGAGCCGCCTGTCGCCGAAAACCGCGGTATCCATAGGGGATGCCCTCAAGGAGATGTTCCGCAGCTCGAACGCCGGAGCGACCCACAATACACAGCGCATCTTCGCTGCGTGGGACGAGGCTTCCGGCGCCGCTCCGTACACGGTCAGGAGGTTCTTCCGCGACGGAATCCTCTACATAACCATGAAGTCTTCCGTGCTGGCCACCCAGCTTTCGATGCAGAAAAACACCATCATGGAGAAGATAAATGCCATACTCGCGGACGATCCGCTGTTCATAAAGGAGCAGTCCTATTCGGGTATAGTAAAGGTATTAAGGATAAAATGAAGATAGTCGCAGACAGCTCAATCCCGTTCCTCAAGGGCGTTTTCGAACCTTACGGGGAGGTGGTTTTCAAGCCCGGATCCGAAATCCGCAAGGAAGACCTTTCCGATACGGACGCACTTATCGTCCGCACACGTACGCGCTGCACCGCCGACCTGCTGGAGGGAACTCCCGTAAAGATCATAGCCACGCCGACCATCGGTACCGACCACATAGACCTACAGTGGTGCAGGGAGAACGGAGTGTTCGTGCAGAACGCCCCGGGATGCAAGTCCGGAGCCGTCATGAACTACTTCTTTTCGGCTCTCTACGGTGCGGCTGCCCGCAAGAGCATACCACTTGCCGGGTCAACGCTCGGGCTCATAGGGGTAGGGCATGTCGGCTCCCGCATAGAACTGGTGGCGCGTACCCTCGGGTTCCATGTGCTGATGTGCGACCCTCCGAGGGCCGAGGCCGAAGGTGAGGCGCAGTTCTGCAGCCTGGATTACCTGCTGGAGAATTCCGACGTTGTGACCCTTCACGCCCCGCTGTCGCCGGAAACGCGCCGGATGGCGGATGCGGATTTCTTCTCCAAAATGAAGATGGGGGCTTTCTTCATAAACACCGCACGCGGCGAACTGTTGGACGAGGACGCCCTTATGGAAGCGATTCCGCGTCTGGGGCCGGTGATCCTCGACGTGTGGAACCACGAACCTGCCATAAACCAGACGCTTATGAGCATGGTGGACATAGCCACGCCGCACATTGCGGGCTATTCCTACCAGGGCAAGCAGCTGGGTACCGCTGCTTCCGTGAGGGCGGTGGCCCGCTTCTTCGGCATCACCGAACTCTATGAGTTCTTCCCGGAGACGGAAGTCAAGGAACTGGAGGCCGTGCACCTGGACGTGTCCGACCTCAGCCAGGGGCAGATAGCCTCGCTTTTCCAGTACAACTACCCGATTTTCACGGACGATTTCCTATTCCGGATGAATCCCGACGGATTCGAGAGGATGCGCTATGAATACCGTTATCGCAGAGAATATTATATTGACTGACAGATATGACCACAGAAGAACAAATCTCGTGTTTCAAGAAGGGCTTTCCCTGGCTTGAGATAGTGGCCCCGGCTACGGCCGCAAGGGGAATAGAAGTTTCTTCAGAAGAGAGCCGGAACGAATGTGTGGATTACGCCTCCAAGGCGAGGGTGGCCGGCAGGGTGAAATTCGTTCCCGCGTCCGGAGCGGCTTCCAGGATGTTCAAGGACATTTTCGCCGGCATGGAGCGTCCGAACGACTCGGTGCGCCGCCTGACCTCCGACCTCTCCCGTTTCGCCTTCTATGATCCCGATCTTTTCGGATCTCCCGTTGCCGGTTCCGACGACGACTGCACCCGTACGGCGCGTCTGCTTCTGACCGACGAGGGCCTTGCCTATGGAAGCAAGCCCAAGGGGGTGCTGCTGTTCCACCGTTATGAGGATGAATGCCGCACGGCCTTCGCCGAGCATCTGGTGGAAGGCCAGGAATACATGCGCGGCGCCGACGGCGGCGTGGACCTCATCTTCACCATCTCCCCGGAACACAAGGCCCTGTTCGAGGAGGCCCTGGCAAAGGTTAAAGACGTGTTCGAAAAGCGCTACGGAGTCCACTACAACGTGAAATTCACCTATCAGGACCCCGCGACCGACACCATAGCCGTCGACATGAACAACGAACCTTTCCTCTGCGAAGACGGCAGCATACTGCACCGTCCGGCCGGGCACGGGGCGCTTATCTACAACCTCAACGCCCTAGAGCAGGAACTCGTGAGCATCAAGAACATAGACAACGTAGCCGTGGAAAGGCTGCTCCCGGTCACCTCCCTGTACAAGAAAGTGCTGATGGGCCGTGCCCTGCAGCTGCGTGACGCCATTTTCGGCTATCTCCGCAAACTGGACGAGGGCGTTACTGAGGAACTCCTCGACGAAATAGAGAAATGGCTCGACGAAACCCTCTGCATACGCTTCGACAGCCTCCCGGACGAACTTCAGGCAAGGGCGGCGGTGCTGAGGGGCAAGCTTGACAGGCCAATACGAGTCTGCGGCATGGTGCGCAACCTTGGCGAACCCGGCGGCGGACCGTTCATAGTCAAAGGATCAGACGGGAGCACATCGCTGCAGATACTCGAAAGCGTACAGATCAACATGGACGACCCGCAGGCGGCCGGAGCCCTGGCAGGCGCCACCCACTTCAATCCTGTGGACCTGGTCTGCTGCCTTCGCAACTATCGCGGAGAGAAGTTCGACCTTCTCAGGCATGTGGATCCGAACGCCGGATTCATATCCTTCAAGAGTTACCAGGGGCGCGAACTCAAGGCCCTCGAACTGCCCGGACTGTGGAACGGCGCGATGAGCGACTGGAACACCCTGTTCGTGGAGGTTCCAGTGGAAACCTTCAACCCCGTCAAAGTGGTGCTCGACCTGCTCAGGGAAGCGCATCAGAATTAGTGTTGTATATTTTCCCGAAATTGCCTATTTTTGCAGGCTTTTTAAGAACAAACAACAACAATCGATATGGCAACAAAAGAAAAGACCAAGGCTGAAGTGCGCCAGGAGAATGCCGTGGAGCAGCTTTCCCGCACCGAACAGTTCTACGAAGAAAACAAGAAATGGATATGGGGAGTGATCATCGCCATCCTTGTGATTTGGCTCGGAGCTCTCGCATACAACCGTTACATATACCAGCCCAAGTGCGCTGAGGCCCAGGAGCAGTGCTTCCCGGCAGAGAAGAGCTTCGCAGCCGAGGAATGGGACCTCGCCCTCAACGGCGACGGCAACGTGCTTGGTTTTGCCCAGGTGATCGAGGAATACGGCAGCAAGGCCGGAAAGGCGGTCTACCTATACGCCGGTATCTGCGAGCTCAGGCTCGGCAACTACGAAGAGGCTATAAGCTATCTGTCCAAATACAACGGCAGGGAGCCCATACTCAAGGCCCGCGCCATTGCATGCCAGGCAGACGCCTATGTCGCCCTCGAGAACTACTCCAAGGCAGTCTCCCTTTACAAGAAGGCGGTTGCCTTGAGCGACAACGACCTCGTCGCCCCCATCCTCTTCAAGGAGGGAATGGCAGAAAAGGCCCTCGGCAACAAGGCCGCGGCGCTCAAGTGCTTTGAATCCATCAAGGCCGATCATCCGCAGAGCATCGAGGCCTACGACATCGACCGTTACATTGCAGAAGTAAGCGAATAATATGGGACGCGCATTTGAATTCCGCAAGGAACGCAAGATGAAGAGGTGGGGTCACATGGCCCGCACCTTCACCAAACTCGGAAAGGAAATCACAGTGGCCGTCAAACAGGGCGGTCCCGACGTCACCGGCAACCCGCGCCTTCGCGCCCTCATGGCCGAGGCCCGTGCCGAGCAGATGCCCAAGGAGAATATCGAGCGCGCCATCAAGAAGGCCACCGAAAGCAAGCAGGGCGACTTCAAGGAGGTTATCTACGAAGGATACGGCCCGTTCGGCATAGCCATACTGGTGGAGACCGCTACCGACAATACCACCCGCACCGTCGCCAATGTCCGCAGCTACTTCAACAAGTGCGGCGGCACCCTCGGCACCAGCGGCAGCGTGGCTTTTATGTTCGATCACAAGTGCGTCTTCCGCATCAAGGAGACTGAAGGCATGGATCTCGAGGAACTCGAACTCGAACTCATCGACTACGGTGCAGAGGAAGTCTTCGAGGAGACCGTGGTGGACAAGGACGACAACGAGAGCAAAGAAGTGGTCATCTACGGCGACTATCCTTCCTACGGAACCATCCAGAAGTACATCGAGGACAAGGGATTCGAACTCGTTTCCGGCGGATTCGAGCGCATCCCCACCACCGAACTTAAGGAAGTCACCCCCGAGCAGCGCAGCACCATCGACAAGCTCGTCGGCCTGCTTGAGGACGACGAGGACGTGACGAACGTCTACACCACGATGAAACCCGGAGAAGAGGAGTAATCAGATTTTCTCAGGCAGACTTTCCAGGAATCGGCGGACGGCTTCGAAAGAGTCGTCCGCTACTGTTTTCCAGAAGTTGTCGTACTCTGCCTGGTGGTCTTCGCCGGCTACGTCGGAGATGATGCGGAGGCTCAGGAAAGGCACTCCGTGAATGTGGCAGGTCTGGGCTATGGCACCGGACTCCATGTCGACGGCTATGGCCTCGGGGAAGTGATCCAGTATGGCCTGCGCTTCGGCAGACGTGCTTATGAAGAAGTCGCCGCTTGCAAAGAGTCCTGTTTTGGCGCCGGCTTGAGCCGCCTTTGCAAGCAGGGGATCGCAGGTGTCGAAGCGCTCCGGAAGGCCCTGTACCTGGCCGTAGGCATTGCCTTCGCCGCACCAAACGTCGTGGTAAACCACCTGGCTGGCCGCAACCAGGTCGAGGCTCCGCAACTCATGGCTGAGGCCTCCGGCGACGCCGCTGCTGATGAGGCAGTCGAGCGGGTATTCGTTTATGAATGCCTGGGCTCCCAGGGCGGCGTTCACCTTGCCCATGCCGCTGTGGCGCACTATAATACGGTTTGCTCCGATGCTTCCTTCGCTGCGTCCTCCGAGGAGTCCGAGCATCTGTTTGTATTCGCCTTCGAGGGCGACGGTAAGTCCTATTGTCATATCTTCTGCAAGATAGTGTTTTTCGGCGAATAATTAGTATCTTTACCGAAGTATGGAAAAAGACGACAAGAAGATCATCTTCTCAATGGTGGGAGTGAGCAAGATCCTTCCCAGCAGCAATAAAACCCTTATCAAGGACATTTACCTTTCGTTTTTCTATGGCGCCAAGATAGGCATCATAGGACTCAACGGAGCCGGAAAGTCAACCCTTATGAAAATAATCGCGGGCATAGACAAACCTACCCGCGGGGAGGTGGTGTTCGCGCCCGGCTATTCGGTCGGCTACCTGGAACAGGACCCGCAGATGGACCCCGACAAGACCGTGCTCGAAGTGGTGGAAGAGGGGGTTGCCGACGTAATGAAGCTGCTCTCCCGCTACAATGCGGTATGCGAGCATTTGGGTGACATGATTGACGATACTGTGATGTACGCCCTCTTCGAAGAGCAGGCCGAGCTTACCGAAAAGATTGAGGCCGTGAACGGCTGGGAGATAGAGTCAAAGCTCAACAGGGCAATGGACGCCTTGCGCTGCCCGCCGCCGGACCAGCTTGTGCGCAACCTTTCCGGGGGAGAGCGCCGCCGCGTTGCCCTCTGCCGCCTGCTGCTCCAGGAGCCCGACGTGCTCCTGCTCGACGAGCCGACCAACCACCTCGATGCCGAGAGCATCGACTGGCTGGAGCAGCATCTGCAGCAGTACAAGGGTACAGTGATAGCGGTTACCCACGACCGTTATTTCCTGGACCATGTGGCAGGATGGATACTGGAACTCGACCGCGGGGAAGGCATTCCGTGGCAGGGGAATTATTCCGGCTGGCTGGAGCAGAAGACGCAGCGCCTTGCTATGGAGGAGAAGACAGCGAGCAAGCGCCGCAAAACCCTGGAGCGCGAACTTGAGTGGATACACATGGCGCCGAAGGCGCGCCAGGCCAAGGGCAAGGCCCGTCTGAACAGCTACAACCGCCTGCTCGAGGAAGGAGTGAAGGAGAAGGAGGAGAAACTGGAAATCTTCATTCCCAACGGTCCGCGTCTGGGCAACAAGGTCATTGAAGCGCACAACGTGCGCAAGTCATACGGCGACAAGCTCCTTTACGAAGACCTGAACTTCGTGCTTCCCCCGAACGGCATTGTGGGCGTAATCGGCCCTAACGGCGCCGGCAAGACCACGCTCTTCCGCCTTATCATGGGCCTGGACACTCCTGATTCGGGCAGCTTCGAGGTGGGTGATACAGTGAAACTGGCCTACGTGGACCAGCAGCACACCAGCATAGACCCGGAGAAGACCATTTACGAAGTCATCTCCGGAGGCAACGAATTCATACGAATGGGAGGACGCGACATCAACGCACGCGCCTATCTCGCCCGTTTCAATTTTTCCGGCGCGGACCAGCAGAAACTCTGTTCGGCCCTTTCCGGAGGCGAACGGAACCGTCTGCAGCTGGCCCTCGCCCTCAAGGAAGAGGGGAACGTGCTGCTTCTCGACGAGCCTACCAACGACATAGACGTCAATACCCTCCGCGCTCTTGAGGAAGCCCTGGACGACTTTGCGGGCTGCGCCGTGGTGATCAGCCACGACCGCTGGTTCCTGGACCGCATCTGCACGCATATTCTGGCTTTCGAGGGCGATTCTCAGGTGTATTTCTTTGAAGGTTCCTACTCAGAGTACGAAGAGAACAAGATCGCCCGCCTGGGCAAGGAAGAACCCAAACGTATACGTTACCGCAAACTGACGGACTGACACCGTCTTCCACTGAAACTGATGACCAAATCGAAAAACTTCTGGTTCCATGCGATGGGCACAGCCGTAGGCATCGTCTGGGGCGTTACATTCGTTTCTTCCAAAGTACTTATCAACGCGGGCATGCAGCCGGCGGAAATCATGACTCTGCGCTTCGTTCTCGCGTACCTGTGCCTTCTTCCTTTCTCGCTGATACACAGGGAAGACAGGCGGCTTTTCGCGGCCAGCCTTAAGGACGAACTGCTTCTGGTGCTTCTGGGAGTGACCGGCGGAAGCCTCTATTTCCTTCTGGAGAATACGGCGCTGGTGTATACCCAGGCTTCGAACGTGTCGATACTGATAGCTACGACTCCACTGTGGACCATGCTGGCTTCGGCCCTGTTCCTCAAGGACAGCCGCGTGACCCTTCGCGCCGCCCTGTTCTCCCTGATTTCCCTTGCAGGCGTGGTGATAGTCGTCCTTAACGGGCAGGTGGTACTTCATCTGCATCCTCTCGGCGACCTCCTGACGCTCGGAGCTGCGTTCACATGGGTGCTGTACAGCATGATACTCAAGTATTTCGACGGAAAGTATTCAGTCACGATGATTACCCGAAAGGTCTTTTTCTATGGGATACTTACCATGCTGCCATTCTTCGCCGTCAGACCGTGGGGAACGACCTGGGCCATGCTGGCGCAGCCTTCCGTGGTGATTAACCTCCTTTTCCTCGGCCTGGTGGCGTCTTTCCTCGGTTATCTCGGGTGGAACAAGGCCCAGGAAAGGCTGGGTCCGGTAGCCATGAACCTCTACCTTTACATCAATCCCATAGCCACCGCGGTGGTGGCGGTTCCGGTGCTGGGGGAGCGCTTCACCATCATGAGCGTCCTCGGTTCGTTGCTGATTCTCGGAGGTATGTACTTTGCCATGAAAGAATAGCGTGAGTTGGGCGAAAATCACGTTTTGTTATTTGTAGCAATTCCTAATAAGCATTATTTTGAAAGATAGCGATTTAGCACTTTTCCAATAATTAAGTAGCTGAAAATCAGCTATATATCTATGGCGCGATAACTGGGTTTCCTTTTTATTTGTTCATAGTCAAATAAAATTAAGAAACAATAGTTAAAAAGTTTTTTTTGCACAATCTTTTTAACCAGTTTTGCACCGTCATCATAAAAACACATGGAAATTAACGGGCGACATACTGAAACCTGGAATAACTGTCTGCGCTTCATATCGCAGGTGGTTGAGCCGCGCCAGTTCGAAATCTGGTTCAGTAAAATCACGCCCGTATCCCTCCAGGACTCGACCCTTACTGTGGAGGTACCCTCCCAGTTTTTCTGCGAATACCTCGAAAGCGCCTTCCTGGACGTAATCAAGGCAGCCCTCAAGAAAGAAATAGGTGCGGGCGCGCGCCTCGTGTACACGATACGCCCGGTTCGCAGCCAGCAGGCGATGACCTACCCGCAGGGTCCCGGAGAACCTCCCGTCAACAAGACCATCAGCGTGAGCACCTGGCAGCCCAGCGGCAACCCGGGGCCCTTCGTATTCCCCGGGATAACCAAGCTGCAGGTCAACCCGAGGCTCAATCCCGCCTACAGTTTCGAAAACCTCGTGGTGGGGGATTGCAACAACCTCGCGGTGAACGCTGCCCGCAACATCTCCACGAATCCCGGAAAGACCCCGTTCAACCCGCTGTTCATTTTCGGCGGTCCCGGTCTGGGGAAAACCCATGTGGCCCAGGCTGCGGGCCTTGCAGTTAAGAAGGCATTCCCCGAACTCGTGGTGCTCTACGTCACCGGCAACGAGTTCAAGACCCAATACATGGACGCCGTTTATGTTCGCAACAAGCTCACCGACTTCCTGGCCTATTACATGAAGATAGACGTCCTCATCGTGGACGACATCCAGGATCTGGCCAGCCAGGGCACCCAGATGGCGTTCTTCAACGTCTTCAATCATCTGCACCAGAACGGAAAGCAGCTGATACTCACGAGCGACCGTCCCCCCGTGGAACTCCAGACCTTCGAAGAGAGGCTGCTGTCGCGTTTCAAATGGGGGCTGTCAGTCGAACTTCAGGCCCCCTCGTACGAAACCCGTCTCGCGATGCTTCGCGAGCGTGCCTTCCGCGAAGGCGTGAACGTGCCTGACGAGGTGCTGGAATACCTCGCCACACGCATCAGGACCAACTTCCGTGAACTTGAGGGAGCCCTCATCTCCGTAATGGCGGGAGCTACCATGTCACATTCCGACATCACTGTGGAACAGGCCGCCCGCATTACCGAAAACATAGTGGGCGACGAGGATGCCTCCCTTACCGTGAGCAAGGTGCAAAGCACCGTGTGCGACTACTTCGGAATCAGCCGCGACGTGCTTCTGAGCCCCACCCGCAAGCGCCAGATAGTCCAGGCCAGGCAGATATCCATGTACCTGTGCCGCAAACTCATAGGCAACGTTTCGCTGGCCACCATAGGCAACGAAACCGGCGGAAAAGACCATGCTACGGTGCTGCATGCATGCAATACCGTGAGCGACCTCTGCACTACCGACCGCGTCTTCAAGAAAGACGTCACCGGCATCGAAGCCCTGCTTGTCAAAGCCAACCGCTAATATATGAAAGTCGCACCTTCACTCCTTTCAGCCGATTTCCTGAGGCTGGAAAAGGACGTCGAAATGCTCAATGCGTCGGCGGACCTGATTCATCTGGATATCATGGACGGAACCTTCGTGCCCAATATTTCCTTCGGGTTCCCGGTAGTGGAGGCTGTGGCCGGCAAGGCGGGGATTCCGCTTGACGCACATTTCATGGTGGTGAATCCGGAGGCCTGGGTGGGGCGCTGTGCCGAACTCGGTGTATCCATGATGAGTTTCCATCTCGAGGCGGCGGGGCGCAAAACCCGCGGGATACTAAGGGAAATACGCTCAAAGGGCATGAAAGCCGGACTGGCAATCAATCCTGACATAAAGGTGGAAAGGCTTTATCCGTTTATCGGTGAGGCCGATTTCTTCCTGATAATGTCCGTGTTCGCCGGTTTCGGCGGGCAGAAATTCATTTACGAGAGCCTCGACCGCGTGCAGAAGCTCAAGGAAAAGCTGAATGAGGCGGGAAGCGAAGCCCTCATCGAGGTGGACGGAGGCGTGGCCGAAAGCAATGCCGCCGCGCTTCAGGAAGCCGGTGCGGATATACTCGTGGCGGGGAGTGCGGTGTTCAAGTCGCCCTCGCCTTCGAAAGTCATCGCCGCGCTTCGAAATCCTCGATAGAGGCCAGCAGGGAATCCTGCGAAGGCTTGTCCAGAACGAACATCCTTTTCGAGAATTCCAACTCGAGTCTTGCTCTGCCGCCGGCAGTGGAGAGTTCCTCCGCCCGGCGGCAGATTATTTCGTAGAGGCTGTCCAGCGCTTCGTCCGGACGGTAGCTGCGCCCTGTTTCGAGGGAGAGGGAAGTGGGATTGGGGAGGGCCGGGTCGAATTCCTTCTGGCCCAGGTTGAGCCCTATACCCACTATGCTGCGGGAGATGAAATCTCCGGAAAGGGTGTTCTCGATAAGTATGCCGCAGATTTTGCGGTCTTCAACCCAGACGTCGTTGGGCCATTTTATCCTCGGATCCAGACCTTCGGAAACCAGGAAATCGCAAACGGAGACGCTGGCGAGCTGTGTTATGCGTATGGCGTCGGAAGCGGGAAGAGGAGCCGGGCCGCCCTGGCCGAAAGCCAGAACCACGCTGAATGTAAGATTCTCTCCAGGGGCCGAAATCCAGCTGTGCGACCCTCTTCCGCGGCCTGCAGTCTGGCGGACCGCCGCAATCACTGACAAATTGTCAAGGGTCTCCAGACGCCTTTTCGCCTCGTCGTTGGTGGATGAGAGCTCATTGTGCCATTCTATCATGGGATAACGGCTTTGTGGTTCCATTTTTGTTGCTATATTTGTAAAATCCCGGATAATGACCGGGGCAAATTTACGATTAAATGCCAAATAAAGGAAACGACAAAGACAAAAAGCACCGCGTCATCAAGATAAATCTGTCCTGGCTGTACATCCTCCTGCTGGTAGGACTTGGCTGGATGCTCTTCGGCAACCGTGGCACCCAGCCTGCAAAGGTTGAATGGCCGCAGGTAAAGCAGATGATGCGCGACGGCGACATTAAGGAAATCCATTTCATGCGCAGCGACTACAAGGGTGCGGTCACCCTGAGGCCCGAACGCGCTTCCAAATACGCCGATCTCTTCCCCATGGGCCAGCTGCCGGCCAAGTCGCCGCAGCTTACCTTCCTCGTGTCCGGCTCCTTCAACGCGGAGCAGGAATTCGAGGCGGTTAATGCTGAGCTTTCGGCGGGAGAGCAGGTGAAAATCGTGATAGAGGACGACTCCAGAGGCTGGATGCAATGGATAGAATGGCTTATCTGGCCTGTCCTTCTCATACTCATGTGGGTGTGGATGTTCCGGGGGATGAGCCGCAACATGGGCGGCCCGGGAGGATCCGGGAACGGCCCGGGCGGCATTTTCGGAGTAGGACGTTCCACCGGAAAGCTCGCCAACAAGAACGAGGTGAAGGTGACTTTCAAGGACGTCGCCGGCCTCTACGGGGCGAAGGAGGAAGTGATGGAAATAGTCGATTTCCTCAGGAATCCGAAGAAATACACGGCCCTCGGCGGCAAGATTCCGAAGGGCGCGCTTCTTGTCGGTCCTCCGGGAACGGGCAAGACCCTGCTTGCGAAAGCTGTGGCGGGGGAGGCTGACGTGCCGTTTTTCAGCATCAGCGGATCCGACTTCGTGGAGATGTTCGTAGGCGTGGGCGCAAGTCGCGTGCGCGACCTCTTCGCACAGGCCAAGGAAAAGGCCCCCTGTATAGTATTCATTGACGAAATAGACGCCGTGGGGCGCGCCCGTGGCAAGAATGTGGGCTGGAGCAGCAACGACGAGCGTGAGAACACTCTGAATCAGCTCCTTACCGAGATGGACGGTTTCGGCACCAACAGCGGCGTCATAGTGCTGGCGGCGACCAACAGGGCCGACATTCTCGACAAGGCCCTCATGCGCGCCGGGCGCTTCGACCGCCAGATACATGTGGACCTTCCCGAACTCGCAGAGCGCAAGGAGATATTCCAGGTGCATATGCGCGGGCTCAAGGTGGCCCCGGATTTCAATCTGGACAATATGGCCAAGCATACTCCGGGTTTCTCAGGCGCAGATATAGCCAATCTCTGCAACGAGGCGGCACTCACCGCGGCCCGCAGGGGAAAGAGCTTCATCGACACCCAGGATTTCATGGATTCCGTCGACCGTATAGTGGGAGGCATAGAGCGCAAGAGCTCGACCATAATGACCGATGCCGAGAAGCGCACCACCGCCTATCATGAGGCTGGACACGCCGTGGTGGGCTGGCTGCTCCCCAACGCCGATCCGGTGTTCAAGGTGAGCCTGATCCCGCGCGGACAGGCCCTGGGCCTTACATGGAGCCTTCCGGCGGAGCGCAAGATACTGCCCCGCAGCTACATGCTGGACGAGATGTGCTCGCTGATGGGAGGCCGCGTGGCCGAGGAGATAATAAACGGGGAGCCTGCTTCGGGAGCCCTCAGCGACCTCGAGCGTCTCACCCGCATAGCTTACAGCATGGTTCAGTTCTACGGCATGTCCGACGCGGTGGGCGAACTCTCGTTCTACGATTCCACCGGCGCCCGCGGTTACGACTTCAACCGTCCGTACAGCGAAAAGACGGCGGAACTGATGGACAAGGAGGCCCGCAGGATAGTGGACGACGTGCACGACCGCACGGAAAAACTCCTCAAGGACAATATGGAGAACTTCGTCAAGGTCGCGGAACTGCTTCTCGAAAAGGAAGTCATATTCGCTGACGACCTGGAATCCATACTCGGCCCCAAGGCGGGCTCCAAAGCGGAAGAAAAGTGAAGAACGTCACCCTAAGGACCATCTCCGGAATAGGCTTCATAGCTGTGATGCTGTGCGGCCTGCTCGTCAATCAGTATCTCTTCGGAGTGCTGGTGCTCGCCATTATGGTTGGCATGATGCTGGAGTTCTACCGCATGTCGATGGGAAGCAGGCACCGGACCGCAAGGATAATGGCCATAGCGGCCAGCGTGAGCGAGTTCGTGCTGCTGTTTTCCATGTTCAACTGGGGAATAGACGTCCATTTCGTCGCACTTCCCCTGATGCTGCTTATGGCAATCCCGGTGAGCGCCGTCCTTTCGAAGGACCATCTTCACATGGCAGACATAGCCTATGTGCTGGCCGGCATACTCTACATAGCGATTCCGCTCACCCTGTCGAACATCATAGCCTTCAGGGATGGAGCTTTCAGCGCAAGGCTGCTGCTCTGCTTCTTCATACTGATCTGGTGTTCCGATATAGGTGCCTATACCGTCGGCATACTCTTCGGCAAGGGCAAAAAGAAGATGGCGGAGCATATCTCCCCGAACAAGACCTGGGTCGGCTTCGCCGGAGGCATGGCTTTCTGCATGCTTGCCGCGATAGGCATAATGTTCGCCGGCCTGTTCGACTTCCCCTGGTACCACTGCCTTGCCCTGGCTGTCATAATGGATATAGGCGGAGTCTTCGGCGACCTTTTTGAAAGCCTTTGGAAGAGGCATTTCGGAGTCAAGGATTCGGGAGACATCATTCCGGGGCACGGAGGGCTTCTGGACCGCTTCGACAGCACCCTGGTAGCCATGCCTCTCGGTGCCATTTACCTTTCGATAACTGGACTGATATGAAGATAGACAAGGATTCATACGGCGATCTCGCCCTCGTCTTCGTGCTGGCCGCATTTGCAATCTGGGCCTGCCTCCGTTTCGTACAGCCGCGCTGGCTCGCATGGACGCTCACCGCGGTCGTATGGGTGTTCGCCATGTGGCAGCTCTTCTTCTTCAGGGTGCCTGAAAGGCGCAGGGCGGGGAACGGCAAACTGATAAGCAGCGCCGCCGACGGCAGGGTGGTCATAGTGGACGAGTCATATGAAGACGAAGTGCTGGGGCGCGACTGCAAGCGTGTGTGCGTGTACATGGACTTCTTCGACGTTCACGTGAATTTCTGGCCTGTCAGCGGCACGGTGAAGTACTACCGCTACCATGTTGGCAAGCATCTGCTGGCCTTCAGGCCGAAGGCCTCGGAGGACAACGAGCACACTACGGCCGTAATCCTTACTCCCGACGGGCAGGAAGTGCTGTTCCGCCAGCTCGCAGGCACCTTCGCAAGGCGCATAGTCTGCTATGCCGAACCAGGCAGTGAAGTGCAGGCCGGGGAACAGTGCGGCATTATCAAGTTCGGTTCGCGGCTGGATATCTATCTGCCGCTGGACGCCGAGATAAGGGTTAAGGTAGGCGACCATGTCAAGGCCGCCGAGGATATCATAGCGAGTCTTCGATAAGCGAAAGGAGCTTTCGCGGTGCGTCGGCTTCGGGGACATGCCTGAGGACGGCAGTCTTTCCGCGGTATATGCTAACCTTTCCGTTTCCTTCCCCGACATATCCCCAGTCGGCGTCGGCCATCTCGCCCGGACCGTTCACTATGCAGCCCATGACGGCTATCACCATGCCCTTGAGGTGTGAAGTCCTGGCCTTGACCTCTTCGAAGGCCTTCTGAAGGTCGTACATGGTGCGTCCGCAGCCGGGGCATGCTATATACTCGGGTTTGTAGAAGCGGCGGCGCGAAGCCTGCATGATTTCGTCGGAAAGATAGGCTGCCAGATCATCTCCTATCGGTTCTCCAGCTATGGTGCCACTGAAACGGACTTCGTCTATTTCCCTGTCCAGAAGGGCCGGACCCCAGTCGCATGCGGCGTCGAGAATCAGCCTTTCGCGGGAAGGGGCTTCGTAACTGGCGAGAACCGTTCCGTCCGCTATTTCAGATGAGACCAGGCTGGATTCAAGCCCGCGGCTGTAGCGGTCTGCCAGATAGCGCGCGGCGGGCAATTCGGCCTCGGGATCTTCGGTGAGGGAAACCCTTACGGTGTTTCCAAGACCTTTTGAGAGAAGTGAGGCGCAGCCTATGCAGCTCTTGATGCGGCCTGAATCGCCGTTTCCCGCTTCCGTAACGCCTATGTGCAGTGGGAAGACGACGCCCCGGCTCTCCATCATTTCCTCCAGCAGGCGGTAGGCCTGCACCATAACAACGGTATTGCTGCTCTTGAGCGATACCACTACGTTCCTGAAATCCGCATCGAGGCACATCTCAAGCCACTCCATGGCGGCCTTGGCCATGCCCAGGGGAGTATTGCCGTACAGATTGGTTATGTAGCTACCCAGCGAGCCGTGGTTGACGCCTATGCGTATGGCTGTGCCGTGCTTCCTGCATACTTCCAGCAGATGCCCGAACTGGCTGCGCGCCTGGGCGTGGTCGCGGTGGAAATTACCGGGATTGATGCGGACCTTTTCCACTATGGGAGCTATCGCTATTGCAGTGGCGGAGGAGAAATGAATGTCGGCGACAAGGGGAGTGACAATGCCTTCGGCACGCAGCCGGCTGGATATCTCCGCCATATGTGGCACATCCTGCAGTCCGGGCACCGTTATGCGTATCATTTCGGCTCCTGCAGCCGCAAGCCTCCTGCACTGGGCGACCGTAGCATCCACGTCAGAGGTGTGGGTGTTGCACATGGTCTGCACCACTATGGGGTGCCCCGGGCCAATGAGTACCCGCTTACCTATCCTTGCCGTTATCTTCTCCATAGACTATGTCGTATGCCTGCCTGCGAAGCTGGGCGCTTGTCCTGCCGTAACGCTTGCTGAGCTGGAAGTAAATGCCGAATGTGAAGTTGAGGTCCATCGGGTAGGCAAAGCGGTAGTAGTACTTGGTGTACGGCTCCGGATTGGAATTGGGGGCGTAGATGCTGCCCCAGGACCATACATGCCCAATGGCGTTGAAATGGAACTCGACAGGATCGAATACGATGGCGAATCCGGCCCCTCCGTAGATGCCGTAGTCCCAGCGGCGGTCGTGGTCGATGAAATCGCCTGCCGGCGCATGGGATGCGGTATTTCCGGACGCTTCGTCCCAGCGCTTCACCGACAGCCGGTAACCCAGGTACGGGCCTGCGTTGAGCATGAACTTGAAGTGCGAGGCGTCGAAATGCCCGTGTATGAGGAAGGGAACCTCCACCACGCTGTAGCTGGCCTGGGAGTAGCCGTCTATGCGATGCTTGTAATGGGATTTCTCGTTTTCGGTGAACCTGTAGCCCTCATGCCCGTACGCCAGGCCTACCTGATAGCCGAAATAGGGCAGGAAATCGAACATTTTCATGTTCTTGATGTAGGTAACCGAGAAGTACCACGGATTGTACAGCCAGCCCTGCTTGTAGCCCGACGGGTTGGTTACCATGCGCGATATCGTGGGGCCGAAATTGACGCCTATCATGGAATAGTCGTTCACCATGCCGCGGGAAGGCAGCACGGCAAGGGTGTCCAGTTCGAGTCCGGCCGGAAGTTCCTGGGCGGCGAGCGGGGCTCCCATGCAGAGGGCCAGCATTATGGCGAGCAGTCGGCTATTCATTTGCAAACAGTTTTCGAAGGTCGATTTCCTGGGTTATCTCCGCGGAAGGCGGTACTTCCAGGAACTTGCCGTCCTTGAACATTACGAATTTCACGAGTTCGGGCTGCCTGCGTTCCAGGAGGCTGCCAGTGTCGACCACGCCGTTTCGGTTGAGGTCGGAGGTGATGCGAAGGCAGTAGCGGGCTTCCTTCAGGTAGGGGAAGGCGAGGTTGCAGTCGGAATCGATGGTGTAGCTCCGGAGTATGGTCTTGAGCCCTTCGTCGAGCAGGTCCACTATGTATTTGCCGTCAACGCCCGACAGGACTGCGGTGAGGCTGCTCAGCTTTTCGTCCGAAGGCAGCGAGACCTTCACCTCGGTGCTGTCGGAATAGAAGCCGTTTATGTCGCGGAAGGCTCTGTGAGGCACTTTCAGGAAGTACTCGAAGCCCTGCTGGTACTTTACCTCGGGCCGTATGGTCCACCTGCGCAGGTTGAGGCTGTCGCGCTCCACCTTGACTCCGGCCCTGAATTCCTTCTGCTTGGGATTGAGGTAGCGGAACTTCAGGGAATCGAATTCTGCCGAAATGATGGGCTGGGAGAATTCCAGCTCGAAGCCGTACTGTTCCACCCGTTCGGGCTTTGCTTCCAGCTTATAGAGACACACTGTGTCTTCGTGCTTGAGGTTGCGGCGTTGTGAGCGGGAATAGGTGCGCTTCAGTTTGGGGTCAATCGGCAGCCTCAGATGCTCGAGCTCCGGTTTCAGGACGCCGGTGGAATCGGTCTTGCGGTAATTTACGAAAAGATGCAGGGTGTCGGGAGCCGGAGCCCTGGAGTTGAGCCACAGTTCGAGGCTGTCCTGGCTGGGATTGAACTGGGAGATTACCTCGTCGGCGCGGAATCCTCCGAACCAGAGGGAATCTATCCATACGTAAGGAGCCTGGAAACTGATGTAGGCCGACCGCAGTCCGGTGCGTTCCTTGTTCTTGAGGAACTGTTTGGAAGGCTTTTCACGGAAAACTCCGAGGGTGTGCTCCACGCGCCTGGCTTCGCATCCGAGGGTATCCTTCATGTCGTATTTCAGAAGCTCCGGGATGGTGTCGGCGACCTTCCATTTGGGCTGAAGCAGGCTGTCCATGAAGCCAATGCGGTCCTGGTCGGGGTCGTAGACGTTATTTCCGTCGGCGTCGACCACGGCATAGATGCGGTAGACCGTATCCTGGATGAACGGAATCACGAAGTAACCCCAGTCGTCGGTCCGGGCTGCCGCGTAGGGCCTTTCGAGGAAGACGGCGGAATCCGCGTGGTTCTTGTAAAGCATCACCGTGGCGTCCTTGACCGGGAGCAGGGTGTTGCAGTCCTGCACCATGCCGGTGGTGAACATGGAGTCTATCTGGCTGCCGGTGGAGAAGACGAAGGTGAAACCGGGGAACGGATTGCCCTCGTTGTTGTCTGCAATCGCGTCTCCGAGGTTGAGGGTGTAGGTCGTGTTGGGTTCAAGCGCCTCTTCGAAGCTGACTATCAGTTTCTTGCCCTTGATCGCGCTCTTGGGCTTCTTGCCCTGGGGAGGGGAGAGGTAGATGCTGCCCTGGTTCTTGATGGTGACGTATTCGTTGAAGGTGAAGACTATCCTGGCTTTTTCGATAGGGAATCCGGTTGCCCCGGGATAGGGGCGGATGTCGACGATATACGGGGGTATGGTGTCCTTGGCTCCGCCGGACGGGGCTTCCGTGGTGTTCGCGCAGGAATGCGAGAACATCAGCGGCAGAAGCACGATGGCGGCGGAAAGAAGTGGCAGCAGGTAGCGTTTCATGTCAGATGTCTGTTCTTACTACGTCGGAAATACCTTCAATCTTCTGGAGGGATGCGAGCATGGAGTCGAGTTCCCTGCGGTCGCGGACCTTCATTTCGATGAAACCGTCGAACACCCCGTCGCGGGTGTCGAGGTTCAGCCCGGTCATGTTGATACCCATGGTTACGGAGATGGTCTGAGTGATGTCGTTCAGAAGTCCAACCCTGTCTATACCCTTGAGCGAGATGCGGACCGTGAATTCCTCGGTTTCGATTTCGATGTCGGGAACGGCCACCACCAGGTCGCCATGCTTGCTGGCCATGTTCTCGGCCATGGGGCAGCTCTTCTTGTGCACCACGATAGTGCCGTCGGAGGTCTTGAAACCAATGACGGGATCGCCCGGAATGGGATTGCAGCAGTCGGCCATGATATAGCGTCCGCCTGCGGCAGTCTTGCGCGGCCCGGCGTTGTTGCCGAGCACTTTCCGGAAATCTTCGGGGCCGACAAGGCCTACGCCTATGCGGAAGAAGAGTTCGTTCTT
This sequence comes from Bacteroidales bacterium, assembly GCA_024691765.1. GTDB lineage: Bacteria > Bacteroidota > Bacteroidia > Bacteroidales > UBA932 > Cryptobacteroides. Next base: position 56,556 of record JAILNI010000035.1, on the reverse strand, counting down.
ATCGTTGAACTGCACGTACAGCAGCATCTGCTTGAGGGTGTCTATCGAGTCCGGCACTCCCAGGGCCGACAGCCTCTCTTCGTAGATTGCCTGACCGTTGCGTATGAACACTTCCCGATCGGCGCGGAAGTAGTCGAGCACCGCGTTGCGTGCGTGCCTTGTCTGGAGGAACTGCAGCCATTCGAGCTTCGGACGGCCCGATTCGGCCGTTATTATCTCCACCTGGTCGCCTGAACGAAGCACCTGGGAGAGCGGCGCGAGGCGCATGTTCACCTTCGATGCGATGGCGCTGCTGCCTATATGGCTGTGTATTGCATAAGCGAAGTCCAGGACGGTCGCTCCAGCCTGGATGCTGCGCTGTTCGCCCTTGGGGGTGAAAACCACTATGTCGGTGGTGATGAGGTCGTGATGTATGATGTCCAGCAGCTCGAGCGCCCCCATGTCCTCGCTGGTCAGTATCCTCTGCACCTTCTCCAGCCACCGGTCCATGTTGGAGTCGTTCTCGGAAATGTATCCGTCTTTCTTGTAAGCCCAGTGCGCGGCTATACCCCTCTCGGCGATGTCGTCCATGCGCTTGGAACGGATCTGTACCTCCACCCAGAAGCCGGAGCGGCTCATAAGGGTGCAGTGAAGGGCCTCGTAACCGTTTTCCTTGGGACTGTTGATCCAGTCGCGGTAACGGTTCTGGAGCTGCCCGTAAATGCCGGAAAGGGTGGAATAGATGATGAAGGCCTGGGCCTTTTCGGCTTCGGCGGACACATTGCCTGGATTGTATACTATGCGGACCGCGTAGAGGTCGTAAATCTGGTCGAAGGGTATGCCCTTGTTCTTCATCTTGAACCAGATGGAATAGGGCGTCTTGATACGTTTCTTTATTTCGAACGATATGTCGGCCTGCTTGAGGGCTCCCTCGATGGGGGCGATGAAGGCGTCTATCTCGCGGTCGCGCAGCGCCACCTTGCGGTTGATGCGCTCGGTAATCTCCGCATAGGCTTCGGGCTCTTTGTACCTCAGCCAGATGTTCTCCATTTCGGACTTCACTCCGTACAGGCCCAGGCGATGGGCGAGGGGAATGAATATGAACATGGTCTCGGAGAGTATCTTGTCGCGCTTGTGTTCCGGCATGAATTCTATGGTGCGGCAGTTGTGCAGGCGGTCGGCCAGTTTAATCAGCACGACGCGCACGTCGTCGCCCAGGGTGAGCAGTATGCGTTTTATGTTCTCGGCTTGTATGCTCTCGGAAACCATGCCGCCGCGGCGGTCTTCGTTGTCGAGAACTGTCTTGATTTTGGTGAGTCCCTCAACCAGCGAGGCTATCTTGTCGCCGAACTGTACCCTGATGTCCTCCACCGTGAAATTGGTGTCTTCCACGACGTCGTGCAGGAGGGCGGCGGAAATGCTCTTGTATCCGAGCCCTATGTCGCCCACCACTATGCCTGCCACCTCGATGGGATGTATCATGTAAGGCTCGCCTGAACGGCGCCGTACGTTGCGGTGGGCGTGGTTGGCGAAATCGAATGCCTTGCGTACCACCTCTAACTCCTCGGGGGTGCGGCAGCGCTGGCGTGCCTGCTCCTCAAGCTTCTTCCAGGCCTTTTTGATGGCCATGTAATCCTTTATGGTGAACTTGGAGAAACTCATTTTTCGGAATCCCATTCGGGCAGGTTAATGTTGTCTACTTCCTGGAGCGCCCTTGTGAGTTCGGCTCCGTAAATTATTATCTGCCAGCTGAAATTCAGCCAGATAAGGAAAAGCGGAATGGCAGCCAGCACTCCGTATACCGCATTGATCCTGCCCACGAAGGCCTGGGTCTCGAGGTAAAGGTACTGGAACCCCACGAAAACGAGGGCGTCGAAAAGTGAGGCCTTGAGGGCGCAGCCGTACCTGACCTCCACTGCCGGAATATACTTGAAAAGCACGGAGAACGTCAGGGCTGTGAAGGCGTAAAGCACCACCCAGCTAAGCAGTTTTCCGAAGAAGTGCCACTGCTCCGCATGCAGGCCTATCAGGCTGGTGGCGTTGGTGGCGAATGCGATGCCGTAGCTGAAGATTATCACCACGAAGGGTATGAGGAGCAGCAGGCCGAAATAGAATCCGAAACGCTTGAAAATGTTGCGCGGAATCTTGCGTATGCCCCAAACGTTGTTGAACACGCGCTCCGTCTGGAACATGAGCCAGATGATGGTCCAGAGGAACATCAGGGCGGAAACCACGCCTACCGGGCCGGATTTGGCCACCTGGATGATGTTCCGAGCTTTGTCGGCCAGCATGTCCGTATAGTTGAAGGCGGGAGGCAGCACTTCGTTCAGGAAAGCCGTCACCTTGTCTTCCACGCCGAGTCCGCCGGAAACTGCGAATATGAAGGCGAGCATGGGCACTATGGCGAGGGTGACGAAGTAGCTTAGCGATACGCACTGGAAGCCCATACGGTTTTCGGCGAACTTGTCCAGGGTATAGCGCACAAGCTTTATGAAGCGCACCAGGTGCCTCCTGGCGCTGCTCAGCAGGCCGGTGTCAAGCGTCCAGAGCCTGTCGGAAAACAGGTCGGAGAAGCGGAAGGTATGCCTGCTCTTGTCCATGGCCTAAAACAATGTGGGTTCGTCGTCGAAAAGCGAGGCCTGCGCGGGGGCGTGGTCGGCTTCGGTTTCGGGCAGAAGTTCCCTGAACTGCTGCTCGCCCAGCACCGGAACGCCGAGTTCTTCGCATTTCTTTATCTTTTCCGGACCTGGGTTCTCGCCGGCGAGCAGGAAAGATGTCTTTCCGCTCACGCTGCCGGAATTCTTTCCGCCGTGCCGGGTAATGAGTTCCTTGATTGCATCCCTGGATATGCTGAATACCCCGGATACCACTATGGTCTTGCCTTCGAGGGCGTTTGAAAGTCCGGCGGCGCGTACTCCCATCGCGAAGCGCAGTCCGTCGGCCCTGAGGCGCTCTATCTCTATCCTGTGCCTGTCGTCGGAAAACCATGTCAGGATGCTGTCGGCAATCACTTCTCCCACGTCGGGAACGGCCAGCAGCTCTTCGCGCGAAGCGGCAGCCACAGCCTCGATGCTTCCGAAGTGCTCCGCTATTTCCCTGGCAGTTGTCTCGCCCACGAAACGAATCCCGAGAGCAAACAGCACCCTGTCGAAGGGAACGTCGCGCGAGGCGTCCAGACTGGCCTTGAAGCGTCTGGCGCTCTTTTCCTTCCAGCCTTCCAGGGAAAGGAGCTGGGAAAGGGTAAGGTCGTAGAGGTCGGCCGGAGTGCGGGCGAGCCCGAGGTTGTAGAACTGGTCAACCGTGGCGTCGCCGGCGAGAATGTTCATCGCTTTGCGGCCCATGAAGTGAAGCAGCCGGCCCTTTATCTGCATGGGGCAGCCGTCGCCGTTGGGGCAGAACCATTTGGCTTCGTCTTCCTCCCTGACCAGCAGAGTGCCGCAGTCGGGGCAGAGTTCGGGGAACGGCGGCCTTGTTGCGCCGGCCTTGCGTTTGGAAGGCTCCACGGCGGTGATTTTCGGGATGATTTCGCCGCCCTTTTCCACATATACCCAGTCTCCCTCATGGATGTCGAGGGCTTCCATCTGGTCGGCGTTGACCAGGGTGGCGCGTTTGACGACAGTGCCGCTTAGATAAACGGGCTGAAGATTGGCGACGGGAGTTACGGCGCCTGTACGCCCTACCTGGTAGTCGATTGAGAGGATGGGCGTGAGAGCTTGCTCCGCCTTGAATTTGTATGCTACGGCCCAGCGTGGAACCTTGGCGGTGTAGCCCAGGGTGCGCTGGTATTCCATTTCATTTATTTTGATGACTATGCCGTCGGTGGCGTAGGGGAGCAGCCGGCGGTGGGAATCCCAATAGTCTATGTATTCCTTGATCCCGCCTATGGAATGTACCAGGCGGCGTTCTTCCGAAACCGGGAGGCCCCAGGATGCTGCCGCTTTCAACGCCTCGTCGTGGCTTGCGAAGTCCAGTCCGCTCTGGGCGGGGATGTGGTAAAGGGTGCACACGAGGCCGCGGCGGGCCACTTCGTCGCCGTCGAGCAGTTTCAGGGAGCCGGATGCGGCGTTGCGGGGGTTGGCGAAGGGTGCCTCCTCCGCGTCTATCCTTTCCCTGTTCAGGGCGTCGAAAGCTTCGAATGGCATGAGGACTTCGCCGCGGATTTCGAACTCCTGAGGATAATCCCCGTGGAGAGTCTGGGGTAGGTTGGTGATGCGCCTGGCGTTGGCCGTGACGTCGTCGCCCCTGACTCCGTCGCCCCGGGTAAGGGCCCGGTAGAGTTTGCCGTTACGGTAGGTGAGGCAGATGGCGGTGCCGTCGAACTTGAGCTCGCAGCAGTACGAAAAACCCGTTTCGAGGGTTTTCTCGGCACGGGCGGCGAACTCCTCCACTTCGGAGATGGAATAGGTGTTGGCAAGGGAAAGCATGGGATAACGGTGGGGCCTCTGTACGAAACCCTTCTGGAGGTCGCTGCCCACCCTTTGGGTGGGGGAGTCCGCTGCGCGGAACTCGGGCCATTCGGCCTCCAGCGCCTCCAGCTCATGCATGAGGGTGTCGAATTCGTAATCCGACATGGTGGGCGCGTTGTCGACGTAGTAACGCCGGCTGTTCTCCTTAAGGAGAGCGCTCAATTCCTCAATTCTGGCCTTTGCCGCTGCCTTTTCCATACAAACTACAAAAATAGCAAAAAAACTCTTCAAATCCCATAATAAAAATTGAGCCATTTTTACTAATTTTGTGGGGTTTAAGAAGAAACAACCACACAAATATGAAAGATTCAATCATCATCCTATGCGGCGGCGGTCCGGCTCCGGGCATGAATACCGTCGTATTCACCATTGCGAAAACATTCCTTGCAAAGGGCTACAGGGTCATAGGACTTCACGGCGGCTACAGCGGCCTGTTCTCCAAAACGCCTGAGACAGAAGATCTTAACTTCAAACTTGCCGACTATTTCTTCAACAGGGGAGGCAGCTATCTGCGGATGAGCCGCTTCAAACCCACTGCTGAAGATTTCGACAAGAACTTCAACCTTGCCCTCTTCACCGACAACAACATCAAGCTCCTCGTGACGGTAGGCGGCGACGACACGGCATCCACCGCGAACCGCATCGCCAAATTCCTCGAGGCCAAGAGCTACCCGATAGCGAACATCCATGTTCCCAAGACCATTGACAACGACCTTCCGCTTCCGGGCAATGCACCCACTTTCGGGTTCAATTCCGCCCGCAACGAGGGAGCTCATCTGGCGCGCACTATTTACGAAGACGGCCGCACTTCCGGCAACTGGCTTATAGTCAGCGCAATGGGTCGTAGCGCCGGACATCTGGCCCTGGGTATAGGCGAGGCTATCCACGCCCCCATGACCATCATCCCCGAGATGTTCGACAAGACCAAAATCACCCTCGACAAGATCATAAAGCTCACCCTTTCGGCAATCATCAGCCGCAAGGCCCAGGGAATCAACTACGGTGCCGTCATAGTCGCAGAAGGCGTTTTCCACGATCTGGATCCGGCCGAAATGAAGGCTGCCGGCGTGAACGTCACCTACGACGAGCACGGACATCCCGAGCTTGGCAAGGTGAGCAAGGCCGTTCTGTTCAACGAGATACTCATCAAGGAATTCGACCGTCTCGGACTCAAGGTGAAGACCCGTCCGGTTGAAATCGGTTACGACACCCGCTGCCAGGATCCCATTGCCTACGACCTCGGCTACTGCTCCGAGCTCGCAATGGGCGTCTACGACCTTTTCAAGAAGGGCGAGACCGGCTGCATGGTCTATATCGACCCGCAGGGCTCTTCCCATCCCCTCTACCTCAAGGATCTCCAGAACGCTGAAGGCAAGATTCCTCCGCGCCGCGTGGACATCCAGGAAGGCATTGCCAAAAACTACTACCGCTACATCTGCCACTACGTCAGTCCCGAGAACTACGAGGCGGCACGCAAGTTCGTCGCGAACCCCGAGGAGTACGACTTCCTCAAGATACTTGGCTGGGAGTAGTGCTCAGCGCGAACGACATCAAAACCATAAGGAGTCTCCGGGAAAAGAAGTACCGGGACTCCTTTGGTTTGTTTGTGGTCGAAGGCGAAAAGATGGTCGCCGAGGCCCTTGCTTCGGGGCTAGATGTAGAGAGGGTGATACGCCGTGAGGAAGTGGGGGAGAAGACCATGGAAAGGCTCTCCGGCCTTAGCACGCCCCCGCCTGTGCTGGCGGTGGTGCGTCAGCCATCCGACATGGCTCCCGAACGTCCGTCCGGGCTCTGCCTTGCGCTGGATTCAATCCGTGATCCCGGCAACCTGGGCACCATACTCCGCATAGCCGACTGGTTCGGGGTCGACACCGTTTACGCTTCGCCCGACACGGTGGAAGTTTACAACCCCAAGGTGATCCAGGCGAGTATGGGTACTGTCTTCCGTAAAAGGCCTGTCTACTGCGACTTGCCTTCGCTTTGCGAAAGTTTCGCTTCAGCAGGGCTCGGGGTGTTCGGCACCTTCCTCAAAGGAGACCCGATATACTCCTGCGACCTTCCTTCCGAGGGCCTCATAGTCATGGGCAACGAGTCGGAAGGAGTGTCCGATGCCGTCGCAGCGAAGATTACCCGCCGCATTACCATACCGTGCTTTGCGAAAGGGGCCCACGCGGAATCTCTGAACGTTGCGGTGGCTACTGCGGTAACGGTTTCTGAATTCCGTCGCAAATGATTGTTTATCAGGTTCTTCCGAGATTGTGGGGCCGCGGGCGCTTTTCCGACTGGAAAGTTCCCGCTTTCAATTATGTGAAGTCTCTTGGAGCCGACTGCATCTGGTATACCGGCATCCCGAGGCACGCTTCGGGGAAAGACTACGTCAAGGGCGATCCGGGATCGCCTTATTCGATAGAGGATTATTACGACGTCAATCCGTATCTGGCGGACGATCCGGACAGGCGCCTGGAAGAGTTCAAGGCTCTCGTGGAGCGTACGCACGCCGCCGGGCTGAAGGTCATAACCGACCTTGTGCCCAATCATGTGTCTCCGGACTGCACCGACGTTCCGACCCTGCCGTACTGCGATTACGACTGGACAGATACTCGCAAGATAGATTATTCGGCTCCAGGCGCGTGGGAGTCCATGAAAAGCATAGCCCTTTTCTGGGCTGGACTCGGCGTGGACGGTTTCCGCTGCGACATGGCGGAACTCGTGCCCCTGGATTTCCTCGGCTGGCTTGCCGCTGAGGTACGCAGGGTACACCCCAGCTTCATCTTCATTGCAGAAGTTTACGACAAGGCCAATTACCGGCCTTTCCTGAAGGATGCAGGCTTTAACCTGCTTTACGACAAATCGGGTTTCTACGACATCGCGAGGGGTATTTTGACGGAAGGCCGCAGCGTGTGCGCCCTCAGCAGCAACTGGCAGGAACTGGGGGATATGCAGGACGGCATGCTCAACTTCCTCGAGAACCACGACGAACAGAGGCTCTCATCCCCGCAGTTCGCGGGAACTCCTGCCAAAGGCTATGCAGCCCTGGCTTTCGGGGCTCTTTTCAACAATGCATCCTTCATGGTCTATGCAGGCCAGGAACTGGGGGAGGCAGCTCCGGAATCGGCCGACGGACGCACTTCCATCTTCAATTCCGTAAGGGTGGCCACCCTGCAGGACAGTCCTCTTCCGCACAGCGGAAACCCCGTCCTGCAGCGCTACCGGGCCATTCTGGCCTACGAGCGCATATTCAGGGGATTGCGTAACTGGGACCTCTGCTATTGCAATGCAGATTCGCCCGGCTTCAATCCCGACGCCCACTTTGCATTCGTACGTTACGGAGGCTCCGGAGCATGGGCTGTTCTCTGCAATTTCAGTTCCTCTCCGGCGTGCGCTGACATCTGCCTGCCACCGGAGTTGCGCTCAGCGTGCGGCAAAGGCTGCCCTCCTGAACTCAGGCTTGAAGCGGCTCCCTGGGATATCTGCATCAAGAAATTTTTGTAAATTTGTAGATTATGAAGCGCTTTCTCCCTCTGATTTGCCTGCTTCTGGCGGCATCCTGCAGCACCACGAGGGTGTTGGAGGAGGGGGAGTACCGTCTGGTCCGCAACGACATAGAGATATCTTCGCCGGTGCGCTTCTCCGAATCCGAGCTGGACTCATACCTGAGGCAGGACGCCCAGAGCTGGAGTCCGCTCATATGCGTGTACAACTGGTCGCGCCGGGACGGCCTGTTCCACAAGATAGGGCGTGCGCCCGTGGTGTTCGACTCCACGGCGGTGGCGTCCACCTGCGACAACCTGGCCACGCGCATGGAATACCTGGGCTATTACGGCTCGAAAGTGGTTCCGGAAGTCAGTCTCAAAGGGAAAAAGGCCAGGGTTACATATAACGTGACTCCAGGCCGCAGCTACGTGATTTCCTCGGTCTGCTACGACATACCTTCTGGCGGAGACTTTCCGGGCGATTTCTACGCCGACACCCTTGCCTGTTCAGCCGCGGTGCGTGGGGAATGGCTGTCCGAACAGATTCTGGAAGCGGAAACGGTACGCAGCACGGCAAGGCTGCGCGACCTGGGCTATTTCGACCTTGTCAAGAACCATTTCTCATTTGAGGCCGACACGCTCTCAGACGGCACTGCGAAGCTCATCTACCGCATCAATGAGTACACCCGCAACGAAACCCCTGCAGCGGCCAGGCCGCTGAGGCGCTACTATATCGGCCAGGTGAACATCACCAAACCGGAGACGTTGCCCTTCAGGGTAAAGCTTCTCCGCGACCTGGGAACCATACATCCGGGTGAGGTCTATTCTGAAAAGAACGTGGCGAATACCTATGCACGCCTGTCCAACATTAAGGTTTTCAGCAGCGTGCAGGTCCAGATGACCCCGTCAGACACCAACAAGGTGGATTGCGGCATAGTGCTTTCCCAGTCGCCCGTCCAGGGCTTCAGGATTAAGGCTGAAGGCAGTTCCAATTCCAGCGGGCTCCTGGGCTTCTCCCCTCAGGTGTCGTTCTACCACAAGAACATATTCCATGGGGGAGAGTGGTTCAACCTTGCGTTCAGCGGGGATTTCCAGTATCGCCTCTCCGACGGAACGCAGGCCGTTGAATACGGTATATCGGCCGGACTCAGCCTGCCGAAATTCCTTGGTCTTCCGTATACTGCGTTCAAGGGCCCCCGCATTCCGCGCACCGAGATAAGCGCCGCCTACAATTATCAGGACAGGCCCGAATACAACAGGGAGGTTATTTCCGCCGCATTCGGTTATTCCGGGGTTACAAGGGGCAACATTTCCTACAAGGTGTTTCCCCTCAGGGCGAATTTCGTAAAGCTGTTCAACCTTGATTCCGCCTTCGAGAATACCCTGTCTCACAATCCTTTCATGCGTTACGCATATCAGGCCCATATGGACGCCGGTCTTGGAGCGGATTTCTATTATAACTCCAGCGCCGACATCGTGCCTCAGGGCTCGTATACCTCCCACAGGCTCAGCGTAGACTTTTCGGGTAACGTACTGAGCCTTTTCAACCGCTATCTCCAGACTTCTTCAGGCACTTACCTTATCGGAGGCGTTCCATATTCGCAGTACGTGAGAGGGGAGTACTCATGGGCGAGGACGAGGCGTTACGGGTATGAGAACCGTCAGGCCGTGGCCGTAAGGCTTCTTGGCGGTGTAGGTTACGCATACGGCAACAGCAGCGCCCTCCCGTTTGAAAAGCAGTTCTATGCAGGCGGCGCATCGAGCATGAGGGGCTGGCAGGCAAGGGCCCTGGGGCCGGGAGCGGAGAAACTCAATACCTATTTCTCCATCCCCAGCCAGACAGGCGACCTTAAGCTGGAGGCCAACCTGGAATACCGTTTCGGCATAGTCTGGAAGTTCGAAGGCGCCATCTTCTCCGACGTGGGTAATGTATGGACCATTTCGGACTATACCGGTTCGGGAGGCTTCAACATAGAGGACTTCTACAAATCGGTCGCAGCGGACTGGGGGGTAGGCCTCAGGCTCAACCTTCAGTTCATACTCATACGTGTGGACTTCGGCATGCAGCTGTACGACCCGAGCCGGCAGGCGGGAAGGCGTCTGGTTGGCGCCAACGAATGGCTGGCATCCGGCAACAACGCATTTCATTTCGGTATAGGTTATCCCTTCTAAATCAATCGTTTATATGACCGGTAATTCAAGAATGGCCGACCTTGTGAACTCGGCGCCGTCGCTTCTCTCGATAGTGGAAAGGCTGGATATGCGACTTGGTTTCGGCGAATCCACGGTAGAGGAATGGTGCGAACATGAGGGCAAGGACGAGTTCACCTTCCTGACCATATGCAGTATTGCCTCTTCAGAGAACTACCGGCCTTCGGAGGCCGAATTGGAGAAGATGCGCATTTCGGACGTCATCGCATTCCTTCGCAATTCCCACGATGCCTATGTCTACCGTCTCCTGCCCGATTTGGAAAGGGAAATCAGCATGGTGCTTGTTGGGCGTCCTGAATCCCAGAAAAAGGTGATAGGGGAGTTCTTCAGCAAGTTCAAGGAAGAACTGGGAAGGCATTTCATGCTTGAGGAAGAAAAGATATTTCCCTCTCTTGAGGCGCTCGACCGCAAGGGGCACGGCAGCGAGAAGATTTTCCGCCACGAGCACGGGGATATAGGCGAGAAAATCCAGGACCTTATCAACCTGCTCCTGAAGTACATAGCTTACGACAGGCAGGACAGCCGCGTAACCGAGCTGCTTTCCTTCCTCTTCCGTTTCAAGGAAGACCTGGTAATACATTCGCGCATAGAGGATTGCCTCATCCTTCCTCTCATCGAGGGGAAACTCAGCCCGCGTGAAAAGGAAATCCTCGTCTGCGTCGCCCAGGGCCTGCAGAACAAGGAGATAGCCTATAAATACGGCCTGTCCATCTTTACCGTGATGACGCACCGCAAGAACATAACGGAAAAGACCGGCATCAAGTCGATAGCCGGCCTCACCGCTTACGCAATCCTCCAGGGATTGATAGATATAGAGTCTATAAAATAGCGCCTATGCGTAGCTGTGCATCCCTCCGAGGATGAGGTTCACCCCGAAATAGGTTATAAGCACGCACAGGAAAGCCAGCAGCGTGTAAATATGGAAGACCCGCGGATTCTTCATGAATTTTATGGAGCTTCCGTGCAGGGCTCCCGCATACACAAGCAGCGTTATCAGAGCCCAGGTTTCCTTGGGGTCCCAGGCCCAGTAGCTTCCCCAGGAGATATTGGCCCATACAGCCCCGATGAAGGTGCCGAAAGTGATTATGAATACTGCGGGATAGAGAACTACCAGCGAGACATCCCGGAGCGTCTCCGCAGCCTTCCCCTTCATGAATATGCCCATAAAGCCGTTGAGGGCCACCAGTCCGAAGAGGGTGTAGGAAATCATCATGCTGAGCACATGGATGGAAAGCAGGGGGCTCTGCAGCACCGGCATCAGGTGGGTTATCTTGGGGCTCGCTCCCGCAAGAGCCGCCACCAGCATCGTAAAGCCCGCCACAAGGAATCCAAGTGGCTGCACCAGAGGGAAGTGTCTGGCGAGCAGAATCTGTGCGAGGGTGGCGAGGAAAGCCATGAGCATCATAACCGACCAGGTGCCCGCGAAGGGGCCGTGGCCCGAAATGTACCAGCGCAGGCCTATCGCCAGTACAAGGTAGGCCAGCAGCACAGCAGCAAGAACCAGCAGCACATTCTGCAGGGCTTTCGAAGGCTTCTTTTCCCTTGCCAGCCAGATGCCGAACAGGATGAAGAACACCATTCCCAGGCTAATGCTTGCCATGAATGGTATCATGGGCCTTGAGATGCGGTTCCAGAACTTTTCTGCCCTGACCTTTCCCCGCGGAGGAAGCATCTCCGAGGCGGTCTTTTCCTGATATTTGCGTATCCGGGAAAGGATGCGTGAGACTTCGCTCCAGTTTTCCGCGGCGACCTCCCGACCCATCAGGTCCAGGGATTTTCGAACGAACACCCAGTGCTCATAGTCGAGCCCTGCAGGAAGATCTCCCACAGGGTTGTACCATTCAACCTTTCCGGTGCTGTCGGCTATCGGGAAGATGTTGAAAGCTTCTCCGGAAGCGACAGCCCGCAAAAGGGAGAGTTTTTCCTGCTCCTTCGCCGTACCCTTTTCCTTTGACTTCAGCTTTACCGGCACAGTGCGCCACCAGTCGTAGTAGAAAAGCCACGCCGTTACTGTCTGTTCCGCCGAATAAGGGCCGTAATGCGCCTTACCGTATGCCTTGAGGGTATAGTCGCGGGCGAGGGTCTGCAGCGGGCAGATACGGTCGTTGTAATACACATAGAGATCCCCGAACTGTTCCGCCACGTCGCGGGGAATGGCGGGCAGGTCCCCAATGCTTCGGGCTCCCGCCGGAACGCTGCCTGCAAAGAGCATGATTACCGCTGCCGCGGCAGTTCCGGAAAGACGCCTGAGAGCCCTGCGGAAGCCGCTGTCGCGCTGGAAGAAAAATCCCAGCATGGAGAGGGCCAGAAGCAGGTAGCCGGCATAAGTGACGCCAATCCCCCAGGGGTCGTGGCTTACGGCGAGAATGCTGCCCTGCATGTCCGGATCGAAGTCGGCCTGGTAGAAACGGTATCCCTCATATTTGGCAATAATGTTCATCGATATAACCATGTTCTTCCCGTCGATTGTAACCTCGCTTATGAAGTCTGAAGGCCTGCGCGAACCTCGGTAGTACTCTATTTCGAAGCGTTCGAGGCTGATGCTGAACGGAAGGGGGGCGCTGTCGCCGTCATCGAGTATATACACTTCCGTAGCGGGCTCTCCCAAGCGGAGGTGGACTTCGCCGCTTTTTCCTGTCAGGAAGGTCAGCAGGGCCCCGGCGAGAATAAGCGCGAAAGCGAAGTGGATGCCCAGCGTAGCGGGGTTGCGCTGCATCTTGACCGAGAAGATGTAAATGAGTCCGCATACCGCCGCCACCGCCCAAAGGGCGATGAACAAGGGGGAGTGGTAGAAGTGGCTCAGGGCATACTCGGTTCCCCTGAACTTCTCAAAGACTGTGGCAGCCGCCATCACGAGGATGAGGACTGCCATAGCCGAGAAGGATATTGTCTTGAAAACCTTTACTTTCATTAAATGGAATTGATGAATTTAACCACAGCGTCACGCTCTTCCTTGGAGAGGTTGTAGAACTGCTCTGCAGAGTCATAGGCGTCGCTATCCTTGCTGTATGCATGCCACATTATGGATTCCACCACATTGCGGGCGCGGCAGTCGTGCAGACGGTCGCCACGGCCGGTGTTCTGGGCGGAGAGTCCGCGGCCCCAGAGAGGAGTTGTACGGCACCAACTGCCGTGAATGTCGTTCTTCATGTGGAGCTTGTGCTGGATGAAGTCGGAATATGGGTAGATGGTCTGGTGGGCAAAGCGCGGAAGGGGTTTGCCTCCGTTGAGAGCCGGCGACCAGTAGTTGTCGTCCCCGGTGGTCCATTTTGCCTTGTGACAGGAGGCGCAGCCCATCTTGTTAAAGAGCTCCTTACCCTTCTGCACAGTTGCGTCGTTGAGGTCGCGGGCACGCGGAATTGCGAGGCCGCGGTGCCACACCATGAAGTTGTAAAACTCGTCGGCCGACATCTCGGGGGTGAAGTTGTGGTAAGGGTTGTCGAACTGGTTCGTGGAGGGGCAAAGCAGGGCATACACCGCTTCCCTTATCCCCGCATCGGTGCCGTCGGCATAATAGGGGGAGGCAGGGTCGGCCTTGATGGCCGCTATGACATCGGCGTTCCCGCTCATGGCCTTGGCCCAGGCGGCAGTGGTGTATAAGAATGGACGGTCTGGACGCGACACGTTGGTGATGTTCCAGATGGCGTTTGCGCCGGCTCCGTCCTGCAGGCTTCCGCGGGTCATCGCATAAGTGAAGCGCTTCACGGGGGAGTAACTGCCGCGCTTTACGAGAGTGCCGTCTGCCAGATAGCCATCGCCGCACATGAGGGCGGTCTGACCATAGAAAGGCACCGTGCCGCTCTGCCAGTTGCCGTAGTAGGCTGAGGATGCGAAATCGTTGACGGAAGCATCCCAGAAAGCAGGGTTGAGTTTTTCAGCCACTTCCGCTCCCGTGCTCGCGAAATAGGCGGCCTCGGAGCGGTATGTCTCACGCATCTCATCTTCGTCAAGGGCGTCGATGAGGCCCACTCCGATCACACCGATAGTGCTTTCGAGACGGAAGCCTACGGTCTTGCCCTGAGCCCTTGCCGTTTCATAAGGAGTGGGATCGGTATTGAACGCTTCCTCGGGAATATAGAGGGTGGGATACTGAAGTTTGTAGGTTTCGCCGTCCCTGAACTTCATCGGAAGGCCGCTCTCCATCTCGGAAATCTCGGTCCAGCTGAGCTGGATTTTGGTTTCGTCGATGGGAGGCAGGAAGGGCGCGGAAACCATTGTCTGGGGCATGCCGGTCACCTCTCCGACATAGGGTCCGTCATTGGTTTCGCCGTTGGCGGCATAATAGACCACAAGAAGGTAGCCATTGCCCCACGACTGGGAGCCGTTGGCCACATAGCTTTCCTTCCACTGGCCATGCCCATAGGCGGGATGGCAGTCGAGGCAGCTGTTGCGGACGTGTGCCGGACCAAGGCCGCCGAACTGGCCGGAGCCCTCGTTGTATGTGCGCTCGAACTGGTATTCGCCCAGATTGAAGGCATGGTCGAGGCCCGCTGCGGTAACCGCGGGGGCGGGATCTTCATAGCTGTTGTCAGCTATGTTCGTAGTGGTTCCGAGCTGCCCTCCGGGATACCATTCGGACGCATCGAAATTGCCCACGGCCTTCCCGACGTACTTTGCATCGGAAACCGCCCTGGAAGCGGAACCGTCCTCCCCATTCCTGCTGCAGGCGAGGAGGGCGGCGGCCGCAAATGTAAGAGCTATTGCTCTGTTTGTAAGTTTCATGGCCAATTACAGATTCTCCACCCAACCGGCGGCTTTGTTCAGTTCGTCGTCAAGTTCGTTTATCGCTTCAATGGCCTCGCCAGCGCATTTTGCAGTAGGTTCGTCCACGAATGCTTTTCCATAGTCGAGACAGGCCTGAAGGGAAGCAACAGCTCCTTCAAGGGCAGCCTTCAAGTCTGAAGCACCCTTGTAACCATTATTTACCAGCACGCTGTATATGCACTTCTTGCTGGGAGCACTTGCTCCTTCCTTGCCGTAAAGGGTGTAAACAATGCTCTGGATGTTGTTATAGAAGTCAAGATAGGACTTCTTGGAATACGGGCTCTCGATATAGTCGGCGTCTTCTTCGGTTTCGTGGTTGTAGGCGGAAGCTATCTTGGAGTTGGCGACCTCGGATGCGATGTTGGAGCATCCTGCAACCAGAATGCGGGATACGGCCCTTTGCCAGGTGCTGTTAGTGCTTCCAGGGGAAGCGGAGGAAAGGAGGTCCTCGCCATAGGTGAGGCCGGAATCAAGGGTTGTATTGAGTTCGAGTTCATCCTCTACATATTCAACCCTGTCCGAGGGAGCCTTGGGATCCCATGCGGCCTGGAGTTCCCAGCAGTAATTACGTAGGTCCTCCGCAACGGCTGCTGCATAGATGAGTTCCACTGCGCCCGATATACCGTAGGGAACCATAGCCGCATCGGTATCGTAAGCGGCGAAAGCGGCAGCTTTGCGTGGAGCTCCGCCACGGAAGAGGATGAATTCTATTCCGTGGAAGCCGAGGTTGGCGGTACCCACTTCGTCAACGGCGCCTGCGCCCTCATCGTCCAGATCATTTATAACAGTACTGTTGCTGAGTTCTTTCGCAAGCTTGTCTTTGTCCAGGGGCCAGCTGTCGATATGGGGGTCGATGCCGTAGGCGGAGGCGGCTCCGAAAAGGAAAGCCTCGCTCTTCTCCCACCATTCGCGGGCGGCAAGGAAGGTCTTGCACACTTCCTCGACCTTTGCGTCCGTAAGGGCGGCGACGCCGTCTTTCTTGTAGTTTGCGAGCAGGTCGCAGAGTTCGGTAGTTTTGTCGGCAAGATTGCCGTAGATTTCATAGATGACAGCTGGAACATACTCTTCCACTGCGGCCTTGAGGGCGCTTTCTTCGGATGAGAGGCTGCCGTCGCCGTTATCTTTTTTGCAGGCGGAGAGTGCGAGGGCAGCTATGGCCAGGCCTGCAAGAATTCTGAATGTGTTTTTCATTGTTTGTGTGTTTTTATTATTATTTGACTTTGCTTCAGTGTTTGAAAAATCCCATATAGGCGATACCGAGGTTGACAGAGGGTTCGGGGTTGTATTCGCCTGACAGGAAGCGATAGGAATACTCCGCCTTCACCGCTATTTCCGGAATGGGGAACCAGTTGATTCCGGCCGCAACGCGCGTTTTTTCGGTGTAGCCATAGGTGCCCTGGCCGCTGTCGGCAATATAAGGATTGTAGTGCTCTCCGCGGGCGAAGACATAGAGTTTCTGCTCCCTGTCCTTGATAGGTATGAAGGAGAAGATGTCGTACCCGGCTTCGATGCCTGCCGCAAGCGCACGGTCGCCCACGGGTGTGTCGGAGTAGGGGGAGCCGGATGCTGCGCCCTTGGAACTCTTGTACTTGCTTATTGCTGCTGCGTCAGAGAGCATTCCGGAATCGGCATTTCCCCTGATAATAAGGTTCTTGCCGCAGTAACGGAAGTCGAATGCAGCTACCCCCAGGGTGCCGGTTGCATCCGCTATGTACGAAGCCTTGGAGGCCTCGTAGGGGAAGGTGTTGTCGAAGGTGTTGCCGAAATAAGCGCTCAGGCCCAGGTCCAGTCCGAAGCCGAAGGCCTTGTCAATCCTGACGGCCAAGCCTGGGTTGTTTGCCACCTGGAAGGGGAACGGGGTGTGTGCGCCGTTCTTTATGAAGTTGTCGCGGGTGAACATCATCGCGTCGAGGCCCGAAACTAGCATAAGTTCATAACGCCATCTGCCGACCTGCCCCCACACGCTGATTCCGGTGTCGTGCCAGGTGGAGGGGAGTATTGTAAACTCTCCTTCGGGGCGGTAGACCGTGAAGAAATTCAGCGGTTCGTGTCGGTTGTTGAGCCCGCCTACGGGGACCACCAGATGACCTGCGCGCACGTTCAGGGCAGGAAAGAAGCTCTTCTGCAGCCAGAACTGCTCAAGTTCCACCTCCCCGCCGCGCTCCACCTCACTCTCCCATTCGCCGGCCTCCTCGAATTCCTTCTCCACTTCGGTGCCGGTACCGAGATGTTCGAACTCTATTTCGGTCTGCATGGTCCAGCCCTTGCCGAAGTCGTATCCGAGGTAGATTACCGCATGGGGAATGTCGAAACGGTTGTGCGCTTCTCCGGAATGCAGGGATGCACTGCTGTAGCGGTAAACATGGTCGCTGTAGAAATTACGGCTGAACGCCACTTCACCGTATCCTCCCACGGCAAGGCGGCTTTCGCCGTTATACTGAGCATGTGCCGCTTGAGAGCATAGTATGAAGGCACCCAGGACGGCAAGAATAACAATCGGGTTCTTCATAATCCGGGCACAAAGTTACACATATCCGATTGGGCCCGCAATCACTAATAATAGTTATTGCGGGCCCAATCGGATAACTATTTTCAGTGCCTTACAGGGCTTTCGAGGGATCCAGGCCGCTCTCCTTGAGTGTTCTGGCTATTTCCTCGTCGCTGACTCCACCGCCGGTGAGGTCGCCTGCAAGATACTTGTCATACGCACTCATGTCGATGAGCCCGTGACCGGAGAGGTTGAAGAGAATGGTCTTCGCCTCGCCGCTTTCCTTGCATTTGAGAGCCTCGTCGATGGCAGCCGCGATTGCATGGGAGCTCTCGGGTGCGGGAATGATACCCTCGGTCTTTGCGAAGAGCGAGGCTGCTGCAAAGGATTTGAGCTGGTCGATGTCTACAGCCTCGATGTAACCGTCCTTCAGCAAACGGGAGATGATACTGCCCGCACCATGGTAACGGAGCCCTCCCGCATGGATATTGGCAGGCTGGAATGCATGGCCGAGTGTGTACATTCCCAGAAGGGGAGTGTATCCTGCCACATCGCCGAAGTCGTAAAGATATACGCCCTTGGTGAGCTTGGGGCATGATGCAGGTTCAGCCGCGATGAAACGGGTCTTTTTGCCATCAAGGATATTGTGTTTCAGGAACGGGAACGCTATTCCGGAGAAATTGCTTCCGCCGCCGAAGCATCCGATCACGATATCCGGGTATTCTCCAGCCATCTCCATCTGCTTTTCCGCTTCCTGACCTATGACGGTCTGGTGAAGGCACACGTGGTTGAGCACCGAACCGAGGACATATTTGCAATGGGGAGTTGTCCTGGCAAGCTCCAGGGCTTCCGAAATGGCGGTACCGAGCGACCCCTGGTTGTTGGGATCCTTCGTGATGATGTCTTTACCGGCCCTGGTACTCATCGAGGGAGAAGCGGTTACAGTGGCTCCGAAGGTTTGCATGATGCTCCTGCGGTAGGGTTTCTGCTCGTAGGAGATCTTTACCATGTACACGGCAGTTTCCAGACCGAATGCCTTTGCTGCATATGAAAGGGCTGCGCCCCACTGGCCGGCTCCGGTTTCGGTGGTAATGTTGGTTGTGCCTTCCTCACGGGCGTAGTATGCCTGAGCAAGGGCAGAGTTGAGTTTATGGGAACCAACCGGGCTCACGCTCTCATTCTTGAAGTAGATGTGAGCGGGAGTGTCCAGAGCCTTTTCGAGATCATAGGCACGCACAAGGGGAGTGCAGCGATAGAATGCAAGCTTCTCGCGCACTTCGTCGGGAATAGGGATGTACTGGTCAGTGGTGTTCACCTCCTGCCTGGCGCATTCCTCACAGAAGATGGGGAACATGTCTTCCGCCTTCAGGGGTTCACCGGTTCCGGGATTAAGAAGGGGGTAAGGCTTGTTGGGCATGTCAGCCTGAATGTTGTACCATGCCGTAGGGATTTCGCTCTCGGGGAGCATGAATTTCTTCTGTTTCATAATATAAAGTGTTACTGGTTCCTAAAACAAAAACGCCTATCCGTACATTCGGACAGGCATCTATTCGTTCCTTTCGGCGCTCTGCACCTACTCGGGGTAAATATCACTATACATCATATTTAGCCTGGCCGAAGATTATGCCAGACGCCACCATCGCGGTGAGCTATATGATGTATTTTTTAACATCTTCAAGACAAATATAGCGATAAAATCTATCAATCCAATAGATTAACCCTATTTTTTGTAGTACTTCGGCCAGCAGGATTCAAGGTAAGCCTTGAGCTTGTCTTCGTGGGCGTTGTGCTGGGGTTCATAAAAGACGGTTCCTTCCATGCCCTTTGGCATGAATTCCTGGTCGACGAAATTGCCCGGGTAGTCGTGTGCGTACTTGTAGCCGTCGCTGTAACCCAGATCCTCCATGAGTTTGGTGGGAGCGTTGCGGAGGTACAGGGGCACCGCCGCCGTCTTGTCCTCCCGGGCCGCCGCCATGGCCTTTTCCATAGCCATGTAGGAAGCGTTGCTCTTCGGGGAAGACGCCAGGTAAACGGCGCATTCCGCCAGGGGAATCCTGGCCTCGGGCATTCCTATCTCGTGTACCACGCGGAAAGTGGCTTCTGCCAGGAGAAGGGCGTTGGGATTGGCGAGGCCTACGTCTTCCGAAGCGCTCAGGCACATGCGGCGCGCTATGAACAGGGGATCCTCGCCCCCTTCCAGCATGCGGCACATATAATAGACCGCGGCATTCGGATCGGACCCGCGTATGCTCTTGATGAATGCGCTTATAAGGTCGAAGTGCATTTCGCCGTCCTTGTCGTAAACGGCTATGTTCTCCTGCAGGCACTCGTTGACCAGTGCATTGGTAATCACTATTTCCTTTGCCTCCGACTGGCTGTCGACCACTATTTCCAGGATGTTAAGGAGCTTTCTGGCGTCGCCTCCGCTCTGGCGGAAAAGGGCACCTGTTTCCTTTACCTTGATTTTGCGTTCCTTCAGTATCGAGTCTTCCTTTATGGCGCGGTCCAGCAGCACCTGGAGGTCTTCGGCTTCCAGGCTCCTGAGGACGAATACCTGGCAGCGTGAGAGAAGTGGAGTGATGACCTCGAAGCTGGGGTTCTCGGTGGTAGCCCCTATCAGCACTATGGTGCCTGCCTCCACGGCCCCGAGCAGGGCGTCCTGCTGGGCTTTGTTGAAACGGTGTATTTCGTCGATGAAAAGAATGGGAGCCTTGGCGCCCGAAAAGAGATTGCGGCCCTTTGCTGCATCTATCACGTCACGTACGTCCTTGACCCCGGCGCTGACAGCCGAAAGGGTGAAGAACGCGCGGTCGAGGCTCTCGGCAATGATGCGGGCGAGCGTTGTCTTTCCCACACCCGGGGGCCCCCACAGGATGAAGGAGCTCAGGTTGCCGCTTTCTATCATGCTGCGGAGTATGCAACCCTTGCCTACAAGGTGTTTCTGGCCCACGTAACCCTCCAGGTCGTGCGGGCGCATCCGTTCCGGCAATGGCTGTAGCACTTCGTTCATATCTCGTTGATTTTAAGCGTAAGAAACAAAAAAGTTTATACTGTTAACATTTTTGTTACAGGCTATTTAAGCTCTTTGATATAGGCTCTGCGGCGTTTGCACCAGTCGGGCCCGAACAGCTCGAACTGTTTCTGGACCTTTATATTGGTTTCCAGTTCTCCGTTGCTCTCCGCCCACTTGACTCCAAGCTTCTGGTACTTGCGGAAAAGGTCCGCAATCAGCACTGCGTTCACTCCGAGGTTCTGGTAGTCGGGACGTACTCCGATGAGCAGCAGTTCGGCCCCGTCGGAATGCTTGATGAAGAGGTCGTGTGCAAGGTACCACCAGCCGAAGGGGAAGAGGCGGCCGCGGCTCTTTTTCAGGGCGTGGGCAAGGGAAGGCATGGTGATGGCGAAACCCACGAGCTGGCCGTCTTCGGTCTCGACGCAGCTGAGATACCGGAGGTCCAGTATAGAGAGGTAAAAGCCTATGTATCTGTCGGCGGCCTCCATGGGCAGTTCGGTCACGTTGTAGAGCGACTTGTAGGTCTCGTTGTCGAGGGCGAAAATCTTGTGCGCGTAGTCGTGTTTGCGGATGTAGCTGCGGGTGAGGTTGCGAATGTGGAGATTGTTGCGCTCGAGCACTATCTTCTCTATCCTCTCGATCTTCTCGGGTAACTTGTCCGGAACCTGGCAGCGGAATTCTATCCAGTCGGCGTCTTTCCTGAAGCCGAGGGCTTCCAGATGATCCTGATAATAGGGGTCGTTGTATATCTGGGGCATGGTGCTTTCACGGTCGAAACCCTCGATGAGGGTGCCTTCCGGATCCATGTCGGTAAAGCCCAGAGGGCCCACGATTTCGTCCATTCCATGCTCCCGGCCGAGTTCCTCAACCTTTGCCATGAGGGCTGCGGACACTTCGCGGTCGTCGATGAAGTCTATCCAGCCGAAACGTACTTGCCTGTGATTCCACTGCTCGTTGTTCTTGTGGTTTACTATCGCGGCCACCCTGCCGACCTCCTCGCCGTCCTTGTAGGCCATGTAGAGCTTATAATCGCAGAACTCGGCTGCCGGGTTGGTCTTGTGGTCGAGCGTATCTATCTGGTCGAATTCCAAATATGGAACGTAGCACTCGTTGTGCCTGTAAAGCTTTTCGGGGAAATTGACGAAGCGGCGCAGTTCCCTGCGGGATTTGACTTCCTTGATCTCAACTGACATAGGTTTCGGTTTTGGTACTTTTAAGTTTGTAAAGATACAAACTTTTTTCTATATTCGTAACCGCTAATGAGAATCCGCCTTACAGTCGCATTGCTTGCCCTGATCCTTTTCGCACCAGCCCGTCAGGCGCTGGCGCAGGGATACGCTCTCGGCACCTTCCAGTCGTTCAAGGGAGTGGGGCTTTCGGCGGAAGTGCTGTCGTCTTCGGGCAGGGAATTCAGCCTTTTCACCCTGTATGCCGACCTGGCAAAAGTCTACACAGGTGCTAACCGGCTGCCCGGAATAAAGATGGGTTATTCCCGGAACATACGCATCGCCGATTTTGAGCCGAAGACACTGGACGACCTTTGCCTGTTCGCCGGAAGCGGCTTCACGGCGGGATGGGTGATGGACAGCGGCAGGGAGGTGTACGGGGCTTGCGGAGCCCTGAGCGGAACCTTCGGCGCAAGGGCGGCCTTCCCCTGCGGGGTGGTGTTCTCCCTCGGCCTCACCCTTGAAACCGGCCTTCTCCTTTATCCGGAAGGCGGAAACGTCAAATCCACCCTTTACCGCGACGGAATCTACAATGCTGTCCTGCCGCATCTGACCATATCCTACTTCTTCAAATGAAACGCTTCCTGACACTCCTTGGCCTTCTGCTCTGCTGCATTCCAGCCCTTTCGGGTGAGAGGGGAGTGTTGCGATGGGGGCTGGACTGGGGATACGGTCTCGATGTCTACAAGTATTGGGATATAAATTACATAGACAATTCTTCCCCATACATATCTCCCCGGGTATATGATCAGGACTCGGACTTCTGTGCGCGTCCTTATGCATATGTGACCGCCAGCATGGGGTTCGAGCCTTTCAGTTGGATGGCGGTCTCGGTCTTCTCAGGGATAAGCGGCGCTTCCGAGGAAAGAAGCGTTATCCCGCTGGGCGTCAGGGCATCTTTCTTCCCGAGGGGAAACACCTCTCACGGCCCTCTGCTGCTTGCCGGCGGAGGAGTGGCCTTCGGGCTTGGCTCGGGTTTCAACGGAACCTGTTTCGGCCTGCTCGGTGGAGGCTGGCGCTTCAGCCTGAATCCGGACTGGAATCTCGATTTCTACCTTCGCCTGAGGGTGCTGAAGGATGCTCCTCCCATCTGGGACGAGCAGAACCGCAATTACGTGGAAGAGAACCTTATACGCAAAAATCTTACGATAAGGGCTTCACTCGGGCTGGGAATGGCGATAAGCTTCTAGTCCGAACCGGCTATAGCTTGATGAAGAGCCATACCATGTAGGCTGTGAAAGCCAGAAGCATGAGAGCGCCGTCGAAACGGTCTATCCTGTCCCGTTGCCCAGTATAGATGCTGGAAAATACCATCAGGGCACTGAGTGCCAGAGCGGCCATGTCAACCCAGCCCATGGACGCGAAACTCATGGGGCAGATGAGGGCGGAAGTGCCCAGGATAAGCAGGATGTTGAACACATTGCTCCCCAGGATGTTTCCGAGGGCCATCTGGCTGCGGCGCTTGGCAAGGGCGACTATGCTCGTAACGAACTCGGGTAGGGAAGTGCCCATGGCCAGTACCGTGATTGCTATGAACTTATCGCTCACGTGCAGCATCCTGGCAATTGCCTCGGCGGAATGGACAAAGAGACGTCCGCCTAAAACCAGCCCTGCAAGTCCTCCAAGCACCATTACCGCTGCGAGCCAGCCCGGAAGCCGCTTGGTTTCTGCGGCATCCGAAGAAACCGCTTCCTGAGGATTGTCCTTTACGAAGGAATAGGCAAGGTACGCCGCGAAAAGGGCCACGAAAATACCTCCTTCAAGCCTGCTGAGGCCGTCGGCGGCTCCGAGCCCGAGCAGGCTGCGGTTCATTCCGGTAAAGATGAGAAGAAGCGTAACCGCAAGCGTAAGGGGAATGTCGCGCCTGTGATTGGTGCGGGTAACCTCTATCGGACGTACGAGGGCTGAAACCGCCAGTATAAGCAGGACATTGAAGACATTGCTACCGACAACGTTGCCTATGGCTATGTCGGAATTGCCCTGCAGGGCCCCCAGTACACTTACCACCAGCTCGGGGAGGGAAGTGCCGAAGCCAACGACCGTGAGCCCTATGACGAAGTCGCTTATGCCGAGGCGCCTGGCTATGGAAGACGATCCGTCCACCAGGATATCGGCTCCCAGGACTACGAGGGCAAGGCCCAGTATGAGCAGCAACAGCTTGACTATCATTTGCGTATCAGTTTACAGACATTCTCCACGTGCTGGGTATGGGGGAACATGTCCACGGGTTGCACGGCGGTAATCTCGTATTTTTCGCACAGTATGGCAAGGTCGCGGGCCTGCGAAGCAGGGTTGCAACTCACATAAACTATTCTTTCCGGGACGGCGTCAAGTATTACTTTCGCCACGTCGGGGTGAATTCCCGCGCGGGGAGGATCGAGGATTATCACGTCAGGCCTGCCGTGTTCGTCAATAAAGGGAGCGTCGAGAACGTCCTTCATGTCTCCGGCGAAGAACTCGCAATTGCCTATGCCGTTGGCCTGAGCGTTGATTTTTGCGTCTTCAATGGCTTCGGGCACATATTCGATTCCTATGACCTTCGACGCTTTCCCTGCTACGAACTGGGCGATGGTACCCGTGCCTGTATAAAGGTCGTAGACCGTTTCGTTCCCGGTCAGGTCCGCGAACTTCCTCGCGACCCTGTACAGATTGTACGCCTGCCCGGCGTTGGTTTGGAAGAAGGATTTCGGACCTATTTTGAAGCGAAGGCCTTCCATCGTTTCCCAAATGGCTTCGTCTCCCTTGAAAAGTATAGGCGTCTGGTCGGAAATGGAGTCGTTGAGTTTGGAATTGATTATATACCAGAGGGATGTGATTTCCGGGAAGCGTATGGAAAGCTTCTCGAGAAACTCTTTGCGTTCCGGGAAATCCTGCGCGAAGCAGACTATCACCATCACGCCTCCTTCTTCGCTTGTGCGCACAAATATGCTGCGGAAAACGCCGGTGTTGCTTCTCAGGTTATAGAAGGGGATTCCGTGGGAAAGTGCGTACTTTTTTGCGAAAAGGCGTATTTCGTTGGAAGGATCGGGCTGGAGCCAGCATTTGTCCAGGTCCAGCACCTTGTCGAAATACTTGCCCACATGGAATCCGAGACCGCAGAGTGACACTGTAGGCAGGTCCATGCTCATTTCTTCTTCCGAGAGCCAGCGCCTGTCCGAAGCGGTGAATTCCAGTTTATTGCGATAGAAAGTAGTCTTTTCTGACGGGATAATAGGCTGAATTTCAGGTATTTGCAAATGCCCGATGCGAACCAGCTGGTCGTAAACCTGCTGCTGTTTTGCCTTCAGCTGCATGGAATAGGGGAGAGGCTGCCATTTGCAGCCACCGCATACTCCAAAATGCTTACAAAACGGCTCCTGGCGATACTCAGAGGGCTTTTTTATTGCTGAAATGAAGCCTTCCATGAAACTGGAACGTTTTTTTGTGACCCGAATGTCAACCACGTCGCCTGGAACGGCAAACGGCACGAACACGACGATGCCGTCGGGGCTGTGCGCGATGGCTTTGCCTTCGGCGGCGACATCCTCGATGGTGACGTCGCTCAGAACCAGATCCAGTTTCTTGTTTCGCATACGGAGGACAAATATACTAAAAATAGCGGAAGGGGATACAATAATATATCTAAGTTAACATAATATAAATTGTATAACATAAGGGGTTTGACGGAGGAGTGCGGAATTATCCTATTTATATAGGATTTACCGATTATATTGCTATATTTGTGAGTTATTGGACAACTATTGCAAATTTTAACGATATGAAAAGAATTGCAACCTTTCCCTTGGCGGCGTTGATTCTGCTGGGGTTTGCGTCCTGCGATTTTCAATTGGATCCGAACGAAATCAAAATGGTTGTGACAGTCAACCAGGATACGGCGGAGACGATTGACGACGCATGGGATGCCTATCCCAACGGCATCAACCCGGGCTTCGTTTCGACGACATACACGGTCGACGAATTGTTTGCCCTTTACTCCTCCACTTACCTGACGAGCACTATGAGCCCTTCCGAAATCGAAACCACACAGAAGGGTTTTTCTGCGTTCTGCACATCGTCGGTGGCCGATTACAGCTTCCCTGAAGGAGACCAGAAATTCTGGGTAATTGCCTCTGTTACTTACAATTACAACGACAAAGTGCTCCCGGGCAGCCTTATTTACTGCACCCACGGCCCCGACAAGGACCACATGACTCCCATCAGCCCGCGTTATTTCGTCATTGACAGCCACTGGACTATGACCGGAGCCGACGAGTTCCCGTCGGTTGGAGCCTCTCCGGTTATCGCTCTTGCGCACATGGACGCCGTGTATGTCTGCCCCGACCAGATGGCTGCCGATGAAGCACAGCCCTACCTCGTGGAGGAAGAAACTGCCCAGCGCACCATCGAAATGGCCAAGGCGGCCCTGGGCTTCCTCAGGGAACAGGGCATGGCTCCCCTCAAGATATGTGAAGGTTACAGCATAGGTTATTCGCAGGGCGGCGCATCAGCGCTTGCTGTGCAGCGTGAAATAGAGAAGGATGCCGCTTTGGAGACGGCTATCGGTTTCCACGGCACCTACAGCGGCGCCGGCCCCTACAGCATGACCGTCACGCTTAACCAGTGGAAAGAATGGAGTGACGGGCTCGGCCCGAAGGGTAAAGGCCCGGAAGACCTCGCCTTCCCCGCAGCAATCGGCCTTATCGCCCGCGCATGGGATGCCTACTACGGCGAACTGCTGGGAGCCAACACGGCTGAAAGCTGCTTCCTCAGTGACGCTTTCGTCGCATCCGGCGCCCTTGCCGACATCGATGCCCGCAGCCACAACATAGGCTACATCAATGCGAAGATCAAGAATGCTGCCGGCGGCAAAATAAGCACGCTGCTCAAGGCTGGCTGGGACACCAATACATCGTACAAGTTCATGCAGATTGCCCAGTCGAACGATCTTACCCAGGGCTGGACTCCCACCCATCCGATCGTATTCTTCCATTCCACGGAAGACGAAGTGGTGCCCTATGCCAATACCGAAGCTGCGATTGCCGCTTTCCCGGAGGGGCTAACCACTCTTCACCAGCAAACCGGAAACCACTCCGAAGTGGGCATAAAGTTCTACTCCTGGCTGGGTCTCCAGAAAGGTTTCCCCATGCCTAAACCCAAAGTCGACTAAAAGATGAAAAGGCTTAGCTATATATTTACCGCTGCCCTCCTGCTCATTGCGGGGGCATGCGATTCGCTCGTCGACAAAGTACTTGTTGTTGACGAAGCCTACGATATCGACAAGGTCAGCACCGAGATGACGGTCGTTCCCGGCATTACGGTGGCATACGAAGTGCCTCCGTTCTCCCTCGACGTCAACATGCTCGTCGGTGAAGCCACTTCCGGCGAAAACAGCTTCCTCAAGGCTGCTCCGGATAACGACCCCGTCTTCCGAGCCGGCGACCTGCTGTTCCGCCAGTCGGCAAACCCGAAAGACATCTCCCCGAAAAAGGCCGACATATTCGAGAATACGGGCACCAAGGCCGAATTCGTGAAGCCTATGGCAGTCTACATGGTGGATGTTCCGGGAATGCTCAATATTTCCAACCAGTACACGCTTACGAACCCCTGCATCAAGCTTGAGTTCACGAGCGACCTTGTCCACCAGATGAAGTTCGACATGAACCTGAGCGTGGCCGGCACCGTCATCCCCCTCACCGACATTCCTTTCACCGCAAAAGCCAGCCAGACGGTATTCGTTTCGGCTGCGGGCGGTTATGCGAAGGCTGATGGCGAGTCCGACTTCCTTGTCCCCCAGCTCTCCGCTCTGGTCTCTCCCCTTCCCTACGAGATTACCATCCTCAGCATAGTCTTCCATAAGGATGACGCTGTAGCCGATCCGGCATACGGCCCGACGGACGTGGCAAATATCAGCCTGCTCCCCTCCTTCATCCTTCCCGCCGATTTCAAAAATCCTTCCCGCTTCGGAAGCTCGCTTGACCTGAGCAACGCAATCAGGATTTCGGCGAAGAAAGATGGGGACTACAAGGTGGACATCCATTCCATCTCGGCACACTTTGAGGCAACCAATACGCTTCCGCTCGACCTTTCAATCGTCGGACAGCCCAACGACAGCGTGAGCATCAGCGTTCCCGTCATCAAGGCGGGAAGCCTCGACGCCCCGGTAAAGACCGAAGGCGATATCGTGCTGAGCTTCCTGAGCTATTCAAGCATCAGTTCCCTCGTTCCCGAGATTGCGGCCAGCGCTCCCACGACACCCGGAGCCACTGCGCAACTCAATGTGAACCAGGGCCTTACATTTGCCATCAAGAGCATCACGATTCCGGATGGCGTAGACGTTGAAATTCTTAAGAAATAGGAGGGCACAGTATGAAAACCATGAAAACACTGGCCGTTCTGGCCCTCGCATTCAGCCTCGCCGCAGGAGCGCAGGCACAGGAACTCAAAACTGCGAACTTCCTGGACAACTACCTCTACGGATACCGTCTCAATCCTTCCGTAGCCCCGACCGGAACTTCCGGTTTCGTGGGAATAGGAACCGGTAGCATAAATGTTACCGGAGAAACCAATTTCGGCCTCTCCAACTTCCTTTTCCCGCAGGCTGACGGCAAACTCGTCACCGGTCTCAACAAGGCTGTGAGCGCCGACAAATTCCCCGGCGGCATGGAGGAAATGAACCGGGTTGATGCACGTGTTTCCGAGAATATACTTGCTATAGGAGCCCTTGGAGGAAAGGGCGGATACGGACACTTCGAAATCAACTTCGTGACAGAAGAGAATGTCGGAGTGCCCCGCGCCCTGTTCGAAGCATTCAAGAGCCAGAACACCACCGGCCACTATCTTGTAGAGGACATTCATTTCAACACCACGAACTACCTGGAACTCGCGTTCGGCCGTTCAAAGCGCAACAAGAACCTTGCTATCGGTTGGGCCGTGAAGGGGCTCGTGGGCATAGCCAAGGCGGACGCATCCGTGGATATGGAAATCAACACCGCAGGCGAAGGCATGTGGCTCCGCTCGAAGGGTACCCTGAAGGCGGCCGCCTCTCCCCTCTCCATAGGTATCAACTCCGAAGGTTACTATGATCCTTCCATGATAGGGCTGAATACCGAGGGGCTCAAACCTTCCGGACTCGGCGCTGCCGTCGATATCGGCCTCAGCTATTACCTGCTCAGGGACAAGATCATACTCGGGGCTGCAGTGCGCAACCTCGGCGGCATGAAGTGGACCAACAACCTTTATGGGGCGAATTCCGGCAACAAGGTCGTCGTGGACGTCAACGATATGGACAAGGTTTCCGAAGGCGTGCAGGACATGATTAAGTTCAAACCCGTTGAAGGCGCCGAAGAAGGCAAGTTCGAGATGCTTCCCTTCAGCTACAACTTCTCGGCGAAGTTCAAACCAGTCAAGCTCGTCACCCTCGGCGTGGTCGGCACGTTCTACAATTACAGCGGTTATACCACAAAGGATATACGCTTCGGCGCCGCTTTGACTCCTTTCCGCCAGTTCAACGTTGCAGGAACCTATTCGATAGGCAACCAGGGCAATGAAATCGGCGTGGCTGCGAGCGTACGCGTGCTTGGTATCAACGTCTATGCCGGCGTGGATGCCATACAGTTCAGGGTGTCCCCGCAGTACATACCGCTTGATCCTGTGAGCGTCGTCGCCAACGCGGGCGTCGCGTTCGCTTTCGGAAAGAGCTCTGCAAAGGCTGCTTCCGACAAGGCGAAGGCCAAGTCTTCCAAGCAGTCCAAGAGCAAGAAGGACAAAAAGGGCAAGAAAAACAGCAGCGCAGAACCGCTGCCGGAACTTCTGGCAGAGTAGAGAGCCAGATATATATATTAAGGTAGAGGCCCGGTTTTTACCAGGCCTCTACTTTTGCTACTACGGGGTTGCCGTATATGTGCCAGAAGATATCCCGCAGGGCATCCCGGTCGAGGTTCTTCTCGAGCTTTCCGAGCTTGTGTTCGGTATAGGCCCTGAACTTCTCGAGATCCTCCGGAGTGTACATGTCGGCGAAGCGGTTTCCGCCCGTCATGAGGTCGTACCCCATGTAGTTGGTCTTCCAGAGCTTGTACCCGTCAATGATGCGGCGGTCGAGGCAGCGGCGTATGGCCTGGTATCGGTCGTTCTTCTCGTACCAGCTGGCGCGGATTATCTCAAGGTCGCTGAGGGGCTTGCCTACGCTCAGGTGAATGCCGCCCTTCCATTGGCGGATTCCGGTGAGTATGCTGTGCATGTCTTCGTCGTGCTTCTTGACATACGTGCCTGTTTCGCGTTTAATGAGTATTTCGCGGGCTTTGCGGGCATCGCAGGGTTCGTACTCATATGAGATGCTCATGGGCACTATATTGAGCTCCTGGAAGTTCGTTTTGAAGTCAGCCGTACCGGAGAGGTCGAACATCTTGAGTATGCCCTGCTCGCTCACGTCCAGTCCGTTCTTGGTGCGGCCCTCCCTCTGGGCTATCCATACGGAGGCCTTGCCGGAGGTAATGGTCTGGCGGATGTAGCGGCTAAGCAGCTGGCTCGACAGGTAGAGTTCGCGCGCGGAAATGCCACGGATGACCTTTATCATACGGTTGCTTCGCAGCAGGTCTTCGAAAGTCCGGCTGCTGAGAAGGTTGCTGCCCACGCAGATTTCGGTCATAGGCAGGCCTTCGTGGAATAGCGTCCACTGTGTGAGGGCCGGGTCGAGGATGATGTCGCGGTGGTTGCTGACCGCCAGATAGCGTTTATCGCTCTTCAGGTTCTCGATACCGTCATAGGTGAAGCCTGAGGATGTCTGTTCCACTACCGCAGACACCACCTTGCTCATGACGGTCTGCTGGAAGTCGTCGATGCTTTCTATCTTGCGGAGAGCCTCGGCGAGCAGCCATGGAGACTGTTTCGGAAACAGATACTTGGTTATGAAAGGCAGGGCAGGATGGTGCGACAGCCTTTTAAGGGCGGCAACAGCCTCTTCGTCATTGTAGGGGCTGATGTTTGCAAATGCTTCGTCGTATGTCATAATTGCGTGTTTCTGAATAATAGGGAGGAATCCCCGTAGCTCAGGAAGCGAAAACCGTGCCCGAGGGCATAGTCGTAAATGGTCTTCCAGTCTCCTCCGACGAAGGCTGAAATAAGTAGCAGAAGGGTACTTTCCGGCTGATGGAAGTTGGTAACCAGCATATCCACGATGCGGAAGCGGAAACCGGGAACTATGATTATTCTCGTGCCGACCTTGATTTCGGTCAGATTATTCCTTTCAAGATATGAAATTATTGCGTCCAGAGCCTGTCGAGTGGAGTACGGATAATCCCTTTCGTAAGGGGCCCACTGGTTAACGTCTTCCGGACGGCCGTTCTCGATGCAGGAGGCGCCTACGTAGTAAAGACTTTCCAGGGTGCGGACGGATGTCGTTCCCACTGCGATTACCTTCCTGCCGCCATCACGAAGTTTACGAAGCAGGCCGAGACTCACGGAGAAAGGTTCGCGGTGCATGGGGTGTTCGGATACCAGGCTCCCCTTTACAGGCAGGAAAGTGCCAGCACCAACATGAAGGCAAACCATCTCAGTATCAATATTTTTAACCCTGATTGCCTCAAGTACGGCTTCAGTAAAATGAAGGCCAGCCGTCGGAGCTGCCACCGAACCCCTGATCTGAGCGTACACGGTCTGGTAGCGTTCCGCGTCCATTTCCTCAGTTTCCCTGTTCAGGTATGGGGGGATGGGAACCTGTCCGCATAGTTCAAGCACCCTGGAGAATGGCTCTCCGCCTGACCAGGAGAAGCGTACAGTGCCGGTACGGTCTTCCCTGGAAAGAAGTTCAGCCTTGAGATCCATGGATGCCAGGACCGTTCCCTCAGGGCAGTCGAAAGATAGGATATCGCCCTTCCAGCGCTTTGAATTGCCGATGACGCACTTCCAAACACATTGTTTAGACGCGGCAAAAGCGAGATTGTAGTCGACGGGATCGACAGGTTCCAGGCAGAATATCTCTATATGTGCCCCGGATTCCCTTAGGAAATGCAGTCGTGCGGGAACTACTTTGGTGTCGTTGAATACCATCAGCGCAGCGTCCGGGAGTTCTTCAGGAAGATTGCGGAATATGCGCTCAGAGACCGTTCCTGACTTGTAAATCAATAGTTTGGAGGAGTCACGCTCCGGTAGAGGATACTTTGCTATACGCTCGTCGGGGAGGGGATAGCTGTAATCTTCTATGTGTATCTCAGGTATCACAAGGCAAAGATAATACAATTTTTGACAGTGTGCCAGCAGCGATGAAATACTGCGAAGATATGTCAATAAATGTAAATTTTATGCCCAATAACTGTGAATTTACAAAAGTTTTTAACATTATTTTTTACCGTATGAAATAATTGAAATAAGAAAATTTTATATAGGAATTTCCGTTAAATAATCATGCTGAAAATCAGTTAATTAACTATAAATATATCAAGTTTCATTATATGTAATATAAGGCTGTCGTTGCATTTGTGTGGAAACTCCCCTATTATTTCAGTAGTTTCGCGTATAATAATTCCTTGTTTATCAATAAAATGATATTCTATATATCAACTTATAATTTAAGTAATTTCGGACCTAATTCCGGGTATTGTAAACAAATGTCAACGTAAACAATGTTTGTTTTATTCATTAATTATTACTACATTTGTAAACAAATAGTAAACAAAATGAACACTCGTCTTCAGCAGTTTTTAGGGGCAGAAAACATTTCCCAGTCGCAGTTTGCCGACTCGATCGGCGTCGCCCGTGCAAGTGTCTCTCATATTCTGGCCGGACGCAACAAACCTGGCTATGATTTTATCTTAAGCATGGCCAGACACTACCCTGCCCTGAACATTGAATGGCTGATAACCGGTAACGGGCGCATGTACAAGGCCGTTTCCGGGCAGGCTCCGGCGCAAAAAGAGAGTGTAAGTGAAAGCCTTTTTCCCGAAGTAGAGATAGTTCCTGAAGCGCCCGTTATTGAAAGGAATACTTTAGATGTACGGCCTAAACGCGCTAAAATTCAGCGCTCTATCTCCAAGATAGTAGTCTTTTACGACGACAACAGTTTCGAAGAAATCGGATAAGCGGATACAATTATTATTTGCTTTTCTCTTCCTTAGAGCGTAAATTTGTACGTAATGTACAAGAGTACCCTCAGATCTATTTCGCGCAACTCCACCGCCTGGAGGCTTTTCGCCCTTTTCTACAAGACTGATTCGGCTGATCTCATGCTGGAGGTCATGGACCTCCCCTTCCGTAATCCAGTGGGGGTTGCGCCCGGTTTTGACACGGAAGCCCAGTTGTATAATGCAGCTTCCGCTGCGGGCGCTTCTTTCACGATAATCGGCCCCCTGGCATTCACCCGAAAGGGCGGTGTCCGTGCCGCTGTAGATGCGCTTCAGTCGAATCCTGTGCGTAATCAGTTGATAGGCTTTGACATAACCAGGAATCCCGGAAGTGTTTCAGAAGACGATATAGCAAGGGATTACCTTGACGCCTTTGATTACAGCTACGACTTTTCGGACTTTACTGTCCTTGACTTTTCAAGCAAGGAGTCCGGTCCGGTAGGCGATGTGGCTTTTATAAAGGAGATTACGGATCCTCTTCTCGAGGCCAGGCTGGCATATGACAGCTATCATCCCCTGCTGCTCAGGCTTGGCTCCGGAATACGCAAAGACGAGCTTTGGCATATTCTTGACTATTGCCTCATGGGAGGTATCGACGGGGTCATGCTATCTGAGGAGAATCTGATCCGTCAGACATCTTCCTTTTCCAAGGGGCGCCTGCCGATAATTGCTGAAAGCCGCATTTCGAAGCCTTCCCGGGTGAGGGATCTTCTTGACGCCGGCGCCTCCCTGGTGGCGGTTCAGACCTCTCCTGCAAAATTTAAACCTTCACTTCAGAAGGCGATACTGAAATTCCTGAAAAAGAAATGATAACAGGTGCATCAATCGTAACTATCGGTGACGAGATCCTAATAGGTCAGATTGTCGATACCAATTCTGCTATGATATCCCGCCGCCTTGGCGGAATTGGGGTCAGGACCCTTGACATGATATCCATCCCCGACGACCGGGAGCAGATAATATCCAGGCTTTCCGAGGAATTGAAGAGAAGCGATGTGGTCATCTCCACCGGCGGCCTCGGCCCCACAAAGGACGATATTACCAAGGATGCGCTTGCGACCCTTTTCGGAAGCCGCGCATACGTTCGCCACGAGGCCCAGGAAGAGCAGGTACGGGTGTTCCTTCACTCCAGGGGCCTTGACGTGCTGGATATCAATCTTGCTCAGGCCGACGTGCCCGAGGGCTGCGATGTAATCGTGAATCGCAGGGGAACGGCCCCCATAATGGTATTCCGCTTCGACGAGTCGCGTTTCGGGCATCCCGCGACCCTTTATGCCATGCCTGGAGTCCCATACGAAACGGAGGCGGCTCTTGACGAGGTTATGGAGGATATAAGGCGGCATTTCCATACCGAAGACATATGCCACCGTCATGTAATGGTTTACGGACTTGCCGAATCGGCCCTGTCCAAACTGATTGAAAAGTGGGAGAGCTCACTGCCGTCTGACATGCACCTTGCTTACCTTCCGGGCACCCTCGCGGGCGTGCGCCTGCGCCTTTCCGTATACGGTGGGGAGAAAAGCGAATCAGAAGCCCGCATGGACGCCGAAATAGCCAGGCTGCTACCCATACTGGGAGACAGGGTTTACTCCCTTCTTGACGAGCCTCTCGAGGCCGTGGTCGGACGTCTTCTCAGGGAAGCCGGCGCTACCCTCTCGGCGGCCGAATCCTGCACCGGCGGTCAGATCGCCCACATGATAACCACCGTTTCCGGAGCGAGCGACTATTTCCTTGGAAGCGTCACTTCATACTCCCCCGAAATCAAGAAAAAAGTACTGGGAGTTCCGGCCTCGGTCATCGAGGAAAACGGCATAGTCAGCAGCGCCGTCGCAGCGGCTATGGCGGAGGGTGTGAGAGCTCTTACTGGGAGCACTTTTTCAGTGGCGACGACTGGTTGGGCGGATGCTTACGGAGACGAGCGCGAACCCGCTGGAACAGTGTGGGTCGGAGTATCCGGACCGGCCGGAACGGAGACCGCGAGATTCCATTATCACAACGACAGAAAACGCAATATCGAGAGGTTTTCGGCCTCTGCAATCGATTTTTTAAGGCGTTACATTATTAAACACATAAAACATTGATATATAATCAATGAAACAAAAATGTTTAATCGGGTAACAAAAAAGTTACAAGAATAATTGTAAACAATTATAATTAATGTAAAAACGATTGCAAGTTCCTTATTTTGAGGAACTTGCAATTTTGATTACCGCTCCGGGGCGAAGCCTTTCCATCAGTTGCCGGATCCGGCCTTCCGGAAGGCTGACGCAGCCTGCGGTATTCCATTTTTTCGCCCCTTTGCAGTGAAGAAAAATGGCCGATCCCCTGCCCCATTCGGGAGCCTTGGTGTTGTATCCGATGACGAAGCCAAGCCTGTATTCGACCGGGTAATCGGCGAGGTGTTCACTGCCCGGCATTGCTCTTTTTCCACCTTGATTTTCGACCCAGGAATTGTAGTCTTCCCTCTCCCCTGACCACCAGGAATCAGGGCCGATTATTCTGAACGGAAGCTGGCATTTGGAAGGCGCTTCGAGTCCGAAGGCCGACTCGATTTCAAAGGTGCCGACGGGAGTCTTGCCATCCCCTTCCCTCTTGTCGGATGAGAAGCCGCAGCGGCCATGTCCGCAGCGGCACTTGAATACCAAAGACCCGTTTTCTATGAAGCGGAATACGGAGCCGCATACTTCCAGAACCTGTTGCATAGCCTGTGTTTTAATCGTTCAGTTCGACCCACTCCGCCGTCCATGCATCGCAGTCGCGCTTGAGTTCGAGGTATTCCCTGGTAAGTTCCATTATGTCATCGCCTTCCCCGGGCGCGGAGAGCACGCTTTCTATCTCCTTCATGCGCTTTTCGTCCTTGGCTATCTGCTTCTCCAGAAAGTCGATACGCTGCCTTTTCTTCTTCTCTGCTTTAGACTGTTCGCGCATGGCGGCATAATCAACCGGAGCGGGCTTTGAGGCGGATTCATGAGGCGTTGAGGAGGCGGCGTGTGCGGGTTCCGGGGTGTTTTTACGTTCGAGTTCGCGCAAAGTCTCTATGTGGAGTTTGCGGAGGAAGTCCTGAACACCTCCGAGGTGCTCCTTGACGCTGCCTCCTCTGAACTCGTAGAGCTTGTCCACCAGGCCGTCGAGGAAGTCGCGGTCGTGCGAGACGACTATAAGGGTGCCGTCGAAAGCCTGAAGGGCTTGTTTGAGTATATCCTTGCTGCGTATGTCCATATGGTTGGTGGGCTCGTCAAGCGCAAGGACGTTGTGCTTCTGGAGCATCAGGCGGGCTATGCCCAGCCTTGCCCTCTCTCCCCCGCTCAGCACCGCGACACGCTTGTCGATGTCGTCGCCCCGGAAAAGGAACTGGGCCAGCAGGTCGCGCAGCGAAGCGTGCATTTCTCCGGGGCAAACCCTTTCGACGGCGCTCCAAACCGTGTCTTTAGGGTCGAGTACTTCTTCCTGATTCTGAGCGAAATAACCCAGGTCGACATGAAGTCCAAGTTTAGATGTTCCGGAGATGGGATCCAACTCCCCCGCTATCACCCTCATAAGGGTTGTTTTACCCTCGCCGTTACGCCCGACGAAGGCCACTTTCTCGCCCCGGCGGATTTCTATGTCGGCCCCCCGAAAAACAAGCTTGCCGGGATACCCTACCGTGAGGTCTTCGCTTTTGAAGACGATGTCTCCGGTACGGGATGCGGGAGGGAACTTTATATGGAGCGTGGCGTTGTCGGTCTCGTCCACCTCTATGCGGTCGAGTTTCTCCAGGGCCTTGATCCGGCTCTGCACCTGATTGCTCTTGGTAGGCTTGTAGCGGAAGGTACGGATGAAATCTTCGGTCTTGGCAATCATCTTCTGCTGATTGTCGTAGGCGGCCTTCTGCTGGGCAAGACGCTCTGCGCGTAGTTGCACGAACTGCGAGTAGGACACCTTGTAATCGTATAGTTTGCCCAGGATAATCTCGATTGTGCGGGAAGTGACCCCGTCGAGGAACTTGCGGTCGTGGGAGACTACCAGGATGGCGCCCCTGTAGGTCTTGAGGTAGTCTTCAAGCCATTCGATGGACTCTATGTCCAGATGGTTGGTAGGCTCGTCCAGAAGTAACAGGGAGGGCTTTGCAAGCAGAATCTTGGCCAGTTCTATGCGCATGTTCCAACCCTGTGAGAAAGTCTCGCAAAGTCGTGACATCTCTTCGGGGAGGAAACCCAGACCGCGAAGAACCTTTTCCGCCTCGCCGGGCCCGGCATCCGGACAGGCGTCCCGGACCTCGTCCAGTACGGCCTTGCCCCTGTGATGCTCCATAATCTGGGGCAGATAGCCGAGGGTCTGTTCGCGAGGCATTTCCACGCGGCCGGAATCGGGTTTTTCCAGGCCCATGATGAGTTTCATGATTGTGGACTTCCCCGCCCCGTTTTTTCCCACAAGGCCTATCTTTTCGCCGTCGGAGATATGAAAGGAAATCGCATCCAGCAGGGTGTAGCTGCCGAATGCGACCGTAATGTTGTTCAGACTGACCATCAGCTGGCCTGCGCCGCCTCCATGAGGGCGAGCAGTTTCTCCGGACAGCGCGTCGGCCGGCCGGTAGCCGAGGAGAGGAAGCCCAGGGTGATTATCCCCTCGCAGCAGAGTTCTCCGCGCTGGTTCAGGACCTTCTGGTTGACGGTCAGCTTGGCCATCGGAAGATCGGGGATCTCCGCCACGACCGTAAGCATGTCACCGGACAGTGCCGGGCGGTGGAAGCGGAGTTCGGCCTTCACGACGGGAAAGGTGATGCCGTCGGCCTGGCAGCGTTCTATTCCGTAGCCCCAGGCGGAAAGCATCTCGTCGCGGGCGCACTCGAAATAGCGGAGGTAGTTGCTGTGATGCACTATCCCCATGGGGTCGCACTCGTAATAGCGGACGGGAAAGGAGGTCTCGAAACGTATCATTTCGCGAGAGCTTCGAGGGATTTCTCAATGGCTTCGATTCGGGCCAGGGCGTCGGCTTCCTTCTTGCGTTCCGTCGCCACTACGGCCTCGGGAGCGTGAACCGTGAAGTTCTCGTTGGAGAGCTTTCGGCGTACCCCTTCGAGGAAGCCTTTCTGACGGGCCAGTTCGGCCTCGAGACGGCTGCGCTCCTCGCTGTCGTCCACAAGGCCCTCAAGCGATACGCTGCATTTGACGGTGCCAACTATGAAACTGCTTACGCTTCCTTCGGGGGCACCCGGGCGCACCTGGACGTTGGCAAGCTTCGAGAGCATGGGCCAGAGTTCTTCGGGCATGGAGCCTTCGAAGAAGACGTCCAGAGACTGCTTCGGAGCTATCTTTTTCTGGACTCGTATGCCCCTGATGCCTATTACCGCTTCCTGCGCCTTCGCGAAGGCGTCGAGGAAGCCGGAATCCACCGGACCGGCCACCGGAGTGCGCTGGAACATGATGGTCTCTCCCTCGCGGCGGGGTTCGAGGCTCTGCCAGAGCTCTTCGGTGATGAAGGGCATAACGGGATGTATGAGTCTCAGGAGCTTTTCGAAAAAGCCCACTGTGGCATCGTAGGTATGGCGGTCGACCGGTTCTCCGTATGCGGGTTTGACAAGTTCCAGATAGCAGCTGCAGTAATCATCCCAGAACAGCTTGTAAATGGCCATGAGGGCATCGGAGATGCGGAATTTGGAGTAATGCTCCTCCACTTCTCTGATGGTGCGTGAAAGGAGGTTGTCGAACCATTTGACGGCCACTCTGGCGGCCTCCGGCTGTGCCATGCCTTCCTCTACGCTCCAGCCGCTTACGAGACGGCGGGAATTCCATATCTTGCCGCAGAAGTTGCGGCCCTGCTCAACCTGGCTCTCGTCGTAGAAGATGTCGTTGCCGGCCGAGGAGCACAGCAGCATGCCTATACGCACCGCGTCCGCTCCGTACTTGGCTATGAGGTCGAGCGGATCCGGGCTGTTTCCGAGCGTCTTGCTCATCTTGCGCCCGAGCTTGTCGCGGACGATACCGGTGAAATAGACGTTGGAGAAGGGTTCGCGACCCATGAATTCCTCGCCTGCCATTATCATCCTCGCCACCCAGAAGAAAATGATGTCCGGTCCGGTGACAAGGTCGTTGGTGGGATAATAGTATTCAAGGTCCCTGTTGGGCTTGTGTTCCGGATGTCCCGGGCGTTCGGCGTCGAACACGCTGATGGGCCACAGCCAGCTGCTGAACCAGGTGTCGAGAACGTCTTCGTCCTGCCTGAGTTCGGCGGCCGTGATGCCGGGCTGAAGCTTTTGTGCCTCCAGAAGCGCTTCATCCTCGTTTTCCGCGACCACGAAGCTGCCGTCGGGCAGGTACCATGCCGGAATGCGCTGGCCCCACCAGAGCTGGCGGGAGATGCACCAGTCGCGGGCATTCTCCATCCAGTGACGGTAGGTGTTCATGTATTTGTCCGGAATGAAGCGGGTATGTCCGCTTTCGACGGTTTCAAGAGCCACCTTGGCGAGCGTTTCCATCTTAAGGAACCACTGTGCGCTGAGTTTCGGCTCGATAACCGCGTTGGTGCGTTCGGAGTAGCCCACGGGAGAGGTGTAATCCTCGACCTTGAGCAGGTTGCCGGACTCTTCCAGCATCTTCACTATCTTCTTTCTGGCCACGAAGCGGTCTTCGCCCACCAGTATCTGCGCCTTCTCGTTCAGGCGGCCGTGGTCGTCGATGATTTCGAGAACGGGCAGATTGTGCCGCAGCCCTATCTCGTAGTCGTGAACGTCGTGCGCGGGGGTCACCTTGAGGCAGCCGGTACCGAAGTCCATCTCCACGTAGTCGTCTTCGATGACGGGTATTTCCCTGTTGATCAGGGGGATAAGGACTTTCTTCCCCTTGAGCCAGAAGTGGCGTTCATCCTTTGGGTTGACGCAGATGGCCGCGTCGGCCATGATGGTCTCCGGACGGGTGGTGGCGATGACCAGATACTTGTCGGTGGGATTGCCGGCTCCGTCCGAGATGTAGTATTTAAGATGATAGAAGTGGCTCTGGGTGTCCTTGTGCACGACTTCGTCGTCGGATACCGCAGTGAGGGCTTCGGGGTCCCAGTTGACCATGCGTACGCCCTTGTATATCCATCCCTTTTTGTAAAAGTAGACGAAGGTGTTGATGACCGCCTTGCTGAGGGCCGGCTCCATGGTGAACTTGGTGCGGTCCCAGTCGCAGCTGGCGCCCAGTTTGCGCAGCTGCTCAAGGATGATGCCGCCGTGTTCTTCCTTCCACTCCCAGGCATACTTGAGAAATTCCTCTCGGGTGAGGTCTTCCTTGTTGATTCCCATGCCCTTGAGTTTGGCCACGACCTTGCTCTCGGTGGCGATGGATGCGTGGTCGGTGCCGGGAACCCAGCAGGCGTTCCTGCCGTCCATGCGCGCCTTGCGTATGAGCACGTCGTTGAGCGTGTTGTTGAGAACGTGGCCCATGTGGAGGATACCGGTCACGTTCGGCGGCGGAATCACTATGGTGTAGGGTTCGCGGGAGTCGGGTTCGGAATGGAAGAAGCGGTTGCGTATCCAATAGGCATACCACTTGTCTTCCACTTCGGCAGGATTGTACTTCGCAGTTATATCAGTCATATTGCGCAAATGTTTTCAAAAGCTCGTAAACCTTGCACACGGGAAAGCCCATTACGTTGTAGAATGAGCCTTCCATGCCCGTGCACGCGGCATATCCTATCCATTCCTGGACGCCGTAGCTCCCGGCCTTGTCGAAGGGCTTGTATTTGTCCAGGTAATAATCGATTTCTTTGTCGGTGAGATGACGGAAAGTCACCTTGGTGACGTCCTCGACCGTCTGCTCATGGGAGATATCGCGCACCGTTACCGCCGTAATCACCTCATGGGTGCGGCCGGAAAGCTTGCGAAGCATCTCCACCGCCTCGGGGCGGCTGTGGGGCTTACCCATGATGAGCTTGTCCAGCAGCACCATGGTATCGGAGGTGACGAGGATTTCACCGGGCTCCAGAGGCCTCCAGAAGCCGTGGCTCTTGCCTTTGGACATCAGTGCAGGCACCTCTTCGTGAGGGGTGTCGGCTGCGAAGCTCTCGTCGAAACTGTTCCTGGTGTCCACTTCGAACGGAACGTCGAGCCCGGCGAGCAGTTCCCTCCTGCGGGGAGAGCCGCTTGCCAGAATTACTTTTTTGCCGCGGAGATCCATCTTCTAAAAGATTTTTTCGTAGCAGTCGGGCTCGAAGGTCCAGTTGCCGGCGGCGCGCAGCACCTTCTCTATTATTTCCCTCAGGCATCCCCTGCCGCCGGGAACGCTGCATACATAATCGGCCGCCTCAAGCAGCTCCGGAGAAGCGTCTGCGGGAACGGCGCCTATGCCTGCCGCTTTTAGCACCGGCAGGTCGGGAATGTCATCGCCTACGTACAGGACGTCTTCGGCCCTGAGCGAATGCCTGCTGCAGAAATCATTGAAAGCCTTGATCTTGCCTCGGCAGCGCATATAAATGTCTTCCTCCGGCACTCCCATGCTGAGCATGCGGGTATGGACGCCTTCCGTCTCCCCTCCCGTAAATACGCCCAGGGAATAGCCTTTCAGGGCTGCGGTGCGCGCGGCGAAACTGTCCTTTGCGTTGAACACGCGCACGAACTCGGCGCCGTCGAGCGCAATCAGGCTGCCGTCGGTCATGACACCGTCGACATCGAAGCAAATGGCCTTGATTCGGGAGAAGTCCATTCTACGACTTGGGGCCTCCGGGATTGAAGTCCTGGATATTGAAGGTGCCGCGAGGCTGTTCCTGGACTATCTCTATGCGTCCGAACTGGTTCTCGTACTTGCCGATATTCTCGCTCAAGGCATTCAGGAGCCTTTTTGCATGCTCCGGAGTCATAATTATGCGGCTCTGGATCTTCGGGCCGGGAAGTCCGGGAAGGGATGCTGCGAAATCGAAGGTGAATTCGCTCCTGGAGTGAGAGATGATGGCCAGGTTGGAATAAGCTCCGCCTGCCACTTCGGGCGTCAGGTTGATGCTGACTTTCTTTTCTTCTGCCATAATATCTGCCATATCTGTAATAACCTACAAATATAACACAGATTGACGAAATCTACAACACCCTCGAATTTGCCCTCCCCTGTTGGGCGGCGTCGCGTATGTCCGTTTCGAGCGAAGCGAGGGCGCATCAGCTCCGCGCCGAACGAAAAAAATCCGTCCAACCGGACGGATTTTGGAGTGAGGTGCCTAGCGGAATCGAACCGCTGTACCAGGTTTTGCAGACCTGTGCCTAACCACTCGGCCAAAGCACCACTGGGGTTGCAAAGATACACCAAATAAATCAAATTGCAAATTTTGTTTTAAAACCGGCCCCTGAAGGCTTTCCCCAGAGGCCGGAAGAAAGAAATTTAAAATATTTTAAAAAATTTGTTAAAAAATTTTGGATATTAAAAAATAAGTGTTACCTTTGTACCGGGTTGAACAAGAGCTAGTTCTTAGCCATCAACCTATTGGTTATTAGTTTTAGTGTTATTAATTATGTGGTTAGATGAGTTGTTGCTCGTGAGAGTCACAACTCATTTTTTTATCTACCCCCTATCGTAATACTGAAATCACGGTCCTGATCGGCCCAAATCGTTCTTACCGGTTCGGGCGCGTATCCCCAGGAATTATGGCCTCCGACTCCGGTCATTAAGCCGTCTATGCATAGTTCCACCCACGGGCGGACGGGAATGTCGTTCACGTGCTGCCATATGAGTTTGCCATCGGCATCGCGGGGATCGAGGTCCTCGATGCTGCAGCGAAGGGCGTTGAATTCGAAGGGGAATTCGCCGCTGATGCGTACCCTGCCGATTTCCAGCCAGTCGACACCCGTGTGGTGCCCGGTTTCCTGCGGACGCACGTAAGGATAGCATTCGGCTTTCGCGCTTGAGCTGTATTCACTCAGGCGGCATGCGGAGCAGCGGTCCCAGTAGTTCTCCCACGGGCCAAGGCCGAAGTAGCGGAATTTGTCACATGAGGCCTTCATGCGTGTACGGAAGCCTATTCTCGGTATGCGCACGTGGGCGTTTCCGCCATGGAAGTCGGCATCTATGCGCAGAGCTCCGCCTGCAATCAGGCTGTAGGCTACATCCATGGTGCAGCCGTCGGGAAGGCCGTATGTAACCCTTACCGCGGTGCCGGTTTCGTCGGTTTCGGTTGAAACGTCAAGGACGGAGAGGGAGTCTT
This sequence comes from Bacteroidales bacterium, assembly GCA_024691765.1. GTDB lineage: Bacteria > Bacteroidota > Bacteroidia > Bacteroidales > UBA932 > Cryptobacteroides. The sequence continues at coordinate 13,700 of JAILNI010000035.1, read as the reverse complement.
TCCATGCTGAATACTCTTTATAAGGCCCCTTGTTGCCCCACTCGTTATCGTTGGGAGCCGTCCAGAAGTTGGGTTTCAGGCCGTAGTTCTTAAGGAAGACGTTACGGCCGTGACGGCGGTAGCTCTCAAGCGTTCCGGTAGAAGTGTTGAACCTTATCTTCGCTCCCCTGCCGCGCACCGTGATGATGTCGCCGGAAGCGCTAACCCTTGTCCTGTATGGCCTGGGGGCGGAAACGACCGGCTGTGCCTTGCGGATGAGGAACTGGTCGGTGGCGACAACCGAACCTGCGGGCCTGAGCGGCTCATCCTCGCAGTTTACAAGGTCGAAATTGACGCTGTAGGTGTGCTCGGGGCTCATCTCCGGGAAGTCCAGCGAGAACTCCTCTCCTACCAGTGCGTCGTTCGTGAAATGCCTGACACCGCCCGCAACCGGATGCCCGTCTGCAATCAATTCCCACTTAAGGTCGTGGTTGAGAGCCTTGAAATAGTGGCGGTTGAACAGGATGAAACGGTTGAAGGCGAGGGTGTCTTCCTCATCGGCGAAGCGGAAGCCGGCTTCCTGATACCAGTATTTGACCTCCCATGCGCCCGGATGTATGTCAAGGTCCGGATTGACAAGGCCGTTGCAGCAGAAGTTGCGGTCGTCCCACCAGCGAGCCGGGTCGGTTTCCGGATTGCCGTAGTCGCCTCCGTAGGTCCAGTACTTCCTGCCGGCTGCGTCGGTCTCGGCGAAGCCCTGGTCGACCCAGTCCCAGATGAAGCCGCCCTGAAGATTCGGATATGAGTAGAAGGCGTCCCAGTAGAAGTCGAACGAGCCGGTGCTGTTGCCCATTGCATGGGCGTATTCGCAGAGCACAACCGGCTTGGAAGAAGGCAGCCAACCCTGTTTCCTCACCCAGTCGGGAGTGGCGTACATCGGGTTCTGGAAATCGGAATTACGGTCGTTGCGAGCCCGCTCATACACCACAGGACGGTTCTGCCCGGAGCGCTCAAGACCTTTTATAACATCGTATGCGCGCTCGAAGTTGACGCCGTTCCCCGCCTCGTTACCGAGCGACAGTATGGTCACGCAGGGATAGTTGGCGGTGCGGGCGTACATGTTGAGTATGCGGTCGATATGTTTGGGATACCATTCGGGATGCTTGGCGAGGGATTTTTCCCCGTAACCCATCCCGTGGCTCTCTACATTGGACTCGTCGTACACGTAAAAGCCAAGGCTGTCGCAGAGTTCGTAGAAGGCTCTCGGCTGAGGGTAGTGGCAGGTACGTATGGCGTTCACGTTCAGTTCGCGCATGACGCGAAGATGCTCCCGGATTTCTTCCCTGGTGATGTAGTGACCGGTAAACTCGCTGTGTTCGTGGAAGTTGACTCCCTTGAACTTGACGGGCATGCCGTTCACGAAGAAGACGTTGCCCTTGATTTCCAGACGGCGGAAGCCCACGTCGAAGCGGGTGTACTCCCCTCCGGCTTCGAGCAGAAGGCCGTAGAGTTCGGGAGTCTCGGCGCTCCACTTGCGGACGCCCGGGATGCGAAGGGCCTTGACAGGAGCCTTTCCTTCCGCAACCACGCTGCCGTCCTTGTCGAGAAGCTTGTACGCCACCGGAACGGGAGAAGTCACGCTTAGGGAGAATAGCCCGTCTTTGCATTTTTCGTCAAGGGTGGAGACGATACGGAAGTCCTCCGGGGCAAGCGGCTGCTCGCTGGAAAGATATACATCCCTCTCGATTCCGCTGATTCTCCAGAAGTCCTGGCACTCCAGCCAGCTTCCCGTGCTCCAGCGCCAGCATTTCAGCACGAGTTCGTTGTCCCCGTCCTTGAGATAAGCGTTTATGGGATAGCGGGCGAGGTCCTTCGAATCCTCGTTGTAGCCGGCATATTCACCATTGATATACACGTATACACCAGATTTGGCTCCGCAAACGTTCAGGTACACTTCCCTGCCGGCCCATTCGGCCGGAACGCTGAAACAGCGGCGGTAGACGCCTACCGGGATTGCCTCCGGGAGGGTCGGCGGCTGCGGGTCAACCGGAGCGAATTCGTAGCCTACATTAACGTAGACCGGTGTTCCCCAGCCCTGGCGTTCCCAGTTGCCGGGAACCTTGATCGGGCTCCATGCTTCAGGCAGTTCGGCCTCGGACGGGCCGTATTTGAAATCCCAGGTGCCATTGAGGCTAAGGTACCACGGACTCTGCTCGAAGGGCTTGGAAAGAGCGTCTTCGGGGGAATTGAAGAAGATTACTTCAGTCCGCCTGGTCTGGGCGTTCTCCTTCGTTGCATTGATGTCTCTGTAAAGGGGAAGGCCTTCCGCCGAAAGGGGAAGGGAAAGCATCGCCAGAGCGAGTGCAAAAGTGGTTTTATTCATTGGCTTTAGTGTAAATATCAATCATTTCCGGACGGCCGAGCACCTTGAACGCCCCGACCGTGAACGTGCCTCCGCGCGAGCAGCGGTCTGCCATGGTCTCGATTTCTTCCCGGGTGGCCTTCCGGCCGATGAGTTCGGGGATGCTGGTGGGCATGCCGATGCGGCGGTAGAAGTCGCGCATGGCGTCTATCCCCCGCCGTGCGGCTTCGGGGCCGTCGGGTATGTCCATCACCTTGATGGCGAAACTGCGGAATCGGGAAGGATTCTCCGCCATGACGTATTTGGCCCAGTGGCACCATAGTGCCGCAAGTCCGGCTCCATGGGCCACTCCGTACATGGTGCTGAGTTCGTGCTCGAGCCTGTGGGTTCCGAAATCGAACCTGACGCCGCAGCCTGTAAGACCGTTATGGGCGAGGCTGCCGGACCACATTATCGATGCGCGCAGCTCGTAATTATGAGGATCCGCCATGAGTTTTTCTCCGGTGACGCGAACATCACGCATGAGTCCTTCGCAAAGCGAATCCGTGATGGGCATGGGAGCATCGGGAGTGAAGTAGCGCTCCATGCTGTGCATCATTATGTCGGTGATGCCGCAGGCGGTCTGGAAGTCGGGAAGCGTGAGGGTGCGTTCAGGATTCATGATTGCGAAACGGCAGCGGCAGAAATTGCTGTTGCAGCCACGTTTCTGGCCCTTTTCGGTATTGGTAAGCACGCAGCTGTCGCTCATCTCGCTTCCGCTTGCAGGAATGGTCAGGACCACACCGACCGGGGCGGAATCCTTCGGGGCAGCCTTGCCGTCGAAAAAGTCCCAGACGTCGCCGTCGTAGCGTATTCCGTAGGCTATGCCCTTGGCGGAATCGATAACGCTGCCGCCCCCCACCGCCAGAATGAAGTCCACTCTCTCCTTCCTGCAGAGTTTGATTCCCTCGTAGACAAGGCTGAGATGCGGATTCGGCACCACTCCCCCCAGCTCAACCCACGGCAGGCCAGCAGAATCCAGCATGGCCTTGATTTTGGGAATCAGGCCGCTGCGCACAGCACTGCCGCCGCCGTAGTGTATGAGCACCTTGCCGGCGCCGTACTTATTAAGTAGAGGAATGAGGCTGTCTTCGCTCTTGCGGCCGAAGACCACCTCCGTAGGGGTATAATATACAAAATCCCGCATAGCATGCAAAGATAGCAAATCTTTGCATGCTAAACAATGTCTCCCCCTGCTGCTTCGCAGCCGCCCCCCAGGGGGCATGCACCGGCTACGGCTCTGCCTTCGCCGGGCGGCTCCCGTTCGTCGCAACGCTCCTCCCTCTCGCCGCGGCGCTGAAGTGCCGTCGCTTCGCTCCTACCTTCTATCCAGTTTAGCTACAACTATTTGCTGAGGATGCCGAGGGGTTGGCCGAGGAAAATGTGCCCTTCGGTGTCGGCCTGAAGGTCGAAATGAACACCTTTCTGGAATATCATAACGAAGTCGGAGCCTCCGAAGAGGAAATAACCGAGTTCCTGCCCCTTCGCCACTTCGACGCCGGGAGCCAGGCCTTCGCTGAAGTTGACGGAGCAGATCTGCGACATTCCGATGGGGAGCAGCGCCACCTTGCCGAAGTCGGGATTCTCAAGAATCACGCATGCGCGGGTTTCAATGCTCTCCCAGCCGGGATTGCGGCTGTCCAGCCAGTAGCGGCCGGCTTCGGGATTCCAGAGGTACACTCCCCCGCCCGCATCGCATCCGTCTATGCGCTTCATTTCCAGTATTCTGCCGGAAACGGGGAAATGGTAGCGATGGTAGTCGTTCACATCCAGGAAGACGTGAGTGAGGGTGCCTCCCGCAAAGCAGTCCGCATACTTGCATTCGGGCCCGAGAAGATTCGGAATACTGTCGAACTCGCGGCTCTTCAGGAGCACGTTCTGCCTGATGAAGCCTTCGTCGTCGATGCTCCATACCCCCTGGGGCCAGCCGTCGACGGGAGAAACCACTACGGAATGGTCGTCGGGGGCGGCTATCGGCCTTTGCGATGCATCGCGAAGCCTGCGGGAGAAGAAATCGTTGTAGCTCTTCCAGTTGTCGGAACTCTCGTACCAGCCGTGCGGAACCCCAAATTCGGGGTCGGCGTAAAAGTCGGCCGCATACTCCGGCTTCCAGGATTCAGGAGTGGAGAGGAAGACTCCCCACTGGCGGCAATAAGCCTTGAGCCAGCTGCGGAGAGGCTCGTGATACTGCAGCGATGGGTAATAATAACCCTTGCCCTCAAGTTCTTCAAGCGGCTGGTCAAGCAGGAAATACAGATAGTCCACTCCCTGATCCATACGGTCGTAGAGGGATGACGCTTCGGGCAGCCTGAGGATGAAACGCGGGAGGGTGGTAAGGCTCCACTCGATGAAATCGAAAAACTCTTCCAGATTCTGTGCAGGATTGGTGCCGTGATCGGGATTGACAGCCTTGGCCTTGGCTATTGACTTGATTAACAAGTCCTTTAACTCTGCACCGGAACTGATTAAATCAATCAGCTCACAGGTAGTTGTGGAATAGTTCTTCACTCCGCATAAAAGATGGTTGAGATGGCTCTTAAAAAATCGCTGCAAAAGTATTACAATTCCAGCGATTTTGTACACCCTGAGGTGAATATTTTTCAATTATTTTCGGAGCCTGCTCCTAACCCTTTTATTTGAAGCGGGTTGTGCTTCCGTCTGATATGCTCACCATGAAGCTTCCCGGGTACTCGGCCTTGATGGCGACGTTGTTCCTGCGGGCCTCGTCCGGCGAAGCGCTGACGCCTATTATATACTTATACAGGGAGCCCAGCTGAATCACTACCGGCTTCCAGCCAAGGAAGCGGGAATCGTTATCCGGAAGCATGCGGGAAGTGGCGAAAATCTGCGTTCCGTAGAGGACGTCGGACGGAGTCTGGGCGACAGCGGCGGGAGCTTCGGGTTCTTTCGGAGCAGTCCGGGGGGCTTCAGCCTTCTCTTCGGGAACGGCTTTCGTTTCGGGCGCCGGCTTCTCTTCAGCTTTTCCGGTGTTCAGGCTGCGGTCGTACTGCTGCTTGTATTCCGCAAAGGCGTCGAAGAGACGGTCGGCAAGCTGTGCGCGGCACTTTTCCTGGCGGAGCTGCGAAAGGTCCTCCGAATTGGAGATGAAGCCGAGTTCCACGAGCACCGACGGCATTGCCGTCTTCCAGAGCACGTAGAAGGGATTCTGGCTGATGCCGCGGTTAGCCCTGATCGGGCCGCCTTCGAGATGCTGTGACACCATGCTGGCGAACAGAAGGCTCTGCTCCAGGTAGGCGTTCTGCATGAGCTGCATGAAGATGTACGATTCGGGGTCTGACGGATTGAAGCCCTGATAGTTGGTCTTGTAGTCGTCTTCGAGCAGTATTACGGAGTTCTCGCGGCGAACCACGTCCATGTTGTAGGCGAAAAGGTCGCGGTCCTTGTCGGACGACTGGCCGAGTATGTGGACGGAAAAGCCGTTGGGGGCAGTGTTCCGGTTCGAGTTCACATGTACGGAAATGAAGAGGTTCGCGCCCGCCCTGTTGGCTATGGCGGCCCTTTCGCGGAGTTCTATGAATTCGTCGGTGCTTCGTGTCTGGACCACTTTGACCGAGGGATACTCGTTGCGTATGCGGTCCGAAAGACGGTTCGCTATATCGAGAACAAGGTTCTTTTCGAAGGTACGTTTGTCTTTGCTCACCGCGCCTGCATCCTTTCCGCCGTGACCTGCATCTATTACAACGGTTGAAAGACTCAGGGAACTCTCCTGCGCCGGCGCGTGAAGCACCGAAAAAAGCAGGGTCAGAATAATGCCGATTGCGTGTTTCACAAAAAAAACTTACATTTGTACTTTGCAAATATAACAAATAATTGCGAACGGGGAAATATCCATACCTTCTGACGGCGGTGGCGCTTCTGTGCCTCTTCACCGTCTGTGCATCCGGCCAGCGCCCGAGAAGGCGCGATCCCGGTGCGTTCGCAACCCAGGTGGCCGAAAAAAAGGTCATAGCGCCTGATTCCCTTGAACTCGCCCGTCGCGACTCGGTTCACAGGGCGGACTCCATTTTCAGGGCCGATTCGGCGGCGCTCATGAAAGAGAGTTCCATAGCCGCTCCGGCATTCTCTACGGCACGCGACTCCGTGGTGGAAGTCTTTTCCGGAGGAAAGCGCCTGCTGTACTACTACGGCGACGTAACCGTCACTTACACCGACATGAAGCTCAGTGCGGAGAGGATGGAATACGACATGGCCACGGGCACGGTGCACGCATACGGAGTGTACGATACCCTCTCCGGGGAATGGAAGGGACGTCCGGTCATGACCCAGGGCAACAAGACCTACGAGATGCAGGACCTGCGCTACAACTTCAACTCCAAGAAGGCCCGCATTACCAACATGGTCACCAACGAGGACGACGGCATCCTCAGGGGCGAAAGCATAAAGATGATGCCGGACGAGTCCATCAACATAATGGGCGGAAAATACACCGTCTGCGATGCCGAGGAGCCCCACTACTACCTCAAGCTCTACAATGCAAAGGTGGTCACTAAGCCCTCCAGGAAGATAGTTTTCGGTCCGGCTCACATGGTGATCGAGGACGTCAACATCCCCCTTTATCTCCCCTTCGGCTTCGTGCCGCAGAGGCCCAAGAGGGCGACGGGCCTGCTGATGCCTTCCTTCGGTGAGGAAACGGCCCGAGGCTTCTATATGAAAGATCTCGGAATGTACTTCGTGTTCGGCGACTATTTCGACCTGTCCGTTACCGGCGACCTCTATTCCCTCGGATCCTGGGCCGTCGACATAAACTCCAGGTATAAAGTCAATTACAAATTCGGCGGCAACTTCTCCCTGAATTATTCCGACGACCGTACCGGGGAAAAGGGCAGCGCCGACTTCACCCAGAGCAAGAACTTCGGCGTGCGCTGGAGCCACCAGCAGGATTCGAAGGCGCATCCCGGAACCAGTTTCAGCGCTTCGGTGAACTTCTCCAGCCCCTCGAACAGCCGTTACAACTCCCGTTCCGTGTCCGAGGCCCTGCAGAACCAGATATCGTCCTCCATCAGCTGGTCGCACAACTTCGGGGGAAAGGCCAACCTGAGCATCAACGCCCTGCATTCCCAGAACTCCAGGGACTCGTCCTACACCTTCACGCTCCCCTCGCTCAACTTCAGCGTGTCCACCTTCTATCCCTTCAAGCGCAAGCACAGGGTGGGCAAGGAGCGTTTCTATGAAAAGATATCCTTCGGTTACAACACGGCCCTGCAGAACAAGATAAGCTTCAAGGCTTCGGAGTTTGGCAAGGAGGGATTTACCGACAAGTTCCAGAACGGCATGTCGCACAACTTCAGCATAGGCCTGCCGAGCTTCACCCTGCTGAAGTACCTGAACTTCTCGCCTTCGATCAGTTACGGCCAGAACTGGTTCTTCCGTACCAACGATTACTACTACAACCCCGTGACAGACAAGGTGGAGAGCAAGCTGAGTTCGCAGTTCTCTCACTTCGGCATAACCCAGAACTACAGCGGCGGCATTTCCATGAGCACCCGTATCTACGGTATGTTCAATTTCGGCAAATACCACCGGCTACAGGCCATCAGGCACGTCATTTCGCCTTCCCTTTCGCTGTCGCTGAGTCCGGAAAAAGGCACTGCCGCCAACGGTTACCGTACCCTCTATTATACCAACGCCGCGGGCAAGGATATGGAGTATGAGTACAACATCTACTCGGGCCAGACCAACTCGCCTCCGGGCAAAGGACGGAGCGCTACCATGTCGTGGAGCATAGGCAACAACCTCGAGGCCAAGATGCGTGACTTTGCGGACACTACCGGAAAGGGCAGCAAGAAGGTCAAGCTGATAGACCAGCTGAGCATACGCAGCGGTTATAACTTCCTTGCGGACTCGCTGAAAATGAGCGGCATCTCCATGAGCATGAGCACTTCCCTCTTCGGAAAGGTAAGCCTGAGCGCAAGCGCCAACTTCGATCCGTATGCCATCGACGAGAAGGGCAAGAAGTACAATTGCTACGCCTTCGAGGCCGGCCAGGGACTCGCCCGCTTCACCAATGCTTCGGCTTCGATGTCGTATTCGCTTTCCGGAAAGGGCGCCATGAAGGGCAACGACGGCCGTAGCGAGGCCGGCGGAGGCGCGACAGGCTCCCCTGCCGACTATTACCAGAGAATCTACTATCATCCCGTAACCGGAGAATACATTCCCGGCGGGTGGCTGTACTATACCAATCCCAACGTGCCCTGGAGCCTGAATTTCAGCTACTCCTTCAGTTATTCGCACAGCATGGTGTACAACAGCACCAAGGCCCTTCTGGAGCCGAAGAACAACATTACCCAGACGGTTTCCCTTTCGGGTAACATAAAGCTCACGCCGAGGATGAGCATCAACGCGAATTCGGGCTTCGATATCGAGGCGCGGAAGATTACCACCACGCAGCTCAGCGCCACTTACGACCTGCACTGTTTCAATATGAGCGTGTCCTGGGTGCCGCTCGGACAGTGGAAGAGCTACAACTTCCTCATCCGGGCCAACGCCAGCGCCCTGGCCGACCTGCTGCGCTTCCGCAAGAGTTCCAGCTACTGGGACAATTAAAAAAACTCCGGCGTCAACCGGAGTTTTTAATAGCTGTATTTCGCCGCTAATAGTCGTAGTGACGTGCGTCGCGCGGGGAAACCTTGCTCATGTTGTCAAGCAGGTCTTCGTTGGTCTTGTACTCGTCCATGAGCTGAAGCATGAAGTTCATGGCCTCCAGCGGGTTCATGTCGGCGAGCAGCTTGCGCAGTATCCATATCCTCTGGGCCTTCTCGCGCGGGAGGAGAAGGTCGTCGCGGCGGGTGCCGGATAGGATCACGTTCACGGCCGGGAAGACGCGCCTGTTGGAGAGGTTGCGGTCCAGCTGGAGCTCCATGTTGCCCGTGCCCTTGAATTCCTCGAAGATGACGTCGTCCATCTTGCTTCCGGTTTCGGTAAGTGCGGTGGCAAGGATAGTGAGCGAACCTCCGCCTTCGATGTTTCGTGCGGCACCGAAGAAGCGTTTGGGCTTCTGGAGGGCGTTCGCGTCGACACCGCCGGTGAGAACCTTGCCGGATGCCGGCTGCACGGTGTTGTAGGCGCGAGCGAGGCGGGTGATGGAGTCGAGGAGGATAACTACGTCGTGGCCGCATTCGACCAGGCGGCGGGCTTTCTCGAGCACCATGTTGGCGACCTTTACGTGGTGGTCGGCCGGTTCGTCGAAGGTGCTGGCCACAACCTCGGCCTTCACGCTGCGCTGCATGTCGGTAACCTCTTCGGGACGTTCGTCGATGAGGAGGACGATTTCGTAAACCTCGGGATGGTTGTCCGCGATGGCGTTGGCTATGCTCTTGAGCAGCATGGTCTTACCCGTCTTGGGCTGGGAAACTATGAGGCCGCGCTGGCCCTTGCCTATGGGCGAGAACATGTCCACTATGCGGCACGACGGATCGGCGGCATGGCCGTTCCCGGTGAGATTGAACTTCTGGTCCGGGAAGAGAGGGGTAAGGAAGTCGAAGGGAACGCGGTCGCGGATGAACTCGGGCTTGCGTCCGTTCACCATGGTAATCTTAACGAGCGGGAAGTACTTGTCGCCTTCGCGCGGAGGACGGATTTCGCCGGTGACGGTGTCGCCGTTCTTGAGCGCGTTCTGCTTTATCTGCTGCTGGGCGACGTAGATGTCGTCCGGGGAGTTCAGGTAGTTGTAGTCGGAACTGCGGAGGAAGCCGTAGCCGTCGGGCATGATTTCCAGCACGCCAGTGGCGACCACGGTGCCCTCGAATTCGGGAACCTTGGGTTTAGGCTGCTTAGGCTGCTGGTTCTGGCCGTTCTGGTTGTTCTGCTGGTTCTGGGGCTGACGCGGACGGAGGTATTCGTCGCGGGCCTCGTCGAGCTGCTGACGGGCGGCCTCGTGGACCTTCTGCCTGTCGTGGCCCTTGTGCTTTTCAGTGACAGGAGCCTCAGGCTGTGCGGCCTCTGCCTTGGGGGCCTCCACCGGTTCGGCGGCGTTCTTCTTCGGACGGCCGCGCTTCTTGGCGGGGGCGGCAGCCGGGGCCTCTTCCTGCTTTGCAGGGGCTTCCGCGGCCTTCTCGGCCTTTACGGGTTCCGCCGGCTTGGACGCCTGTTTTGCAGGCTCGGCCGCTTCCTTGCGTGGACGGCCCCTGCGTGCCTTCGGCTTGTCGGCTGGAGCCTTCTTCGCCTCGGCCGCAGCCTCGGCATCCAGTATGGCGTATGCGAGGTTCTCGTTGTCGAGAGATTTGATTTTCTTTATTTCGTGTTCATTGGCAATAGTCTCGAGGTTTTCCCTTGACATCTTGCTCAGCTCAAAAAGGCTGTGTGGCATGGAGAATATGTTAAATTGAAAAAAGTGAAGCGCCTCCGGAACCGGAAGCGCTGCAAAGATAAACAAAAAAGTTCAAGCGTGCAAGCCTTATTCGTCCAAATGGAGCTCGTGCGATGCAATTTCGAATTCCTTGCTCTCGCCCATGTGCTTGCCCGCATCGTCGGAAATCTTTATCACCTTTTCCCACGGGTCCTTGGCACTCATGCGGCAGCGGGAAAGCTTCATTACGATATTGGCCGGCCTGTAACCTTCGATTCCCGGGTCGCAGGTGAGATTCGTCCCGATTCCGGCGCTCACCCTTATGCGTCCGCGGAAATAGTCCATTACCTTCTTGTATCTCGGGAAATCAAGGGCGTTGGAGAACACCAGGATCTTTTCCTTCGGGTCTATTCCGAATTCCTCCAGTCTTGCTATGATTGCATCGCCCACTACCCTTTCGTCGCCCGAGTCCTGGCGAAATCCGTCGAGGAGCTTCGCCTGTTTGAGCGTGAGGGTGCGAAGGAAACTATTTGTGGTGAAGGTGTCGATGAGGGCGGTGCCAAGGGCTCCGTCGTAGACCTTGATCCAGTCTTCCAGAGACAGATAATTGGCTCTCTTATAACCGAATACGCCGCTGTGAAACATTACCCATTCGTGCGGAAAGGTTCCTATCGGGGTCATGCCGTACAGGCGTGCGAAATGTACGTTTGAGGTGCCGGCGCAGTACCTGGGGCACCTTGCCTTGATTTCTGCCACCACGGCTTCGTGAAGCTCCGAGGAGAAGCGCCTACGGGTGCCGAACTCGCTGAAAGGCAGAGCATTTTCGTTGGCAAAATCCATCTTGGCGTCCAGCAACTCAAGTGCTTTGGCCTTATCGGCCCGGACTCCCCTCACCCTGTTCCTCAGTTCGGCCACTATCGCCAGCAGCGGCACTTCATAAAGGGTTACCCTGTAGAGGAAATCGGTCACTTCCATCTGCAGATGTCCTCCTTCGTCAAGGCTAACTTCTACCTTTTCCGGCTGGAAGCGGAAGCCCCTCAGCCACTCCCAGTAGTTCCGGTGTATATACCTCACATGGCCGGTCACGTATTCGAATTCCTCGTCCGAGAGGGCCAGTTCGCAGAGCCGGGCGATTTCGGCCTTCAATTCGGCGAGGAAGGCGCCGTCGTACACTTCGGCGGCCCTGTCGTTGAACTTGAAGGTACCCTCGGCAAGCGGGTAAAGCTGGAAATATGCGTTGGACGTACTGAACTTGTAGAGGTCGGTGTCGAGTATGCTCAGAATCATGGTATGCGTGTTTGGTCCGTCAAATTTACGGATTTTTCCGTATATTCGCTTCATGAAGCATTTCGAGGATACCATCTGCGCCCCTGCCACTCCGGTGGGGGGCGGAGCCATTTCAATCATAAGGGTGAGCGGGCCTGATGCTCTCAGGCTGGCCGACAGCATTGTGCAGTTCCACACCGGCGCGGCGCTTTCGTCAGAAGGATATACCCTCAAGTACGGCACCATCCCCGGAGTGGACGAGGTGCTGGTAAGCATCTTCCGCGCGCCCCATTCCTATACTGGAGAGGATTCAGTGGAGATTTCGTGCCACGCTTCATCTTACATCGTACAGAAGATACTGCTACTGCTGGTAGCTGCCGGTGGACGCATGGCCGAAGCTGGAGAATTCACCCGCAGGGCCTTCGTAAACGGCAAGATGGACCTCTCCCAGGCCGAGGCGGTGGCGGATTTGATCGCCTCAGGTTCCGAACTGTCGCACAAGGTGGCTTTAAGCCAGCTGAAAGGCAGCTATTCATCGGAATTGAAGGAGCTTCGGGAAAGGCTTGTCGAACTTGCGTCGCTTCTGGAACTGGAGCTCGATTTCAGCGAGGAAGAGGTGGAGTTTGCCGACAGGGCTCATCTTCAGGGCCTGCTGGACAAGGCAACCGCCCATGTGGAGAAGCTTGTAGACTCTTTCCGTACCGGCAATGCAATCCGCAACGGTGTGCCGGTCGCTATCGTGGGAGCTGTCAACGCAGGAAAAAGCACCCTTCTGAACGCTCTCGTAGGCGAAGACAGGGCGATAGTATCCGATGTTCCCGGAACCACCCGCGACACCATAGAAGAGACGGTGACGCTGGGCGGCATCCTGTTCCGCTTCATTGATACAGCGGGCCTGCGTGAGAGCAGCGACCGCATAGAGAAGATTGGCATAGACCGTTCGTATGCCAGCATAGCCAAGGCGCAGACGGTTGTCGCAGTGCTTGACGGCTGCGCTCCCCTGCCCGACGTGCAGAAGAGTTTCGCGGCCATCGCCGCAAGGCTTGCCGGCGGCGACAAGAAACTGATTGTGCTGCGCAACAAGGTCGACAGTTACGACGCCATAGCTCCGGAAGAGTTCCCCAAAATGGACAGGTCGTACAATTGCTTTGAACTCAAGTATCCGGCATTCGGCACTTATGAACTGGATCCCGAGGCTCTGGCTGGAAAACTCTCGGAGTATCTGGAATCCAAGGATGTGCCGGTGCCGGAAGGGCTTGAGGTGCTGGACGTTTCCGCACGTACCGGAGAGGGGCTGGATATGCTGAAAGAACGCCTTGTGGCGTCAGCCGGCCTGGCCGACTGGAACGGTGCTTCGCTGGTAACCAACCTTCGCCATTACGAAGCGCTCGAGCGCGCCCTGGATTCCCTCAGGCAGGTATCCATAGGCCTCGACCGCAAATCTCCCACTGACTTGATAGCCCAGGACCTGCGCGATGCGATAGCTGAACTGGGAAGCATCTTCGGGGCCGTAACCACGGAAGATCTGCTCAAGAATATATTCAGCCGGTTCTGCATCGGAAAATAGTATTGATTTGGAGTTATTCCTGAAAAGAATACCCGAACCCCGCCTTGGCGACAAGAGCATCTCCATAAGGACCGATTTTCTTGCGGATGCGGGTAATGTTTACATCCACCGTGCGGGGTGTGACAATGACATCGTCAGGCCAAACGGCCGACAGCAGCTGATCCCGTGAAAACACCTTCCCC
>JAILNI010000031.1 GCA_024691765.1 Bacteroidales bacterium | reverse complement strand
GGCTGCAGATGTTGAGCAGGACGCGGGCGGCTTGCTGCCGGAGATAGAAAGGGGAGCGGAAATGCTTCATCAAATGACACGGAGCCGCGTGGGGAAAAACTTTCTCCGGGGAGCTCGAGGGGGCTCCCTCGTTGTAAGAAGCAGGGCGGCGCTAGCGCAGCGGGGGATAAGGAGGGTTCCCACGAAAAACAGCCTGCCGGAAAGGCAAGCTGTTTTTTGTGGGAATTACTGGACTCGAACCAGTGACCCCCTGCTTGTAAGGCAGGTGCTCTGAACCAGCTGAGCTAAACTCCCGAAAGGAGTGCAAAGTTACTCATTTTTTCTTATTTCCAAAACTTTTTACCGCACCCTTCGGCGCAATCAGCTTGTCGCAGATAGCAAGCGTGCCGGGCAGGATAAAGAAGATAATCAGTATGGAAGCTAGGGCACCGGAGGCCAGGCACCGCAGAATCATCTGCACCAGCTGGTCTTTGATGATCATGCTCATCGCCAAAGGACCGAGGGTCAGGATGAGGCCGGAAGTCATGATGGAATGGCCGGCGCCGAGATAGGCGGCGCTGAGTGAATCATACACGTCGCCGGAAAGCCTGTGCTCGCGGTAGTAACTTGTGAGCAGTATGGAGTAGTCGATGGTCGCACCCATGAGGATGCTCTGGACTATAAGGTAGGCAAGGAAGTACATGGTGTTGCCCCCAAGCCCGCTCACGAACACATTTACGTACACACCGGACATCACCGCGAAGATCAGGAACGTCGGAATCACGAACGACTTGAAGGTCAGGGCGACGATCACGAATATAGCCAGTATGGTCAGGATCGTCAGCAGCAGCATCTCGTCCGGGAATCCGTCCTTCATCTCCTTGTACATGAACGATTCCCCGATAATGTAGTGCTCCTTCTGCAGCGACCGGTCAGCCAGGGCGTGGAAGCGTTCCACGAAGGCGTAGGTCTGCGGCGACTCGAACGGGAAATCCGTCATCAGGGCTGCCAGCGACATCTTTTCTGACCGGAGCATGTTGGCGCCGTCTTCCAGCTGGCTGCTGAGACCGGCAAGCATCGTCCGCTGGTCGTCACTGATGAAGCGGGCGAACTTCGGGTCGGCAAGCAGCGTCCCGTCCACGAATTCGGCAAGCTCCCCGAGGCTCATCCGCTGTTCGGGGTTGAAACCCTTCCGGCTGCCGGCATAAAGGAACAGCAAGTCCATGTCATCCTGGCTCACAGGGACGCCTGCGGCGACGAGCGCATTGCGCACACGGCGGGACGTGTAGCGCCTGCCCGAGAATGCCATCTCCGCCAGCCTTTCGACGGGAGTGACCACAGGCTCGGGCTCAGGCTCCTGAGCGACTGCGATATCGGCATGCAGGGGCGTTCCGGCAAGTGAATCAGTGGCGGCAATGAGGGCTGCGGTTGTGTCGGACGGGGCGGAAAGTGAATCGGCGCGGGCGAGGAGCGTGCCCGGAACATCGGTTACGGACGGGCCTGCGATGAATGCGGAATCAAGCTGCCGGTGGGCCTCACGGATAAGATCCGCCTGCTCTTTGGTGAGCATGTAGGCGTAGCGCTTTTGAGTGAGTATCTTGCTGGTCACGAAGGACGACAGTTCGTGGGGCGACATGGTCGCAGGCTTGCGGGTGCGGCCGGCCAAGCGGAACACCATATTGAAATAGCTGCGGTCCAGACCCATCATTTCCGCCATTTCCTTTGCCGTCATCTGGGTGGTGGCGAGCTCATAGGTCACCTTGACACCCTTAAGGTATTCCGGCGTTCCCGGCTGGGCGGCCTGTGCAGGCTGTACGGGCGTTGAAACCGAATCCGCCGGAGCCTTTGCCGTGGAATCAGGCAGGGCTGCCGCCATCAGGGTGGAATCCGCTGCAGCGACATGGTCGGAGTCTGGCTTGTAAGCCTTGGCGGTCGTATCCACGGCAGGGGCGGATTGCGCTGCGGGGGGCGTCGGGATCTGCTTCTTCTGAGGAGCCGGCGCAGATTGCATAAGCTTGGCCGTGATCTTCTGCATGTTGAGGTCGGCCGGCACAAGCCCCTGCTTCTCCAGTTCATCGGCAAGGTCCTGTATTTCATCGAAGCTCAGCTTCTCGGTGCGCTCCGGATGGGCTTTGGCGTAGTAGACGATTTTCAGCAGTTCCTCGTCGACCTGGTCGGTGTACTGCTTGATCCGCTCGGACATCTCTGACGTGGTGAAGCCCTGGAGTTTCAGGCTCGGGTAGCTAAGGCAGGTCAGGACGTTCTTGTCACGTTCCAGGGTATCGAGCAGGCCCACGACGGCTTCTTCTTCGGAGGTGTCGTAGACCAAAAGACAAGCGTTTTCAGGCGGGAAGATTTCGCCGATGTCGGTGGTCCAGATGGCGGCGAATGATATTTCAGTGCGTTTCTGGAGTATGAATGCCGCTATGAAGACGCCGACGAAAAGTATGGCGAGCGGAAGCTTGAACCGCATCTCAAAACGGGCGAGGGCAGACGACGGCAGGTGCGGGACCTTTTTGGTGGTCTTGTTGATGCCCTTCTCGTATTTTAGGATGAGAGCCGGCAGCACCGTGAAGTTGCAGAGCATGCTCAGGAACACGCCCTTTGCAAGCACGAATCCAAGGTCCTGGCCGATTTTCAGGTGCATGAACACCAGCATAAGCAAACTCACTATGGTGGTCGTGGCGCTGCTCAGAATCGACGGGGCCGCACTCTTGATTGCGTTCTTCATGGCTACCTCGCTGTCGCCGCATGCCAGCTTTTCCTGCCGGAACCGGTTCATCAGGAAGATGGAATAGTCCATCGACAGTATCATCTGCAGCACCGCAGTCAGGGAGTTGGTCATGAAAGACACGCCGGACATGAGTAT
This sequence comes from Bacteroidales bacterium, assembly GCA_024691765.1. Lineage (GTDB taxonomy): Bacteria > Bacteroidota > Bacteroidia > Bacteroidales > UBA932 > Cryptobacteroides. The sequence continues at coordinate 45,077 of JAILNI010000031.1, read as the reverse complement.
GTTGCTGCCCATGTTGATGGCCACGGCAATGATCATCGACAGCACGAACAGGAACACCTCCACCACCGAGGAACACATTATAAGCAGGATGACGAACACAATGATGGCGCCCGTCAGAATCATCGGAAGGATGTCGGCGGGCATATTCTTGTCCAGACTCACCTCCACGATGACATCGTCGCCGTAGTGCTCCACTATGTCCTTTTCTATTTCCCTGTATTTACAGCCTTTCGACAGAAGGAATTCAAACAGAGTGTAATTGTCTTTTTCCTTTACCGACATGCATGTGAGCCCTCCCGTCAGGTCGTTCAGTTCCTTCATCACGGCCTCCCTTTCGATGGGCTTGTCGAACATCACGCTGAGCAGGCTCAGCTGGTTGTCCATATCGGGGAAGTTTTCGGAGACCTTGTCCATCCCTATTTTGATAGGGGAGTCGTCGGGCAGGAAATATGAGATTTCCATTATGACGTTCAATCGGGGAATCATAATGGCGCAAACCACGGCGAGAACCGCCATTACAGCCAGTAAAGGCCTGCGCCTTTTAACAAGAAAACCCGATAAATCCATAATTTCGCAAAGATAATGTTTATTGCGCAAATTTGGAAATTGTTTCAATTAGTTTTATCTTTGAAAGATTTTTGAGATGAAGAGAATCGCAGCTTTGACCATGGTCAGAAATGACGATTTCTTTCTGGGCAAGTGGACCACATATTATGGAAGCCTGCTCGGCAGGGAGAACTTGTTCATCTTTTTCGATGGCGAAGATCAGGTAGTATCTTCTTGCACAGAGGGTTGCCACGTTGAGGTTATCCCCCGTGTCGCCGGAAACGTCCGGGTTTCAGACAAAGAGCGCATCAGCGTGATGTCCGCAAAAGCGGCGGAACTTCTTAAAGAATACGATATGGTCATCGGCTCCGACGTCGATGAATTCCTAATTGTGGATCCCTCTCTTGGCAAGAGCCTGCCGGAATTTTTGTCAGAGCAGAAAACGGATGGCCGCATCTCCCTCTCGGGGCTTGGCTGCGACGTGATACAGGACACCAATTGCGAGCCACCCCTCGATTTCTCGGAGAGCATTCTGTCGCAGCGGAAATTCGTCCGCCTCTCTCCCCGATACACCAAGACCTCCGTCCTCCTGGCTCCCGTAGAATGGGGAAGCGGCTTCCACCGCACCCGCAAGGGCGATTTCCACATCGTACCTGACCTGTATCTATTCCATTTCGGCTGCGCCGACACGAGTTTTATCGGCCAGAAGCTTGAAGACAAGGATCTGGCCTCCCGCGGCTGGGAAAGGCACCTCCATAAGCGCCGCCGCCTCATCGACAATCTCCCTTCACTGGCGGAACGTGACTGGGAGAAGTGGACGGTCAAGGCACGTAAGCTTCAAAGCGTCATCCGGCTGCCTTACACCCCAAATAAGCCGGCGATGCTCAACCTCAAGGTCAAGGTCCGCCTTCCCGAGCGTTTCTCCAAGCTGGTCTAGTATATCTTGCTTTCGCAATCATCCTTTCCGCTCACGGTTATATCGACCGTGGTCGTGGAGTTGCGCCGTATTGCCGGCAGGTCTATCCTGAAAGTGCAGGTTTCTCCTTTGATCTCGCATTCGAAAATGAGCCTGGTGCCGGGAGTGCCTATTGTGGCCTCGGCGGAGTCATTGGGATAGCAGAATACCTCAGTGTCCGGATGCTGGGCGAAAACCCCGATATCGTAGGGCAGCGGGGCTTTCGCTCCTTTCTCGGTTATGGAAACAGGCCGGAATCCTCCCTCCCGCATGATTTCCGCCCCTGAATTGAGGTTCTCCAGATATATCCTCGGATCTTCCAGCCGGACATAGTTCTTCATCCTGTTTCCGACTTCTCCCAGCCTGATGCGGGCCATCAGCGGGGCCAGGTTGACCGTTTCGGTCGCTCCGGCTTCTACGGTGCACATGCCGCTCATCACAGGAACTGCCGGACTCTCGCTGGCAAAGTTCATGCTGAGCATCTCTATTGCCTCGAATCGGCTTGTATTCTCAGTTCCGAAATCCCCGGGCGCGTTTGCTATGGCCACGATGATGCGGGCGTTGCCGTTGCCGTGGATGACGAGGCTTTCCGGCACATTGTCGTAGCGGCGCTTGTCGAGCAGGGGCTTCATCCCGTCCGCGTCATATATATACAGGTCCAGGCGCTGAACTGTATGGGGCGTCTCGGCGATGTTGTCCACCACGTTGAAGTTGACCGTGAACCGGCTGCTGTCCAGTTTTACTTCAACGGCGTCCAGGCTGTCCGGCCCGTCGCCGTCCCTGCTGCAACCAGAAATCAAACAGGCCGGCGGTAGTATTAGCAAGCTGAACAAGAGTATAAGTTGGGGAAGAGGTCCCCTTGGCGAACGCCGGTAGATGAGTTGAGTAGCCCGGCCTGTTTGATTCCATTCGGTTTTCATAGTGCCGCAAAACTATAAAAGCAAAATGAAAACCCAATGGAATCAAAAAAAACGTAAATCAGATTTTGTGAATTTTTTAAGTGCCGGATTTCGTACCCCCGGCCGGACCCCTCAGAAGGTCCATATATCTTTCGAAAAACAATTTTTTCGAGAAGGAACTTTCCGCTGTCCGGCGGCTTCCGCTTGCATATTCCTTCATGATCTGGGGCTCAGTGGCGGCTAGATCCTGCAGCGCACGGACTAATTCTTTCGGATTCCTGACATTGAACAGAAATCCGTTCTTACCCCCGGTGACATAGCGGCCGTTGTCGCTCACTTCGCTGCACACTGCGGGCAGTCCGCAGGCCAGTGCCTCGGTCAGCGCGTTGGGCGTTCCCTCGTAGAAACTGGGCAGGCAGAAGGCGTCGGCGGCTGAATAGACATGGGCGACGTCCCGGGTGGACGGATGGATGCGGAAGCGGTCTTCAAGGCCGAGCCTGGCTATCAGCTGTCGGCAGCGACGGCCGTAGCAGGTATCCTCCCCGGCGCCGTACCAGTCGAAACTGAGGCTGGGGCATTGAGCCGCCGCGCGGATGAGGCCGAGGGCGTTTTTCCTGCTGTCGAGCCGTGCCGTCGTGACCACCCTGTAGGGCTGCCTGAACTCCCGGCTCACAGGTTTGAAAAGCTGCAGGTCGGTGAAATTGGGGATGGTGTAGAGCCTGCCGCGCAGGGCCGGGGCATGCCGGCGGATGAACTCGGTCTGGGCGTAGCAGTTGCAGACCACCTGGCCGGCGTACTTGCGGTAGAGGGAGAAGCGGAGGACGTCGTGGGGCAGCAGGGAAGTGTTGCAGTTGCGTTCGGAGACGATGAGCCGCACCCCGGGGCACAGGCGCTTGACGAGGCAGGCCTTGAGGTTGGTTCCGGCGAGGAATGAGATGAGGGTGTCGCGGCCGGTCGCCCGCAGATGTGATGCGATGTCACGTACGAGCTGCACCTCGCCAGCCCTTTGCGGAACAAAACAGTGCGGCACGCCGGCGGCCTCCAGCTCGCCTTTGTAGAAGTCTCCGTCCCTGTATGTCAGCACCTCTACGTCTTCTCCGGCAGCCTTCAGCATACATGCCAGCCCGGCGAGCTGCCTCTCGGCCCCGCCAAGACGCAGAGATGCTATCATACAACATATTTTCACTTAACCTCCGAAGTTATCGTAGAGGATGCTTTCAGGAGGGACGCCGAGAGAATCGAGCAACTCGTTCACGCACTTCACCATCATCGGCGGACCGCACATGAAGTACTTGATGTCCTCCGGAGCGTCGTGCTCCTTGAGGTAGGTCTCATACATCACGTTGTGGACGAAGCCGGGAGTATATTTCACTCCGGCGGCGTCTGCGGCGGGATCCGGACGGTCGAGGGCAAGGGTGAACTTGAAGTTCGGGAACTCCCTTTCGATTTCGGCGAAATCCTCGAGGTAGAACGCCTCCACGAGCGCGCGGGCGCCGTAGAAGAAGCGGACCTTGCGGCCGGTCTTCAAAGTCTTGAACAGCTGCATGATGTGGCTGCGCAGGGGAGCCATGCCGGCGCCGCCGCCCACGAAGATGTATTCCATATCCTCGGGATCATCCTTAGGAAGCAGGAATTCGCCGTAGGGGCCGCTGATCCACACCTTGTCGCCCGGCTTGCGGGAGAATACGTAGGTAGAAGCGATTCCCGGAGGCACGCCGGGCACGAACTTGAACACGCCCTTCGGCTGAGTCTTGTCGAACGGAGGAGTCGCGATACGGACGTTGAGCTTGATGATGCCCTTTTCGCCCGGATACGAAGCCATGGAGTAGGCCCTGATAGTAGGAACCGTGTTCTTGAACTTCAGGCCGGTGATGCCGTACTTCTCCCAGTCGCCCTTGTAGATGTCGGCAACGCCCATGTCGGCGAAGTCGGCCTCGTATTCGGGGATGTCGATCTGGATGTATTCACCGCTCTTGAATTCGAGGTTTTCGCCCTCGGGAAGCTTGACGGTGAACTCTTTGATAAAGGTGGCTACGTTCTCGTTGGAAATAACTTCGCACTCCAGTTTCTTCACGGAGAGGGCGCTCTCCGCCACCTGGATCTTCAGGTTGTCCTTGACCTTCACCTGGCAGCCCAGACGCCATCCGTCCTTGATCTGCTTGCGGTTGAAGAAGCCGGTCTCGGTGGGGAGGATCTCGCCGCCGCCTTCAAGCACCTGCACCTTGCACTGGCCGCAGTTGGCCTTGCCGCCGCAGGCGGAGGGGAGGAAGATCTTCTCGCCGGCGAGCGTGGCCATCAGGTTGTTGCCGGGAGCGACGTTAAGTTCCTTCTTGCCGTCGTTGATGTCTATCTTTATCGTGCCTTTGGGGGTAATGGCGGACTTCACTATGAGGAGAAGAGCCACCAGCAGCAACGTCACTATGACGAGGAGCACTATTGATGCAATAATTGTCTGACTCATATCCTTCTACAGTTGAATGCCCATAAATATCATGAACGCCAGGCCCATGAGGCCGACGGTGATGAATGTGATGCCTATGCCCTTCAGGGGCTTGGGTACGTTGGAGTAGCTCATCTTCTCACGGATAGCTGCAAGCGCCACTATAGCCAGGTACCAGCCGATGCCGGAACCGAGGGCATATACTGCGGACTCGCCGAATCCGGTGAAATCCCTCTGCTGCATGAACAGGGAACCGCCCAGGATAGCGCAGTTCACAGCAATCAGCGGCAGATAGATACCGAGGGAAGAATAGAGCGAAGGGAGGAATTTCTCCACGATCATCTCCACCAGCTGCACGAATGCGGCGATGACGGCGATGAACACGATGAAGCTCAGGAAGCTGAGGTCCACGCTCTCGAACTGGGGTCCGAGCCACTTAAGGGCGCCGGGCTGCAGCACGAAGGTGTTGATGACCCAGTTCAGGGGAAGCGTGCACAGGAGCACGAAGATAACGGCGAGGCCAAGGCCGTTGGCTGTCTTCACGTTCTTCGATACCGCCAGGTATGAGCACATACCCAGGAAGTATGCGAAGATCATATTGTCAACGAAGATTGACTTTACGAATAAGCTGATGTATTCCATAAGGCGTCGCTGTTAGTTTTCCTGAAGGTCTTTGTCCAGCGCCCTGTGCACCCAGATAATGCATCCGATGAGGATAAGGGCGAACGGGGGAAGGATGACCAGGTTGTTGGGAACGTACGCTGCGGGGAGGACCTGGAACCCGAACAGGGTGCCGCTTCCGAAGAGTTCACGGAAGAAGGCGACGATGACGAGGATGAGGCCGTAGCCCACGCCGTTGGCGAGACCGTCAAGCAGCGAGGGGATGGGCTTGTTGCCGAGGGCGAAAGCCTCGATGCGACCCATCACGATGCAGTTGGTGATGATGAGGCCGATGTAGACCGAAAGCTGCTTGTCGATGGCGTAGGTGCCTTCTCCGGCTTTCAGTATCTGGTCCACGAGGATAACCATCATAGCCACGACCACGAGCTGCACGATGATGCGCACGCGGTTGGGGATGGTGTTGCGGAGCAGCGAGCACACGAAGCTGGAAAGCCCGGTGACCACGATGACCGACAGGGCCATAACGAGAGCTCCCTTGAGCTGGACGGTGACGGCCAGAGCGGAGCATATACCGAGCACAAGGACGGTAATCGGATTGCCCTTGAGAATCGGATTGAGGATGGTTTCTTTAAGTTTCTGTGCCATAGCTTATTCCTCCTCTGCGTTGGTTGTTCCTTCGGTGGCGTGCTCTTCCAGCATATGGAAGAAGGCACCCATTCCCAGGTGCTTCTCGTAGGCTCCGAACCAGGTGTTCAGGGCTTCGTTGAGACCCTTGGAAGTCATGGTGGCGCCGGTTATGGCGTCAACTGCGTTGGATGCACCGGTCGATTCGGCGTTCTTTTCGAGCCTGAAGGCGGGGGTGTCGCCCCATTCGACGGTCTTGCCGGTGAATTTCTCGCGGAACCAGGGCTCGTCCTTGATCTTGGCGCCGAGGCCCGGAGTTTCTCCCTCATGGTCGAAGTATGCGCCGGCGATGGTGCGGCAGTCGGGTTCGAATGCCACATAGCCCCAGACTGGACCCCAGAGGCCGGCTCCGTAGACCGGAATGACTACCTTGCCGCTGTTGAAGATATAGACGGGGAGGGTGGCGTCGCCGGCGGCCTTGATGGCCTTGTTCTGCGGCTTGAGTTTACTGACCAGTTCGATGTTGTCCCTGGAGGTGCCAAGTTCGCCGTTCTTCTCTCCGTCGAGCCCGATGGTGTAGGCTTCTTCGATGCTGTCGGCGTAGAGTTGCAGGATATCGGCATTCTTTGTCGCGTAAAGCTCTTCGGTGGGCTTGATGCCGGCCGCGGACATCATCTGCCTCAGCGTTTCAGCCTTGGCGTTTGCGTCCTGGGCGGGGCCCAGCTTGGCTGCCACGAAAGCCAGGAGTGCCGCAACTATCACCACGACTACCGTGGTGTAGATGACTGTGTAGACGTTGTTGTTGGTGTTCATGGCTTATGCGGCTTTGAATTTACGTTCCCTGCGGTTGATATGGACGCTCACGACGCAATGGTCGATGAGCGGGGCGAAGGTGTTCATCAGCAGGATGGCGAGCATCATGCCCTCGGCATATCCGGGGTTGAAGAGGCGCACCGTGATGCAGAGCATGCCGACGAGGATGCCGAAGATCCACTTGCCGCACTCGGTCTGGCAGGAGGTCACGGGATCGGTCGCCATGAAGATGGTACCGAAGGCGAAGCCGCCGTAGAGAAGCTGCATGTAGAAGGGGATGTCGGTGATGCCGGCCACGTTGCCGATCCATCCCACGAGCAGTGCGCCTGCGATGCTGCCGCACATGATCTTCCAGCTGGCGATGCCGGTCCAGAGGAGCAGGATGGCGCCGAGCAGGATTGCGATCACGGACGTCTCGCCGACGGAGCCGGGGACAGTGCCGATAAAGAGGTCCCAGAAGCCGGTACCGTACTGTGCGGGGCCGTCGAGGGCGAGGGGAGTGGCGCCTGTGAAAGCGTCAGCCACTGCGGTCTCACCCTTCTTGAACGCTATCCAGCACTCGGATCCGGACATGTAGTTGGGGTAGGAGAAGAAGAGGAACGCACGGGTCAGCAGGGCGGGATTCCAGATGTTCATGCCGGTGCCGCCGAACACTTCCTTGCCGAAGATGACGGCGAAAGCGACGGCCAGGGCAAGCATCCACAGGGGGATGTCCACCGGAACGATAAGGGGAATGAAGAAACCGCTGACGAGGTAGCCCTCGCTGACTTCCTCGCCGCGTATCTGGCTGGAAGCGAATTCTATACCGAGACCTACGATGTAGGAGACGAGGTACAGGGGAAGGACCTTGAGGAAACCGAACCAGAAGTACTCGAGAATGTGGACTCCGGTCTGTCCCATGGCAAGGCCGTGCTGGTAGCCGACGTTCCACATGCCGAAGAGGGCTGCGGGCGCGGCGGCTATCACCACCAGGATAAGGAGACGTTTCAGGTCTATGGCATCACGCACATGCGAGCCCTTGAGGGTCACGGTGCCGGGCACGTGAAGGAATGTCTCAAAAGCATCGACGGTGCTGTGGAGCCAGTAGAGTTTGCCGCCTTTTTCGAAAATCTTGTTCATATCTTTTAAGCCATTTCTTTAAGCATCAGTTCAATGCCCTTTGCGATGATGTCCTGGATGTAAATCTTGCTGGGATCCACGAACTCGCAGGTGGCGAGGTCCTCGGGAAGGACTTCGTAGATTCCGAACTTTTCCATCTTGTCGATGTCTCCGGCAAGGCAGGCCTTGGCCAGGAACACTGGATAGATGTCCATGGGAAGCACCTTGGCGTAGTAGCCGTCGTTCATCAGGAACGGACGGGGGCCGCCGTGGAGGTTGGTGTCCATGTCATACTTGCGCCAGGGCATGAGCCAGCTGAAGTAGCTGTGGTCCGTGCTGAACTGGCGGAAGCGGATGGGACGTATCCAGCCGAGGAGCTCCTTGTCGTAGCCTTCGCGGATGATGGTCACCTGGTCGGCGTCGCGGCCCAGATAACCGTCCTTGCCGACCGTCTGTCCGCTGAGGACGTCGCCGCTGATGATGCGGAGCTCATCCTCGGAGTTGCCCCAGAAGGCGACGAAGCTCTTCATGGGGGTGCCGGGGAGGGCTTCCACGTAGGACGGGCAGAGCGCTGCGGGACCGCCGACCGCCACCTTGCGGCGCAGGTTGAGGCGTCCGGTAGCGAAGAGCCTGCCGATGGCGGCGAGCCCTGACAGGGATACGGTCCACACGGTCTCACCTTTCATGATGGGGCTGATGTGGCTTATCTGCACGCCCACGTTGCCTGCCGGGTGCTTGCCGGAGAAGGAGTGGAGGGTGCATCCGGTCAGCCTGCAGAAGGCGCTGTCCTTGCGGGAGCCGTCGACGGAGACGTGGACGGGGGCCAGTTGAGCGAGGGCGTCGATGCCCTTCTGGAGGTTCTGCACTTCGCCGCCGAGCGTGAATTCGGTGTCGGCTGCGAGCGGGGATGTGCTGAACGCGGAAATGAAAATCCCCTTCGGAGCGGCTGCCGGATCGGCAAGCACGCCGTAGGGGCGCTGTACGAGCAGGGACCAGAGGCCGCTCTGCATCAACGCGGTCTTGACGTCGGAGGTGTCGAACTTGACATACTCCTGGCGGTCGTCGACCTCGATCAGGACGGCGAGAAGCTTGCGTTTTTCGCCGCGGACAATCTCCTTCACGGTGCCGCTTGCGGGGGCCGTGAGCAGGATGTCGGGATTCTTCTTGTCAGCAATCACGGGGGAGCCGCAGAGCACGCGGTCGCCCTCCTTGACCAGGAGCCTGGGGAGCAGGCCCTTGATTCCGTCGGGCTGTACGGCCACGACGGAAGGGTTCATCGATTTGCTGACAACAAGTTCCGCGCACCCGCTTACGGGGATGTCCAGACCTTTTTTCAAAACGATGTTATTAGACATTTTTATACCGGTAAAATAATTTGCAAAATGCTTTGCGAAGATACCACTTTTTTTTGTATTTTCGCGTCATTATGGAGAACAATGTGCGTGTAATTTTGGATGGACTGAATGAGGAGCAGGAGAAGGCGGTCCGATGTGTAGATGGTCCTGTGTTGATAGTGGCGGGAGCCGGTTCAGGCAAAACCCGCGTTCTGACAAGCCGGGTAGCTTATTTGCTTGCCCTCGGGGCGGATCCTTCCAGGATTCTCGCCCTGACCTTCACCAAGAAGGCAGCGGGGGAGATGAAGGAGAGGATAGCCCGTATGGTCGGAAACTGGAAGGCGCGCCGAGTCGTGATGGGCACCTTCCACTCCATATTAGTGCGCTTCCTCAGGGAGTACGCCGGAAGCCTCGGCTATCCCGAGAATTTCACCATATACGACCAGAGCGACAGCACTGCCGCGGTCAAGACCGTCATCAAGGAACTCGGGCTCGACGATTCGCTCTACAAGCCCAGGGACGTTCTGTCCAGGATCTCCAACGCAAAGAACTACCTGATAACCCCCAAGGCCTACCGCGAGAACCGCAACACCCAGGTCGCCGACATGCATGCCAAGAAGCCGCGCATCGCGGACATCTATGACCGCTACCAGGCGCGCCTGAAGCAGTCCGGAGTGATGGACTTCGACGACATACTCGTCAACATGAACATCCTCTTCCGCGACAACAAGGAGGCCCTGGACAACATCGCGGCCCGCTTCAGCCACATAATGGTAGATGAGTACCAGGACACCAACTACGCCCAGTACCTCATCATCCGCAAGCTCGCAGCCAGGCACCACAACATCTGCGTGGTCGGCGACGATTCCCAGTCCATCTACGCCTTCCGCGGCGCCCAGATACAGAACATCCTTAACTTCAAAAAAGACTACCAGGATTGCAAGGTGTTCCGCCTGGAGCGCAACTACCGCAGCACCCGCACCATCGTGGACGCCGCCAACTCCCTGATTGAGCACAATACAGGCCGCATCCCCAAGCACTGCTACGCCGACGGCCCGGAAGGGGAGAAGATCCACGTCCTCAAGACATGGTCCGAGCAGGATGAAGCCATCGACATCGTGTCCGCTATCCAGGACCGCGTCCGCAAGGACGGTGCTCAGTATGAGGACTTTGCGATACTCTACAGGACCAACGCCCAGTCGCGGCCCCTCGAGGAACAGTTGCGCCGGCGCAACATTCCTTATATAGTGTACTCCGGCCATTCGTTCTTTGACCGAGCCGAAGTGAAGGACCTCATGGGCTACTTCAAACTGGTGGTGAACCCAATGGACGACGAGTCCTTCAAGAGGGTGGTCAACACCCCTGCGCGCGGCATAGGCGACACGAGCATAAAGGCGCTGGAAGAGGCGGCGCGGGCGGGGCAGACCTCCCTGTTCAGGGCGGCTTTTTCCGACGGCCTCGAGGCGTACGGCCTCCGCAGTGCCGGCATACAGAAAATCAGGACCTTCTGCCTGATGATTGATGCCCTGAACCAGAAGTTCAAGCAGACCGACGCCTTCGAGCTCGCGTCCGAAATAGCCGACAAAAGCGGCATCCTGGCACTCTATAAGGCTGATCTGTCCATCGAGGGGCAGTCCCGGTTTGCCAACGTGGAGGAACTGATCAATTCCGTGGCGGCCTTCGTCGAGGAGCGCGAGGAAGAGGCGGAAGGCGCCGAAGATACCTTCACCATCGACGACTATCTGGAGAACGTGTCGCTGCTCAGCAGCGTTGACATTGAAAACGAGGAAGACACCAACAACAAGGTTGCACTGATGACCGTCCATTCGGCCAAGGGCCTGGAGTTCCCATATGTGTTCGTGGCGGGAATGGAGGACAATCTGTTCCCCAGCCAGAATATGCTTCTGTCCCTCAAGGACATAGAGGAAGAGCGGAGGCTCTTTTACGTGGCCGTGACCCGTGCCGGAAAGGTCGTCACCCTGTCCTTCGCCGGCACCCGCATGCGGAACGGACGCCACGAATCCAACTCTCCGTCCCGCTTCCTCCGCGAAATCGATCCCAAATACCTCGACCGGCCCCTGGATTCCGATTATTTCTCTTCCGAAGGCAATGCTACGGAGTGGTCAGGTTTTGGCAGCCCGAGGGGTGGTATTAACCGGACTGGCGGCTTTGGTGCATTTGGCAGAGACACCCCTGTCCCGGCTGCCGCCCCCGTAGATCCTGATTTCATCCCGCTGCCGATGACGGACTTCAAGCCCGGCATGCGCATAGAGCACAACCGCTTCGGCTTTGGAGAAATACTGGAAATCACGGGCAAAGTCCCCGAACTCAAGGCACGCGTCCGCTTCGACACCCTCGGCGAAAAACTCCTCCTCCTCAAGTACGCCAAAATGCGCCCAGAGAAGCGCTAGCCAAAAACTATCCTGCAGATGAAGCTCTGGAGGCCGTCAACGAGGCCTTCGACGTACCAGGAACCGTCGGGGCTCTGGGCGCGGATGAGCTTTACTGTTTCGCCCAGGCGGACTTCCCGGTTGTAATTGATATAGAAGTCGGTAACTTTCTGTTTTGTAGCGACTTCCACGGGCAGGCAGTCCATGGCCCAGTGGGGGTATTTGCCGTTGTTCGCGTGGTTGTTGTAGTCCAGGTCGGAGTAGGTGGCCACGTGCGTTCCTGCTTCTTCGGCTTCGCAGTCGCGTGGGAGGATGATCTTGGGCGCGTCTGGCTGGAGTGCCCGTGCGGCATTCTGCGGTTCAGGTGAAATAAGGTCAAAGATGCGTTCCGGCTTGGCCAGGCTGCGGGTTTCGATGTCCATCAGGGCCCACGAGCTGGTGGCGCTTATCATGACCTTACCGTCGGCGTCCAGCACAAGGTAGTCCCTGGTGCTGATGGGGCCGCGGACGCCGCTGTGCCAGGTCTGGAGCGTCACTTTCTCCTCCCTTCCGGGCAGGACGTCGCAGTGCATCGCGTTGCGAAGCAATATCCAGCAGAGGTTCCTGCCGCGGAGAACGGTGTCGGGAACGCCTATCTGCATGGCCCCGCGCACACCGAGTTCCTGGGCGATGTCGAAGAAAGACGAAGGGCGCAGACGGTCGTTGCAGTCGAGGAAGTAGCTGGGAATTATGTACTCTTCCTGGTATTTGTCAGGCATCATAGCAGACAGGGTTCGTTTCAAAGTAGGTGCAAACTCCAAGATCCGGGAAGGCATCTTCCAGAAGGTCGCTGAAGATGGCCATTGTGTACTGTTCGCTCTCGAAATGACCGAGTTCTGCGAGCAGCATTCCGTCGTTCTCGAAGTAGTCGTGGTAGTGAAGTTCCCCGGTTATGAAGCAGTCGGCGCCCTGGCGCAGGGCGTCGCGCATCAGGAATGCGCCTGCGCCTCCGCAGAGAGCTACGGTATTGATTTCCCGGCCGTTGCAGGCGGTGTGCTTCAGGCATTCCACGCCGAAGGTCATCTTGATACGAGCCAGGAAGTCGGTGTCGCGTTCCGGGGTGGGGAGCGTGCCTATGAGGCCGGAGCCGGCGTCCATGCCCTCCCTGGGCTGGAGCCACCGGTAATCATCAAGCCCTATGAGGTCGGCTATCCTGTAGTTGACCCCTCCGGGGGCGTTGTCCATGCTGGTGTGCGCCGAGTATATGGCAATGCCCTTTTCAAGGGCCTTGACCACGCAGCGCTGCTGATATGTGGCGTCGCTGACCTGGCTGAGCGCCTTGAAAATGAGAGGATGGTGGGACACAATCATTTCGAAGCCGCGCTCCGCGGCAAAGTCCACTACCGCTTCGGTCACGTCGATGCACACGAGCACCTTGCTGACCTCCGAATCCAGAAACCCGACCTGCAGCCCGGAGTTGTCCCATTCGTCCTGATACCTGAGCGGCGCCGTCCGCTCAATTACTCCAATAATATCCCTTACTTTCATAATCAATAAGTCCAGTCGGCCTGGATGCCGTAGGGGACGCCGTTGAGGACGTCCTTTCTCCCATAGTATGCGAAATATCTGCCCAGGCCCGCTTCGGGCTTGGTGACTATTTCCTTTGATTCAACGGTGGTTGCGCAGCGCACGGTCACGTACCAGAGCCCCTTCTCGACGGGCCCGGCATTCAGGGTGACCCTGCCTTCAGCGGTGGCCGATGCCGAGTAATCGGGGGCCGCGTCAGGGAAGGCGTAGCTGTCGCGCTTCATGTAGATTTCCATGTCGTAATCGCCCTGGTACGTGACGGTTATGGAAAGGTCCTTCACGTCCGCGGCCGGGCAGAGCACGAAATGATGGCACTGCAGGTCACCGATACCCGTGTTGACGGGGATCAGGTCGCCGCTCCTCAGCACGTCCTTGACAAAAGCCTTTCCGACGCCGTCCCAGGCATAACGGAACATGGACGCGGTGAGGTTGAGTATGTCTCCCGAGGGGGCGTCTTCGGGGTGGGAGCCTGTGACCACCATCCTGCCGGAGTATTCGGACGCCTTGTAGGCCCAGACTGACGGCTGATTGTAATAGGGCCTGGAGGATGAATTCTTCCCGGCCTCATCCTTGAAGATGGCTATGGCTTCCGTTCCATCCGGGGCCAGCGATGTGTCCAGATAACCGCCGCCGTTGTGGCGTATTCCCTTGACCAGCGTGCCCTTGGCGGGTCCGTAGTATTTGGAGAAGATGTCGCTGTCGATCAGCATGTCGATGCTGGAGTTACCGACATCGGTGGAGTTCATGTTGCCGTTGTACAGTATGTTGAAGTAGCTCCTCCGCCTGCCGTCAGCATAAGCGCCTGACAGGAATGCGCCCGCGCAGGAACCCACGTAGCTGCCGCCGTTTTCGTAGAAGGTCTTCACCCTGGAGCGGCCGTCGGAGCCGAGCGTGGTGCCGTGGGGACTGGAGTGGCCGCCGAATACGTAGACCAGCCTGAATCTCGGCTGTCCGTCGGGATAGAGCAGGACTCCGTTCACATCTTCCGGATTGCCGACCATGATGAGGCGCTGCAGGTCGTTGTCGGTCTGGGTCCAGCCGTCGCCAACGTCGTCCACGGTGGAGAGGAAATACTCGGCATTCGTGATGCCGGACTTCTCCAGCGCGTAGGGCAGGCGCCCGTTGATGACCACGCCGTTCTCCTTGATGCCGGGATTGAGCTCGCACCCGCCGTCGAGGAAGATGTCTTTATAGAACGCCGAGTTCGGCACGTCGTTGCGCACCTGGGCAAGGATCTCCGCCTCGGAGAGTTCCTCCACCCGCACGGGCTCGGGTATTATCTCCTCCGGCTGGCAGGCCCAGAGCGCCGCCGCGGCGAGCGCTGTCGGAATTAGTTTGTCAATAAGCTTCATCCCGACAAAGATAAGCAAAAAAAGCGTAAAACGTAAGCGCCTGACAGCCAGCCGAAATGAAAAACTCCTGGGCTCGAAAAAGAACCCAGGAGTTTTTATAAGGCATTGACTTCAAGTCAATTGCAAATCACGCTAGAGCTGCGGGCCAGCAGCGACGAGCGCCTTGCCGGCTGCATTGGACTCGTACTTGTGGAAGTTCTTGATGAAACGTCCTGCAAGGTCCTTGGCCTTCTCTTCCCAGACCTTGGGATCGGCGTAGGTGTCGCGAGGATCGAGGATGCCGGTGTCGACTCCTTCGAGCACGGTCGGGACTTCGAAGTTGAAGTAAGGGATCTTCTTGGTCGGGGCCTTGTCGATGCTGCCGTTGAGGATGGCGTCGATGATGCCGCGGGTGTCGCGGATGGAGATACGCTTGCCGGTGCCGTTCCAGCCGGTGTTCACCAGGTATGCCTTGGCGCCGCTCTTCTCCATTCTCTTCACGAGTTCCTCGGCGTACTTCGTCGGGTGGAGCTCAAGGAAGGCCTGGCCGAAGCAGGCGGAGAATGTCGGGGTGGGCTCGGTGATGCCGCGCTCGGTGCCAGCGAGCTTGGCGGTGAAGCCGGAGAGGAAGTAGTACTTGGTCTGCTCGGGAGTCAGGATGCTCACGGGAGGCAGCACGCCGAATGCGTCGGCGCTCAGGAAGATCACCTGGTTGGCTGCGGGGCCGTGGGAATACGGACGGACTATCTTGTTGATGTGGTAGATAGGATAGCTGACGCGGGTGTTCTCGGTCACGGACTTGTCGCAGAAGTCGATCTTGCCTTCGGCGTCGACGGTCACGTTCTCGAGGAGGGCGTCGCGGCGGATAGCGTTGTAGATGTCGGGCTCGCTCTCCTTGTCGAGGTTGATCACCTTTGCATAGCAGCCGCCCTCGAAGTTGAAGACGCCTTCGTCGTCCCAGCCGTGCTCGTCGTCACCGATGAGGAGGCGCTTGGGGTCGGTTGAAAGGGTGGTCTTGCCGGTGCCTGACAGTCCGAAGAAGATGGCGGTGTTCTTGCCTTCCATGTCGGTGTTGGCGGAGCAGTGCATTGCAGCGATGCCCTTCAGAGGCAGGTAGTAGTTCATCATGGAGAAGAGACCCTTCTTCATTTCGCCGCCGTACCAGGTGTTGAGGATGACCTGCTCCTTGCTGGTCACGTTGAAGGCCACGCAGGTATCGCTGCGGAGGCCGAGCTCCTTGAAGTTTTCAACCTTGGCCTTGGATGCGCAGTACACTACGAAATCGGGCTCCTGGTCGAATTCAGCCTCGTTCTGGGGACGGATGAACATGTTGGTCACGAAATGGGCCTGCCATGCGACCTCCATGATGAAGCGGACCTTCATGCGGGTGTCCTTGTGGGTGCCGCAGAAGCCGTCGACGACGAAAAGCCTCTTGCCTGCGAGCTGCTTGATGGCGAGGTCCTTGACCTGCTTCCAGACTTCGAGGGACATCTCGTGGTTGTCGTTGGGGTACTCAGGGGTGTTCCACCAGACGGTGTCCTTTGAGTTTTCGTCCATCACGATGTACTTGTCCTTGGGGGAACGGCCGGTGTAGATGCCGGTCATAACGTTGATGGCGCCAAGTTCGGTGACCTGTCCTTTGTCGAAGCCTTCGAGGCCGGGCTTGGTTTCTTCGTTGTAGAGAACTTCGTAAGTGGGGTTGTAGAGCACCTCGGTGACTCCCTCGATGCCATACTTGCCAAGATTGATTTTAGACATAATTATAATTAGTTAATTAAGTTTGTTTCCAGCCTGCAAATTTAGCTATTTTTCCTTGAAAAGACAACGAATTTGAAGGTTTGTGTCGGCTTTTTTTCGTAACTTGCAGGCGTGAAAGGAAAACTTTATCTCATACCCTCGCCGCTGGGCGACTACGACCCCGCCGAGGTGATTCCGCGGCCCGTCCTGGATATAGCCTGCGGCCTGAAATGCTTCGTGGTGGAAGAAGTCCGCACGGCGCGCCGCTTTCTGTCCGCAGCCGGCCTGAAAGGGCATATCGACACCCTCGAGTTCCACACCCTGAACGAGCACACGGCCCCGCAGGAAGTGGAAGCGCTGGCGGCGCTGTTCGACAAGGGCGACGTCGGCCTCATTTCGGAGGCCGGACTGCCCGCCGTCGCCGACCCCGGCGCAGCGCTCGTGGCACTCTGCCACCGTGAGGGGATAGAGGTGGTGCCCCTGACCGGCCCGTCTTCGCTCATGCTCGCCCTGATGGCCTCGGGTCTCAACGGCCAGAGCTTCGCATTCAGGGGCTACCTGCCCGCTAAAACAGAGGAACGCCGCAGCGCCGTCAAGGATATCGAGCGCCTTTCCAAGTCGTTGAACCAGAGTCAGATATTCATTGAGACCCCCTACCGCAACGACTCCCTCCTGAAGGATCTTGTCAAACTGCTGCAGCCGACGACCCGCCTGTGCGTGGCAGCCGACCTGACTCTCCCGACCGCGTTCGTACGCACCCGCACGGCCGCCCAGTGGCGCCGCGAACCTGTGACCATCGGCAAACGTCCCTGCGTGTTCATAATTCTGGCATGACTCCCGAAGAGGTACTGAAACGCTGGTGGGGCCACGATGCCTTCCGTCCGATGCAGAAGGAAATCATCACTTCCGCGCTGGACGGCCGCGACACGCTTGCCATACTCCCGACCGGAGGCGGCAAGTCGGTGTGCTTCCAAGTGCCCGCGATGATGCAGGACGGCCTCGCCTTGGTGGTGACGCCCCTCATCGCCCTCATGAAGGACCAGGTGCAGAACCTGGAGCAGCGGGGCATCAAGGCCCTGGCAATCCATGCCGGAATGACGCGCCGCGAAGTCGACACCGCCCTGAACAACGCCGCCTACGGGGACTGCAAGTTCCTGTACGTCTCCCCGGAACGCCTTGCGACGCCCCTTTTCCGCTCCTACCTTGACGTGCTGCAAATCAGCTACATAGTGGTTGACGAGGCCCACTGTATCTCCCAGTGGGGCTACGACTTCCGCCCCGACTACCTAAACATCGGCGAGCTGCGAGGAAGCGTGGATGCTCCCGTCATAGCGCTGACTGCGACCGCGACTCCGGAGGTGGCCCGCGACATCACGGTGCGGCTTTCCCGTGACCCCGGACACCCGTCGTTCAACGTGCTGCGTGCCGGCTTCGAGCGCCCCAACCTATCTTACATCGTGCGCGAATGCCTGGACAAGGCGGGCCAGCTGCTGGATATTTGCAAGGCCGTGCCCGGCTCGGGAATAGTCTACCTGCGCAACCGCAAGCGCTGCGAGGAGGTGGCGGAATTGCTCACAGCCGAGGGCGTCAGCGCATCCTACTACCACGCCGGTCTGGGACCCCTGAGCCGCAGCGAAAGGCAGGAAGCCTGGAAACGCGGCGCGATACGGGTGATGGTCTGCACCAACGCGTTCGGCATGGGCATCGACAAGCCAGACGTTCGCTTCGTGGTGCACTGGGAGCCCTCCGACAGCCTGGAGTCCTACTTCCAGGAGGCGGGGCGCGCCGGGCGGGACGGCAAACGCTCATACGCAGTGCTGCTCTGGAACGCCGCCAACCTGACCCACCTGCGCCAGATGCTGGAGACCTCCTTCCCCCCGCTGGAGTTCATCGAAGACATCTACCAGAAGCTCCACATATTCCACGAAATCATCTACGAAACCGGCGAAGGCCGCACCATCCACTTCGACCCGGAAGCCTTCTGCAAGCAGTACAATCTCCGGATGCCGCAGGTCCACTACGCCCTGCGCTACCTCGAACAGTCCGGCCACATAAGCTACACCGAAGACGCCGAATTCGCCACGCGGGTGCGTATAAACACGGCCCGCAATGTGCTGTATGATACCGAGTTGCCCGATCCCGGAATGGTCCCGTTGCTGGAGGCGCTGATGCGCGGCTACCCGGGAATAATGTCCTACTCGCTGCCCATCGACGAAGAGAAGCTTGCCCGCGACTGCGACTCCACGATACCGGAGCTCCACCAGCTGCTCTACAAACTCTCGCTGGAAAGGGTCATAAGCTACATCCCCGCCGACCGCAGCTCGCTCGTATTTATTCACCACAACCGCCTGATGCCCGGCAACATCGACCTGAAGCCGGAGCGCTACCGCTTCCTGCGCGGCAACGCGGAAAAGCGCCTGGAGGCGATGGAGACCTATCTTCAGGATGGCGGCGAATGCCGCTCCCGCCAGTTGCTGCGCTACTTCGGACAGGAAAAAACTACCGACTGCGGCACCTGCGACGTCTGCCGCGGCCGCAAATCCACGGACTCCACGCGCGCCGCCCTCAAGCGCTTCGCCGCCGGCCACCCGGGCTGCACGGCGGCTGACATAAAGCAATTCTGCGACAACCCCGCTAACGGGATGCCGCAGAATGCGATAGAGATCTGGCGCCAGCTCCTTGACGAGGGACTGGTCTAATTCTTCTTCACGATTCCAAGTTTCTCGAGAAGGGCCCTGGGCTCAGGGTTGTGGCCGCGGAAGTTGCGGTAGAGCACGGCTTCGTCGTCGGAACTGCCCTTCGAGAGCACTTCACGGCGGAAAGCACCGGAGACTTCACGGTTGAAGATACCCTTTTCCTTGAACAGGCTGAAAGCGTCGGCCTCGAGGACCTCCGCCCACTTGTATGAATAATAGCCTGCGGAATAACCGCCGGAGAAAATGTGGCTGAACGAGGTAGTCATGCAGGTGCCGGGAACCTGGGGCATAAGGGTAGAAGACTTGTAGACAGCCTTCTCGAACGCCTCCACATCCTCGGACGGCACTTCCTTGCGGTTGTGCCAAGCCATGTCGAGTATGCCGAAGCCCAGCTGGCGGACCTGGCCGTAGGCGGCGAGGTAGTTCCTGCTGGCCACTATCTTGTCTATCAGTTCGGTGGGGATGACCTCGCCGGTCTGGTAGTGCTTCGCGAAGCTCTGCAGGAACTCAGGCTCGAAAGCCCAGTTCTCCATGATCTGGGACGGCAGCTCCACGAAGTCGCGGGCCACGTTGGTGCCGCAGATCGAGCCGTAGCGGCCTTCCGCCATCATCCCGTGGAGGGAGTGGCCGAACTCGTGGAGGAAAGTGGTCAGCTCGTCGTGGGTGAGCAGAGAAGGGTCGTCGCCCGTAGGCTTGCTGAAATTGGTCACTATGCTGATGAACGGGCGCTTTTCCACTCCGTTCTTGAAGCTCTGGCCGCGGAATTCGGTCATCCAGGCGCCGCCCCGCTTGGAAGCACGAGGGAAGAAATCGGCATAGAACAGCGCCAGGTGGCGGCCGTCCTCATCCTTCACGTCGAATACCTTCACGTCCTTGTGGTAGCCCGGGAGGTCGGGACGAGGGGTGAACTGCAGGCCATAGAGTTTGGTCGCGAGTCCGAACACGGCGTCTATGCAGTTCTCAAGCTGGAAATAGGGCTTGAGTTCGGCGTCGTCGAGATTGTAGTTGGCCGCCTTGTACTTCTCGCTCCAGTAGCTGAAGTCCCAGGGCATCAGGCACTCGCCTTCGAAGCCGTTGCCCTTCGCGTATTCGAACACGGTCTGCACCTCCTTGCGGGCGGCGGGCAGGGAAGGCTCCATGAGTTCATTCAGGAAGGCGTCCACCTCCGCCGGAGTCTTCACCATGCGCTCTTCGAGCTCATAGTCTGCCCAGGTGGGATAGCCGAGGATGTTGGCAATCTGTATGCGGTGTCCGGCTATGTCTTTGACAATCTGTGTGTTGTCAAATTCTCCACCGAGGGCTTTGCTGTTGTATGCCATGTACATCTTCTGGCGCAGGTCGCGGCGCGACGAGTATTTCATGAAGGGACCGTAGCTCGGGTAGCTGAGGTCGAACACCCAGCCTTCATTGCCCTTTTCTTCAGCGGTCTGCTTTCCAAGAGCGACCACGAAATCGGGAAGCCCTTCCAGCTCGGCCTCGTCGGTCAGGTCGAGGGTGAAGGCGTTGGTGGCGGCCAGCACGTTCTTGCCGTAGGAGAGCTCGAGCAGCGATTCCTCTTCGCTGAGTTTGCTGTAGGTTTGCTTGTCTTCGGGGCTCAGGTTGGCGCCGCCGCGGGCGAATTCGCGGTACCTCTTTTCAAGGAGGCGCATCTGGTCCGGCTCCAGCCCGAGGCTCTCGCGGGCCTCATAGACAGCCTTCACGCGCTCGAACAGCTTTTCGTTGAGGGACACGTACATGGAGAACTCGGTCATCATGGGGGAGACCTTCTCGGCTATGGCCTGCATCTCATCGTTGGTGTCGGCTTCCATCAGGTTGAAGAAGATCATGGCCACGTTCTCAAGCTTTTCGCCGCCGTTCTCCATCGCTTCGATGGTGTTCTCGAATGTGGGGTCGTCGGGATTGGCGACAATGGCGTCTATTTCAGCCTTGGCGTCCTTGATGGCCTGCTCGAAAGCGGGCATGTAGTGCTCGATCTTGATCTTGTCGAATTGCGGGGCTCCGTACTCAAGCGGAGATTCGCTCAGAAGGGGATTTTCCATCTTGCAGGATGTGAGTGCGGCAGCAAGCAGCGCGGCCGCGAGTAAAACACGTTTCATATATTATTCAATGATTAATCCGTCATAGGCGGGGTGGACGCCGTCGGGGAGAATCTCCTCGAACTTTTCGTGCGGCGGCAGGAGGTGGGAAATGTGGGTGATGTATGAGTCCCGGGCACCCACTTTCGCGAAGAAGTCGAGCACCTCGTGCAGCGAAAAATGGGAATGGTGGGAATCGAACTTCACACAGTTAAGCGTCACGGCGCGAAGGCCCTGCAGCTTCTCCATCTCGCAGTCCTCGATGAGGTTCATGTCGGTCAGGTATGCGATGTCGCCGAAGCGGTAGCCCAGAACCGACAACTTCTTGACTTTGTGGTGCCAGCCCTGGATGGGGATGACTTCCACGCTGCTGCCTTCCTGGCCCTGGTTGCCCAGGTGCCTGTAGCCGAAGCCTTTTTCCCATTTAATCACCTCGTCGCCGGCGTTTGACCACACCTTGAACGGCGCGGAGCCGTCGATGGTGTGCATGTGCCATTCGGGAGCCCCGGGATACTTGGGCTCGGCGAAGGCGTAGGAATACATGTGGCGAAGGGATTCCTCCACGTATTTTTCGCAGTAGATATTGACCGGGTGGCTCTCGCAGAGGTTGAGAGCGCGGGTGTCGTCCAGGCCGCCGATGTGGTCCATGTGGTTGTGGGTCAGCAGGATACCGTCCAGGTGGTCTATGCCGGCCGCAAGGGCCTGCTCCCGGAAATCCGGACCGCAGTCCACCAGTATGGTCAGGCCGCCGTATTCCACGAGGGCCGAAGCGCGCAGCCGTTTGTCTCGCGGGTCGGCCGAGCGGCACACCGCACATTTGCATCCAATCATAGGCACTCCCGAAGACGTGCCTGAACCCAGTATAGTCAGTTTGGCTTTCATATTGTCACTTCAGTAATCTGTCCGCTCAGCGAAGGCTCCCATGGCCTCCGTATGCGGATGTAGTTTCCTGTATATCCTTCCATGAACCCGTCGCGGTCGGTGGATTCCCAGAGCACACGTTCACGCACTCCCCGGTTCGCCTCCACGAATCCTGCATGCAGCTGTGCGCACAAATCCTCCAGCACCGCCACGCGCTCTTTCTTCACGGCCTCGGGGACCTGCCCGGGCATGGAAGCGGCGGGCGTGCCGGGGCGGCGTGAGTAGGGGAACACGTGGATGAACGCAGGGCGCACACGGTCACGGAGGAACGCCACCGTCCGTGCGAAATGCTCCGGCGTCTCCCCGGGCAGGCCCGCCATCACGTCTATTCCGAAGAATACCAGCGGCCGCCCCGGCGCCTCCATAGCCTTGCGCACGTAATCGATGCGCGAGGCGAAGAAATCCGTGGTGTAATTGCGTCCCATAGCGGCCAACTGCTCGTCCGTGCCGGTCTGCAGGGGTATGTGGAAATGCGGCTGGAACTTCGTCCCCGAAGCTATCCAGTCCACGATTTCTTCAGTCAGCAGGTTCGGCTCTATGCTGGAAATCCTGTAGCGCTCTATGCCGTCCACGCCGTCCAGCGCCTTCAGCAGGTCGAGGAACGATTCCCCGGTGCTGCGTCCGAAATCCCCGGTGTTCACGCCCGTGAGCACAATTTCCTTAACGCCAAGCGCCGCCGCCTTGCGTGCGTTCTCAACGCATTCGGCCAGGGGCACATTGCGGCTCCCGCCCCTCGCGTACGGCACCGTGCAGTAGGAGCAGAAGTTGTCGCAGCCGTCCTGGACCTTCAGGAAGGAACGGGTGCGCTCTCCGCTGCTCCAGGCTGCAAAGACGCTTCCGGCGGGCGCAGGGGCCACTTCCGTGACTCCGATAAACCTCAGCGTGTCAGGCACCACGTACGATTTCTCGTCGCAGCCGAACACCAGCGAGACTCCCGGTATGGCCTCGATTTCGGCCCTGCGCAGCTGGGCACTGCAGCCGGTCACGACCACGGCAGCCTCAGGGTTGACCCTGTGGACCTTGCGTATGAGATTGCGGGACTTGGCGTCGGACGTGGCGGTCACGGAGCAGGTGTTGACAAGATAGACGTCGGCCTGACGGGACCAGGGCACCACCTCGAGTCCGGCTTCCAGGAAACCGCGCTCATAAGTGCTCGTCTCGGCGTAGTTGAGCTTGCATCCGAGAGTCAGGAACGCTATCTTCTTACGCTTACCCTCGCCCATTCGCATTCGCCTCCCACCGGAGGATTCTTTTTTGATACTCTCACTTCAAAGCCCCCTTCGAGCCCCAGCTCGCTTTCCAGCCTGTCCGCTATGCGGGCCGCGACGTGCTCCAGCAGCTTGGATGGCTCCTGCATCTCTTCTGCGACAAGGGCATAGACGCGGCTGTAGTCCAGCGTGTCGGCGAGATCGTCGGTGATGCCGGCGGCTTCAATATCCCTCTCGCAGCTGAAATCGACCAGGAACTCGTTCCCCTCGGCGCGTTCGCTTTCAAGGCAGCCGTGCCGGGCGAAGAATCTCATTCCGCAAAGTTCTATCTTTCCCTTTTTCATCAGTCAATCTTGATTACGGTCATTTCCTTTTTCTTCCTGGATTCGATCAGGGCTTCATTCTCCTTGCGCTTCTTGCTCATGAACAGCTCCCGGAAGAATTTTCCGAAAGTGTTGTATTCCTTCTGGTAGGTGAGGCCGACACCGTTGCGCTGTGAGAAGTCCAGGCTGCTGGAGTACTGGTCCGCCGAGTGCGAGAAGGCCTTGACTATGAGTTCTCCGTTGCTGAATATCTTGTAGCCTATCTCAATGTCGCCGACCACGTCGCCGTTTGGATTGGTCGAAGTGCTGTACTTGCGGTTCCCGACGGAGCCGTTGACTATGATCCTGTTGTTGAACAGCTGCGTCGACACGGCCACGTCGAACAGGTCCGTGCCTCCGTTGTCCTGCTGGTAGCCGAAGCCGAAGTCCAAAGGAATATCGAGCTTCTGCAGGATGTTGTTGAGCTGGCCGGACACTATCTCGCCCACGTTGGAGAACAGCATGTTGGTGCCGTTCACGACGCCAGCGCCGTCTTCCGGAAGGAAGGTTCCGAACAGCAGGAGGGCGACGAACTGCTTCTGCTTCTTGTCGTTGGTGCTCAAGGCGCCGTCAACCTGCATCTTGGTGTTGGGCTCGAGGTCCGGCACCTGAACGTCGAACTGCACGTCGGGCTGTTTAATCTTTCCGCTGATGTTGAGCAAGCACTCGACCGGACGCCGGCTCGACACGGCCGTGGAGTCGGTGACTATGGTCGAAAGCGAGGTCTTGACGATGTGGACGGCCTTGATGTCGAGCGTGCTCTCCTTCACGTTGCCGTTGAACTTCAGGGAGCTGCCTTCACGTATGTCGAAGTCCTTGCTGACTATGCCGGGAATGTTGAACAGGTACTTACCCTTGCTGATGATGTAGTCGCCCCGCAGCTGGAAGCGGTCTTTGGCGGTGTTGAGGTCAAGCACAACTGCGCCGTCGCCGCTGGCCGTGAGCACGTGCCCTGAGTCCTTGTCGATTTCGACGTTCGCGACCACATCCGGGAACACGTTCACCTTGGCGTGCAAGGAGAACGAGCTCTTGCTCTTCGGAGCTTCCTGGGCAGCCGCCGCATCAAGTTCCGAATCAGGAATCTCGGGTTGCGTGAATGTCAGCAGGTTGCTGCCGGAAGCGGACGACGAAGAGGATATTGGCACATTGACCGTGCCGTCGCCGGCCGTGGAGATGTCGGCGTCCACGTAGAGCGAGTTGAAGGGCCCGCTGATGTAGCTCTTGCCCGAAATCGCCAGGTCGCCGTAGATGGCGGCGTCGGTCTGCATGGGGATGTCGATGGCCTTGAGCCTGTTCATGTCCACTCCGGCGTCGAGGCGGAAGTCCTTGAGGTCCTTGTACTTAAGTGACCCGTTGAGGACTCCGATGCCGCCGTGGGTGTCTTTTATGCCCATGCTGTTGAAATTGGCATATTTGCCGTCGAGGTTCATCGTGCCGTTGATGATATAGGTCACGTTGGTGTAGGCAATGTGGGTGATGACATCCTTCAGCAGCAGAGCTTCGCTGGTGAGTATCGGCTTGTCGAGGGTGCCGCCGGCGTTGATTGTGCCGGAGATTGCACCGCCGATATCCTTGAGCGCGCCCTGGATGAACGGGGCCGCTATCCCGACGTTGAACTCGTCGAGGTTGAGCACGGCGTCGATTTTCTTGTCACGGGCTCCGTAGTTGCCGGTCAGCTGCAGCTTCTGATCGCTGCCCACCACGTTGGAGAGGTTCATTATGACGCGCTTGGCATTGTCGTCCCAACTGCTTTGCAGGTGGAAGTCGCCGGCCTTCCTGCCTCCGAGCACGAGGTCGTCCAACTTCAGGTTGGCGCTTAAACCGAGTTCTGTGGGGAAGGGCGACACGAGCGTCGCGCTTCCGTCGACGATGCCGCCCAGGGCGGGAATCTTTTCGCCCAGGAATTCATTGACAATGGAGAGGTCGAGATTGTGGATGTCGACATCCATGGTCTCATAGGACTTTGGATCGGTGGCTCCGTTGATTGCTATGCTCTGGTCTTCGCTGGCAAGGCGGAACCCGTTCACCGTCAGGCCCTTGCTGCTGAATGCTATCTCGGATTCGTCAAGTTCCCAGGTGTCGTTTTTGATGCGTATGCAGGACGGTTTGGTGTGGAGTTCGAGCGCTGGTTTTCCGTCGGCGTCGCGGACTAGCCCGGCGTTGATGAACAGTTCGCTGCCGTTTTCCAGCAGGTCGGCTCCTTCGTAGGTCAGTGCCAGTTCCGCATTGTTGTCCTTGCCAATGGCGGCAAGCGTGGCTTCGTTGAAGGTTATGTTGTTGATTTCCAGCTGGTCGGCATTGAGGTTAAAGCCCAGGTCATTGTCCTGGTTGCCGAGGGCGAGGCCGAGGCCGGAAGCCTTGATGCCGCCGTAGGAGATGTTGGGGGACTTGATGTAGCCCATCAGGGTGCCGTTCTCGTCGAGGTTGAGGTTGAGGGCTGTGCCCTGGGCTATGCTGAGCTCCGGCATGAAGAAGGAAAGCAGGCCTTCCGTGTCGTGGAACACGGCGCTCAGCGAGGCGGAGCGGGTGTGTTCGTCGGACGGAGTCTCCGAAGGCGTGAAGTATCCGGGGAAGTAGCGTTCAACGGTGACGCGCTTGAGGTCGGAAAGGAGGGCGGCGAACTTGGAAGTGCCGTCGAACTTGGCGTCAATGGCGTCGGAGCTGAGTATCACTGACCAGCGTTCGGTCCAGACGCGGGCCATTATGTCCACGTCGCCTATATTGTGGATGCCGGCGTCGTTGGTCAGCTGCAGGTCGCTGATGAAAATGTCGGCAGGGGATTCCTTGTCGATGCCCTGTTCGGCATATATGTCACAGCTGATGCGGGACGCTCCTCCGCGGGTGTCAAGGTTCAGGGCGGCAAGGTCCACGTTTTCAAGTGAGATGTCCGTGCGTCCGCTCTTGTCGGGTATGCTGAGGTTGGCAAGGACGGACATGCGGGCGTTGGGATCCGAACTCACTATGCTGGCCTCCACGTTGCCGCCGTCCAGATTGCCGGTGACCGCGATGTCGCTATAGTCGTAGTCGTGGAAGCGCAGGCGCTGGATATCGAGACGGTTCACGTCGATCTGGGGGCCTCCCTTCGGCATCCTTATCTTTGCGTCCGCCTTCATGGAGCAGGGGCCCAGCTCGGAGTTGCCGAGGAACTTGCCCAGGTCAAGGGATTCGGAAGAAGCCAGGGCGTTGATGCTGATAGGCTTCTTGTCCAGTACGTTGAGGGCCTTGGCGCTTGCGGTTACATCGCCTATGGCGGACCGGAGCTTCAGGTTGGCGACGAAATCGTTGAGTATTCCCTTCACGTTGCCGTCCATGTGGAACACGGTTCCGGGCGCCATTTTCTTAAGGGCGACCTTTGTGCCGAGTTCGGCCAGTCCCGTCTGAAGGCCCTCCATCGTGAACCTGAAGCCGTCCAGGGTGGCGTCAATCGCCATGTTGGGGGTGTCGGGTATGCCGCGGCAGGTGCCGTTGAGAGTGCCGGATGTGCCGCCGGTGGTGTTAGTCACGTGGAGGTTGCTGATGGCAAAATCGCTCACGGTGCCTTTGAAGCGGCCGGAACAAATGTCCAGGGGCATGTGCTTGCCGTAGAAGACGCCGCCGGAGAATCCGCTGATAGATTCAAGAATCAGCAGCGATGGATTGAAAACCACGTCCAGGTCAACCCTGTTTATGAAATCGCTCCAGCAGGACATGTCGTCATAGCTGAGTGTCACTTTCTTCAGGTGCAGCTCGCTGCCGAAGTTGTCGCAGAACAGCAGCTTGCCGACTTCCGTCTTGCCCTGGCCCACTGCCACTGTGCCGCTGGCGTCGGTGATGCCGTAGCCGGACTTCTCCAGCGCGTCCAGGTGGTCGACCACGGCGTAGCAGCGGGCTCCATGGAAACTCACGTCGTGGGCCTTCACGTTGAAGCTGAGGTCCATGTTGCCGTAGCTCATGCCGCGCTCGTAGTCCCGTCCGGGCCAGAAACTGACCATGCGGTAGCGCCCGTTGATGATGTTCACCCGGTCGATCGTGAATATGCTGTCCAGTGTCATGGGGCTGTCGTCATTCTCGCCCCCGAGGCGGAGGACCCTTGTGATGTTGGATCCATAGGCGGAGTCGGGCTCCGAGGCCAGCTGGAAGAGGGCGTCTTCCACTTCCACGTGGTTGAGGTGGATACCCCTGTGGTTGAAGAGAGACTTGAGGGAAAGGGTTGCCGAGAGCCGGCCTATGCGGGCGAGGGTGTCGAGGTTCTTATGCCCACGGCCGTAGATGTCTTCGGTGTAGGGATTGTCGTCTATCAGCACCACGTCCTTGACAACCACCGCATTGAAAGGCATCAGGCGGATTGAACCTATGTTGAAGTGGCCGTCGAAGGATTTTTCCAGCTTGGAAGTCACATATCGGGCGAGACCTGTCTGCACGCGCGACGACTGCACTGCGACGAGAGTGCAGAGCAGGAGCAGGATAAGCAATCCGGCTACGCGCGCGGCTATGTATCTTCCTTTGCTGATGGGTATAAAAGTATTTAACCTACAAAATTAGTAAATTATTGTTAAATTTGTGGCCGCGCTAACCCTTTTTGTATGGCAGACATTATTCTCGGCATAGAATCTTCCTGCGACGACACCTCCGCCGCCGTAATCCGCGACGGCTGGCTGCTGTCCAATGTGATAGCCTCTCAGGATGTCCACAAGGCCTATGGAGGAGTGGTCCCTGAGCTTGCTTCCAGGGCCCACGAACTCAATATCGTGCCCGTGGTCAGCGAGGCCGTTGCGCGTGCCGGGATCAAGCCATCCGACCTGACCGCCATAGCCTTCACGCGCGGCCCCGGACTGCTCGGCTCCCTGCTTGTCGGAACGTCTTTCGCCAAGGCACTGGGCCTGGCGCTCGATATCCCCATCGTGATGGTGAACCACCTCCAGGGTCACTTGCTGGCCGATTTCATACGCCAGCCGGGTAAGGAAATATGCGAGCCGTCATTCCCGTATCTCTGCCTCTTGGTCAGCGGCGGCAACTCCCAGATAGTCAGGGTGGACAGCCCGCTGGAATACACCATACTCGGCCAGACCATCGACGACGCGGTGGGGGAGGCCTTCGACAAGTGCTCCAAGATGATGGGCCTGGGCTATCCCGGAGGTCCGGTAATCGACCGTCTCGCCAAGCAGGGCGACCCGCAGCGTTTCAAGTTCGCCAAGCCCCACATTCCCGGCCTCGACTACTCATTCAGCGGCATCAAGACCTCGCTGCTCTATTTTGTCCGGGACGAAATGGCAAAGGATCCCGAGTTCATGGAAAAGAACAAGGAAGACATCTGCGCCTCCTTCCAGAAGACTCTGATTGACATCCTCATGGACAAGCTCATCAAGGCGGCAAAACAGACCGGCATAAAGGACATCACAATAGGCGGCGGCGTCAGCGCCAACAGCGGGCTGCGCGAACGCATACTCCTGGAAGGCAGGAAACGCGGCTGGAGGACCTTCCTGCCGGAATTCAAGTTCACCACGGACAATGCCGCAATGATAGCGATAGCGGGCTATTACCACTATCTTGCCGGCGAGCGCGCCCCGATGGATACTGCTCCGGTCTCAAGAGTATCGGATTTTTGAAAAATTCTTACTAACTTTCGAGGTTTTGTTACTTTCAAGTTAGTAAGTGTTATGGAAAAATTAAAAATCGCCATTGTTGGTTACGGCAACATCGGCCGCTTCACCCTTGAAGCCGTCGAAGCCGCTTCCGACATGGAATGCGTGGGCGTGGTCCGCAGGAGCGGCTCCGCCGAAGGTATTCCTGAGCTTGCCCCCTACAAGGTGGTCTCTGACATCGCCTGGCTCGGAAAAGTGGACGTGGCCATCCTTTCCGTGCCCTCGCGTTCTGTGGAAGAGAACTCCCTGAAGTACCTCGCCCTCGGAATCAGCACCGTGGACAGTTTCGACATCCACGGCGACATCTGCGCCCTGCGCGCAAAACTCGGCCCCGTGGCCGCAGCGAACGGCGCCGTCTCCGTGATTTCCGCCGGATGGGACCCGGGCAGCGATTCGATCGTCAGGGCCCTGATGCAGGGACTGGCCCCCAAGGGCATCTCCTATACCAATTTCGGCCCCGGACGTTCCATGGGCCATTCCGTGGCCGCCAAGGCTGTCCCCGGGGTGAAGGACGCGCTCAGCGTGACCATTCCCATCGGAACCGGCCTGCACCGCCGCATGGTCTACGTGGAGCTTGAAGAGGGCGCTTCCGAAGAGGCCGTCCGCGCAGCAATCCTTGCCGACCCTTATTTCTGCCACGACGAGACCCACGTGATCCCGGTGCCGGGCATCGACACGCTCAACGATATGGGCCACGGCGTCAACCTCGTGCGCAAGGGCGTCTCCGGCGCCACTCACAACCAGCTGCTGGAATTTAACATGAAAATCAACAACCCGGCGCTGACCGGACAGGTCCTGGTCATGGCGGCCCGGGCCGCGGCGAGACAGAAGCCCGGATGCTATACGATGATAGAAATCCCGGTCATCGATATGCTTGAAGGAGACAGGGAGCAACTTATAAAGACTTTAGTATAATGAGCAGATTCACAGATAAATACATAGCCGGATTCATGGCGGAGCTTCAGGCCCGTAACCCCGGCGAACCCGAGTTTCACCAGGCGGTCAGCGAGGTGCTGACAAGCGTCGCCCCCTGCCTTGAGGCCTACCCCTATCTCCTTGACAGCAAGATCATGGAGAGGATGGTCGAGCCCGAGCGTGTCATCATGTTCCGCGTGCCCTGGATGGACGATGCGGGCGAGATCCAGATCAACCGCGGCTTCCGCGTGCAGATGAACAGTGCCATCGGCCCCTACAAGGGCGGCATACGTTTCCATCCCAGCGTGAACCTCAGCATCATGAAGTTCCTCGCCTTCGAGCAGACCTTCAAGAATGCCCTGACCACCCTCCCGATGGGCGGCGCCAAGGGCGGTTCCGATTTCAACCCCCGCGGCAAGTCCGACGCCGAAGTGATGCGTTTCTGCCAGAGCTTCATGACCGAGCTCCAGAGGCATATCGGCCAGGACACTGATGTGCCCGCCGGCGACATCGGCGTGGGCGGCCGCGAAATCGGCTACCTTTTCGGACAGTACAAGCGCCTGCGCGACGAATTCTCCGGCACGCTGACCGGCAAGGGCTTCGCGTGGGGCGGCAGCAGCCTGCGCCCTGAGGCCACTGGTTTCGGCGTGTGCTATTTCGCCCAGCAGATGCTAGCCACCCGCGGCGAGTCCTTCGAAGGCAAGACGGTGGTCGTGTCCGGCGCCGGCAACGTGGCACAATATGCTGCGGCAAAGGCGATGCGGCTCGGGGCAAAGGTCGTGACGCTCTCCGACTCCGACGGCTTCATTTACGACCCCGACGGCCTCGACGAGGAGAAATTCGCTTACGTCCAGCAACTTAAGAACGTGGCCCGCGGCCGTATCAAGGAATACGCCGCCAAGTATCCCGCATCGAAATACTATCCCGGCGAGCGCCCGTGGGGCATCAAGTGCGACATCGCCCTGCCGTGCGCAACCCAGAACGAGCTCGACGCCGAAGGGGCGCAGAAGCTGGTCGACAACGGCTGCATCTGCGTCACGGAAGGCGCCAACATGCCCACCACCCCCGAGGCTATCGCCATCATCCAGGGAGCTAAGCTGCTCTATTCCCCGGGCAAGGCGTCCAATGCCGGCGGCGTGGCCGTTTCGGGACTTGAAATGACCCAGAACTCCATACGCCAGAAGTGGACTCCCGAAGAAGTGGACACCCAGCTCCACCGCATCATGTCGGACATCCACGAGGCCTGCATCAAATACGGTACGGAAGAGGACGGCTACGTCAACTACGTCAAGGGCGCCAACACCGCCGGCTTCCTGAAGGTGGCGGGCGCGATGATGGACCAGGGACTCGTTTAACCGGCACACTATGAAGGACGGCAAGGACTTGATGGCAAGGCGGATACGCAGTATCCTGCTGATTTGCAACAGCTACGACAGTTTCTCCCTCGAAGAGGATGGCAGGATCGACGTCCAGATCGCGCAGGAATACAACTACCTGCACCTCAGCAATCCTCCGGAAATCCACAAGGTGGAGACCACCGCCGGAGCCCTTGACCTGCTTGCCAGGGGCGAGCGCTACGACCTCATCATCACCATGTACTACGTGGGCGAGGTTAACGTGTTCGATTTTGCCTCACGGGCCAAGGAGTTCGATCCGTCCGTGCCTATAGTCCTGCTGTCATCCTTCTCCCGCGAAGTCTACCGCAAAATCGAAGAGGCCGGCACCGAGGCAATAGATTACATATTCTGCTGGAACTGGTCCACCGACCTTATCATAGCCATTATCAAGCTGATAGAGGATCGGATGAACGCGGAGACCGACATCCTGGAGAACGGGGTGCAGGCCATCCTGCTGGTGGAAGACTCCATCAAGTACTACTCCACCTACCTGCCCGCGCTCTACAAGCTGGTCCTGCAGCAGAACACAGAAGCCATCAAGGACGCTCTGAACGAGCAGCAGCAGACCATGCGCAAGCGCGCCCGTCCCAAAATCCTGATGGCCACCAACTACGACGACGCGGTCGCCCTCTACGAAAAATACAAGCACAACCTGCTCGGCGTCATATCGGACGTCGGTTTCGTGCTCCACAAGGGCGATCCATCGTCATCTGAGAAGATCGACGCCGGAGTGGACCTCTGCAAGCTGGTGCGGGCCGACAATCCCAGGATGTCGTTCCTGATGCAGTCCTCCCAGGCCAGCATGAAGCGCACCGCTGAAAAGCTCAAGGTGGGTTTCCTGCTGAAGTCCTCCAAAACCCTCATACAGGAGCTCGGCGAGTATATCGAAAGGGAGTTCGGTTTCGGCGACTTCGTGGTCATCGATCCCGAAACGCACGAAGAGATGGCGAGGGCGCGCGATCTATACGAGTTTGAGAAAGTCATACGCACCATTCCGGCCGCGGATTTCCGTCGCCTGACCGACAACAACTACCTCTCCAAGTGGCTGTTCGCCAGAGGCTTGTTCCCCCTCGGCCAGAAACTCCGTCCCATTCGTTCCGAGGACTACGACGACATAGAGTCGCACCGCAAGGCCGACGTCGCCGCCATCCACGACTACCGTATGTCCCAGGGCCTGGGCGTTGTGGCCGCATTCAATCCCGAATCCTACAACGATGCCATACGCTTCGCCCGCTACGGCCGGGATTCCATCGGCGGCAAGGCAAGGGGGCTCGCTTTCCTGAACCATATTCTGCAAAAGTACGACCTCTACGACAAGTGGGAGGACGTGCGCGTGATGGTGCCCCGCACCCTCGTGATCACGACCGACTTCTTCGACCGTTTCATCAAGGAGAACGGCCTGAAATACGTCATCAACTCCGACCTCAGCGACTCCGAGCTGCTGTCCGAATTCGTGGCCTCGCCGCTGCCCCGTGACCTCCTGGATGCCCTGAGGGCGTTTATCCGTGTGGTCCGCAGGCCGCTGGCGGTGCGCTCCTCCTCCAAGCTGGAGGACTCCTACCACCAGCCCTTCGCGGGGGTGTATTCCACCTACATGATTCCGGCGGCGCAGAACGAGGACCAGCAGCTGCGTATGCTGTCAAGGGCTATCACGAGCGTGTATGCCAGCGTGTATTTCCAGTCTGCCAAGAGCTACATAGTTTCTTCCGGGAACGTGATTTCGGAAGAGAAGATGGCTATCGTCATACAGGAAATATGCGGCAGCAAGCAGGGGGACTATTTCTTCCCGACTTTGTCCGGAGTGGCCCGTTCCATCAACTTCTATCCGGTGGGGCACGAGAAGCCTGAAGACGGAATCGTGAAGCTCGCCTACGGCCTCGGAAAAGCGGTCGTGGACGGGGAGCAGGTGTTGCGCTTCTCGCCTAAGTACCCCAAGCATGCGCTGCAGACCTCAACTCCGGAACTCACTGTGCGTGAGACACAAAGGGTTATGTACGCCATGGACCTGCGTCCGGAGAAGTTCAAGGCGTCGGTCAACGATTCAGTCAACCTCGCCCGCCTGGGAGTGGACGAGTGCCTGGATTTCCCCTCGCTGAAGCGGGTGGCTTCGACATGGGATCTCGGGAACATGCGCATAGTCGATTCGGCCCTTCCCGAAGGTCCCAAGTATATCACTTTCGCGGGAATGCTTCGCTACAACACCTTCCCGATTGCCGAAATCCTCCAGACGCTGCTGGATATATCCCGCACCGAGATGAAGTGCGAAGTCGAGCTGGAATTTGCCGCCGACTTCGATTCCGACGGCCGCGGCCGCTTCTCGGTCCTGCAGGTACGTCCCATTTCCGAAGACTCTCGTTTCACGGACGTCGATTGGGATGAGATAGACTGCAGCCACGCCTGGCTGCGCTCGGAGTGCGCTCTCGGCGTGGGCTGGATCGAGGGCCTGCGGGACGTCGTTTATCTGAAGGAATCGGCCTGGGACGTGCTCAGGACCTATGATATGGCGCGACAGGTGTCGGACATCAACGCCCGCATGCAGAAAGACGGGCTCGGCTATGTGCTTATCGGATTCGGCCGCTGGGGCACCAGCCAGCCCACCCTTGGCGTGCCTGTGGGCTGGGGTGATATCTCGGAGGCGAAGGCGATAGTGGAGTGCTCCCTGGAGAACTTCCAGATCGACCCGAGCCAGGGGACGCATTTCTTCCAGAACCTGACGTCCTTCAACGTGGGCTACATCAACGTGAACTCTTTCGCCCGTCCGCAGGAAGTGCTGGATTTCAGCGTGCTGGATGCCCTGCCCGCGGTTGAGGAGACGGAGTATCTGCGCCACGTGCGCTTCCCGGAGCCCCTTTCCGTGTGCATAGACGGAAAGACGGGCCGGGCCGTGATCAGCAAGAGCGAATAGCTGCCAGCAGGACCTCGCTGAGCGTGGGGTGGGCGTGGATTATGTCGCCCGCCTGGCTGACAGTTGCGCCGAGGGCTATGAGGACTGCGGCCTCGTGGATGATGTCGGAGGCGTGGGCGCCCATGATGTGTGCTCCCAGGATGCGGCCGCTGGCCTTTTCGGCAACGACCTTGCACCAGCCGTCGGCTTCGCCGGACGCAACTGCCTTGCCGTTGGCGCGGTAGTTGGCCTTGCCCGTGAGTATTTCCATGCCTTCGCATTCTTCTTCGGTTTTGCCCACGCAGGCGACTTCGGGAACGGTGAAGACTGCGGCGGGGACGATGGAGAAGTCGATGCCGTCGGGGGTGCCGCAGATGTGGTTCAGGGCCCTGCGGCCGTGGGCTGAGGCGACGTGGGCCAGCATCATTCCGCCGGTGATGTCGCCGATGGCGTAGATCCCAGGCACATTGGTCTGCATGTTGGCGTCCACAGCGATGCCGCGGGGACCGTGGGTGATGCCGAGGTCGTCGAGGTTGAGGGATGCCAGGTTGGGACGGCGTCCGACGGCCATCAGTATGCAGTCGGCTTCGGTCTCATACTCCTTGTCGGCCTTTGTCCAGAGGACCTTTCCTGGGGCGATAGCGGTTACGCGGGCGGAGGTTTCTATTGATATTCCGCGCTTTACGAGCGAGGCCTTGAGGCGCTTGGCGAGGTCGGTGTCGAAGCGGGGGAGTATGCCGGGGCAGAATTCGAGCACCGTGACTTCCGAACCGAACTTGCGGTAGACGGATGCGAATTCGAGTCCGATTACGCCGCCGCCGATGACGCAGAGCCTGCGGGGCACGTTGCTGAGGTTCAGCATTGCGGCGGAGTCGATGGTGAGTTCCGCGCCCGGGATGGGCAGGGAGGCGCTGACGGAGCCGGTGGCGATGATGATGGCGTCGGCTTCGTAGACGCTGCCTGCGGCTTCTACGCTGCGGGGGCTGAGCAGTTTCGCGCGGCCTTCCACGAGGGTGATGAGCTTGTTGCGCATCAGTTGGGATATGCCTGCGCGCAACTGCTCGATGACCGCCTGCTTGCGCTCCTGGTCGGGGGCGTCTATGGCGCAGAGGGCCTTGGTGGGGATGCAGCCTTCGTTGAGGCAGGTGCCGCCGAGGGGACCGTCGCTGATAAGTATTGTCTCAATGCCGCGGGATGCGGCTTCCGCTGCGGTCTCATAGCCGCCGGGGCCTGCGCCGATAATGATAATTTTCATAATATTGGATCTACGTCTATTGTGGCGCGTGCCTTGCCTCCGGTCTTCTTTTCGAACGCCAGGGCGCGGGCGCGCAGTTGTTTCTTACGGGTGCTGAGGGTGGAGTCACAGGGGAAGGTCAGGCGCTCCTTGTGGCCGCCGAAGTCGGTGTCTATCAGGCGGGTATAGGGAGGGAGGCCGAAGGCGCGCCGCTCCTCGAGGAGCTTGCCTGCGATATCTTCGCTGCTGCTGAACACGGGGTGGTCGGCCTTGGCCGTCTGGACGATGAACTCGCCGGTGCACTGCTCGCGCAGCATGGCGAGGGCCTGCACGGCACGCTCGTCGGCCCGGAAGTCTCCCTCGGGGAACAGGGCGTCGGCCTGCAGCACGGCTATGAGGGCATAGCCGCGCAGGTCGGACAGGCGGGCCTGCTGGAGGGTCAGGATGTCTATCTGCCTGTCGGGGAAGAGTTTGGAGATTTCTTCTGTCAGTTCGTCCGGCTTCTCCCAGCCGCGTATGAAGGCCACGGGGCCGGCTGATTTGGATGCCGCTTCAATGAGTTTGCGGGATATGCAGCCGAGCATGCCGTTCTTGCGGCGCTCGGCGCTTATGTCGATGATGGTGCCGCAGGGAGGGACGGCGCCTGTCTGCCTGAGCTCATATTTGCCCGTCAGGACGTTGTGGAGCGACTCGAGGGAAGGGGAGGGGGCGCCCAACACCACGCGGGCTTGGTGGATGCGGCCGAGCATGACGGCGGCGTCACGGGCATTGTAGCGGGGGGCGGGCTCGGTCTGCTTTAAGAAAATGTCCTGCTCGTTTTCGACAATGATCAGGCCGAGGCGGCTCCAGGGGAGGAACAGTGCACTGCGGGTGCCCGTGACTATCTGCCCGCCGAAGCAGCGTATGTCTTCGGCGATGCTGCGCCTGCGTGTTTCCGTGATGTGGGAACTGACGCAGTGGACCTGGCCGGGGAAGGCGTCCTCGAATATGCCGTCCAGTTGCTCCGAGGCGGCGATTTCGGGGTTGAGAACCAGCACGTTGAAGCCTTTGGCTACGGTTTCGCGGCAGAGCTGAAGGTAGACTTCCGTGCGGCCGCCGCCGGTCAGCAGCGTCGGCTTTCCGGGGGCAGGCTTGGCGGACTTTGCGGCTGCGGGGATTTTGGTCAGGGCTTCGATCTGGGCGGCGATGGCCGCTTTCTCGCCCTCGAGCCGCTCTCGCACGCTGTCCTTGTGCTTTTTCGTGAGGGCTTCTTCGCGCACGGCAAGCCGGCTTTTAAGGCGCTGGAGGATGTTCGCGGCCTTCTGCTCGCTGCGTATTTTTCCGGCGGGGTAGGCGGCTTTGTAGACTTCGCCGATCGTGCATAGGTAATAGTCGGAGATGAACTCCCAGAACTTCAGTTCTTCAGGAGTGACGGGGGAGAGGCCTTCTTCCTTACGTAGTATGTCCTGGATGCGGGAGCCGTCGATGTCGGGGGTGACGCCGGTCTTCCAGACCACCCCCACATAGCTGCGGCGGGCGAAAACCACCGACACCCTCGTCCCGGGCTCCAGCGGCTCCGGACTCCTGTACGTCGGCGTCCACTCCAGCCGGAGCGGCACGATTACCTGTATGTAACACGGCTCCTTCATCGGAATACAAAAATATCAAAATTTATTTGTAAAGTCTCAAAATATTTCTACCTTTGCATTCCCAATATGGCATGGTGCTGTAGCTCAGATGGTAGAGCAAAGGACTGAAAATCCTTGTGTCGGCAGTTCGATTCTTCCCAGCACCACAGAAACCCGCTGATAATCAGCGGGTTTTCTTTTTTGTTCTCACTTTTGTTCCCACTATTTGCCTAAATATTCTGTCTTTACACTCCGAATATGTGGTGCTGCGGGGAATCGAACTGAAGATCGCCAAGCTGCAGCCAGCTGTAAACGGAAAGAAGCGTGGCCGTGAGGTTCATCACGCCAAATCCAGTTCGACAAACAGGGAATTCGTCACGAAGCTTATAATAAATACGTATCTTTGTCATATTATACGACATATTCGCCATGAAGAGAATTCTTTCGACCATTATTGGAGTACTGCTGGTATCTGCCCTTATGGCACAGGGACTGGTTTCCAACCTGAAGACCATCCCCTTCTCGGATATTCGGGGAGTCAGCGTTGGAAATGCGCAGGATGAGGCGGCGGGAACGGGCGTGACGGTGTTTCGCCTGACGGTCCCGGGGCGTGCCGCGGTAGAGATTTTTGGCGGCGGTCCGGCATCCAGGGAAACGGAAGTGATTGCCGTAGAACGGAACCACCCCATCAACGCCCTGGTCTTCTCGGGAGGATCTGCCTATGGCCTTGCGGCATCGGGCGGCGTAGCGCGCTGCCTGGAGGAGCACGGCGAAGGATACGAGACCGGCAGCGCCCTGGTCCCCCTCGTGTGCCAGAGTTGCATCTATGACCTGGGGTATCGAAGCGCCACGGTTCGGCCGGACGAAAAGATGGGCTACACAGCTTGTGAGGCCTCATTTGCAGCCAACGATCCCCGCAGCGGAAGCGTAGGTGCCGGGACAGGTGCCACCGTAGGGAAAGCAGCCGGAATAGCCCTGGCCCAGAAGGCCGGCATCGGGTATGCCGCCGCCCAGATGGGTCCTCTCCAGATCGGTGTTGCCGTAGTACTGAACAGTTACGGAGACATCTATTATCAAGGAAAGAAAATAGCAGGAATGCAATCCGATGAGGCCGATTCTTACACAACGCTGCTGCAAACGGCCGAAGAGAACCTGTTTATCAGCGCCCCCTCCGGCACCACCAATACCACCCTTGTTGCCCTATTCACCAACGGGGACTTCACCCCTGCCCAGCTCAAGCACCTCTCCCAGATGGCATCGGCCGGCCTTGCAAGAAGTATAAATCCCGCCTTTACAACGGCCGATGGAGACACCGTCTATGCCATCTCCGTCGGACCGGACGAAAAAAAAGTTTCGGCCAACCTGAATGCCGTGGGCGCCCTTTCGGCCAACCTGGTGGAAGAGGCTATAGCAGACGCCGTTTACGCTGCCGGACCGCTCCTTCTGCGATAGACAGCCTGATGCAGTGGTTAAGCCTTTTCTGTATCATTTATTTTTGCAACTTTGCGGCCCGAAAGGAACAATACAATTAAATACCCTATGAATTACAGAAAGGCCGCATTGATGGCCCGGCAGTGCTCGTTCTGGCAGCCTGCAACAAGGAAGGCAACAAGAAGAATTACCCCAGCACGTTCCCCGATCAGAAGATCGCAAACATTTACGAATCCTCCCACCTCAAGACTGAAATGCTGAATCCCGTCACCCATACGTGGACGGTCCTGGTGGATAAGCACAATGCGCGCCACCTGGCCCACGAATTCACCTGGGAGGACGGCCGTCAACCCGCTGCACGGCTTCGTGTACCTCATCCTTCCGGACAGGGGTATCATTTTCGACTATGAAGGGATCGACGGCCTGAGCAAGAACCTGCCGACGAGCATCAACTCTTCGACAAACATCAAATACGAATACAGCTACACGGGCACTCCCATCACCTCGTTCGAGAAGCACATGATCGGGGACGACCCGGCGCTTCGCATGACCACGGATTACTCCGTAGAACTGGAATACGCCCGTTGACGCTCCCCCGTCCAACCGTCATCCACGCCGCCAGGCTCTAGCGGAAA
This sequence comes from Bacteroidales bacterium, assembly GCA_024691765.1. Classification (GTDB taxonomy): domain Bacteria; phylum Bacteroidota; class Bacteroidia; order Bacteroidales; family UBA932; genus Cryptobacteroides. The sequence continues at coordinate 5,737 of JAILNI010000031.1, read as the reverse complement.
ACTGACTGGAAAAAGGCGACGACACGGCGGACCACTTCATCGCGGCGGCGGTTGATCGTATGGTTCTCGCCCTCGACGACGGTGAAGACAGCCCGATCGCCGTACGTCTCCTTGTATTTCTCACTGCACCACAGCGGCACGATGCCGTCTTTGTCGCCGTGGAGGATACACACCTGCCCCTGGAAGGCCGATGCGGTGCCGTAGATGTCCAGCTCCTGGGTGCTGAGCAGGTATTCCCGGCCCAATCTGTAAATGCCCCAGCAGCGCACGAATTCAGGCGGATTCTTGGGGTCGAAGCGGGCGTTGAAGAATTTCCCGGCCTGGCAGGCCTCTTTGATAACAGCTCCCGGCGCCAGCAGGACCAGCGCCTTCGGGGCATCTTGGATTCCGGCCAGACGGCCGGCGGTCATGGAGGCCACTACGCCGCCCTGCGAATGGCCCAGAAAGCCGATCTCGCTCACGTAGGGCAGAGATTTGGCGTACTCGTATATGGCCATCGCTTCGGCGATCTCCTTCTCGATCGTCATATACTGCTTCTTCCCTTCGCTGTTGCCGTGGCCGCCAAAGTCGAAACGGATGGAGGCGATGCCGGCTTCCGCCAGACCTTTGGCGAGCGCAGGCATGGGGTTGTAGTCCTTGCTGGAGAAGATCCCGTGCATCAGGATGACCATCGGGCACTTGTCCGTGTCGGGACGGAGGCCTTCCGGCACGCTGACCTTGAAAGAAATGCCGCCCTGAGGGCCGTGGACCGAGTATTCTCTGGCTTCGACCGTACAGAACGAAGCGAACGAAAGCAACAGGATAAGGATGGTACGTTTCATATTCAATCGAGTTAACAGGGGGCAAAGATACAGATTCTGCGCCATGTATAAATAAAGAATTATTATATTTGCATTTGAACAGCCACTTATTAACACTAATTTACATGAGAGCGAAGGCTTTTCTCATCGCGGCACTTCTGGCCGTTTTCTCCTTAACAAGTTGCGACGTCGAGCACGTCTCCGTGTCATCCCAGATCAAAGGTAAATGGGTGCTGGTACAAACCGACGGCAAAGACATTCCGACCGACGGCGGATTCCTCATCACCTTCACATCTCCCAGCACGGCCAACATCAGCATGCTTGTGGATTCTTTTGAAGGAGACTGGGCCCGGCAGGTGCCGGTCACGACAGATTACAACGGCGATACCGTCACGCTGAACGGTAGCCTGAACGATGATATTTCCTATAACGTCGTGATGCGGATCAAGACCCTCTACGACGATATGATGATCTGCGACTGCAAGGTCCGGGAAATCATTGGCCTGAATGAGATTTACGAAGAATATACCGGCGTATTCCTCCGGGATGATGTTGACTACAGCCAGGAGATTGTCGGCACCTGGGAAGGCGAAGAACTGCGGGAAGACGATTCGGGCCTGCCTGACGGCGTGAAATGCCGCTTCGAATTCCTGGCGGATGGCACCTACAACTACTATCGCCAGGCCAAGGACGGCTCCTGGGAGACGTCGCTCGACGCATACAGCCAGTATTTCTGCGACGGCGACGTGCTCTTCATGCGCTGGAGGAATCTCGGCTTCGGCACAGAACCAAACAGCATCTCCTGGGAGTTTGAAATCCGGAAGGATATGATGCGTTTGGAAGCCCTCAGGATGCGCGAAGACGGCAGCATCTACCGTGTCACCCTGGACTTCAGGAAAGTTTGAAAAACACCAACTGAACCCAAAAAACCTGTCAAGTGAATAACAGATCCTTTTCTAGCCGGTAGAGCTGGAGGATTATCGGCATCGTTTCCGTTATCTTCCTCACCTCTTTCGTCATTATCGGACTTGTGTCCCAATATGTCATCAGCAATGAGAGCGCCCGCGAGGCCCCGCTGATGCTGGCCCTGAGCCTGCCGATCGTGGGCGTCGTGGGCCTGGTCATCGTGTATTTCGTGTGCCGGCGGGAGATCCGGCGGATGACACGCCCCATCACGGAGCTGTCCGTGTCGGCCATGAATATGGGCATGGGCAACCTCAAGGCCTCCCTGCCGGACATCTCCAGCCGGGACGAGATGCGGCGTCTGCGGGACAGCTTCGTTTACCTGCAGAACTCCATCACGGACTATTATCGTGCAGATGAAGACCACCAAGAGCGACAACGAGCGCATGGAATCGGAGCTTAACGTGGCGCGCACCATCCAGATGGGCATGCTGAGCACCGATTTCCCGCCGCAGCTCCACGCGCTGCTCAAGCCGGCCAAGGAGGTTGCTGGCCGGCACCGTAAAACCTGTAGACGTCATCCAGGTGAACGACAGTTACTGCCTGAATGTCTGCAACATCGGTTTCAACTCCAAGGTGGCCTCCCGGGCCAACGAGCTGGTGGCCCAGGGGAAATCCGCCCACCAGGCCTACACGCTGGGCGTGATCAACGCCATCCTCACCAGCCGATACAACCGCATCAAGGTGACAGTGGACGGCGAGCGCATCGCCCGCGGTCCGATGGTGCTCTGCACCTTCGCCAACGGACACCGCGTGGGCGGCGAGTTCAACTGTGCGCCGACGGCCTGATCGACGTATGCTACTTCCGCGCGATGAGCCTGCTGCGCCTCCTGCTGCTGATCCCCCACTACCGCAAGGGTGACCACATCGGCTGCAAGGCGGCCGGGAAACGGATCATCTTCCGGCAGGGCCGGGAAGTGACCATCAGCAGCAAAGATTTGATTGACATCTATTTAGATGGCGAGCAGCTGCCCGGATCGCAGTTCCATCTCAAGATTCTGCCCGGTGCGCTGCCCCTCCGTCTGCCAAAAAAAGAATAAAAATGCTTTCCCTACCCGCTGCGTAGCGGTGAAATAACTATCGAAAACAGCGATATCAAAAGGCTCCCCACGCGGAGCCTTTTTTGTTTCTGAAGAGCACCAGGGCCAGGGCGATGGCGATCAGGGCCGTGGGCAGCAGGAGGTACTCCCGGTAGTCCTGCAGGAAGAGGCTGAGGCTGTCCAGGATGCCCTGCCCCACAGAATCGGGCTTGACCGGGTAGAAGAAGGCGACCGCACTGACGGCCACGCCAAGGACCAGGCCTGCGCACAGCGCGATGACCAGGGCCCGGCGACCGTGGCGGCGCTGGCGGTCCACCTCGCCTTTGATACCCGCGACGGCGTTCATCCGGCGCTGCGCTTCCAGCAGGAAGGTCGGATCGTCCTTCACCACGGGTTTGTGGTCTTTGAGATATTGTTCGAGCTCGCTCATAACTGGATGTATTGTTTGAGGTGTCCCCTCCCTGATGATAAATGATATTTGACGGTACCGGCCGGCATGTCCAGGATGGCCGATATCTCTTTGATGCTCTTGTCCTCGAAGTAGAAGAGGACGATGGCCACTTTTTCCTTCTCCGGGATCTTCTCCAGCGCCTGGTAGAGCTGCTGGTAGCGGAAGCGGCTGTCGGAGGCGTCGCCGGACGGGACGGCGAGCGCTTCGCGGCTCTCCAGCGCGGCGTGCTCGCGCCCGGGCCGGCGGCAATGGTCAATGTAGCAGTTGTACGCGATGCGGAAGAGCCAGGTGCTGAACTTGCTCAGTCCGAGGAAGTTGCCGGAGGCCACGTAGGCGCGCACCAGCGCATCCTGCGCGATGTCGTCCGCCAGGGCGTCGTCGCCGCAGCACAGCCCGAGCAGGAACCGCCGTAGGGGCTCCTGCTCTGCTCTGACGAGGTCGATGAACCGCTCCTGGGTCATGGACTTATTTCTTCAGGGCTTCTTCTTCGGCTTTGATCTCGTCCGCAAGGAGGTTCTTGCTGGCGAAGTAGGAGACCAGCAGGCCGATGCCGACCGCCAGCATCACGCCGCCGGCCACGGGCAGCCAGCTGCCGAACATGATGTGGGCGCCAGGGATGAAGCGGTCGATGCAGTACAACGCCAGGAAGGCGACGCCCATCAGCGTGACCACGCAGCCGCCGGTGAGTTTCTCGACAAGCTCCTGCTTGAGTGTTTTGGGGGCTTTCGGCTGTTCGGTGGACTTGAACATCTCCGGATCGATCTGGGCACCGTTCTCGATGGCCTTGATCATGACCTCGGTCTTGCGGTTGATCTCGTTCTGCTTGGTGCGGCCGACGATAAAGACAATGGTGACGGGAAGGATGACGCACACGAAGATAGGGACAAGGATTTCAGTTAACATGGCTGGATATGATTAATAAGTTTAACAGTTGCTTCCACTTTTGTGAGGTGGTTTCAACTGTTAGACGGACCAACCCGGCGAAAGGTTGGGAAAAAGTGTAATTTTATTAGAAATGGAACCGGCGGCCGTCGAACTGCAGCGTTTTCTGCTTCCTGGTGCCGTCCTGGTACCAGTAGTTGACGGTAATGTTCTTGCCGGAGCGCGGAAGGTCGTAGGTGACGCTGGCATCGTCGTCGGTGAAGTACTCCACGTCGAAGCCGAAGTCATCCGCCAGGGCCATCTTCTTGGTGGCGTTTTCGTAGCGGTAGAAGGTCAGGCCGTCGAACTGGCCGGCGCTGTATTTGTCGCCGTCGAAGTAATAGACGCCGCAGGCAAAGAGCCGGTGCTGGCCGTCCGATTCGTTCCAGTAGCACATCTCGACGCGAAGGCGGGCGTTGTCGTCGCCTTTCCACTCATAGAGGACGAAGCCGTTGCGCTGGTCGATGGAGAGTGTCTCGCCCGCCCCCAGCGCCTTGTTGGCGCGCTGCAGGCTCATCGCATTCTTCACGGCACCGATCGATTCGTTGAAGTATCCCTCTTCTTCCTCTTCGTCCCCTTCCTCAGGCATGGTCGCATAATTGACGTACGCCCACGCAAGGTCGCTGATGGTAGGTTTTTCGCCCTGGAAGTTCACGGGAATGGTCTCCTGGGCGGAGAGGCCCAGCAGGGAAAATGCCAAAAGGCATGCCGACAGCAATACTTTTTTCATAAGGTAATCTACTAGTTAGTAAAATGCGTTATACTTGCACAAATATAGAAATTAATCTTTCTAATTTGTGTATATTTTGATTAGATTTGCATACTGACCACACACACGCACCCGGCATGTATCTCATCGGCGAAAAGTTGCGCGCAAGCATCGAGGCGAATCTCCTCACGGAGGACCGCCGGCAGGTGTTGCTGGACGGTCTGGGCGTGACGGTGAAGGTGTCCCTGCTCGCGATCCTGTTCGCCACGCTGTGGGGGGGGGCCGTCCTCTGCGCGATGCGCCTGTCCCGCAAGCGCATCCTGTCCCGGACGGCCGGCACCTATATCGAGCTGATGCGGAGCCTGCCGATACTCATCCTGCTGCTGGTCTCCTTCTACATTATCTTCGCCACGTCTCCCCGTGTTCAAGGGCGAGATCGTCTCGCTGATCAAGGGCACGTCCATCGTGGGTTACGTGGCCGTGATAGACCTCACCTACGCAAGCAACATGGTCCGCGCCCGCACCTTCGACGCGTTCTTCCCGCTGATCCTGGTTTCCATCATCTTTATCCTCCTGTCCCGCCTTTCCGCCCGCGCCCTGAACGTCATGGAGCGGCGCGTCAATTCGAAGATGTAATCCGCCATGATAACCGTCAAACACCTCAGCAAAGTATTCAACAACGCCGGCAAGGAGCTCACCGTGCTGTGCGACGTGAACTGTGAGATCTCCAAAGGCGAAGTGATCTCCATCATCGGTCCTTCCGGCACGGGCAAGAGCACTTTTCTGCGCTGCCTGAACCGTCTCGAAGAGCCGTCGGGCGGGCAGATCGAGATCGACGGGGTGGACATCCTGG
>JAILNI010000043.1 GCA_024691765.1 Bacteroidales bacterium | reverse complement strand
CCGAGAGCCGGAGGTGCCGGTGGCGGAGCGTCCCGAGCTCGACCGCTGGATCGTCTCTCTGCAGAACAGCCTCGTCCGCGACGTCCGCGCCGCATACGAGGAATATGATATCACCACCGCAGGCCGTCTCATACAGGACTTTGTCTGCGACATGCTGTCCAACTGGTACGTCCGTCTTGGCCGCAAACGCTTCTGGGGCGGCGGGCTGAGCAAAGACAAGCTGTCGGCCTACCAGACGCTTTACAGCGCGCTCCGCACAGTGGCCCTGCTCTCCGCTCCCATCGCGCCCTTCTATGCCGATGAGCTCTGGGCCGACCTTGGCGGCGAGGGGAGCATACATCTGGCCGATATGCCCGAGGCCGACCTTTCCCTTGTCGACTCCGACCTCGAAGAGCGCATGGCACTCGCCCAGAAGGCCACGTCCCTGGTTCTGGCGCTTCGCCGCAAGGTGAATATCAAGGTCCGTCAACCGCTTTCCCGCCTGGTGATACCGGTGGTGTCGGAAAAGGTGCGCGTCCAGCTGGAGCAGGTGAAGGATATCATACTCACTGAAGTGAACGTGAAGGAAGCCTCGTTCATCGACGATGCCGCTTCCCTCATCACATATAAGATAAAGCCCAATTTCCGCTCTCTCGGAAAGAAGTACGGCGCCCGCATGAAGGAAATCGCCGGAGCTTTCGGCAGTCTTCCGCAGGAGACCATCGCGGCTATCAAGGCGGCAGGGGAGTACAGCCTGCAGCTGCCCGGAGGCCCCGTGGAACTCAGCCCCGAAGACTACGAAATCATTTCCCAGGACATGCCGGGCTGGCTCGTCGCCAGCGACGGCGCCCTCACCCTGGCGCTCGACATCGAACTCACCGACGCCCTTCGCCGTGAAGGTACCGCCCGCGAACTCGTGAACCGCATCCAGAACATACGCAAGGATTCCGGCTTCGAAGTCACCGACAAGGTGGACGTGGCAATCTGGGCCGAGGGCGAAGCGCTCAGGGAGATTCAGGACTGCCTCGGTGAATACAGGCAGTACATAGCGTCCCAGACCCTGGCCCTATCGGTGGAACTTTCCGCTGCGAAGGAAGGCGCCGAGGTGGCATGGGACGACGAAACAATAAGCATTAAAGCAACACGCAAATAATTCGGATTATGGCAGCAGAAGAAATCAAAACCCGCTATTCCGACGAGGAACTCGAAGAATTCCGCGTAATCATCGAGGGAATGCTCGAGAAGGCCCGCGCCGAGTACAACACTCTGCGTCAGGTAGTTATGCACGGCGGCAACAACGACATCGAGGACACCTCCCCGTCTTTCAAGACGGTTGAGGACGACGGTGCCAACCAGCTCACCAAGGAAGAGGCGAGCCAGCTTGCCCAGAGGCAGTACAAGTTCATCAAGAACCTCGAAGCGGCCCTCGTCCGCATCGAGAACAAGACCTACGGTGTCTGCCGCGTCACGGGAAAACTCATCCCCAAGGAAAGGCTCCGTCTCGTTCCGCACGCAACCCTCACGGTTGAGGCGAAGGAGATGCTGGCCAAGCAGGGAAAGAATTAGCCGCCGATGAGCAGGACAGCGCGCAGAGGACTTTTACTGGTACTGCTTGCAGTGGCCCTGATCGTGGCCGACCAGATCATCAAGGTGCTGGTCAAGACGAACATGAGCCTGGGCGAGCAGATTCCCGTAATAGGGCAGTGGTTCCGGATATGCTTCGTGGAAAACGAGGGCATGGCCTTCGGCATGAAGTTCGGAGGCGCTGTGGGTAAGTTCCTGCTGAGCCTGTTCCGCATCTGCCTCTGCGGCGCCCTTGTGTGGTGGATTGCATCCCTCAATAAAAAGGGAAAAGCCCCTGTCGGAGTCCTGGTCGGGCTCACTCTAATAACAGCAGGTGCGTTCGGCAATATCATCGACAGCCTTTTCTACGGTCTCATCTGGGACTACGCCCCGTTTATGTTCGGCAAGGTGGTGGACATGTTCTACTTCCCCATAATCCGTTCCGGCGAAAGAGTCATTTTCTTCAGTCCGGTTTTCAATTTTGCCGACAGCTGCGTAACGGTAGGGGCGTTCTACCTGTTGCTGTTCCAATGGAAATTCTTCGCGAAAGACGAAAAGAAAGAGCCTCAGAAATGAAACTCTTTTTTATTTGAACAACCAGGCCAGGCCGGCGTAGATGCCGAAGGCGTGCAAGCTGTCGTCCGTCTTGGCGGATCGGTCCAAAAGGCCATAGCGTACTCCTGTCTCCAGACGTATCATATTCATGAATTCGAACCCAAGGCCTCCGAGGACGCCAAGGTCGAAGCGCGTGTAGCCATTGTAGTTGGTGTCCGCTCCGAAGTGGTCTACATTCCAGTGGTTGACTCCGTCCAGCCCCGGCCACGAGGAGTACGACTTGGACGAGAGGCAGTAATCGACTTCGGCTCCCGCAAATATGGATGCCTTGAAATCCTTCGCCAGGGCAATTCCGTAGTTGACTGTGCCCGGAACGCGGATGCAGTGCTCGTCGGTGATGCACTGCCCGGCTTTGGTCGCCTCGTAGTGGGGATCGGCAAAGATGCTCAGCACGTCGGTTTCGGTGCCCGTGGCGTAGGAGTAGAGTATGGAATAGTCGAAACTCAGCCCCGGAATTATGAGTGAATAGCTCGATGTTGCCCCGGCGTAGAAGCCGTCGAACCACGCATACAGGTAGCTGCGGAATCCGTCGGCTGCGACGTTTGTGCTGATTATCTGGCTTTTCTGGTATCCCGCTTTCAGCGAGAACTGCGCGCTGGCGCAGACGCTTCCGAGGAGCGCCGCCGCGATTATTGCCAGGACCTTTCGCATATCGGGGCAAAGATACAAAAAAATGGGAGAAACCCGTGTGGGCTTCTCCCGAATCTGCTATTGAAAGGTATTCAATTAGAAGAGATAAGCTACGCCGAAGTTGATATTGCTGGTGGTAACTTTGTAGTCGCTGTCGCTGTTGCGATCGAGAAGGCCCATGTCATAGCCAACGGATACGCGAATCATATCAACGATGTCGAAAGCGAGACCAACGCCAACCATGAGGTCGAATTTGCCATAGGTGGTGCCATCGTAGTTGTCGGTAGTGTTGGAGGTGTTTCCGAGCGTATAAGTCGACTTGGAGGAGAGGCCGTAAGCGAAGGTGGGGCCTGCATAAGGAGCGATTGCAAGAGTTCCGGGAACGAGATCGAGCTTGTAGCTGAAGTTCACGGGAACGGCGAGATAGCTTTCGTTTCCGGAGGTTACGCCTCCAACCAGATCTTCCTCACCCTTGAAGGAAGTGCTTGCGAAAACAAGACCCGGAGTGATGATGATGCCGGGGCCGAGAGTAAGGACATCGTAGGAAAGGCCGGCATAGAAACCGCCAAGGGTACGTGCACTGGTGGTAGTGGTACTTCCGCTGGTGTAAACGGTCTTGATGGTGTTGTCCAGATAACCTGCGCCAACGGTAAGTCCATCGATCTGAGCAAACGCTGCGGTGGTTGCTGCAACCACGAGAGCGAGAGTGAGAATAATCTTTTTCATTTTGTTGTGTTAGTGTTATGACATTGTCGTTTTGGTCTGCAAATATAACAATTTTCAAAAAACTACTCCGCAGCGGGTTCTGCGGGTGCTTCTGCGGGAACTTCGGCTGCGGCCTCCGCCTCTGCGGGTGCCTCGGCAACGGCTTCCACTGCTGCTGCTTCGGCAGCGGCTGCCTTTTCGGCCTGCTTCTTCTGGTAGAGCTTCCATCCGCAGAATGCGCCTCCCGCGAGCAGCAGGATGACAATGACCCAGGTCCAGAACCTGCGCCTGCGAACCTTTTTCGCTTCGGCGGGATCCACTGCCTTGAGGGCCGGGAACTTAACGATGGAGGTGAGGGTCTTGCCGAACTTCGGACGCACGAGGGACTTGGCGTTGACCGCCCAGCCGTTGGCGTTGAGCACCGGGCCGAGGTCGCGGCGGCGGAGCTTGCGCCATGCGATGAACATCGACGGGCCGGAGATGAGCAGCATGATAACCGCGATGATAAGGATGAACTGCCACCAGTGCAGTCCCTTGAGAGACGCAGCTATTCCTGCCAGAGCGGCGCCCACGAGTCCGATTGCCATGCCTATGGCGGCGAAAATGCCGGCAAACTTGCCTATGTCGAAGGGCATTGCCGGGGCCTTCCCGTCAGCTGCTGTGTTGGTGGCGGTGGTGAGGCCTGCCATCGACTTTTCGTTCTTCTCGGCCGCCTTCTTGTCGATGCGGTCGTTGATCATGCGTGCAACCTTCTTGTAGGGGCTCCAGAAAGCCTGCCTTACGGAGACGGGATTCTCCACGATTCCCGTTACCACTGCGGTGTAGTCGTTGCCGGCGCGGTCGTAGAACACGGCATTCTTGCCCGTGCGCAGGCCGTCCACGTCGCCGTCGGTAAGAACTGCTGCGATGTTGAAACTCTTGCCGAGCTTTTCGCTCTTGCAGGCGCAATAAAGGATGTACATGCCGCTGAGCGATGCGATTTCGGGAGCGGGACCTGCCACCTTTATGCAGAGGTCGGTGCTGCGCTGGTCGATGTACAGGCGTCCGGCCTGGAAGATGGCCTTCTTGTCGACATCGTAGAAATCGGCCAGCACCACGTAGTTGTTGAGGAAGGTGTAGAAGTCGCGGAGCAGGTGGAGCACTTTGTCTACCGTTTCGATGCTTATGGCTTCCGCTTCGAGGGCCTTGTCCTTTTCGATGAGATCGAGCAGGGCGGCCTTTTCGTCGGCCTTGAGTATGGCCTTCACGTCATCGAGTCCGAGAGCTTCCACTTCGGCGCCCTTCTTTGCGGCCACCCATTCCTTATACGGACCGAAGGATGCCAGGGCGGCGTTCCATTCGGCTTCGGTAACGCTGTTCTTTTTCGGGAAGACGAGGGCCTTCACCGTTGCGATTGCGGCCTGCCATGCGGGGTTCACGCCTTCGCCCAGCGGGAGCACGCCCTTTGCGTCGGGCCTTGCGATGGGGTAGAGGGCGATGTCTTCGCACTTCGAGGAGAGATCCTCGGCGGAGATGGCCTTAATCTTTTCCACGTCTACGTCTACCGCTCCGGAAGCGTCGGCGTCGAAGCTGATGAGCTTGCAGCGCACGAAGTAGTCGGCCACCTTGGCGGCCACGGCTTCAACGGCGGCAAGTGCGTCGGCGGTGGCATCGCCGTAGGGGAGGGCCTCCTTGGTGAGAGACTCCTTCCAGGCGGCGTAGTCGGCGCAGGCTGCGTAGAAGGCCTCGATCTGGTCGGCAGTGACGCCGGTCTCGCCGCTGCGGTCGGTGGCTCCACCCGTGACAGATGCTATCTTGCCGATGAGTTCGGCCAGCTTCTCAGAGGAGAAGGCGGTTATGATGCCGTCGCCATTGAAGGGCGTGCCGGCGAATATCTTTGCGTTGTCGGCGGTGTCTTCCAGGGAGATGGCGTCTTTCTCGAGGCCAAGGTTGGCCAGGATCTGCTTCGCCGATTTCTGAAGGGTCTCGCCTTCGGGATCGGCAGTGTTGAAGCCTTCCAGCGGAAGTTCGGATGCGCCCTTCAGGAGGTCGTCGGGATTCCTGAGGATGCGGGTTATCCACTGTGCGGTGGCGATAACCTCGTCCACGCGAATCTTGCCGTCGGCGTCGCGGTCGATGATTTTCAGAGTTTTGTCATCGAACTCGAGGCCAGTTACCGGGCAGCTGAGCACCGTCCACATTTTGCGGTCGAGCTCGCCGAGATGGGCGATGTCTTCTCCGCTGCTGATTTTAACCCTCACCGCGCCGCCTACGGAGGCGAAGGTCCAGTTGTACTTGGGATTGTCCATATAGAATTGGTTTAAAGTATTAGCCGTTAACCTTCAAAGTTAAGAAATAATCGCCAATTATTGTTAAATTTGTTTCCGAATATTCCCGATTATGAAAAGATATTTAATAATAGCAGCCCTTACGGCATTCTTTGTTCCCGCGCCCATGGAGGCCCAGCCCCAGAATATCGACTACGCTCCGTCCGCCACATATTACTTTGGACAGAGGGATACGGTAGAACTGTATATGGATGTTTACGATCCCTCTCCGGAAAGCGAGACCACTCTCGAAGGACGTCCCAAGCCCACTATCCTGTGGCTTTTCGGCGGGGGCTTTGTGATGGGAAGCAGAAATGATCCCAGCTATATGTCATGGTTCAAGCAGTTGAACGACGACGGCTACCGGGTAATCAGCGCCGACTACGTGCCCATTCTCAAGGGGCAGGATCTGGGATTCAGTCTTTTCCAGCTGGTCTCAACAGCCAAAAAGTTTGTCTGGGCCTGTGCGGAAGTGGGTGTTCAGGACTGTTTCGCCGCCGTGCGTTTCATCATCGACAACGCCGAAACTCTGGGTGTTGATCCGGCAAACATAGTGCTCAGCGGTTCTTCGGCAGGAGCCATGATAGCCCTCACTGCAGAATGGGAACTGGTGAACCGCATGCCCAACGCCGCCATGCTGCCGGAGGGATTCAACTTCGCCGGGATAATGTCTTTCTCTGGTGCCATCATGAGCGACAAGGGAGCTCCCTCATGGAATACGCAGCCCTGTCCGCTTCTGATGTTCCACGGAACCGAGGATACACTGGTGAAATATACCAAAACCCAGGCTCTCAAATTGGGCATTTTCGGCACATCCTCCCTGGTGGAAAGGCTCAAGAAGCAGGGCTATCCCTATTGGGCGGTGCGTCTCGAAGGTCACGGTCACGACGTGGCGGCCTGCATGATCTATCTCTGGGAGTGGGAAAAGGCCTGGCTCGAGCAGAATGTGATCCTGGGCCACGGCCGCAGTTCCGATGAAATACTTAACGACCCCTCCATACCGAATTGGTGGAAGGGGTCGCTCAAAGTGTACGACGGCGAGTTGCAGTAGCCTTACTGAAGGTTCTTGCAGGCGCCTATGAAGAGTATGGCGCCGGTGGAGAACTCCCTTATTGCATAGACGAACGGGTGGTCGGCGAAGAACTGGGGAGGCCACGCAACGGCGGTTTCCTTGGCGATAAGTCCGGTTACGGCCGCCGCCTCGGCTCCGTTCTCATCCATCTTGAAACGTGCTTTCTGTATTACGTCGCTGATGTAGGTGGGCACGTTGCTCAGCGCGCTGAAATCGGCCGACCCGCTGAAGGCGCTCTGGATGCCCATGGCCACGAGGGCATCCTTGAACGAATCGGTTCCAGTGAAACTTACGTCCATCTTTGGGATGATAACGTATTGGTCCGTGGAATACAGGTTCTTTGAGATGGCGTTCCACTTCTCTGCTGAAAGCCCCTTTACGAAACCGTTGAAGTCGATTCCGGCATCGGGCAGAAGTATGCAGAGCTGGAAGCTCTTGTTGCCGAAGGGCAGCTCGCACATCGCGGCACGGCTGTCTTCGTCGTATGTGTACCTGCAGGGTATCTCGCCGCGCATGAAATCGGTCTTTACGGTTTCTCCCGAGAGGCAGTAGAAAGTCTCCTGCCTGGTGTTCTCAGCATCGAATTTCTCGCTCCAGATGCCCTTGAAATAGAGTGCGTTGGCAAGGATGTAAACCCAGCTCGGTTCCAGATGGTCGAAAAGGGTGGGAATCATTCCGCCGGTGCTCTCCTTCGTCCATTTATTGATGGCTTCGAGGGCGTTGGGGGAGCTGAAGTCCAGATTGGCGACCTTCGCGCCGTAATTCTCGGTAAGGGTGGAGGCGAATGCGGGCAGGACAGGGAACTGCCTGTTCAGCCACATCGCGTTGGCGATGGAGAACTTCGTGGTGTTGTCGGCTTTCAGCAGCGCCTCCGTGAGGAGACGGTAGGTGCCGTTTATTTCGTCCTTGCTGAAGCCTTTGTATCCGAGGGCGTTCTCGATTTCGGTGAAGGTGCTGCCCTCGGCTCCGTTGCACAGCATGCTCAGGGCCGCTTCCATGCTGAACGGGGAGATGAAAACCTCCTTGTCGGCCTCGGACTTGTAAATCTCACCAAAAAGTTTGAATGCGAATCCGTTGCCCTTGTTCACTATGTCCTGCTGGCTCTTGGTAAGTTGGATTTCCTGACGTTCAGTGAACTGTATTTTCTGCTTCTGGGGGTCGCCGTCCTTGGAGCAGGCGCATATGCCCGCGACCATTATTGCAACGGCTAATATGGCTTTCTTCGTCATAGCGTAATCAATCAAGCGATAATAAGATGCATTTGCCCCCGCTTTTGTTGCTCGGCCCTTTTGCTGTTTTCGCGAATTTGTCTAACTTTGCAGTCCCGATGGAGGAATGGCCGAGTGGTCGATGGCGGCAGTCTTGAAAACTGTTGTACGGCAACGTACCGGGGGTTCGAATCCCTCTTCCTCCGCAAGAAGGTAGCAAAAGGTCCAGCCAAGCTTGCTTGAGCTGGACCTTTTTGATAGCTTATTGCAAGCCCCGCCGCAGGCGGGGAGGGATAGCGCAAGCCGCGCTAGCGGCGCAGCGGAATCCCAGGAGGAAGAGGGATAGCGCGTGGCCTCGAGGCAAAAAAGCCCGACCGCAGGTCGGACCTTCAGCCTTGCTTTGCAAGGGCCCCGCGGCAAGCGTCAAGGGATGTGGACGCCGCAGGCGGCCAAATCCCTCATTCGACGCATATGAATAATTGTGTAATTATCAATTATTTCATATATTTACGACACAGAATGTAGAACAATAATAAGCGGAAAGCATGGAAAGATGTTTAACTTCCTTATGGATTCATATATCCGCAATGATTATTGTGATGATTGAATTCTCATCTTGTCCAAGACTGGATATAAGCAAATATCAAAAGAACACATGGGAGGAATATGGAGACTATTATTCTTTCAATGAGGGTTTAGTATTTGATAATTCAGAGTATCATGAGCGTTGCCCTCTTTTTCGTTACGGGATAATGAATAGAAGATTTGTGTCGAAAGTTGAATTGAATAAACCTGCGTTAGCAGCATCTTTGTAATCTGTCATACTATATCTTGTTTTAACGAATAATAATCATAGGGAATGAGAATCATCAAATTGTTCATAGCGTCGCTAAAAGATATGTCACTCAATCATCTTTGCCTAATCTGCGCAGTCGGTCTAATGACGGCTATGACGGTTTCATGCTCCAAGTATACAGATACCGTTAGTCTGATTGTAAATGGAGATGAATATCGTTCACTCAGGAGTTTTGGCAAGGAAACTCAAGGGATAAGAAAATACACGGATGGAGACGTGCTCTATTTTAATTATTACGGTGGTCCTTTGTTTTTCAATAAGACGGAAGACGTCTTCTCTTATTATGTTAGTTTTGAGGTTTTTATCAAAGAAGATGTCTTTGTCTCCGGCTCCAAAATCCCAATAACAGAAGATTTTTCTGAAGAGGAATGGTATAATAAAAAACCGAAAGAGTTTGGGACTCTCGAAAGCACGAAGGCCTCTTTAAAAGTTTATCGTCATTGGAGGAATGGGCCTGTGTCCAAATCATATTCCACTGATTTTTCAAAAGAGTTCTCTGCCATTAACGGGTGGATAAGAATCATAGAGTCGGACACTTTGATTGACAATGATAGATATAGTGCTGAATATAAATGTGATGTCGTGGCATACGATGATGGTGAAACATTGAAGGTTCGAGGTTCATTTAAGCTGTGAAAGCATGAAGAGATGTCAAATACCTTTTTTGTTGTTGATGATTCTTTTTATCACATGTTCTTGCCGGGAGGAGCATTTGATTGATTATTCCTCTGTCACCGCTAGAATTAATGGAAAGGAATGCCGTATGTTTTCCGGCTATAATTGTGAGCCCGTCAACAGAACGTTTGTGGGACAAGAGTATTTGGACAATGTTTTATTAAGGTTCGAATCACTCAATATGGCGGAGCATTATAAATCAACCAATTCCAGAGACAATGATACTGTGTACGTGATAAGGATGTCGGTTTTGGCAAAAAGTTATATTATAAAGCCTTTTTGTGAGGTGATCTTTGATGAAGCTGAGGAAGATTCAAATGATTTGAATTCGGCATTTGAAAAAGGAGAGATAGTTGATGAGCCAAAGTTGTCCGGTCAAGTGATTGTTAGTGCAATACATAAGGGCCTTGGATATACCGAATGGATATTCTCAATTGCGTCAGGCGTCATTTCGTTTGGAGAAATGCTTCAAAAGCCGCATATGCTTTATGGTGGAGAGAGATTGGTTTGGAAATGCGAAGAGGCGTTTTTCAAGTTTGACGCAGTATCGGATGACGGCAAGATTCTACACGTAACAGACGGATACTGTAAACTATGATGCAATGGGTAGGTTTTCTTCTTGTCAAAACTCCACTTTTTTGTCAGGAATTGTCTCTTTCTGATATTAAAGATTGTCGCCGATGGAAATCAAACGATACGAGTACCTGCTGAAAGAAGCACGCCCAGTATCACGCGCCGAATATCAAAAGGCCCTCGGCCTTGAAGAGCGTACTGCTCAGCGCCACTTAAAGACCTTCGTCGAAAAAGGCATTGCCAAACAAGCCGGATCAGGAAGGGGAACCACCTACGAAGCCGAGGAGTAGTTTTCCCGACGCACCGTCTTCTTTTCTGTCGGGAAAGCCATTTGCGCCGACTCCAAGGCTGTTTTCCCCGACATTCGTGCCGATATAGTTTATTGCCGATACGTTGCCCGGCGGGCACGTCGAAAGCTCGCTTTCGTAAGTGCACGACGGCCGACAAAAAGAGCCAAAGGCTCACCTTCATTTGCATTGCTCACGGACACTAAGGGATGTCGGAGCGAAGCGACGAAATCCCTCCCCATTCATCAAAAATCATTATATTTGCATCTACATACAGGAATAAACTAAAACTGTCATAACAATGAAACGATTCATTTTAGTTCTCGCGCTCGCGCTCGTTGCGGCAGTTTCCGCAAACGCCCAGTTGAAGTATAAGAATCTCAAGGAGACTTACAGCTACAAATCCTATGTCGCCCAGGACGATGATCCCTACAAACCCGGTTGGGCAGGCGCCGTTTCGTTCTTCATCCCAGGCGCAAGCCAGCTGGTGATGGGAGAAACTCTCCGCGGCCTTCTCTTCCTCGGCGGAAACTGGATTCTCAGCGATGTAATGGAAGACAGCCTCGGGGAACTCAACAAGCTTCTGGTCAAGGATTCAGAAGGTAATTACGGCTTCTCCGACATGGGCGCTGCAAAGAAGCAACTTCTCATATTGGCCGCTTCAGGCCTTGCAGACCTCGGTCTTGCAATCTGGTCGAGCATCGACGCAAGCAGGGTCGCGAAAGTGAGGAACCAGTACTTCCAGAACCTGAACGTGGCCCCGAAGCTCTCCCTGACTCCGGTGCAGGGAGGCAATCTGAAGCCGACGGCCGGTCTTTCCCTCAGTTATAACTTCTGATCAAGGATATCAATGAAACGTTTTTTCCTCTGCATCGCTCTCGCTTTCGCGGGCCTTTTCGCATCTGCCCAGGACATCGACAAGATTCCTGCGCGCATGCCTGTTGAGATAACGGAGGTGACGAACGACGACGAAACCTATACCCTGTTCATGTACAAGGATCAGGACGGAACGTTCGGATACTACTTCGGGCTCGGCCCGGCCGACCGCATAGTGGAGACCTTCATCGCCTTCGAGCAGGTTACCGAGACCATACTCTTCCTCGGTAAGACTTCCGACGAAGCCATGGAGTCGCTCGAGAAGCTTCTGGCCATGTATAACGAGCCCTATGATACTGAAATCGAGTATCCCATCCGATTCTCGGTAGCCGGAATCATCGACGCTTCCTTCTACACGGCCCAGTGCATCG
The DNA here is from genome assembly GCA_024691765.1 of Bacteroidales bacterium. Taxonomy (GTDB): domain Bacteria; phylum Bacteroidota; class Bacteroidia; order Bacteroidales; family UBA932; genus Cryptobacteroides. Next base: position 10,859 of record JAILNI010000043.1, on the reverse strand, counting down.
TGACCAAGAGGCTCATAGGCGGCAAGCGCCTGAGTTTCTTCTACAACAACGGCCAGTATACCACCGAGACTTATCTGCAGAAGGCCACGGTGAAGAGCATGATCTGGAGTTTCAAGCTCCATCGCAAACTGCACCCGAATGGGTAGGAGAGTCTCGTCAATCCTGTTTTTACTGCTGCTTGCGCTCCCGTGCGGGGCGCAAGCGGTGGATTTGTCCAGTCCGCTGTACTTCATAGGGGGAGTGCCGCTGGAGGGTCCGGTGAACAAAAGCACCGCCGACCTCAAGTTCCGGTTCGGGCTGGGCATTCCCATATGGAAAAACATCGCCGGCAAGGAAGGGCTGGACGCGAGCTTCGCCTATACCCAGATTTCGCTCTGGGACTTCTTCGACGAGTCGTCTCCCTTCAAGGAGAACGTGTATGTTCCCGGCTTCTACCTGAACGTTCCACTTCAGCGGGATAAACTCCAGTTCGGCTTCGAACACCGTTCCAACGGCCGCCCGATGCGCGGAACGGCGGGAGACACTTTCAGCCGTTCGGTCAACTACGCATTCGCGGAATACGGGGCGTATCTGGAAAGCGGCCTCGTGCTCAAGGGGCAGATTCGAGGCGGTTTCGGCTGGTACGAGGAAGACTTTACCCAGGAGGTTTTCTGGCGTTATCTGGGCTATGCCGATTTTACCGCGGGCTGGCAGAAGGGGAATTGGCAGCTGGCCGTCACCGCCACTCCGGTTTTCGGCCCGTTCGACGTCAACATCCAGGCTGAAGCGGCGTATAAACTCGGCTTCTGCTCGCTCTTCGCCCAGTTCAACCGCGGCTACGGCGAGGCGCTCTGCGACTGGGTACGCGGCTACTATCCGAAGCCCTATCTTCGCTTCGGAATCCTGCTGGGCTCGCTGCTCTAGCAGAAACCCTTATTTCATCAAGCGTGAATACAGTTCCTTCATGCCCTCGGTGGCAACCATCTCCAGTTGCTCCATGCGTCGGTCGTGAAGCGGCACCGGCTTGGGGTCGACCACGTAGATGGGCGCTTCGTCCGGAGCGTAACGGTAGAGGCTGGCAGCAGGGTAGACGCTGAGCGAGGTGCCCACGATGAGCACGATGTCGGCCCGGGATACCAGGTCGATCGCCTCCATCAGCTTGGGAACCGCCTCTCCGAAGAACACTATGTGCGGGCGCAGCTGAACGCCGTTCGGGGCCTTGTCGCCGAGCGAGACCCTGCCGTAGCCCACGTCGAAGACCTGCTTCTCCGAAAAACCGTCGGCGTCGTTGAAGCAGTTCTCGGGGCGGACCTTGGTCACCTCGCCGTGAAGGTGCACCACGTGCGTGCTGCCGGCCCTTTCGTGGAGGTTGTCCACATTCTGCGTTATCACGTCGACGCGGTACCTGCTTTCGAGGGCGGCGATCAGGCGGTGGGCCTCGTTGGGCTTCACCTCCTTCAGGTGCTCTCGCTGCATGTTGTAAAAGTCCAGCACCTTGCCGGGATTACGGTACCATCCGTCGATTGAGGCTACCTCGTAGGGGTCGTAGTTGTCCCAGAGCCCGCCGTTGTCGCGGTAGGTCCCGAGGCCCGATTCGGCGCTCACTCCGGCGCCGGTAAGAACAGCTATCCTATTCATTTATACCAAAGTAGTATTTCTTAGCCCAGTATTCGAAAAGGGGATCCAGCACCTGCGCCCTGTCCTGCTCGTCGAAAGTGATGATTTCCTTCTTGCAGAGGGCTTCCTTGAGCCTCTTGACGTTTGCCGAAGAACTCAGTTCATAGCGCTTTATGACTTCGGCCGACGAGAACTTCAGGTGCCCTTCGAGTATGGCCCGGAGCAGGTTTGACTGGAAGGTGGTGAGCCCCTCCATAACCGCCACGAAGCGGGGCTGGTGGATGGAGAGCAGCATGTCGAGCGCTTCCATGAGCGTGGCTTCGGTAATGAAGCCCTTGCTGAGGGAATCGCAGATGGCGGAGAAGTGGTTGATGTACCAGATGTTCTGCCGGAACAGTTTGCAAACACCCAGCAGAAGGTCCCTTTCGATAACCTTGCCGCTGACGAGGAAACCCCTTACCACATAGTCGATTATCTCCTTGGTATCCACAGGGCCCACGGCCAGATGCTCGGCGCTTCGGAAGAAAATGCCCTTGTGCTCGAAGATCTCCTTCATCGCGTTGACCTGGGAGCCCGTGAAGATGAAGGAGCAGAGCCTCTTCTCCTCGGGGGAGCAGGCCCTCAGCATGGCGTCGAGCTTGCGGCAGATGTCTTCGCCGGCGTCGAAGAGCCCGAGGTCCTGGAATTCGCTTATCAGGATGTAAAAGCGCTTTCCGTTTGCCGCCGCGATGCGTTTCGGGAGCGACAGTATGGCTTCGAGGTCGGCTTCTCCGGCATCCCAGGAGAGCGACAGCACCTTGTCTTCGGCCGCGAAGAGCTGCCTGTCGAATACGAAATGAGTGCCTCCCAGATAGGTGGAGACGGCATCGGCATACTCGTCCGGAGTGGCGCATACGGTACGCAGGACCGTGTCTCCCATGCGCAGCATGAAGGCTTCGGCGCTACGCACGCCGAGCAGGGAGAACTCGGCCACGCTGAAGGCGGAGCCGGATATGCGCATGTTGTAGAAGGTCTGCTGTATGAGCGACATCTTGCCGGTTTTCGGGGGCTCGTAGATGACTACGTTCTCGCCGTTTCCGAGAAGATTCTGGAGTATCATTCCCTCGCTTTTACGGCCTATATTGTGCTTTCCGGTGACGTAGCGGTTGTAGATAAAGGCGCTGTCCATTGCGTAACATTTTTGTTGCTACGCAAATTTAGCAATTAATTTTGCAGATAATCAAATTTTTACTACTTTTGCACCCCAATATTTTTGAAGGCCGCGGGGCCTGCCAAGAGCCGCCAGCAGGGCGGACGCCTCCGGTCAAAACTGTAAAGTTTTTGTTTTTATGTACGCAATCGTAGAAATTGCAGGCCAGCAGTTCAAGGTCGAGGCAGGAAAAGAGATTTTCGTGCAGCGCCTTCCCGAGGCCAAGGATTCCAGCGTAGAGTTTGACAAAGTGCTTCTCGTGGACAACGAAGGCAAGGTCAAAGTCGGTACTCCTTATGTTAAGGGCGCCGTGGTTAAGGCCACCGTCCTGGACGACACCGCCAAGGCGGACAAGGTCATTGTCTTCAAGAAGATCGCCCACAAGGGCTTCCAGACTCTCAACGGCCACCGCCAGAAACTTTCCAAGATTAAAATCGACTCAATCGCTTAAGCACCATGGCACACAAGAAAGGTCAATCCAGTTCTAAGAACGGTCGTGACAGCCACAGCAAACGTCTGGGCCTCAAGAAGTTCGGTGGCGAAGTCGTAAAGGCTGGCAACATTATCGTCCGTCAGAGGGGAACCGTCCACTATCCCGACCGCAATGTCGGAATGGGCAAGGATCACACTCTCTATGCACTTATCGACGGAACCGTAGTCTTCAAACGCAAGAAGGAAGACAAGTCCTATGTCTCGGTTCTGCCTTTCGAGAACTAATCTCAAAGGTCTGATATGCTGACACTTAAAGTTTTGCGCGACGACCCTCAGTGGGTCGTTTCGCGTTTAAAGGTAAAGAACTTCGACGCCGAGCCCATCGTGGCGAAGGTGCTCGAACTCGATACCCTGCGCCGTAACCTGCAGCAGCAGAGCGACGCGCTGCTCTCTGAGCAGAAGAAGCGCGCCGCCGAAATCGGTGGCCTCATGAAGCAGGGCCTGAAGGCCGAAGCCGAAGCCGCGAAGGCAGAGGTTGCCGCCCTCAAGGCCCGCAGCAATGAGCTCCTGGCCAAGGGAGACGAGGCCGCGAAGCAGCTTCAGGACCAGCTGGTCCTCCTTCCCAACCTGCCGTGCGAACTGGTGCCGGAAGGAAAAAGCGCCGCCGACAACCTGGTGGTCAAGGAAGGCGGTCCGGCTGAGGTCAAACTCCCCGAAGGCGCTCTCCCTCACTGGGAACTCGCAAAGAAGTACGACCTCATCGACTTCGACCTCGGAGTCAAGATAACCGGCGCCGGTTTCCCCGTTTACAAGGGCAAGGGTGCGAAGCTCCAGAGGGCCCTCGTGAACTTCTTCCTCGACCGCAACGCGGCCGCGGGCTATCAGGAGACCGAACCCCCCGTGGTGGTGAACGCCGCTTCGGGTTTCGGAACGGGCCAGCTTCCCGACAAGGAAGCCCAGATGTATCACGTCGGCCTCGACGACCTCTACCTGGTTCCCACGGCGGAAGTTCCGCTGACCAACATCTACCGCGACGTCATCCTCACGGAAGACCAGCTTCCCCAGAAGATTACGGCCTACACTCCGTGTTTCCGCAGGGAGGCCGGGAGTTACGGCAAGGACGTGCGCGGCCTTAACCGCCTGCACCAGTTCGACAAGGTGGAAATCGTGCGTGTGGAGAAGCCCGAATGCAGCTATGCCGCACTCGACGAAATGCTCGCCCACGTGGAGGGTCTCGTCCGCGACCTCGGCCTGAAGTATCACGTACTCAGGCTCTGCGGCGGCGACATGTCCTTCACGAGCGCCATCACCTACGATTTCGAACTGTGGAGCGCCGCGCAGGGCCGCTGGCTGGAGATCAGCAGCGTATCCAACTTCGAGACCTACCAGAGCAACCGCCTGCACCTCCGCTACCGCGACGAGGACGGCAAGCCCCAGCTCTGCCACACTCTCAACGGTTCGTCACTTGCGCTCCCGCGCGTGGTGGCGGCCCTCCTCGAAGACAACCAGACCCCCGAGGGAATAGTCATTCCCGAGGTTCTGCGTCCCTACACAGGATTCGACATCATCAAATAGATGGCCCCCAAGACCATCCTCGGCATCGATCCCGGAACCAATCTGCTTGGTTTCGGGATTGTTGCTGTCGATGCCTCCGGGAAACCCTCCTTCATCGACATGGGAGTCCTGGACCTCCGCGGCATCGCATCGCCTTACGACAAGCTCGAATGCATCTACCGCAAGGTATCGGCCCTCTGCGACCTGCATCATCCGAGCGACCTGGCGATCGAGTCTCCTTTCTACGGCAAGAACGCCCAGGTGATACTCAAGCTCGGAAGGGCCCAGGGCGCCGCGATGATAGCCGCGTCGGCGAGGGGAATGTCCGTGAGCGAATACGCACCCCGCGAGGCCAAGATGACAATCTGCGGCAACGGAGCGGCCACGAAGGAGCAGGTGGCGCTGATGGTGGAAAAGACCCTGGGTATCAATATTGAAAGCAAGTATCTCGACGCTACTGACGCCCTGGCCATTGCCATGTGCCACTTTTACTTCCTTACCAGCCCGGTCGGAAAGAAGCCCGCTGGCAAGGGGAGGAGCCGGAAGTCCTCTTCCTGGGAGCAATTTATCAAGGACAATCCGGACAGGGTGAAATAATTTTTGCTTCGCGTTAAACCTTGCGTATGCACGCGCATCCAAAAACAAGTATGAAAACCCACAGCCTTCTAATAGCCCTCGGCCTGCTTGTGTCTGCATCCCTCGGCGCCCAGAACAGGATAACCGCAACCCTGCAGGACTCTCAGAGCGGAGAACCCCTCAGTTTCGCAACCGTTTCTCTCACCCGCGAAGGAGCGAAGAACGTTTACAAGTACGTGCTTTCCGGTGATGACGGCAAAGTTCGTTTCGAGGGAGTCCGTAGTGCGGACTACATTCTAAAGGCGGAACTGATGGGCTATAAGCCCTTCAGCAGGAGAATAAGCGTGAAAGGCGACCTCGCCCTGGGAGTGCTTAAGGTGGCTCCGGATGCGCAGCAACTCGAGGGAGCAATGGTCTCCGACGTGGGCAATCCCATAATCGTTAAGAAAGATACCATAGAGTACAACGCCTCGTCTTTCAAGACCACCGACAACGACGTACTCGAAGACCTTCTCAAAAAGCTTCCCGGAATCGAGGTCAACGACGACGGCTCCATCACCTCCAACGGCCAGACCATCAACAAGATAACCATCAACGGCAAGACCTTCTTCCTGGACGATCCGCAACTCGCCAGCAAGAACATTCCCGCAAGCATCATCAACAAGGTGAAGGTGGTCAACAAGAAGAGCGAGCAGGCTGAGTTTACCGGCATCGACGATGGCGAGGAGCAGACGGTGATCGACCTTTCCGTGAAGCGCGGCCTGATGCACGGATCCTTCGGAAACCTCATGGCCGGAGCCGGTCACGACCTCCCCTCGAGCAAGTCCATAGTCAACGACTGGCGCTATCAGGGGGCCGGTTTCATAGGAAACTTTACGGACGAGAGGCAGCTGAGCGTGGTGCTCAACGCCAACAATACCAACAACCGTGGCTTCAACGACCTGTCCGGAAACATGATGGGCGGCATGCGCGGCGGTCGCGGAGGCGGTCGCCGTGAAGGCAACGGAATCACCACATCCTACATGGCCGGCACCAACGGTGCATGGACGCTTTGTGACGGACGCATGGACCTGAGCGGCAACTATCTTTTCAACCACACCGGCAACGACGTCATCACGGAAAGCTCCAAAGTCACCTACCTGGACGACTCGAACCTCGTGTACGACAGCAAAGGCTCCAGCGGAACCGTCTCAAACGGCCACCGTTTCGGCATACGCCTCGACCACGTCTTCAACAAGAACACCTCCATCCTCTTCGAGCCGCGCATAGAATTCGGAAACGGTCATTACAACCAGAACAGTTCCTACACCACCTACGCCGATTCCCTGGACGGCACTCCGCTCGTGCTGGTGAACAACGGCGACACGAAGGACGTGGGCTACAACACCAACGTAACCACCAGCGGCTTCGCCCTGCTCAGGCAGAAACTTGGCAAGGCCGGACGCACCCTCACCGTGATGAGCCGCTATTCGCTCAGCGGCAACAAACTCAACTCCACCAACGTGTCCAATACCTACGTCGGGGGAGTGAAAGCTGCGGTCAACCAGCAGATCGACCAGAAGAGCAACAGCTATTCGGTATGGGGGCGCGTCACCTATACGGAACCGATTGCCAAGAACCTCTTCCTGGAGGCCAACTACCGTTACAGTTGGGCGCTTTCCGAATCGGAGAAGAACACCTGGGACAATTTAACGGATTCAAAGAGCTACGAGTATTCAAACGAGATAATCAACCGCACCAACCAGCACAACATAGGCATGAACCTCATGTACCAGCTGGACAAGTCGAGGGCGCAGCTTGGTTTCTCGGCCATACCCGTAACCACTTACAACAGCACGACACGTTACGACAGCATGTCGGGCAAGTATTCTCCGGTCGACACCACCTATACCACATGGAAGTTCGCGCCCAGCGCGATGGTGTGGTGGGAGTTCGGCGAGAACGCCAACGCGCGCGTGTTCTACCGCGGCAACGTTAACCAGCCCAGCACCAAGCAGTTGATGCCGGTGCCCGACAACACCGACCCTCTTAACGTAGGCTTCGGTAACCCCTCGCTGCGGCCCAATTTCGCGCACAATGTCTTCGGCGACGTGCGCTACAACAACAAGCGAACCTTCACTTCGTTCAATATCCGTTTCAACGGATCCTATACGAAAGATCCGGTAGTGAACGCACTCTGGTACTCCAAGGGAGCGGCCTATTCCATGCCCCTGAACGGTCCCGATTCGTTCAGCGCCGGTTTCAACGCCTTCGCCAACATCCCCATCGGGAGGTCGAAGTGGTCGGTGTCGAACTTCATGCGCAGCAGCTATTCGGAGTCCTCGTCGTACATAGGCTCCGACATCGACATGAAGAAGTACACCGACGACCATAACTACTATGGCTTCATGGAGGATCTGCTGAAAGACATTGAGGATAACGCCTACTTCTCCCAGCACTTCTCCGAGAACCGCACCCGCACCTTCTTCCTCATCGAGCGCCTCCGCCTGACTTTCCGCACCGACGACCTGGAACTTACGGCCTCCGGACGTACCCGTTACAACAGGAGTACCTACACCATCTCCTCTTCAACCAACACGGCAACCTTCAACAACCAGGTGCGCCTTACCGCTACCTGGACATGGAACGGGCCGGGCCTCACCTTCAAGGGGGAGGGCAACTACAACTGGTACGAGGGTTATTCAAGCCCGCAGGACGACGAATACGTTGTCAACGCCGAAATCCAGAAACTGCTCTTCAAAAAGAAGTTCACCCTGGCTCTCAAGTGCTACGACATACTCGGCCAGGCCAAGCAGCTGAACGTGAGCGATTCGGCCAACTACCACAGCGAAACCCTCACCAACACCCTCGGACGTTATATAATCCTGTCGCTGACCTACCGCTTCGGCAACATGGACCGCAGCAAGATGCGCGGCCCGGGCGGCCGCGGCATGGGCGGTCCGCCGAGAATGAGGTAGGGGTTTCTAGCGGGATTCGTCCCCGATAAGTTTGTGATCCATCCAACGGTTGCCGCGGATGCGTATCAAATAGAGTATTCCTCTGACATTGAGCTCTATGCACATCGCAATCCAGTAGCCCATGAGGCCAAGGCGCGGTGTGAGTATGACCGCTAGGCCTATGCGCGCCAGCCAGATGCAGCAGAGGTTCATCATGGTCGGCACCTTGGTGTCGCCAGCGCCGGTGCAGCAGCCTCCGGCCACGATGGAGACGGCGTACCCCGCCTCAGCGAAGGCTTCGAGCCGCAGGCATCTCGCACCCAATGCAACCACCTCCGGATCGACGCTGAGCAGGCCCATTATGGCCTCGGCCCCGAAGTACATCACGACCGCAAGGGCCACCATCATTCCGGTTCCGAGGGAGACGGTTACGCGGGTGAATCCGCGTGCGAGGTCTTTCCGGCCGGCTCCGAGGCTCTGGCCGACAAGGGTGGTGGCGGCGTCGCCGGTGCCGTATCCTGGCATGTAGCAGAAGCTTTCCGCAATAATTGCGAAGGAGTTCGCGGCGATGGCCACGGCTCCCAGCGGAGCCACTATCAGGGTGCCTGCCACATATGCACCGCGCATCACCACGTTTTGAAGCCACAGCGGCCCGGTTATGGACCAGGCTTTTTCCATGCAGTCGCGCTGAGGCAGGAAAAGGCCTTTTTCATGGATGATGGCAAGATTCTTTCTTCTCACCAGCAGGAAATATAGACCGGCCAGGGCGCCGAGGGCTTCGGCTATACCCGTTCCGAGCGCTGCCCCGCGGACGCCCATTCCGGCGCCGGGCATTGTGAAGGACAGACCGGCGAAATGGAGTTGGCGGGTGGGGAAGATGAGCAGGAAATTGAAGATGACATCGAGCACGCACATCAGGATGTACAGGATGCTCGGCAGTTTCATCTCTCCGCTGCACTGCAGCATGTTGCTGCAGAAAAAGCCCAGCTGCATGGCTGGAAGGAAGAGAGAGTAAATGCGGAAATAGGCGGTGGCGTCACGGCAGATGGCTTCTTCGCCCCCGAGCCATCCGGGAAGCGGGCCAGAAATGGAAGCGGCTGCGATTCCAAGAATCATGGAGAAGGCGGTGACGACTGTGAGTCCCTGCCTCAGTACGTTCCTTGCGCCAGCGAAATCGCCGGCTCCTATGCGGTGGGCAACCTGAACTGAGAATCCCTGTGACAGGGCGATGCAGAAGCCGGAGCATAGCCAGGTACTGGTGGATACAAGGCCGATGGATGCCGCAGGAGCTGCCCCGAGACTTCCCACCATGGCCGCGTCGATGAACTCCAGGAGTACCGATGCCAGCTGCGCCAGTATGGCTGGCCCGCACAGGAACAGCGTGAGCCGCACCCTGTCCCCGAGCGAGAGGGGAGCGCCGGAGCGGATATTTTCCAGAAGTATGTCTTTGGTGGCTGCCATCGGGAGTGCAAAGATACAAAGGAAATCCATGTTTTTCATATCCCCCGACTTTTACTATATTTGTACTTTGTATGCGTAAACCCTACGGAGCAATGTGGATACTGGTGCTGCTGAGTGCGGTGCTGATGAGTTTGCCTTGGCTGGTGCCGCATCTGGGACCGCTGGCGCTTATCGGACTGGTGCCGCTGCTGAGCGCCGAGAGGGTTGCGAGCCAGAATGGTGTGAAGCATTTCTGGATATGGCACTACTCCTGCTTCGTGCTCTGGAACGCATTCACCACTTTCTGGGTGTGTAATGCTACAGTTGGCGGCGGCATATTCGCGGTGCTTGCGAACGCGCTGCAGATGTCGGTCGTGTTTGGGCTGTTCAGGCTCTCCAAAAAGCGCCTCGGAGGCATTCTGCCGTATCTTTTCCTCGCGTTCGCATGGATAGCGTGGGAGCGCTGGTATATGGTGAGCGCGCAGATTTCCTGGCCCTGGTTGGTGCTGGGCAACGCCTTTGCCCGCAGTATACGCAGCATTCAGTGGTACGAGTTTACCGGAACTCTCGGCGGCAGCCTCTGGATATGGGCGGCGAACCTGTCGCTTTTCGGCCTCCTGGTAAGTGTCCTCGAAGGCACCTGGTTCCGCTGGAAAGGATTTGCCAAATGGAGTTCGGTGATTGCCACGCTGCTGGTATTCGCTCTTCCGTTCGCCGCTTCGGCGCATCTCTGGTACCACTTTGAAGAGGATTCCGACGGCACGGTGGCGGTGACCATTGCGCAACCGAACTTCGATCCCTACGAAAAGTTCCAGTCGCTCCCGCAGGCGCAGCAGACGGAGATCCTCCTAAATCAGTTTAAGAGCGCCCTGGCGGCGGAAGCACCGCTGTCGGCCCAGCGGGAGGAGGGGCTACCCCCTGAAACCGCTGCCACCCTCGGCACGCTGAGAGGGGGGACTGGTCTCCTCATCGCCCCGGAAACCTTCACCGGCGATATCTGGCTGAACGACGTCACCGAATCTCCCACGTGGCAGTCCTTCCAGGGCTTCCTGCAGGGCTACCCGGGCGCGAACCTTCTCTTCGGGGCATCCACTTACAAATTCTATCCCCAGCGTTCCGCCCCGTCGATACTTGCG
>JAILNI010000040.1 GCA_024691765.1 Bacteroidales bacterium | reverse complement strand
GTATGGCCGTTTTCGTTGCAAACACACCCCGAAATATACCGTGTGTTTGCGAGGCAATCTGCCTTCTGTTGCACTCTGTGGCACTTTGTCTTGCAAAGTGTTCGGGGAAAAACCGGTTGATTCAGAAGCCGGACAGGTGGCGGGCAGGGCACCGAGGGCAGGATGCTGGGAAGGGCACCGAGGGCAGGATGCTGGGCAGGGAGCCGAGGGCAGGATGCTGGGAAGGGCACCGTGGGCAGGGTGCGGGGGAAGAGCGCCACGGGCAGGATGCTGGGAAAGGCGCTGAGGAAAGAGCACCGAAGACAGGACGCTGGGCAGGACGCGGGGAAGGTGGCGGGGCAGGGCGCTGGGAAAGGCGCTGAGGAAAGAGCGCCGAGGGCAGGGCGCTGGGAAGGAACGGGGATCCGCTATTCAACCAGGTAGACGTCGTCGCCGGGTTCGGTGAAGCCGTAGGTTTCGCGGGCGAAGGCCTCGAGGGTGTCGCGGTTGTTGGAGAGGCCGTCGATCTGGGAGTCGAGCTTGCGGATTTCCTCCTGGTAGTACTCGATTTCCCTCTTCTGGCGGCGCAGCTCGAAACCGGTCTGCACCCAGCGGATCACGGAGTCTTTCTTGACGAGCAGAATCACGAGAAAAATGGCAGTGGCAACTATCACAAAGCGGATAAATCCCCTTTGCTCCTTTTTCGAACCGTCCTTGCTGCGGTCCCAGATATTCTTGAAAACACTTGCCATCTCTCTGCAAAGCTAAGCAATAATCCGCAGAATTCCACCCTCGTCGGCGGCAACTTTACGCAAAATATCCGTGAGGTAGGGATAGCGTTCGAACGGCTCGGCCACGAGTTCGCCGAGGACCTTCTGGGCCGGAGCGATGCAGTCGATGAATAGCTGCTTGCGCTCGATCAGGCCGCGGAAGCCGTAGGCACCGAACTCCTGCAGCAGGCGCACCAGGGTAATCAGGCGGTACTGCTCCATGAACTCGTCGCGGTCTACCTTGCAGAACTCGCCGAGGGCGTCGATATAGACGTCTTCGAGTTCGTGGCGCAGGGCTTCAGGGAAATGGGTGCCGGCGTTGAAAAGGAAGGACGCGAGATCGTACTGCACCGGGCCGCGGCGTCCGCCCTGGAAGTCGATGAACCAGGGTTTTCCGTCACGGATCATGATGTTGCGCGCCTGGAAATCGCGGTACATGAAGGTCTGCCCGAAAGGCTTCAGGGAGTCGGCCGTGAGGCGGTCGAGGTCGTCCTGAAGGGCTATCTCGTCGAAGTCGATGCCGCTTTCCTTGAGGTAGCAGTACTTGAAGTAATTGAGGTCGAAACTCACCATACGGAAGTTGAACTCCCTGTCCGGAAAACAGACTGACCATCCGTCGGCAGCCGCCGCCAGGCGCTCGCCGGTGCCGAACTGCAGGGCGGGAAGGGCGGCCATGACGGCGCGGAGCCAGCCGAGCTCCTGCGCGGAGAAGGCTCCTTTCGCGATGGAAGGGCCGAGCAGCGCGAAGAGCTGCCCGTCGCCGAGGTCTTCCTGAAGGTAGGCCATGCCGTCCGGGCTCACTCCGAAGACCTCGGGGGCGGCCACTCCCGCATCGCGCATGGCGGAGTCGATCGTGAGGAACGCGCGGTTTTCCTTAAGGCTGGTGCCGACGCAGCCGATCACGGCAACGGAATCCGTATTCGTGCCGGAGGAACAGCCCGCGGATGAACCGGAGACCGCGCTGGAGGAACAGCCTGCGGATGAACCGGAGACCGTGCCGGAGGAACAGCCCGCGGATGAACCGGAGACCGCGCCGGAAGACGCCGGACGCCCGGGAGCCGGACCAGCGGCCATACGGTAATACTTGCGGGCGCTGCCGCTGAGAGGCAGGAGCTCCACGGAGGCCGGTTCGTAGCCGAAACGCTCCCTATAAAGCTTAAGCAGTCTTTCCATAAATAAATCCGGAAGCGCTTTCGGGATGATTGCGGGAATGCTTGCGAAGCTTTTCCACGGCGGCTTCCGTCCAACTACAAAGATAATCAAAAAAAATAGGTAAATTTGCAGTTCATGAGCATGCTTCGCAATATATGGTTCCCCGCTGCCGTGGCCGGCCTGGCCCTGGCCGGAAGCTTTGCTTTCGAAGCCCCTGTCCACAAGACCTTCACCATCGACTTCGAGGCTGTGGACACCGTGCTCTACGAACCAGACGCATACAAGCTCAACCGCAAAGGCGACTTCGCCGACATAGCCCTGAGCGACAGCCTTCTGAAGTCGCTGGGCATGTTCTCCGGAAAAGCGGATGAAGACTCCCTCGGCCTCACGGCCCGCGACACCATACATGCACCCGATTCCCTGCGCGAAATCGATCCCTTCCGCTACAAATACTACGTAGCCCTTCTGGACTCCCTCACCCACCAGCTGGTGCGCGACTCCCTCGCCGAACAGATCAAATACTGGTGGTCGGTGCCCGACACCCTCATGGCAAGGGCCGATTCCGCCGACCGTTTCCGTCTGGACTCCCTCTACGCCCGCGATTCGGCCGACCGCGCCAGGGCCGCCTTCCTCGCATGGTACAACGGCCTCAGCAAGGATGAGCGCCGCAAGTACGACTACGAGCAGAAGATGAACCGGAAGATGAAGGAGATGGACTCCATCAAAACCGCGAAAGAGGAGAGGCAGGCCATACGCGACAGCATACGCGAGAGCACGCCGCGAATACTGGAGAGCTTCGCCGTGAAGGATTCCATGCAGTACAAGCGCATCATCTCCTGGACCCTCGACCCGGACTTCCAGAAGATGGACGTGCATGTGCCGGACAGCTCTTTCAACCATTACTTCTACGACTACAACTTCCGCAGGCAGGACGTGAACGCTACCTGGCTCGGAGTGGCCGGTTCCCCGGTTCAGAACTACAACTACTTCGAGCGCGGAAGCGACAGCCGGGTGGACTGGTACACACCCTACGAATCCTGGAGCTTCTCGCACCGCACCTTCCCCAACTACAACACCAAGACCCCCTATACCGAGCTCGCGTACTGGGGAACTCTCCTGCTGGCCTCCGACGAGACCGAGAGCGACAACCTGCATATCTTCACCACGCAGAACATCACCCCGGCCCTGAACCTCCAGCTGCTCTTCGACCGCTGGGGCGGAGGCGGAATGCTGGACAACGAGGAGACCAGGAACAAGACCACGGCCCTTGCCGGAAACTATCTCGGCAAGAACTATACGGCCCACGCGGGAATCATCAGCAACAACATCTCCCATGAGGAGAACGGCGGCATGCAGGACAACATGTGGGTGCGCGACACCACCGTGGAGGCACGCGAAATCTCCGTGGTGCTGAACAAGTCGCAGAGCTATATGAAGAAGCGCACCGTCTTCCTCGACCAGCAGTACCGCATACCCTTCAGCTTCCTCAAGGAGCTCGGAAAGCAGAAGGATACCCTGTCTGCAGAGCTTCCCGCTGACGGCCTTGAGAACCCGCTGGGCGGCGACCTCGCTTCGACGAGCGGACTCCCCTCTCCCGAGGGCTTCCCGGCCGACGGCGGCACCCGGGCGCCCCAGGTCGAACCCGCCCCCGTCGACACCATCGACCGCAACGTCACCACTGCCTTCATCGGCCACAGCAGCGAGTGGAACTGGTACCGCCGCCGCTTCGAAGAAACGTTCTCGTCTTCCAACCCCTATGTGAACGACATCTACCACGGCATATACAACTACAGCAACAGCTCGAGCAAGGATTATTACCGGCAGACCAGCCTGGACAACAAACTCTTCCTCAAGCTTCAGCCGTGGAGCGACGACGCCATTGTGTCGAGGCTCAACGTCGGGGTGGGCGACCTCTACGACACCTGGCTCGACATGGGCGACTCTCTCAAGACCCGCAGCACCTACAAGGAGAATTCCCTCTACACCTACGCCGGAGTCGAAGGCAACCTCAGTAAATACTTCGACTGGGACGCCAAGGGATGTTTCTTCTTCGCGGGAGCCAATCTCGGAGATTTCGACCTCGGCGCGAACGCGAGGCTGAACCTTTTCCCCTTCCGCAAGGCCCGCAAGAGCCCGCTCTCGCTGTGGGCGGGATTCCAGACTTCGCTCACCGGCCCCGACCACTACCGCGAACACGTGTACGCCAACCACTACTCCTGGAACGCCGAACTCGGCAGGGAATCCGTATCGAAGCTGCGCGTGGGCGTGGACATCCCGTGGTGGAGGCTCTCCGCGAATGTGAGCTACGGCCTGCTCGCGAACCATATCTACTATGACACCACGGCGGTAGTAAGGCAGTACTCGCCCGCCATCAGCGTGCTCAGCGCATCGATACGCAAGGAGTTCGTGATTGGAGGCTTCCTGCATCTGGACAACCAGGTGCTGCTGCAGACCTCGTCGAACCAGAACGTCCTGCCGCTGCCGGCCCTGGCCCTCAACCTCAAATGGTTCGCCGAATTCGTAGCACAGAAGAACAAGGCCGGCCGCAACGTAATGGTTATGCAGCTCGGCCTCAACGGCTGGTACAACACCCAGTGGTACGCTCCCGCGTGGAATCCCGCCACCGGCACCTTCCACAACCAGGTGCGCTCGCTCTACGAGAACGGCCCCGTGGTGGACATCTTCCTGAACATCCAGTGGAAACGCGCCTGCATCTTCCTGAAACTCGAAAACGCAAACATGGGCTGGCCCCTCAAGGATTCCGACTACTTCACCGCCCACAACTACATAGGCACGCAGAGGGAACTCAAGGTGGGAATCTTCTGGCCCTTCTACGTACAGCCCGGCAAGAACCGCGGCGGGCATGCCTCCAGCGGCGGAAAGGGAGATAGGACCGATATAGGCGAGAGTCTCTCGCAGGGGTCCGCTTCCTCTCCGGCCAGAAGAGCTACCGTCAAATAATGGCTTTCACCGACAGATTCAAACGAGCTTTCATCGCTTTCTGCGGCCTCGTGGCAGCAGCGGGCTTCATCGCTCATTCCGTCCTTGAAGAGACTCCCGCGGAGGCGAGGTACATCCCCTTCGGGGAGCGCGACCGTCAGGAGCATTACAGGATAAGTCCTTACGATTCGCTCATCAAGGTTTGGAGCGATTCGGCCGGGCTCGACTGGCGCCTGGTTTCGGCCGTGGTGTACCACGAGTCTCACTTCAGGCACGACGCGGTTTCGCACAGGGGCGCGGCGGGGCTTATGCAGATGATGCCGGCTACCGCCAGGGCCTTCGGGGCCGACAGCCTGATGGATCCATCGCAGAGCGTGAAGGCCGGGACCCGCTACCTGAAGAGC
The DNA here is from genome assembly GCA_024691765.1 of Bacteroidales bacterium. Lineage (GTDB taxonomy): Bacteria > Bacteroidota > Bacteroidia > Bacteroidales > UBA932 > Cryptobacteroides. The sequence continues at coordinate 22,961 of JAILNI010000040.1, read as the reverse complement.
CTCCGCTACCGCTATCGAGGCGTGGCGGCCAACCCGACAGAGCAGGACAAACTGATGCTCGCAGCCTACAACGCGGGCGGCAGCCGTATGACCGACCTCATCAACTATGCCCGCTGGAAGGGGGTGGATCCGGGTTACTGGGACAATATCGTGGAACTGATTCCGGATTTCCGAACCGACTCCATCCTTACCGTCGATACGGTCAAACTGGGCAAGTTCCAGGGCCACGAGACCATAGAATACGTGAAGGCTGTGATGGCCCGCTACGGGCATTACCAGAGGATAGCGCCCTAAATTTGCTTCTCGTCAGCAAAGGTCAATACATGAGTTTCTTCTCGTTCTCGATGTTTTCCATGCGGGAACGGAGTTCGGAACGAGTGAGTTTTTTGCGGGTAAATAGGCCGCCGCAGACCTTCACGCGGGCGTTCACGCATTCGAAGCAGGCAGGCACCTCTACATTGCGAAACACAATTCCCTTGAACGGAGCGGCCTTTTTCGCCCAGATGCGGGAGTCTTCGGGAGCGGTGCCGCGTATATCCTCGAAAGTGATATCCTTTATCACCGCATCCTTCGAGCGCATATGGTGGATGCGCAGAAGGTCCCTCGCCTGCACGCTTATGTCTTTGAAGACGATACCGTCGATGTCGGTGCCGCGCTCGCCCTTCGAATATGAGCTGACGATGTTGAAGGCCGTCTTTGTGTCGGTGATGCTGATGCCTGACAGCACCGCGTCGTGAATATGGCCTTCGCCCACCCCGACTCGTATGGCGTTGCAGCTGGAGGACAGGCTGCAGCTGGTTACGACCACGTTCTCGCAATCCTGCGGATTCTGCAGCAGATGCGCCCCGGAGGCCCTGAGGGTGATACAGTCGTCGGAGGTGTCGATGCGGCAGCGCGTGATGGACACGTTGCGGCAGCGGTCGATGTCGATGCCGTCGCCGTTGAAGGTATGGTAGTCCTTACGGCGCGTATGCACATAGCATCCGTCGATGCTGACGTTTTCGCAGTTCAGGATGAAGCAGCTCCAGTACGGAGAGTCGGCCAGTTCTATGTCTTTGAGGACGATGTTACGGCTGTCCACGAACCAGACCATCTGCGACGGGCGGTTCGGGATGAGGGATTTCTTGCGGTAGCGTTTCCCTTCGGAGTCCAGCAGGAAGGCGTCCGAATTGCCGTCTATCCGGCCGGGGCCGCTGAGCGTCACGTTCTGCACGTCCACCCCGAGAAGCAGATGTCCACCGGAGGTATAATCTCCATGCCCTATCTCCCCCTCGTTCTGGGGACAGCAGTCTGCGGCGCAGTAGTCGGCGATGTCGGGGCTGCCCTTGATCACGGCCCCGTCTTCCAGATGAAGCTCAATATTGCTCCGAAGCCAGAGCGAGCCGCAAAGATAGGTGCCTGCCGGCACGGTCACGACTCCCCCGCCCTGTGCGGCGGCGCAGTCGATCGCAGCCTGTACGGCCTTCGTATCGTAAGTTACGCCGTTCCCCACCGCACCGAAATCCTTCACGGAAACATTTCCGGCAAAGGCCGTCGCGGCGATAAACAGCGAAAGTATCAATGGCAGCATTCTCATATCTGCAAAGATACAAAAAACAATTGGAGGCCGGAAAGGGTCTCGCCTGTCAGTCGTTCTCCATTTCAATGAGTGCCAAAGCGTTGGATTCGAGGGTGAGGGTATCGGAGACCCCCGGCCTGAGGTCCATGCCGGTGCCGTCGGTAAGCCTGATACCGCTTATATGCCAGCCGGCGGGAATATTTATGGTTATTTCACGAGGCGTTTTATGGTTGTCGTCTTCGTGGTATCTTGCAACGAGAAGGCGTACTTTCTTTCCGTCTTCAGATTTTGCGGCACAGGTGTAAATATTGCCCGTGTCGCAGGTTGATTTGACCTCGGTGCCATAATCAACCAGTTCCGCCCAGTAATAAAGGGCCCAGTAGGGCGGGCGGATTTCATAAACGAACGGCTCCCACGGGCCGCACCAGATGGTGTTGGGGCGAAGGTCATAGTACATGAGCATGTCCAGGGGCTCATCCTGGCAGCTGCACATGACGGCGGCCACGAAGGCAGCGCCCTTTATTGTGGGCCGCACGCGCCGGCTGTAGAAATCAGTCTCGTCCCAGCTCTTGTTGTAGTTCCATTCGTTGAGTATGGATTCCGTTTCCGCGAAACCCCTGTCATCCAGCATTTTACGGATTATGCGCACATCCTCGACGATGCGGGCGGGCTTGCGGTGGTACATGTGGTGGGAGAAGAAGTCGAGCGGAGCGCCCTTCTCCCTTATATAGTCGAGGAAAGCGGGACCGTATTTGCGCGGATTGGCAAAAGCCGGCCCGCCTATCTTAAGACCGGGGAAGCATTTCTTGAGATGCTTCGCAGCGGTTACGTACAAATCGTAGAACTGCTGCTGGGTGCCACCCCAGGTGCGGGGATCGGTTTTCCAACGCTCGCCGGGATCGTCGAGATCGGGTTCGTTCCAGATTTCCCAGTATTCTATGCCCATGTGGTAGCCGTCTGCCCAGCCCTCGTTGTAGTGGCGTATGATATGTTCGCATATCTTCGCCCACTTCTTATAGTTTTTGGGCGGGTAGATGCCGTACTTCTTCGTCTGGTGCTCAATGCTCTGTCCAAGGCGGTAGAAAGGTTTCGCACCGGCCTTTAGCATGTCTTTAAGCACCACGTCGGAATTGGTGAAGTCGTAGGACTTGGGGGAATTCACGTTGGCGCTGAAGTCGGGGAAAACCTGATTGATGTCGATGCAGTGTCCACCGTATTCTTCACCGAGTGCAGTATCGTGCGTGCGCGCGTACGGAACTTTCAGGGCGGAGTAGGTCTCCAGATTCCTGTCGACGGGTCCGTTGTTCCCCGCATTCATGGGTTTTATCGGCCCCACGACGGTGGCGGGGTCAATCCCCACCACCGCCTGGGCGATAATAAACAGTGTTATGAGTGTCATCTTACTGGTAACCTTAAAGGTAATCAATAATTCGGAAAAAACTATTTCACCCTCACGGTGTCCGCAGGATCGACCTTCGAAATGAAGAGGGTTGGCAGAAGCAGGATAAGCCTGATGACCAGGAAGGCCGCGGCGCAGACAACCAGGATTTTTACGATGTTCACGTCCACCGGCACGAAACTCACGAAATAGTTCTCCGGATTTAGTTTAAGAACGTGCGTAGTGCCCTGAAGCAGGGCGAAAAGAAGCGCCGCTCCGGCGCCGAACGCCATGCCTTTCAGGACTACTCCCGAGCCCACACGGAGGAAAACCTTCGAGATTCCGCGGTCGTCCATCCCGAGAGCCTTGAGCGTGCCTATGGCAGAGGTGTTGCGGAAGAGCATTATAAGCAGGCCGGAAACCATGTTGAAACCGGCCACAAGCGTCATCAGCAGAAGGATTGCCAGCACATTGAAGTCCAGCAGGCGTATCCAGTCGAAAAGGCGTCCGTAGCGGTCGACCGAAGCCGAGGCGGCGAGCGAAGTAAGCAGCGAAAGTTCCGTCGCTTTGGAGCGCTGGGCCTTCGCCTCGGCATAGCGTGGCTGGAGACTCACTTCAAGGGCCGAAACCTGCAGGGAATCCCAGCCGTTCACACGCTGTATGTCGGGAAGGTTCGCATACACCATGGCGCGTTCTTCGGTACGAAGAAAATCGGGATAGATTTCCCTTATCCTGAAGCGCCTGACCTTTATTTTATCCCCAATAAACCAGGTAGGGAGAAAATCCCCTTCAGCGACTCCGAGCCTGCGGGCAAGAGAGGCGGGAACCGCTACCGTAAGGCTGCTGTCGGAGGAGGCGACTGCCTTTACGAGCACCCCCTGCAACCCCCCTTCCGTCCGCACGATCGCGGTGCGGTAGACGGCCGGGGTCACGGCTTCCACTCCCCTCACTTTTTTGATTAAGGAAAGCAGGGAATCATCCGCAGCGAGCGGCTCGCCCTCACCGTAATAACTGAGGGCGGCCGCGGTCAGCTGCACGTCTCCCATGAGGGAGCCGATACCGGAACGGATTTCCCTGCGGAATCCGTCCACGATCATAAGCGAAATGATTATAACGAAGAAGGACACGGCCGTAGCTGCGACCGTGAGCCTTCCCCTGAATCCGAGGCGCGAAGCTATGAAGCGTTCAGCGCGCAAGGGCTACCAGATGTGCACCCTCTCTTCCTCGGGCCTCCACATGGGAGCTCCCTCGGTGATGCCGAAGGCGTCGAAGAAGGTCTGGAAGTTGCGCACCGCCACATTCACGCGGTTCTCGCCGAGCGAATGCACGTCGAGGTTGGTGAGGCGGGCCATTTCTTCCGGAGTGATGTTCTGCGCCCACACCGTGGCGTAGCCGAGGTAGAAGCGCTGGTCGGGCGTAAAGCCGTCGATAAGGCCTACCTTCTTGCCCTTAATGGCGTTGTGGAGGGCGCTGTAGGCTATGCTCAGTCCGCCGTGGTCGGCTATGTTCTCACCGAGGGTGTTCTGGCCGTTCGCGTATACGCCGGGAAGGATTTCGACGGCGCTGTACTGCTTTACGAGTCCTTCGGCCTTCTCGTTGAACTTGGCGGCGTCTTCCGCGGTCCACCAGTCGCTCATATTGCCCTTGGCGTCGAAGAGACGGCCCTGGTCGTCGAATCCGTGTGTCATCTCATGGCCTATCACCACGCCGATTGCACCGTAGTTGATCGCATCGTCGGCATCGGGATTGAAGAAGGGAGGCTGAAGTATGGCGGCCGGGAAGCAGATCTCGTTGGAAGTGGGATTGTAGTAGGCGTTCACGGTCTGAGGAGACATGCCCCATTCGGTCTTGTCCGTCGGCTTGCCGAGCTTGGAGAGATTGTCGGCGATGTACCATTCGCCGGCGGCCTTGAGGTTCTCGTAGTAGCTCTTCGACGGGTCGATGTCGAGGGTGCTGTAGTCTTTCCACTTGTCGGGATAGCCTATCTTCACGGTGAAGGCGGCAAGCTTCTCCTGGGCGCGCACCTTGGTGGAATCGCTCATCCATTCGAGCTCCGCGATGTGCTCGCCGAGGGCCTTCTGGAGGTTCTTTACGAGGGCGAGCATCTTGCGCTTGCTGCTCTCGGGGAAGTACTTCTTTACGTACATCTTGCCGACGGCTTCGCTGAGTATGCCGTTCGGCACCTGCATGGCGCGCTTCCAGCGGGGCTTCTGCTCCTGCACGCCTGCCATCTGGCGGCTGTAGAACTCGAAGCTCGCGGTGTAGAAGTCATCGCTCAGGGCGCCGCATCCGCCGGCGACCAACTGTGCGGCCACATAGTCCTTGAGCACCTCAAGGTCGGCCGATGCAAAGTATTCGCTGAAGCCCTTGAAATAGGAAGGCTCAGCCACGACGAGCTTCTCCTGCGGTTCGATGCCGCGGGTCTCGAAATAGGCGGCGAAGGGGAAGCCGGGATATGCGGCCTCGAGTTCGGCGGTGCTCATCGGGTTGTACTGGGCCATTATGTCACGCTCCTGCTCGCGCGTCCAGGAATGGCGTGCGAGCACCTCTTCCACGAAGACGGCGTTGTCGGCCTTGGCCTTTGCGCCCTCAACTCCTGCGAGGCTGAACACTTTCTCGAGGAAATTGCGGTAGCCTTCCTTGATGGCGAGATTGGAGGCGAGCAGGTAGTAGTCGCGGTCGCCTATTCCCAGGCCGGCCTGGCCAAGGTAGAGTATCTGCGTCTCGCTGTTGGTGAGGTCTTCCATGACGTATGCCCCGAAGAAAGCCTGTTCTGCGGCATTGTGCAGTTTGCCTATGGCTGATGCGAGCTCCTCCTTGCTGCTGACGGCATAGAGCTCGGCGATGTAGGGCTTCATCGGTTCGGCGCCCTCCTCATTGAGGCGGAGGGAGTCGAGGCCCTGCTTGTAGAGGTCCACTATCTTGCGGTCCACGCTGCCCGGCTTCGTCTTCATGGTGGTCATGGATGCGAAGAGGTCGTTCAGGCGCACCACGTTGTTCTCGCGAAGCTGGTCGAATGTGCCGAAACGGGCGAATTCGGGCTTGAGGGGGTTGTTGACCTGCCATCCGTGGGTGGCGTAGGCATAGAAGTCGTCCCCGGGAGCCACGAGCGTGTCGAGGTTCGAAAGCTCCAGTGCGGGTACTTTTTCGCCCTTGGGCTGGCATGCGGCCAGCATCAGGAAGGGAATCATAAACAAAAGGGTCTTTTTCATACTTATACAATAATGTTAAACGTCCATGAGTATTCTTCTCCCCTTCGGGAGGAGGTTGTTGCAGCGGCTGCCGAGATTCTTCGCCAGCCCCAGCGGCCGGCCGCGGTATGCTGCAATAATCAGGCCTTTCGGAGCGTCTTCCCCCAGACGGAGGGCGTCACGGTGAAGATAGCGCAGGGCGTCCTCTTTCGAAAGGTTGACCAAGGGGTATTCCGGACTGTAATCTATAGCCAGTACACGGTCAGAAGGATCCATCCCGAGCTGAGCGGGAAGACCGGTAGCGGAAGCATTTTTCGAGGGCCTGGCCCCCTTCCGCAGCACCCCCACCCACTGCCCTTCTCCCGGCACTTCCCCCGCTTTCAGAAGGTTTCCGTGGCGGGTAAGACGCACCCCGTGCTGCGGGAATTCGTCTTCCGGAGCGAAAATCTCTCCCCCGAGGGTTTCGGCCGCCCATTCGAGGTTGCCGTCGTTCTCGCATTCTTCGTAGGTGCAGGTGGAATAGACCAGGATGCCGCCATCCTTCAGGGCCGGCCATACGTCGGCGAGGATGCGGCGCTGGCGCGCGGAGCACATCCGGACCAGTTCCGGGCTCCAGTCGGCCACCGCTTTCGGGTCTTTCCGGAACATCCCCTCCCCGCTGCACGGCACGTCAGCGACGATTATGTCGAAGTATCCCGGCATCCGACGCCCGAAGACTGCCGGATCGGCGCTGGTTACGGCCACGGCAGCATCGCCCCAGCGGGCCACATTGTCCCGCAGGGCTGCCGCACGCGCCTTCATAACCTCGTTCGCCACAAGGGTGAAACTGCTCCCGAAAGCCTCGCGAAGGCTGGCGGCAAGGTCGGTGGTCTTGCCTCCCGGGGCGGCGCAGAGGTCCAGCACCCTTATCCCGGGGCCGAATCCCTGCAGATGCTTGCGGAAGATGTGTCCTACATACATGGCCGAGCTGTCCTGCACGTAGTAGCAGCCGGCGTGGAAGAGGGGGTCGAGGGTGAAGTTCGGGCGCTCCTCCAGCATGCGGCCGTACGGGCTCCAGGGCACTGGAGCGCCTTCGGGGCAGGATTCGGGCCCCATGCATCCCTTGAAGGGATTCAGCCGTATCGCGGTGGAAGGGGCGTCCATTGCTCAGACCTTGAACTTGTCCATGTACTCTGGCGGAACTCCTTCCGGAATCTTGCCGTTGGAAACGTCTACAAGGCCGTCCACAACGCGGTCGAGGGCCTCCTGGAGCTTGCTGCCCAGCATCATCTTCATCATGAAATTAAGGTCTGCGTCGACCTCTATGTGGAAGTCGGTCGACCCGGGAGCGGAAGGCTCGTCGAAATGCAGGGTGGCGGAAAAATCGAAGGGCGCGCCTTCTCCCTTGATAGCAATGCGGCGATAGGGCTCGCGCTCAGACACGCGTCCTCCTATGGACATGCCCTGGGCCTTTACGGATATGGAATCGTAATCTGCCGTGACGTCGGGAAGTTTGTCCTCAGGAACGAAGCGCTTGAAATTGCTCATGTCGGTGAAAGCCATGTAGAGTTCCGCCTGCGAGCGCCTCACTATGCCGTGTTTGCTGGAAAAATGCGCCATCTCAACTTATTTTGCTAATTTTGCAAAGATAGCAATAAAAGGCGACTTCCGCATGCACAGGATTTACTTCGAAAAACGCTGCATCATCATCTGCGACCCCGGCGACCAGGCCCTTGCCGACCCGAACGCAATGGAGTTCCATGTGGGCGAAAAGATTGACATCCGCACGCTCGTGCTCATGTTCGAGGCGTCGCAAGAGCTTTCCCGCATCTACATTCCCTGCGAGAACACCGACAAGATGTACCGCCGCCTGTGCGCCGAATTCCGCGAAGTGAACGCAGCCGGAGGCCTGGTGAGCAACCGCCGCGGAGACTTCCTTCTGATTAGGCGCGGAGACCTCTGGGACCTCCCCAAGGGGCATCAGGAAGCCGGGGAAGACATACGTGTGACCGCCATACGCGAGGTTCAGGAAGAGACGGGAGTGGACAAGCTGGAACTGCGCGACCTCATCTGCATAACCGACCACTGCTACATCCGCGACGGCGTCTGGCACCTCAAGCACACATGGTGGTACGACATGCTCTACACCGACCCCGTCGACCTCACCCCGCAGCGCGACGAAGACATCTCCAAAGCCGCCTGGGTGGCGAAATCGAGCCTGCCCCCCTACCTGAAGGACACCTTCCCGAGCATACAGGAAGTCTTCCGCGAAGCGAGGGTCTAGATTTTCACCATGCAGCGACCCTGCAGGTCGGTTTCGATGAGGCCGTCGCTTTCAAGCGTGAGCACGAGGGGTGAGATTTGAAGATAGGGCTTTCCCAGAGCTTCGCACATTTCGTCCACCGTTATTCCGCGTCGTTTCCTTATGGTTTCGGCAACCTTCAGCAGTTCGGCAATCCGGGCTTCCGGGGCGCCCCTGTAGAGGTCCCTTAGTTTCCCCGCGAAACCTGCCTCGCTGCGCAGGTTGTATTTCCCCAGACCAAGCTGGAAGCCCGCTTCGGCCATGTTCACTATGGGTTCCGCCGTCCTGTCGCGGATGATTATGTTGCAGCCTTCGGAACGGAGGTCGTCGAGGCGGCCCGGAACGGCGAACACCTCGCGGCCGTAATCACTTGCCAATCTGGCAGTTATAAGGCCCCCTCCATGCCTGCGGCTTTCCACGAGCACCGTTGCGTCGCTGAGCGCGGCTATTATACGGTTGCGGCGAAGGAAGGTGCAGGCCGCCGCGCCTGTCCCCGGAGGGTAGTCGGTTACGAGGGCGCTTCCCGGCGCGGCGGCTATTTTCCCGGCTGCAATGCGGTGCGCGGCCGGGTACACGTCGTCTATTCCGACAGGAAGCACGGCTATGGTGGAAAGGGAGCGGCCCAGGGCCGCCATGTGTGCGGTAATGTCTATTCCATAGGCCAGACCGCTCACGATTACCGGCTTCACAGGGGCCTGGCTGAGTGCTGCGACCAGCCGCTCGCAGCATTCCCTGCCGTAGGGCGACATATCCCTCGTACCCACTATAGCGATTGCCGGCCGCCGGCGGAATATCTCTTCCGGGGCAGCATCGCTGCGGTAATAGAGCCCCGCGGGAGGGTCGCCGCAGCTTTTGAGCGCTTCCGGGAAGGCCGGGTGAGCAAGGGGAAGGAAACGGCAGCCCTGCCTTTCCAGCCCGTCGAGTTCGGCGGCCGTGCTTTCCAAAAGCGCGTCGGTAAGGAGCCCGGCGTATTTCCCGTCAGGGCCCACCAGGGAATCCCTCTCTTTTTGGGGCAATGCGAAGAAAGCGGCGGCGGAGCCCAGGTGTTCGACCAGAGAGAGGGCTATGCGGGGTTCATAACCGAATACTTTTACGAGCGCGCAGGCGCATACTGTTTCGTTGTTTTCCATGCCCGAAGTTAAGGGCCGGAAAACAAAAAATCTGCAGGGGTAAAATTTTTTCCTGCAGATTTTTCTGTTTTTTAAGAATGCAAAGAAACGCGATAAACGTTTACAATCGTTTAGAAACGTTTAAATGATCAGCAGCGCGTCGCCGTAGGGCCCGAAGCGGTAACCCTCGTCGAGCGCGACCTGATAGGCGTTCATCACGTTCTTATAGCCTCCGAAGGCCGCCTCGCACATCAGCATTGTGCTTTCCGGCAGATGGAAATTGCTCACGAAAGCGTCGGCGATGCTGAACTGATAGGGCGGGAAGATGAACTTGTTGGTCCACATGTCGCTGGACTTCACCTCATGGTTGGTGGTGGTGTAGGTCTCAAGCGCGCGGAGCACGGTCACGCCTACCGCCAGCACCTTGTGCCCAGTGTGCTTGGCCTCGTTGATGCGCTCGGCCGACTCGGGCGAAATAATCATGCGCTCGCCGTCCATGCGATGCTTGGAAAGATCCTCCACATCCACCTGGCGGAAATGCCCTATGCCCATGTGAACGGTAATGAAGGTCTTGTCTATATCCTTCAGTATCATGCGGTTGAAGAGCTCGCGGGAGAAATGGAGCCCCGCTGCGGGAGCGCTCACCGCGCCTTCCTTCTCGGCAAAAATAGTCTGGAAGTTCTCCACGTCCTCGGGGGTGGGTTCTTCCTTCACCCATTCGGGAACCGGAGTCTTTCCGAGGGCGAAAAGCGCCTGCTTGAACTCCTCGTACGGACCGTCGTAGAGGAAACGCAGGGTCCTTCCGCGGGAGGTGGTATTGTCGATGACCTCGGCCACCATGCTCTCGTCTTCACCGAAGTAGAGTTTGTTGCCTATGCGTATCTTGCGCGCGGGCTCCACTATCACGTCCCAGAGCTTCTGCTCACGGCTGAGTTCGCGGAGCAGGAACACCATGATCTCGGCGCCGGTCTTCTCCTTCTTGCCGTAAAGCTTTGCCGGAAAGACCTTGGTGTCGTTGAGCACGAAGAGGTCGCGCTTGCCGAAATAATCTATGATGTCCTTGAAAAGGCGGTGCTCAATCTCGCCGGTGTTCTTGTGAAGAACCATAAGGCGGCACTCGTCGCGCCAACGGGTCGGCTCCTTGGCGATTCTCTCCTGAGGGAGCTCGAAATCGAATTGGGAAAGTTTCATGTCCGTAAAAGGGTATAACAAATCATTATACGGACAAAGCGGTCCAAAAGTTTCAGGTGTCACGGAGTCGCAAATAATTGTTAAATTTGTGGGTATGTTTATCGACACCCATACCCATGTGACCGACGAGGCCTTCCGCGGAGAGGAAGACGCCGTGGTGGAGAGGGCCGTGGCGGCGGGAGTCGGGAAGATGCTTTTGGCAGATACCGGAAGCGCCGAGAGGCCTCCCATGTTCGAGTTCTGCGGGCGGCATCCAGGAGTGGTCTTTCCCATGCTCGGCGTGCATCCGGAAAACCTCAGGGAGAACTGGCGCGACGAGGTGGACCTTCTGGAAGCGTGGCTTCCCAGGCACCCGGTGGCGATAGGCGAAATCGGGCTCGACTACCACTGGGACGTCTCTTTCAAGGAGCAGCAGAAGGCCGCACTGATGGCCCAGTTCGAACTGGCGGCCTCCCTGGACCTTCCGGTGAACATACACCTGCGCGACGCCACCGAAGACTTCGTCGACCTCATGAAAGGCTGCGCCGGGCTGCACCTGCGTGGGAATCTGCATGCCTATTCGGGAAGCTACGAGACCTGGAAGGAACTCTGCCGTTACGGCGACTGGAGCATAGGCGTGGGCGGTGTCGTCACCTTCAAAAACGCCCGTCTGCCCGAAGTGGTGGCTGCCATCCCGCTCGAAAAGATACTGCTCGAAACCGACGCTCCCTATCTGGCCCCCACTCCCCTCAGGGGCACCCGCAACGAATCCGCGAACATCCCCATAATCGCGGCCAAAGTGGCCGAAACCAAAGGCGTCCCGCTCGAAGAAGTGGAGGCTGTCACAACACATAACGCACTGGAACTGTTTGCCTTATGAGAAATCCATTTGATAAGTCCAGCATCCTCCTCATATATACCGGAGGAACCATAGGAATGAAGGAGGACCCGAAAACCCAGGCCCTCGCGCCCTTCGACTTCAGCCAGATTCTGCAGGAGGTGCCGGAACTGCGCAAGTTCTCCTCAAAGATTGACTCCTACACCTTCGACCCGCTCATCGACTCCTCCGACGTGGAACCTTCGATGTGGGTAAAGCTGGCGGAACTGATAAAGGAGAAATACGAGGAGTACGACGGCTTCATCGTGCTTCACGGCACCGACACCATGGCCTACAGCGCATCGGCCCTGAGCTTCATGCTCGACCACCTGCGCAAACCAGTGGTCTTCACGGGAAGCCAGCTGCCAATAGGGTCGCTCCGCACCGACGGCCGCGAAAACCTTATTTCCGCTGTAGAAATCGCCACCGCACGCGACCGCCACGGGAAGGCGGTGGTGCCGGAAGTCTGCATCTTCTTCAATTCCCAACTGCTGCGGGGCAACCGTTCCTGCAAGGTGAATTCAACCAGCTTCGACGCCTTCCGTTCCCCCAACTGGCCGGCCCTCGCCGACGCGGGCATAAGCATACGCTACCACGAACACGCCATCCATTATCCGGCCATCCTGGAGCGAAAACTGGAGATACACACCAATCTCGACACCCGTGTGGCGATACTCAAAATCCATCCCGGAATCACCGCACAGGTGGCGCGCAACGTGTTGCTGGGCGAAGGCATACGCGCCGTCATACTGGAGACTTACGGCTCGGGAAACGCCATCAGCAAGCCCTGGTTCACCGACATCGTGAAGGAGGCCACCGCAGCGGGAAAGATACTCCTCAACGTAACCCAGTGCCTTGCCGGAGAGGTGAATATGGGTCTCTACGCCACAGGCAAGGCCCTCGCGGACTCCGGAGTGATAAGCGGGGGCGACATGACCACCGAAGGTGCTTTGGGAAAACTTTTCGTTCTGATGGGAGAATATCCTGACAATGAAAAGGTTAAGGCCCTTCTTGAGAAAAACCTCAAGGGCGAAATATCAAAATAGCGCTTGCCTTTCGGATTTTATTTCGTAAATTGCAACGATTTCGTAGAATTTGAAACGAACTAAAGATAAATTAATCAAAAAAACACCAAAGAAACAGTTATGAAAAAGTTTTTCATGATTCTGGCGGCCCTGGCCCTCATGGCCTTCACTGCCAACATTGCCTCCGCACAGGACGCCGAAGTTCCTGCCGAGGAAGCGACTGAAGAAGTGGCCGAGGCTCCCGCAGCCCTCTCCGAGGAAGCTCCCGAAGAGATTCCCATCACCCAGGCCATCAAGGCAAAGTTCATCGAAGGCGGCGCGGGCTTCATGTCCCTCATCATCCTCTGCCTTATCATCGGTCTTGCATTCGCAATCGAAAGGATACTTTACCTTTCCTTCTCCAAGACCAACACGGACGCTCTCCTCAAGAAGGTTGAGGAAGCCCTTGCCGAAGGCGGCATAGAGAAGGCCAAGGACGTTTGCCGCGAAACCCGCGGTCCGGTCGCGAGCATCTTCTATCAGGGTCTGCTCCACTACGACCAGGGCATCGACGTGGTCGAGAAGAACATCGTTTCTTATGGTTCCGTACAGGCCAGCCTCATGGAGAACGGCCTCAGCTGGATCGCCCTCTTCATCGCAATCGCCCCGTCTCTCGGATTCCTCGGAACCGTTATCGGTATGGTCAAGGCCTTCGACGACATCCAGAAGGCAGGTGACATCTCCCCGAACGTCGTGGCAGGCGGTATGAAGGTTGCACTTATCACCACCGTCGCCGGTCTTATCGTGGCTATGATCCTCCAGGTGTTCTACAACTACATCCTCTCCAGGATCGAGGCCCTCACAATCGACATGGAAAACAGCACCATCAACATGGTGGACGTTCTCGCAAAGTACGAAGAGAAGAAGAAGTAAAGCCATGAAGAATCTCAGCAAAATATTCACCTGGCTGATGATTGTGCTGGCTGTCGTGGGCTTCGCTCTCGTGGTCTGGGGTTACGCCGCAGGCTGGGAGAAGAACAACGGTCTCGCTTCGGACGCCCTCCTCACCTTCGCCTACATCATGGTGGGAATCGCCATTCTCGCCATCCTGGCCGGCGTGGTCATTGGAGGCATGAACGACCCGAAGAGCCTTGTACGCCTCGGCATCGCAGTGGTCGCAATCGCAGCCCTGTGCTTCGTGGTGTATCTGATTGCACCCGGCACGCCGGCCAAGGGGCTCCTTATCGAGCAGCCCGGCACCGGCACGCTCAAACTCACCGATACGGTTCTCTACCTTGCATATCTTCTCGCCATCGCAGCCGTCATAGCGATTGCGGTAGGCGAAGTTCGCATGGCCATCACCAACAAAAAAGGCTGATAAGCTATGGGTAAGAAATCTATACCAGGACTCAACACCTCGTCCACGGCCGACATAGCGTTCCTGCTTCTGTGCTACTTCCTCATGACTACCACCATGGGGTCGCAGACAGGCCTGAGCCGTCGTCTGCCTCCCATGCCCGATGAAAAGCAGAAGGCACAGGACCAGAAGGTCAATCGCCGCAACATCATAGTTGTGAAGATCAACTCGCAGGACCGTCTGTTGGCCGGTACAGAACCCATGGATGTAAGTCAGCTGAAGGACAAGATCAAGATATTCCTTACCAATCCCACAGGCGATCCCAGCCTTCCAGAAAAGGAACTCAAGGACATCGAAGGCCTGGGCACGCGCGAAGTCTCGAAGGGCGTCATCTCCCTCCAGAACGACCGCGGCACCAGCTATCAGGCATATATCGCCGTCCAGAACGAGCTGGTGAAAGCAGTCAACGAGCTTCGTGACGAAGCGTCGATGGCGGAATACGGTAAAAAGTTCATGGCTCTCAGCGAAGACCAGCAGGACATCATAAAGAAAGTGGTGCCCCAGCAGATCTCCGAGGCCGAACCCAAGGATATCGGCAAAAAGAGATAGGAGGATACCATTATGTCAATGTTCAAGAAAAACGGAAAGAAAGAGGTCCCCGGAGTAGGGGTCAGTTCCGACATAGTGTTCATGCTCCTGTTCTTCTTCATGGTCACCACCCAGATGCGCGACACTGAGGACAAGGTGATGGTGAAGGTTCCCAGCGCCTCCGAAGCCGTAAAGCTCGAGCGCAAGGACCTCGCCTCCTACATCAACGTAGGTACTCCTATCCGCAGCCTGCAGGCACAGTACGGTACCGAAACCCGCATACAGCTCAACGATTCGTTCAAGACCACCAAGGACATCCGTGACTTCGTGGCCGCCGAACGCGAGAGCATGAGCGAAGGCGACCGTGCCTTCATGACCGTTTGCATCAAGGCCGACGAGAACACCCGCATGGGTATTGTAACCGACATCAAGCAGGAGCTGCGCCGATGCTCAGCCCTCAAGATAATGTATTCTGCAAGGAAGGCCGATTAAAGAGCGGCCCTCAGCAATCGAGCAGCCCCCTTATGAGGGCTGCTTTTTAAAATAAGAAGCTTCTACAGATGATTCGCAAGAAAGTCAAGGACCTTCTGGCCACCGCACCCGGTGAAAAGGTGCTGGCAAAGGGCTGGGTCCGCACAAAAAGGGGTAACAAGGAAATAGCGTTCATAGCGTTGAACGACGGGTCCACCATCAACAATATCCAGATCGTGGTGGACAAGGCTTCCATAGACGCAGATCTGCTGGCAAAGATAACGACCGGCGCCTGCATCGCCGTGAAAGGCAATCTGGTGGAATCGCCGGGCAGCGGCCAGGCTGTGGAAATCCACGCCGAAAGCATAGAGCTGTACGGCGAATGCGACCCGGTGCGCTATCCCCTCCAGAAGAAAGACACCAGTTTCGAGTATCTGCGCACCGTGGCGCACCTGCGTCCGCGCACCAACACCTTCGGAGCGGTGCTCAGGCTTCGCAGCCAGATGGCCTATGCCATCCACGAGTACTTCCATTCGAAAGGTTTCGTCTACCTTCACACTCCCCTCATCACCGCGGCCGACGCTGAAGGCGCGGGGAACATGTTTCAGGTGACCACCCTGCCGCTGGAGAATCTCCCGAAGGACAAGAAGGGCGGAATCGACTACAGCCGCGACTTCTTCGGCAAGCGCACATCCCTTACCGTAAGCGGCCAGCTCGAAGGCGAACTCGGGGCCACGGCCCTGGGCGAAATCTACACCTTCGGCCCCACCTTCAGGGCGGAGAATTCCAACACCCCAAGGCACCTCGCCGAGTTCTGGATGATAGAGCCGGAAATGGCCTTCTACGACATCACTGACAATATGGACCTGGCCGAGGACTTCATCAAGAGCCTCGTCAAGTACGCCCTCGACAACTGCTACGACGACGTCAAGTTCCTTAACGACCGCTACGATCCGGAACTTATCGCCCGCCTCGAAGGAGTGGTAAACTCCAAGTTCGTGCGCCTCGAATACACCGAGGGAATAAAGATTCTGGAAGAAGCCGTCGCCGCCGGACACAAGTTCGAAGAGCCTGTGAAATGGGGTATGGACCTGCAGAGCGAGCACGAGCGCTTCCTTGTGGAGCAGCACTTCGGCGGCCCAGTCATCCTCACGGGCTATCCCAAGGACATCAAGGCCTTCTACATGAAGCAGAACGACGACGGAAAGACCGTCCGCGCCATGGACGTCCTCTTCCCGAAGATCGGAGAAATCATCGGCGGAAGCGAACGCGAGGCCTCCTATGAAAAGCTCGAGAACCGCATAAACGAACTCGGCATGAGCCACCGCACCCTCGAGTGGTACCTCGACACCCGCCGCTTCGGCAGTTGCCCGCACAGCGGCTTCGGCCTCGGCTTCGAGAGACTGCTGCTCTTCGTCACCGGAATGCAGAACATCCGCGACGTCATCCCCTTCCCGAGAACACCTAAAAACGCTGAATTCTAATATGTTAGTCATCGGAATCGCCGGAGGCTCCGGCTCAGGAAAGACAACGGTCGTAAAGGCAATCACCGACCGGCTCAAGGAAAAGGTAGTAGTCATCCCGCAGGACGCATACTACAAAGATTCGAGCGACCTCACCGACGAGGAGAAGCGCAACCAGAACTTCGACCATCCGAACGCAATCGACTGGCCCCTGCTCTGCAAGCAGCTCGCCCAGCTCAAGGCCGGGAAGACCGTGCAGCAGCCTGTGTACTCCTACATCTCCTGCAGCCGCAGCAAGACCGAAACCGTAACGGTGGAACCGGCCGAGGTAATCATCATCGAAGGCATACTTATCTTCAACTGCAAGGAACTCCGCGAGCAGATGGACATCAAGATCTTCGTGGACGCCGACGATGACGACCGCCTGATGCGCGTGATGGCGCGCGACATACGCGAACGCGGCAAGAACGTGGAATGGGTGATCGAGCGCTACTCCAAGACCGTGAAGCCCATGTACCTTCAGTTCATCGAGCCCAGCAAGCGCTTCGCCGACATCATCATCCCGCAGGGAGGCCACAACAAGGTGGGTATCAGCGTCATCCTCAACACTGTTGAGAAGGCGCTGCGCGAAAGCAAAAAAGGCGACGCCCGATGAAACGGCTTCCCCGGGAGGACCGCGCAGGCATATACATCACTCTGATAGTTCATCTGGTGGTGCTGATTGTCCTGCTCGGAGTCCAGCTCGGGGTGCAGATTTCCAAAGAGAATTCATTCGTTCTCGACTTCAGCAAGGCCGAGCAGCTGGAGAAGCTGCAGCAGAGGCTGGAGTTCGAAAAGAGCGTGAACGAGCGCCTGAACGAACTGCTCGCCTCCGGCGGGAACGACTACGTGCACAATGTGGTCGTCGACCGTTCGGAGCTGAAGGACGACCGCAATTCGGCCGAGGATGCACGCAAGCTCTATGAAGATGCGGAGCGGCTCCAGGCTGAGCTCGACCGCGCCTTCGAGGCTCCCAAGAGCGCCGAGGATTTCGCGGCCGTCGATACCCGCAAGCCGAAGGCATCCGAAGAGAAGGCTAAGCCCTTCAGCGGGCCGTCGGTGCTCTCGTACGAGCTGGAAGGGCGCAAGGCTTCGCACCTGCCCATCCCCGCCTACCGCTGCATAGGCGCCGGAGAGGTCAGGGTGGACATCGGGGTTGACCCTCAGGGAAACGTAGTAGTGGCAAAGGTGGACGACGGCGCTTCATCCTCAGACGGATGCCTGCGTTCGTTTGCGGTGCGTGCAGCCAGGCTTTCGAAGTTCTCGTCGGCCCCGTCCGCACCCGCACGCCAGAGTGGATACATTATTTATAAGTTTATCGCACAATGAAAGTCAAGATCGTAAATCACAGCAAGTTCGACCTGCCGGCCTACGCCACCATAGCTTCCGCAGGAATGGACCTTCACGCCAATATAGACGAACCCCTTGTTCTGGGCAGCCTGGAACGTTCCCTCGTTCCCACCGGGATTTTCATTGAGCTTCCCGTAGGCTACGAGGCGCAGATAAGGCCCCGCAGCGGCCTTGCCACCAAGCACGGAATCACCGTCATCAACACTCCCGGCACGGTAGACGCCGACTTCCGCGGCGAACTCCGCGTGTCGCTTGTGAACCTCAGCCGCGAGCCCTTCACCATCGAGCCGGGCGAGCGCATCGCACAGATGGTGGTTGCCCGCCACGAGCACGTTGAGTGGGAAGAGGTGGCCGAACTCTCCGAAACCGAGCGCGGCGCCGGCGGATGGGGATCCACAGGGAAGAAATAAAACTGGGGAATCCGAAATTTTTGTATATTTGCAGTCCTTTTTGGACGGCATGCCGTCCGGAAAGAACCCGGAGAGATGGCTGAGTGGTCGAAAGCGGCGGTCTCGAAAACCGTTAACCCTCTATCGAGGGTTCTGGGGTTCGAATCCCCATCTCTCCGCAAAGCAAATGCAGCTGGTTGCGAAAGCAACCGGCTGTTTTGGTCTTCGGCCATCTTGAAAGCTAGCTTTCAGAGTGGCCGAAAGCCAAAACTGCCTGCTGGCCCTTCGGGCCCACAGCTGCATTCTGCTTTGCAAGGGCCCCGCGGCGAGCGTAAAGGGATGTGACCGCCGCCAGGCGGGCAAATCCTCTCAGCGCAGCGAGCTTGCTCGTATGCGCTTTTTTAGTTGGCTTTTGCAAAGCCCGCGCAGCGGGGTGGGATAGCGCAAGCTGCGAAGCAACGACAGGTTACGAGCAAAAACGGCCTCAAATTTCCTCTAGAGCGCTGGCGGCTAAAACGCTATATATCAATATTTTACGCAAAGTGCTACCCCCTAAAACCGGGGGTAGCACTTTAGATAATCAATTGATTTACTGATGCTTACGCGCCAGCCGTGGACGGCGTCAGCAGAGCAAATCTCTTCTACTCCACCACCCCAAACCGATAAATACAGGTGTGGGTATAGCTTTCTCCGGGACGGAGAATACAGGGGCTCTTGGACGAGGCCCTTGCCGAAGGTACGCCTGCCGACTATCACTCCCCGGTCGTCCTGTATCGCTCCAGCGAAAATCTCGCTGGAAGAAGCCGAGCCTTCGTCTACCAGAAGCACCAGCTTAACATTCTGGAACTGGCCTTTTCCGTCGGCCCTGTATTCTTTACGGGGCCTGTGCAACCCTTCGATATACACTACCGACGCTCCCTTCGGGAGGAAGAAATCGGAAAGCAGCAGAGCCTGGTCGAAGTAGCCTCCGGTATTGTCGCGGAGGTCGAAAATCAGACGTTTCATATCCGGCTGATAATCAAAATAGGTGGAGGCTAACTCGCTATGGCATAGACGATTGCTGATAATCAGACAGTTATCCTCCACCGCCGCCAGGCGGGCAAATCCCCTCAGCGCAGCGAGGCTAATCCCGGAACAGCCCCCTCTACCTCCGAAACCACCCCAGGCACTTGCGGCAGAGGGCGGAGACGGCGGACCAGTCGCCGGAAGCGACGAGATCCTTCGGGAAGAGTTTGGAACCCATTCCTACGGCGGTGACTCCAGATTCTGCCCAGGCGGAGAGGTTTTCCTGCGTTGGCTCAACGGCGCCGGTAGCCATAATCATCGCCCAGGGCAGCGGAGCGAGGACGTTCTTCACGAAGGCAGGACCTCCCACGGTGCCTGCCGGGAAGACCTTCACCAGGTCGCAGCCGAGTTCCATGGCACGGACTATTTCGGTCACGGTGCCGCAGCCGGGGCTGTAGGGTACGCCTCTGCGGTTCGCCAGGACGGCGACCTCTTCCACCATGCACGGCGAAAGCAGGAAATCCGCACCCATCTGCAGATAGAGAGCGGCTGTGGGGGCGTCCAGTATGGTTCCTGCACCGAGGGCCATTTCCGGGCACTCGCTGCGCACGAACGCCACCAGTTCTTCAAAAACCTTATGGGCGCCGTCGCCGCGGTTGGTGAATTCGAATGCACGGATGCCGCCGTCGTAGCAGGCCTTCACGACTTTCTTCGCCATGGCCGCATCCTTGTCAAAAAAGACAGGCACTATTCCGGTGCCGCGTATGATACCGAGGGTATCGATTTTGTTGAATTTTGCCATAACTATCTGCTTACGCGGCCAGAGCCGCCTCCTTTCATTAAACTTTCCACTTCCGCCACGGTGACTCGGTTGTAATCTCCGAACACCGTATGCTTGAGGGCCGATGCCGCCGCGGCGAACTCGATGGCCTCCTTGTCGCTTCCGTAGGTCATGAGTCCGTACAGCAGGCCGCCCATGAAGGAATCCCCGCCGCCCACGCGGTCTACGATATGGGTGATGTCGTAACGCCGCGACTGCCAGAGGGTCTTGCCGTCGTAAAGCACGCCGCCCCAGGTGTTGTGATTCGCGTTGATGCTGCCGCGCAGGGTAATTGCCACCTTGCTGCAGCGCGGAAACCTGTCCATCAGCTGACGGCAGACGCTCACAAAGGCCGTCTGGTCGATTTCCCCTCCTGTCTTTTCCGCGTCGAAGCCCTCGGGCTTGATGCCGAATTCCTTCTCCGCGTCTTCCTCGTTGCCGAGAATCAAATCGCACCCTGCGACCAGTTCCGGCATGACCTCCGAAGCGCTTTTGCCGTACTTCCAGAGTTTCTTGCGGAAATTGAGGTCGCACGACACCTTCACGCCCATCTCGTTCGCAACGCGAATCGCTTCGAGGCAGGCATCTGCGGCTCCCTGGCTGATGGCGGGAGTGATCCCCGTCCAGTGGAACCAGTCGGCACCCTTCAGAACGGAATGCCAGTCCACCATGCCGGGCTGGATCTCGGAGATGGCGGAATGGGCGCGGTCGTATATGACCTTCGACCCGCGGGCCACGGCTCCGGTTTCCAAAAAGTATATTCCCAAGCGTTCCCCTCCGCGGACGACTCCGTCCACATTCACGCCAAGGCCCTTCAGTTCGGCCAGGCACATGTCCGCAATGTCGTTTTCGGGAAGACGGGTCACAAAGTGGGCGTCCACCCCGTAATTGGCAAGCGATACGGCCACATTGGCCTCCCCGCCGCCGAACGTTGCGTCGAAACGGTCAGCCTGGGAGAAACGGAGATATCCCGGTGTGGAAAGGCGGAGCATCACTTCTCCGAATGTTACAACTTTTGCCATATAACAATCATTTATTTCCCCATCGCCGCTGCGAAAACATTGTCGATGGACAGGTACAAATGGTAGAAAGCGTCGTCGCCGAGCTGGGAATAGCGGCCTACCAGTGCCCTTACCTGGGCCATCATGTAGGGCTTCTCCTCTTTCCATTCAGCCGCCGAAGCCGGACGAAGGCCGTCTTTGGATGCTGCGAAAGAGAGGAACGCCCGCTCGAGCCCGGCGGCGTCGAGATAGCGCAGCAGGCTGTCGTAGGAAGAAATGCCCTGCAGTTCGGCCTTGTGCGAATCGAACCAGGCAGAAGCGAAACGCATGGCCGTAGCCTTGCGGGCGCATGCCTGATAGAACTTCGAGGCGCGGGTGGTGTCGATGGGCACGAACACGTCGGGCACTATCCCTCCGCCGCCATACACGGTCCGGTCGCCGAGGGTATGGTAAACTGCTGAAGTATCCACCTTGATGCTGTCGGCCGAAAGCATTTCGCCATCGGTATAGCGGTGGTAGAGGTCGTAGGCGTACTCGTCTTCAGAACCGTAGGGCTTCTGAATGCATCGGCCAGACGGCGTGTAGTAACGGGCCACCGTGATGCGGACCCCGCTGCCGTCGGTGAAATAGAGAGGCTCCTGCACCAGGCCCTTTCCGAAACTGCGGCGGCCAATAATCAGCCCGCGGTCGTTGTCCTGGATGGCCCCTGCCACGATCTCGCTGGAAGATGCGGACCCTTCGTTCACCAGAACGGCGAGGGTCACGTCCTGAAGGAAGCCTTTCCCGCTGGCCTGATACTTCTTACGCGGACGGTGAAGCCCCTCCAGATATACCACGGGGGCATTCTTGGGCAGGAACAGGTCGCTGAGGAGCAACGCCTGGTCGAAGTAGCCGCCGGTGTTGTCGCGGAGGTCGAGGATAAGGCGCTTCATGTCCGGAAGGGCCTGTAGCCGTGAAGACACTTCCGCCACCGTCGTGCGGGCGAACTTGCCGAGCCTGAGATAGGCCGTGGTGTCGTCCACCATGAAGGCTGCGTCGACGCAGTGCATGGGTATCCTCCCGCGCGTAATCTCAAAAGGTATCACGTCTCTGCCACGGCGGACCGTAACGGTGACCTTGGTGCCGGCGGGGCCCTTCATGCGGCGGACCATACTGTCCTGGGGATACTTCACTCCAGCGATGGGAACCTCGTCCACCTTGAGCAGACGGTCTCCAGGCTGCAGGCCTATCTTCTCGGAAGGCCCTCCGGGAATGACTTCCAGCACCACCGCGGTGTCGTTGGGAACGTTGAACTGTATGCCTATGCCTTCGAAATTACCCTGAAGTTCGTCTTCCGACTCCTTCAGCTCGACCGGAGGCATGTAGACGGAATGGGGATCAAGGGCGCCAAGGGCGGCGGAGACGGCGGCATCGGTCACCCTGGAACGGTCGACCGTGTCCACGTAGTTCTCGTCGAGCGAGCGCAGGATGAGGTTAAGCTTGCGCCAGTCGGTGTACTCGGTGCGCAGGGTCCTTCGGTTCTCGCCGAGGCGGACGACCAGCAGCGTGGCCAGGACACCCACGGCTACGCCCAACAGGGCTACCCATACGCTCGAATAACGGTCCCTCATCATTCAACGTCCAGTTTTTCCACCTCGACTCCAGCCCTCCTGAGGAGCTTGATACCGTCGTCCAGACGGTACTCTTCGGAGTAGACGACACGCTTGATGCCGCTCTGGATGATGAGCTTGCTGCATTCCATGCACGGCGATGCGGTCACGTAAAGGGTAGCGCCGGCAGCGCTGTTGCCGCTCTGGGCCACCTTGGTGATGGCGTTCGCCTCGGCATGCAGCACGTAGGGCTTGGTGACTCCGTTCTCGTCTTCACAGATATTCTCGAAGCCGGACGGGGTGCCGTTGTAGCCGTCGCTT
>JAILNI010000034.1 GCA_024691765.1 Bacteroidales bacterium | reverse complement strand
TCCGAAGCCACGAACTTGTAAGGACCCGGCTGAAGGACAGTTTTCCCGGGCTTCTCCTGCTTTTCGCTTTCTTCACCTTCCTGCGTTCCTGCATTCCCGCTGCAGTTGCAGGCAACCGCAGCGAGGGAAAGCAGGGTGACTCCTAAAAGAAGTAATCTCTTCATATTGCCATTACTTTATTTCGAACAGTTTGTTCATGCCCGTCTCGGAATTGAACACGCCTTCGTTGGCAAGCGGAAGGCTGTATTCCGGACGGGTGGGCAGCAGCGGGTCGGAGAGCTCCAGATAGAGAGTTCCCTTGTCGCTGGAAGGAGTGAATGTGGCCACTACGGCATTGTAGCCGGAGTACCATTCGCGCGGATCCACGCCAAGGGCCGTCTTTACGGAGCTTCCGTCGGAGCCCTTCCACACAAGCCAGGCTTCGCGAGGGTTCATGGGGGCTGCGAAACCCTTGTTGTAGAAACGTATGGTTACCTTGCAGGGCTGTCCGGAAGCCACCGCACCGTAATGCACGTCCTTGAGGACCAGGCGATAACCGAGACGCTTGACAATCTCCCCGTAGCAGCCGCCGCTCTTCCATCCGCTGATCACACCTTCGTGATAACCGTCGTTCAGGTAAGTCCAGTGATAATCCTCAAGATCTTTGAGAGTCTGGCCGCAGACGCTGTAGTCAGACACAGCGCAGGTCTCGCCGCCCATGATGGTGTAGCGGCTCTCAGCCTTCCAGAACTTACGGGAAATGTTGTTGTCGAAGGTGCCCTTGTCCTCGGCATCGGCTACGAAGCAGTCGTTATGGCCAGCAAGGCGGGAGTAGATGGAGCCGTCGTGTGCCCTTTCCGCAGTAAGCGTATCCGCTAGGGAAAGATTATACATTCCCATCTTGAACTTGGGAGTGCGGAGTTCTACCTGCCTGGAGGGCGGAAGCGCTTCGAGCAGGGCGTCGGTAAGCTGTTTACGCGGTTTATACGACGCTTCCGAGTTGGGATTCATCCCGAAATGGGACGTGTAGTACCACTCTCCCCATGCGCCGACGAAGCCGGCCTGAAGCACGAAAATCACGTCTTCGTTACGACGGAGGTACGGTTTGAGCTGCTGTACGTGCCTGAGCACCTGCTCCACCGTGCCGTCGGTAACCACGTTCTGGTCCTTGTTCTCGTCGTACCTGAACACATAGGCAAAACGTACTATTGCCTTGGCTCCGCCCTCGCGTACTGCATCGAAACTGCGCTGCACATACTGAAGGTAGGCCTGGGAAATGCTGCCGCTGATGAAAGGTCCGAGACAGAATTCCAGCAACTGCACCCTATAGCCCTGCATGCACCTCGAATGCACGTCGTCTGCTTTCGGAATGTCTCCCTCGCCGTTGATTTCATAGCCAAGATACATTCCCCTTTCCGGGCCGTATGCTGCACCGGCAAGTTCCGTATAATTAACCGCATTGCCGGCAACCTCATCGTCAGGCCCCGGAAGTATTCCCTCTCCGGATCCCTTGATACGGAAAGAAACCTTCTGTTCCGCCTCGCTGAATTTACCTTCTGCTTTCTGATAGGCTACAAGGGTCACGGTGGCATCCTTCACGGACGCTACGGTAATCCTGTATTCCAACGCTGCATTCTTGCTCACGTTAGCCAGGGAAGGCTTGTCAGCCGAGAAAGACACTTCCCCTTCGGAATCAGTGCTGATGCTGATTTCGAAGGAAGTACCCGACTCCACTATAGAGACAGGCGCCCCGTTTATCTTAAGTTCAGGGGCGGTTTTTCCCTTCGTTTTCGGCGGAGCTATCGCGGCAGGCTCCTCCCCGCAGGCATTCGCGAGGAGAAGCAGAGCCGCTGCAGCATATACTAAAAGTCTTTTCATACCGGGAACACCTATTTATGATTGTTCTGCGAAATGCCGGCCGCTTCGATTTCGTCCGTCGGAATCCTCATTGCAACTTTGGGGTCGTTGTACGGAATGATCTCGAAGTCGTGGTAACCCACATAGCGGCGGTCGATGTTCTTCTTGTTTCGCAGGAGGTCGAAGAAGCGCTGCCCCTCGAAACAGAACTCCATGCGACGCTCGTCGAGCACCACATCCAGCACCGAGGCATAGCCCCGTGCGTTTGCTGTGGCGGTATTCACGAACTTGGCCTCTGCCGGAAGGCCTGCACGGGTGCGGATGAAGTCGACGTCGGCAAGAGCCTGAACGTCCATGTTCTTCCTGGCATAAGCCTCGGCCCTGTTAAGCCAGACCTCTGCCCAACGCAGGAATACCGGCGAGGTGGCGGTCATATATCCGCCCTGGCCGCTGAACTTGGTATTGAAATACCTCACGTACATAAAACTGCGGATTCCGGTGGAGTCGTTCACATTATCGCGCATGTAAGCTTCGCTCTTCCCGTCCTTGCCGAAGGTGGCGTCGCCGGTAAGGTTCGCCGCCGCGCCTGTGGTGGCGTCGGTAAGGTAATAATGCTTGTAGCCGTTCACCATTTCGGGAGTGGCCTTGTAGCTCTTTCCGCCGGTGGCGGGATAATTGAAGGTGTACGATCCGTCGCCGTTATCCGTCAACTCATCGCCCTTAGCATAACCGGAATAGCAGAATTTCGCTTTGCTGTCCTTCACGGGGAAAGTTATCATCTTCTTGCCGTCGTTCAGGACTCCCTTGGGATCGTAGTGGAAGTAGGCCTTGAAACGGTTGTCCTGGGGATAGCGCTGGAACAGCTCGATGAGTTCGTCGCTCCAGTACCATTCGCCCCAGCCGTCCTTCTCAGCACCGGTTGCGTAATACATGGCACCTGGAGTCGTGTTGTGGTCGGTGGCATTGCCCCAGTAATCGGCGAAGTCGGCCGGGAAGGAATGGATGATGCACCAGATGGTTTCGTCGGCATTCATGGTGGCAGCCGGATAGGCCGAAAGCTGCTCCTTTGAGTAAACGCTCTTTACCGACGCGGGCGCGACCGCTTCAAGTTCATTGCAGAGATTTATGCACTGCTGGAGGTCGTCGTCGGTGCCCCTGGTTAGGTAAACCCTAGAAAGGAGAAGGCGCGCCGCGTTTGCCGATACGTATCCGGCGTTTCCACGAGGCGTTCCCGCCTTGTCCATATATTTGATGGCATCCTTGAGATCACTGATAATCGCCTTGTACACATCTTCCACCGAAGCCCGGGTGGTGGAGGAATAGTCCATCCCTATGCGGAGCGGAACTCCGGGGGCGTTCGGATTGGCGGAATACGGCATGGCGAAAAGTGTCACCATGTGGAAGTGCATGAATGCGCGGAAGAAATAGTTCTCGCCGAGCAGGTGCGCCGCTTCGCCGGTGGAATTTTCGTCCATACCGGATATGTTTGCGTTTGCCGCATAGATAATCTTGTAGGCTATCCACCAGGTGTAATAAAGGTTGTTCTCTTTTGGATCCTCCTCATAGCAGTAGGGGCCGAGGAAGGGGTCGGTGGAGTGTCCGGATATGACAACGTTGTCGCCACGGGTTTCCGCAATCTGGAAGAAATGGCGGACATAACGGTTGTCGTTGGCTCCGCCTTCTCCTTCGCCCTGATAAGGAAGGACGTCCTTGAAGAGGGTATAGATGCCGTTGGTAGTATAAACTGCGGCATTGGGGTTCTCCTTCAGCGCCGCCGAAGTCATGGAATCCGAAGGCACGAAATCCATCTCGCAGGCTGCGAGCGCCAGAAGGGCAATTCCAAATACTATTATCTTTTTCATGGCTGGAATCATTTAGAATTTAATGTCTATGCCGAACACCAGCGACATGGGAACGGGATAGTTGTCGGAATACAATCCGGCAAGCGAATAGGTGTCGCCCTCGAGGCTCACCTCCGGGTCCATTCCGGAGAAACGGGAGTAAGTGAAAATGTTGTCCGCCGACAGGTATACACGCGCCGAGGACATCTTAGCCTTGCTTACCAAATTCTTGGGAAGGTCGTAGGAAAGGGTTACGTTGCGGAGACGGAAGAAGCTGCCGTCTTCGAGGTAACGGGAAGAATACTTGTTGGATTCTGAATTACCGCCATTCATCGCTTCGGGATGGGTGGCCTTATAGTTGGTGCCGTAAGGGTCGCCGTCAACCCAGCGTACCCAGCCGAGACCGTTGTCGAAGGACTGCTGGTTGTAACCGGCCTTGGCGCCGTCAGTATCCATGATGAGCTGTCGGGTGGCGTTGTAGACCTTGTTACCCACCACGAAACTGCCGTTGGCGCTAAGAGTGATGCCCTTCCATGAAAGAGAGGTGTTGAGACCGCCTGTGAACCAGGGAGATGCGCTTCCCACAACCTGAGCCGTAGCATCGTCGTGGGATCCAACCGGAATAGCATCTCCGACGTTGTAGTCTGCGGAGTCGTAATTATAGCCGTCGGCTTCGTAAGTCACGCTGTTGTCTATATCTTCCTGGGTAATGATGTGTTCCCACAGGGGACGGCCGGTCTCAGGACCTACGCCCAGCCATTTGGGCATATACCAGGCATATATTTCACCATTTTCCCTGATAATCTGGTTTGCAGATGCGGAACCGCCGACCACCTTGGGTTTGTGTTCCGGAAGCTCGAGCACGCGGTTCTGGTTGGCGCCGAGGTTGATGCCGCCGTCCCATACGAAACCGTTTTTCTTAAGTAGAGTACCGTTCACTGCGATTTCAACGCCGCGGTTGCGAACCTTGCCCACGTTGCTCGTCACGGCGAAGAAGCCGGAGGACGGCGGCATGGGAGAATCGAACAGAAGGTTGGAGTTGATGGTGTTGTAAAGGTCGAGGGTGACTTCGACGTTGTTCTTGATAGTGGCGTCGAAACCGAGGCTCGCCATGTAGGCTTCCTCCCATCCAAGGTTGTAGTTGGCCGCCTGCTTCACGAATGCGGCGGTCTCGCCGTTGTAGCTGCTGGACAGGGTAAAGATATCCTGATACTTGAAGTTCGGGATATTGTCGTTACCGGTCTTGCCGTAGCCGGCGCGCATCTTCAGGAAACTGAAGAAACTGCTGCCCTTTAGGAAGTCCTCGTTGCTCATGATCCAGGCTCCGGAAGCGCCGGGGAAGAAACCGCCGCGGTTGAGCGGACCAAACTTGGAGCTCTCGTCGTAACGCAGAGAGCCGGTGAAGATGTATTTGCCGAGATACGAGTACTGCACCTGGCTGAGAAGCGCCCAGCTTCGGGTCTGGTAATCCTGGCCGCTTACGGTCTTGTAATCGGCGGCGGAAGCGATTCCCGTTTCGGGATCGGTGATAAGGGCAGCATCAGGCACGTTGCTAAGCGACCTCTGGCCTATGGGCAGCTTACTTCCGGAAGCGCCCAGGCTACGTGAATAGCCCTCGCCGTATTCCCAGCCTACGATAGCGTTGAAATCGTGGGCCCTGAAGCTCTTGTGTGCTTTGAGAAGGTTGGTGGTACCCCAGCCGTTCCATTCGCCTTCCGAGTTGGAAAGGTTGCCTTCGTCGTTCACGCGGGCGTCGGTGTAGGTTTCCGAGAAGGAATTGGAACTGTCGTAACGGTTGGTCGTGGTGAAGGTGAGCCAGTCGGTTAAGTTCCAGACGAGCTGGATGTCTCCCGTAAGGCCCTCGTCGTGTCCGCGGGAATAGTTGTACTGTTCTCCGTAGAGGACATTGTACTTAACTGCCGAATACCATCTGAGATGCTTGTCTCCACGGCTCTGTGAACTGATGAAGATAGGATCCTTGGTGACGCCGCTTTCGTTCACGACATACGGGATATCGAAAGGAAGCATCACATATGCAGCCTCACGGGTAGTGGAGTTCGCATAATCCGTATTGGACTTGGAGTAGTTCACGCGGACGTTCATGGTCAGGCGCTCGGTAATGGGAGCGGAGAGGTTGATTCGCGCCGCATTGCGGACATAACCGGAATTGATGAACGAACCGTCCTCGTCGTAATGGTCGAGGCTCACGTAGTAGCCCACCTTTCCGGCCTTTCCGGTAGTGGACAGATAGTAGTCCTGCACGACTCCTGTCTTGAAGGTATTGCCTATCCAGTCGAAGTTATAGTCCGCAAGGTTTTCATACTTCGGAGCCTGTTTCGTAAGGTTGGTGGCGTCATAGATTTCAGACATGAAATCATATGCCTCGTAGGCGTCCATGGGTTTGAAACGTCCGGTGAGTGCCTTCTTGATGCCCGCGCTCGCACGGAAATTCACCGTTGCCTTGTCGGACTTGGCGCTCTTTGTGGTTACGACGATAACGCCGCCCGATGCAGCCGCACCGTAGAGGGCGGTGGCGGATGCGTCCTTCAGGACGGTGAGGGTCTCGATGTCGTTGGGGTTGAAGCTGCCTCCCGCGACTCCGTCGACCACGTATAGCGGGCCTGCGCCTGCGGTGATGGAACCGGTACCGCGGATGCGGATGTCGGCCGAACTACCCGGCTGGCCGGAGCTGTTCATCACAACCACGCCGGCAACCTTGCCCTGGAGCATGTTACCCACGTCGGGGGTGGTTACGTCGGCGAGCTTGTCTCCGCTTATCGAAACGACTGCGCTGGAGAGCTCGGTCTTCTTCTGGGAGGTGTAACCCAGGACCACCAGTTCTTCGAGCGACTCGGTGTCGGGAGTCAGGGAGACGTTGATGACAGTCCTTCCGTCGGCCTTCTCTTCATGGGAGATGTAGCCGATGTTCGAGAAGGTCAGCGTGGCGCCTGCGGGCACGGAGATGACGTATTTGCCGTCGTAGTCCGTGATGGTGCCGCCACCCGTGGATGCGGCGACGCCTGCGCCGATGACGGGCTGGCCGTCACTGGAATCGAGAACCTGGCCCGAAATCGTGTGATTCTGGGCCCAGGCCGAGAGCGAGAGCGAAAGTGCCGCAATCGCAGTCAAAACTCGGATCAGATTTCTTTTCATTGTGTTGATTATTGGTTATTGTATTTATATGTACAAAGTGACTCCTTCCACCACCCTGGAGATGTTTCCGGAAACAGAGGGGGTGTCGGGATTGAGCCCGAGGCCCATGCTCTTGAAGGTGCCGAGCAGCTGGGCCACGAAGATGTAGGCCGCGATCCCGTAGCGCTGGGGCATGGAATCGGGAAGGCCGGTTTCTATGGTAAGGCTGGGCGCCTTTTCCGCAGCCACTGCGGCGCCCCGGCACACCATTACGGTACCCTGGACGGCGTTGCGGCTGCCTATCTGGTTCACGAGGTCCATCTCGTAGCGGCGTACCGCCGGATCCGGAGACATCAGGTACACCACGAGGGTGTCGTCGTGCACCACGGCCTTTGGACCGTGGCGGAAGCCCACGAACGAATCGAAAGCGCACATCACGGTGCCGTCGGTGAGTTCCTGGAGCTTGAGGCGCGACTCTTCGGCCACTCCCTTGAGCGGGCCGGAGCCGAGGAACACCGCGCGCTTGAAGCCGAGCCCTGCAATCTCCCGAAGCTTGTCTTCGTAACGGTTCATGGCCGCCTCGACGCCATCGGAAAGGGCTTCTATGTGTTTTTCTTCAGCCTCTATGTCGTCTATCCGCGAAATGAGGGAGCAAGTGAGCAGCATGGATGAATAGCTGCTGGTCATGGCGAGGGACTTGTCGTCAGTCTCCGGGGGAAGCAGTATGGTGAGGATGTTGTCGGCCTTCATCCCGGCGAGCTGGCCCTTGGCGCTGCAGGTGATGAACACGTGCGCCACCTTGCCTGCCGTCTTCTCGACCGACTTCACGGCGCCCACGCTCTCTGGGCTGTTTCCCGAACGTGCGAAAGATACCAGCAGCACTTTGCTCTTCGCCCCGAAATATATGGACGGGTCGGTGATGATGTCGGTGGTGGCAATCGAACGGGCACCCTCGAAAAGAGTCCCTCCGAGCGCGCATTCAAGCGCGTCGCCTATGTAGGCCGAGGTGCCGGCTCCGGTGAGCACCACCGAATATCCGTCTTCCAGATACCTATGAAGGAAGGATGCAATCTCGCCCTTGCGCGAGCGCACGATCCCATAAGTTTTTTTCCATACTGAAGGCTGTTGCCTGATTTCCCTGTATGTGTAGTTGTCGGGTTTCATTCCTCAGAAGTTTACGGCTTCCACCTGTATGTCCATGGCCTCAAGCCTTGTCTTGATTTCCACGGGGAGGTGGCAGTCTGTGATTATGGTGTTTATGCTTTCGGGCATGCAGATGAATGCAAATGCCCTTTTGTTCAGTTTGGACGAATCGAATACCGCTATCACCTCGCGGGCGCGCGTAAGCATCACCTGGTTGGTGCTCGCCTCCTCCACGCTCGGGGTGGACAGGCCCTCCTCCACGGAGAAGCTGTCGACTCCGAGGAAGAGCTTGTCGCAGTAGAAGAGCTTCAGGCTGGACTCGGTGACTGGGCCGACGGTGGAGAGGCTGGCCTCACGCACGTTTCCGCCCAGCATGATTACCCGGAATTTCTTGTACTTGATAGCCTCGGTCATGGCGTTGACGGAGTTGGTGATGATGGTGAGGTCGGTGAAGCGGTCGAGGTTCTTGACCACCTCGAGGGCCGTGGTGCCGGAGTCCACCATGATGGTGTCGCCGTTGCGTATGTGGGCGGCGGCGGCCCTGCCTATTGCTTCCTTTTCCCGTATGTTCACCCTCTGCTTGAGGATGAATGCCCTGTCTTCGGGATTGTCGGCCACCGGGCCGGAGGCCATCATGGCGCCCCCGTGCACGCGCACCAGGAGCTTGCGTTCCTGGAGTATCTTGAGGTCCTTGCGTATGGTGACTTCCGATACGCCGAAAAGGCTGCTCAGCCGCGATACGTTTACGGAAGAATCCTCCCGCAGTTTCTGCAGAATCGCTGAACGGCGGCCCTGGGCGGAGTCGTAAATGTTCATAGAATTGGCTTAATAGTTTCGGTTACACTGCAAATATAGCATTTATATTTTGTAAATGAAACGAAACGAAAGGGATTTTTGGTAAAAAACGAAACAAAGTGAAATAAATTCAGGGATTTTCACCATATTAGCAGTATCAACCACATTTCCGTATGAGGATCATCCGATTTTTTGCCGCCGCCTTCCTTGCAGCCGCATGTTGCGAACTGCCTTCCGACAGGCTGCTGAGCGGTGGGAAAACCGTTAAGGACATAGAGGCCCACGCTTTGGAATACTGTCTGGTTGGTTTCCCCTATCTTACCCTACGCGAGGTGAGCTTCGTGAACACTGGCGCGCAGCCGGTGGAAGTGGATGCCATGGAGACTTCGGCCATCCAGATCGAAGCCCGGAAGGTGTGGAGTTTCCAGCCCATGTCGTACGAAGAGCGCCCAGACTGGGTGCTTCCCGTGCCGAGGGGCTACAGCCGCAGCAACTACCTCGGCATGAACGGCAGCGATTACGGCGGGGGCATACCCATGGTGTGCATCTGGTCCCGCGACCGCAACCTCAGCGTAGGCATAGCCGAGCCCTGCATCAAGGACGCTTCGATTCCCGTTTCGCGCAGAGGCAAGCGCACGCGCGCCGTCGTCCGCCAGGACTTCGAAACCCCGGTGGTGCTGGCTCCCGGCGATACCCTGCACGCACTTAAGCAGTTCATCCTCGAATCCGAAGGCGATTTCTTCAATCCTCTTCGCACTTTTGCGAAATATATGGCCTCCGATTACGGCTGGAAGGCCCCCGTTTCGCCCGACGCCGCCTACGAAAGCGTCTGGTGCGCATGGGGTTACGAACGGCTTTTCACCGTCGACGAGGTGATCGGCACCCTTCCGAAAGTGGTTGAACTCGGCTTCAGGTGGGTCGACGTCGACGACGGCTTCCAGATCTGCGAAGGCGACTGGCAGGCCAACGACCGCATCGGTTCAGACGGCATGCGCCGCCTCACCGACGCCATACATGCGGCCGGGCTCAAGGCCAAGCTCTGGTGGTGTCCGCTTGCGGCCGACCCGGAGAGTTCCGCGGCCCGCGAGCACCCCGAAATGCTGCTCGTGAAAGCCGACGGCAGCCATCAGGACATCTCCTGGTGGGACAGCTGGTACCTGTCTCCCGTCAATCCCTACGTGAAGGAGTATACCCTTGGCCTCGTGGACATGTTCCTTTCCGACTGGAACTTCGACGGCTTCAAGATGGACGGCCAGCACCTCAACCTCTGCGCTCCCGACTACAATCCCGCGAACGGCCTGTCGCGTCCCTGGGAGGCGCCCGAGCGCATGCCTGAGTTCTTCCGCGACATCCAGCAGAGGGCTCTGGAAATCAAGCCCGACGCCGTGCTCCAGCTCTGCCCCTGCGGCGACGCCTTCAACTTTTTCAACGCCCCCTATATCAACCAGGCGGTCGCTTCCGACCCCACTTCGAGCGCGCAGATACGCATGAAGCGCAAGGCTTTCGCCGCCATGTGCCCGGACCTTGCATATTACGCCGACCATGTGGAACTCTCCGACGGAGGGCTGGATTTCGCGTCCCAGGTGGGCGTAGGCGGGGTTATAGGCTCCAAATTCACATGGCCGGAGCCCAACCCGCACGCCACCCAGAACGGGGGAAGCCTTCTCACCGACGAGAAGGAAGCGCTGCTCCGCAAATGGGTTCCCATCTACAACGAAAAGATGCTTTCTAAAGGCGAATACCTCAACCTCTACGACTACGCCTTCGACAAGCCTGAGGCCCACGTGATACGCAAGGACGGCGCGCTTTATTACGCCTTCTACGCTCCCGGGTGGAACGGGGCCCCGATTGAGCTTCGCGGTCTCGAGCCTGGACGCAAGTATACCGTTACGGAATACACCGCCGACGAGCCAAGGAGCTATGTAATCGACGGCGACAGCGCGATTATCACGCCTGTATTCAGGGGAAATTATCTGATTGAAGTCAAATAACCAATAATCAAAACTACCATGAACAAACATTTTCTGTCATTACTGCTGATTGTTCCCGCACTCGCATTCTGCCAGCCTGAGCCACAGGGTCAGAAAGAAAAAGAGGAGAAGAAAGAAGAGTATGTGGATCCTGCCTACGCCAAGGCTGCTCCAGAAGTGAAGGACGGCGATACCGTGCTCGCCACAAACGCCAACGTGGAGAAGTTCCTCACCGAAGTGAACTATTCGGACACTGATTATTCGAGCACGGTCGTGCTCAATTACGAAGGCGGATTCAACAGCAAAAATCCCGCCCCCAAGGGAACCGTTAATTCCGACAGGCCCAAGTCCTACAGCGTGCGCTGGAAGGAGAACATGGACGCCGGAAAGCTGATGTTCCACCTTGAGGACAAACTCGGCTGGTCGAGGGACCTCGAACTTTTCTCGGGCACCTGTTATGTGGATATCACCAACCTCGTTCCCAACGACACCTACACCTACAGCGTTGTAGGCCAGCAGGGTGACACACTCACTAAAGGAAAATTCAACACCACCGGACACCTGCACCAGATTTTCTTCCGCAACGGCTGCCGCAACGGCCGCGACCTCGGTGGCTGGACAGGCCTGAACGGCAAGACCGTCAAATACCGCCGCATATACCGCGGAGGCCGCATGCAGAGCGACACGGTCAACGACGAGGGCAAGGTTGAAATCAAAGCCGAAGGCATAGCGGCACAGCTCGACCTTCGCGGAACCAGCGACGTGCTCGGCGGCCCCGCAATCAAGGGCTTCGAATTCTGCGCTCCCGTCATCGAGACCGGAGGCCCGGATATGCTCACCGTTGAAGAGGGTGCCAAGACCAAAGCCTGCGTCCAGTTCGTAATCAACAGCCTGAAGGCGAACAAGCCCGTTTACTTCCACTGCTCTCTGGGCCGCGACCGCACCGGCACAATGGGAATCATCCTGCTCGGCCTGCTTGGCGTACGCCCCGGCGACATCTCCAAGGAATATGAGGTAACATATTTCGCCCCCATGGGATACAGCATCTCTTCCTCAGAAAGTTCTACCGTATTCCAGAACACCCGCGACAAATGGGTATTCAAACCCACTGCCGAGTTCTTCTGGACAGAGGCGAACAAGGCAAAGGCAAAGGGCAAGGACGGCAGTTTCGCGGACGGAGTCGAGAATTATCTCCTTGGCATAGGCATCAGCCAGGACGACATAGACTGGTTCCGTAACGAAATGCTCGTGGACTAAGTTTTAGCCGCCAGGCGAAAAAAGCTATTTTCGGACCAGGGCTCTCTTCGCCGCTGCAACTATGTGAGCGGCATCGAGCCCGAAGGCTGCGATAAGTTCAGCGGGGGTGCCGCTTTCTCCGAAGCGGTCGCCTCCGTTGACGTATTCAAGAGGGGCGGGGAAGCCTGCCGCAAGAACGCCTGCGACCAGTTCTCCGAGTCCGCCTGCCATTCCGTGCTCTTCGGCAACCACCGCGCAGCCGGTTTTGCCCACCGACTCCAGTACGGCAGATGCATCGAAAGGTTTCACGGTCGCCACATTCAGCACTTCGGCGCTGATGCCTTCTTCTTCCAGCGCCTCGGCGGCCTTCAGGGCTTCCCACACGAGCAGTCCGTTGGCAATCAGCGTAACGTCCGAGCCAGGGTTCAGATTGTAGATTTTTCCGATTTCGAACGGCTCGTCGGAGTCGGTGAAGTTAGGCACGGAGGGCCTTCCGAAACGCAGATAAACCGGGCCCTCGTAACGGGCGGCGGCAAGCGTGGCCTGCACCGTCTGGTTATAGTCGCAGGGAACCAGCACGGTCATTCCCGGAAGGGCCCGCATGAGGGCAACGTCTTCCATTGCCTGGTGGGTTGCACCGTCTTCCCCGAGGGTTACGCCCGCATGGGATGACGCCAGCTTTACATTGGTGCGTCCGTAAGCCACTTCCTGGCGCACCTGGTCGTAAACACGTCCGCTCACGAACTCTGCGAACGACGCCGCGAACGGCACGAAACCGCTCAGGGCGAGTCCGCTCGCCACGCCTATCATGTTGGCTTCGGCAATGCCACACTCTATGAACCTGTCCGGAAACTCCTTCGCGAAGTCGCCCATCTTTACGCTGGGCTTGAGGTCTGCGGTGAGAGCCAGAACCTTCGGGTTCTCCCTTCCTGCGAGGACGAGGCCCGCGCCGAATCCGCCGCGGGTGTCCTTCTTGCCTGTATCGGTGTACTTCTTCATACTAATAGTCTCCTAAGGTTTCTTTCAGCTGCGCCATGGCCTTTTCGCACTCTTCGGCGCTGGGGGCCTTTCCGTGCCAGCCGTGGTTGCCGGCCATGAAGTCCACGCCGTGCCCCATTTCGGTGCTGAACATTATCATCTTGGGCTTACCGTTGCGCACCCTGGCGATTTCGAAGGCCTTCAGTATGCTCTCGAAATCGTGTCCGTCGGCCTCGATCACATCCCAGCCGAAGGCGGCCCATTTTTCGTCGAGCTCGTCGATGCCGGTTACGGATTCGATTTTACCGTCTATCTGCAGATGGTTCCAGTCGGTCATCGCTACGAGGTTGTCGAGCTTGTGGCCTGCCGCGAACATGGCGGTCTCCCATATCTCGCCCTCTTCGCTCTCGCCGTCGCCGAGCAGGGCGAAAGCACGCTCAGGTTCTCCCGCGAGCTTCTTGGCAAGGGCAATGCCGGCGGCGGCAGCGAGCCCCTGGCCGAGGGATCCGGAGGGCATGAATATGCCCTTCAGCCCGTGCTCGGTGCTGGGGTGTCCCTGCAGGTCAGAGCCGAACTTGCGCAGGGTTCCGAGTTTTGCGGGTTCAAAATAACCGGCTCGTGCAAGCACTGCGTATACCACCGGCGCGAGGTGCCCGGCCGAGGGGATGAAGGCGTCCTGCCCCTTCGCGTCGCGGCGCCAGGTGGCTGGATCCTGCTTCATCTCGCTGAAATAAAGAGCAGTAAGTATATCCGTACTGCTCAGCGATCCTCCCGGATGTCCGCAGCCTGCGGCACTCACGGAGCGGATAATGTCTCTCCGCACCTGGGAAGCTATGTCCTGAAGTTCCTGAATGGTTTTCATATCATGCAAAGATAGTCATTTTCGGGATAAAAGCCGGGATCTTCCGGCAGTGCTGCGCGAAGTTTCATGCGGAGATACGCCCCTATCTGTCGCCATGTCGCTCCGGTAACCACCTTCAACTCGGTTGCCAGGCCCAGCCTTATGGTTTCCGGCGATGTGAGAAGATCCTTCAAAGTCCGGAAGAACTCCCGGGAGCTGATATATTTCGCCATCTCGCGGAACACAGTATCGTCGCCGCGCCGGTCCAGGCTGTCTTCCTTTATGTCGTAGTCGTTGAATGTGTTGGCGTTGAATGAATAAACCATCTCTTCATACGAACGGTACAGGCTCTCCAGTGCGGCATAGTCGACGAAGCGGTACTTATCGATGATAAAATCGGTCAACTGGTCGCTTTCCGTCTTTCTGAGACCGGCAAAGACCCTTCGGAGAGTGGCATGGTTGAGAGGACGTGAAGCCCTGTGTTCCGCTTCCACGACCGCTATGGCAGCGCGCATTCGTTTAGAGGCCCTGTCCCTCTTTATGGGAGTGGAGAAAGGATTCCGAGAGTGGGCATACGCCAGAAAAATCCACCTTATATCCTCGGCTCCGGCGCACAGCTTTTTGTTCGTATGATTATTATAGATGTATCCGGCGCATGTACGGATTTCTTTATCTCCCCGTTTCAGCGCACTTCCGAATGAATTCTCGAACACCCTTCCGTGAAGCCCCGAATCCTTATTGTATTCCAGCGCATACAAAGAGGAATACGATTGCACAAAAGCCGTTATCTCCTCCCGTGATGACGCTTCCACCAGAATATGGATATGATCGTACATCAGAGCTGCTGCAAGTACTCTAATGCCGGCCTTCTTTGCACATATGGAGAGAATGGTGTAGAAAGACAGCAAGTCACTCCGGGTGTAGAACATGACAACATGCCCCTCGGAACGCTGGTAGATATGTATGGCCGTCTTCATTCTTCAAATAGCAGTCTTTGCAAAGTTCGGGAATGCTGAATACAAATGCAAGAATTATTTGAGTGAAAGTTGTCCTGGCGGATAAAGCTTTGTAAACCAGTTAATTATGCAAAATGCTACCCCTTGTTTGGAGGGGTAGCATTTTGCATAAAACATTGATAGATAATTACTTGCCCGCCAGAGCTGCCTGAGAAACGGCGAGCCGGAATTGCTGTGATTGGAGCCAGGGCTGCCTGAGAAACGGCGAGCCGGAATTGCTGTGATTGGAGCCGGGCCGCCAGACCGGGATTACAGGCGCTGACCGCCGCCCTGGCCCCTGCCGAAGCCGGGGCCCTTGCCCTGTCCGGGGCGGGAACCGCTCATCTCGCGGAGCGACTTGTACAGGAAACCGTCCTCAGCCAGGTAGAACTTGGCAGTCTTGGTCTCCCCTACCGCCTTTACGAAATCGGCGCTGTGCTCGGCCATGGGATCGCGCTTTTCCGCGCGGGCCTTCATGTAGGCGTCGAGAAGAGGCCTGATTTCCTCATCGGACTTGCCTTCCTTGAATGCTTCGCGCAGTGCCTTCTTTGCGTCGCGTACGACTGCACGGCTTTCGCGCTCCTCCTGCTTTGCCTGATTGTACACGGGCCAGAAAGCCTGGGCTTCCTCCACCGTGAGTGAGAGCTGCTGGGTGATGTAGGCCACCTTTTCGGCCTCGAAACGTTCGT
The DNA here is from genome assembly GCA_024691765.1 of Bacteroidales bacterium. Classification (GTDB taxonomy): domain Bacteria; phylum Bacteroidota; class Bacteroidia; order Bacteroidales; family UBA932; genus Cryptobacteroides. The sequence goes on along the minus strand of JAILNI010000034.1, from coordinate 22,636 downwards.
GGTCCGTGCCCTTTCCGGGTTTCTGGGCCATTGCGCTGAAGGAAACTGCCAGCGCGAGCAGTACGGTTGCAAACTTTTTCATCTTTTCAAACAATTAAGCCGGAATCCCGAGGGGGGTGCCTCAGTCTTCCGAATAAAAATAGACATCCTCCAGTTGGGCTACGGTAAGGTCGCTGTCCATGAAGTAGGCGACCATATCCTCGCCGGAGGATGCCCTGGATGCGGTTGAGCGAAGCAGTGTGCCACCAAGCACGAAAGCTGCGGCAAAAACAGCCGCGAGAGCCAGATATGGCGTTATCTTCTGCCAGGAGGACGGCCCCTTAGCGCTGACGGGGATTTCCTCCAACCTTCGCTGCATGTCCTGCATGTAGCCTTCGGGGATTGAGTATGGCATCTGCTTTTTCATAACCGGATATTTAGATGAAAGTGCTTGTCCTGGGTTTAAACGTCTTCCGAAAAATCTTTTACTCTTTCGCGGATTTTCTGCACCGCATGGAAGTAATTTGCCTTGAGGGCGCCGACGCTGGTGCCGGTGATTTCCGCTATCTGCTCGTAGGGCAGATCTTCATAGTAACGCATGAGGAATACGCTCCTCTGCTTGTCGGGCAGGGCGGCAATCGCCTTGGAAAGCTCACGCTCGGCAGCGTCGCCGTCGAACCATGGGTCGGAATCCATTATTCTTTCCGCGCGCGCGTCGAGGCTTTCGAACTGCAGGGCGGCGCGCACCTTGCGGCGGCGCAGGTACCCGAGGGCCTCGTTGGTGGCTATGCGCCATATCCAGGTGAAGTAACCGGAATCGCCGCGAAAGTCGGGAAGGGCCTTCCAGGCCTTCAGGAAGGTCTCCTGAAGCAGGTCGTCCGCGTCTTCATGGCTGTCCACGAAACCACGGATGTGCCAGTACAGCTGCTCGCTGTACTTGGAAACAAGCTCCCGGAATATGCTTTCGTTATCCTGCATATCCCGGGAGTCCTGCAAATTGCTTGCCGAATAGCTCGGCCTATTGAACCTCTATCACCTGGACGATCTCCTCGGTGGAGCCGTCGTCGTAGGTGCAGACGGCTTTGACTTCGTGGGTTCCGGCGGCAAGTACCACGCTGGGCTCCGACTGGAGCGTGCCGTCGAGGTACCACCTGGTAGAGACTGGCGTATAGCCGGAATCCTTGTCAAAGGCGAAAGTGAAGCTGTCGCCCGCCTTGTACGAAGCGGCAGTTGTAATCACCTTGATGCCCATTGCCGGGAAGGGATCGTAATCGAGCTTTGTGGTAGCCTTGATCATGAGATTGTATTCGGCGTACCCCCACTCGGCGTCAGGCGGGTTCATATACTGAAGTGCCAGGTAACAGCCGCCTTCCTGGCCTTCGGAATTGTCGATGGTAAGCGGATAACCGTTCGATGATTCGAGATTCTTGACGGCATATCCGAACATTACATACATACCATCGGGGATTATAAGGTTGGCATCGTAGATGTCGAACGTGTTCATTTTGCCCTGGGAGGCAGAAACTACCCTTTCGAGAACACGTTCATCGCCAAAGTCCACGAATATCGAAACTTCCTCCATTGCAGTGGCGCTGAACTGGAAGCTGATATCCTTCATACGGGTTCCCACGAAAGTGTTTTTCAATTCTTCTGGAGAGAAAACAACGCCGCATGTAACGTCTATCTTCTTATTCACCCATTCTTCACCATAACCTATGCCCCCCCATGCGCCGGTACTGAATTTCTGCATATCCCTCGCCCCCGTATCGCCTTCGGCAACGTTGAGCAGGGTGGCATCCCTGTTTACCACGCCGGAAGCGCACTCGATTGAAACGGACTGGGGTATAAAATAAGGTTTGCTGAAAGTAAGGGTAAAGGGAGGATAGTCGGGGGAATTCAACGTCATTTCATAATTCCCTTCAGCATCCGTGAGGCAGGAACCGATCGCCGCAGCGAACCTGGCGTCGGCCTCGCTCATAATCCTGGCAGGAATCTTTTTCCTGGCATGCGCCGGAGCGGAATTCTCCACGCCCACCTTGACCCCGGTTATCGGATTGCCTGAGGAATCCAACACGCGGCCGCGGATTTTGAGGTCCTTCTTGAAGGAGAGGTCCACGTCGACAACGCCTTCGGCATAGCTGATGCCGCTGAGCACGAAGCCGGCATAACCCCTCAGGTAGTCGCGGTTGGACGGGTCGGTGTTGCCGCTGAATCCTGTCTTTCCGGAAGTTCCTGGGAAGACGTAGGCACGGGAACCGCCTTCAGTGGCCGCCCTGACGATGTGGAAACACGGATGGTCGGCGTAGATGTTGATGTTCCATCCGCCTGCCCAGCGTGAGTAGGCAGTCGCACCATCCACTATGTTGCTGCTCTGGTCCACATGGTAGATGACCAGACCGGCGGCAGCATCGATATAGGCATCCCAGCCGGTTCCGTCACGCACCTCAAGGAGGAAGAACTCGTCCGGATTGGTGGAAGAGAGCCTCCAGGCCTCGTTGTGGGCTATCGAATGTATGGTCTTGTGACCTTCCTCATTCCACTCGGGGGGGAAACTCATCCATCCCAGCATGTTGCGCTCAAGGGCGTTCAGGTTCGGAGGAGAGCAGCCGCCGTTGTTGTAGTTACCGCCGCACATGAGCGAGAAGTTGTAAAGGGCGATGGCCCTACCGTTCTTGTCGTAGTCGGTATCGTAGAAGTCCGGGAGGCCGAGCACATGGCCGAACTCGTGGCAGAAAGTGCCTATTCCGCACATGGTCTCGCCGCTCTCGCCCCGAAGCTCAGAGGTGCATGCATAACGGCCCAGATAGACTCCGTCCAGCTCCTCGGAATAGCTTCCGCCGAAAGCGGAGGCATGGGGCCAGATGCAGTCGTCGCCAGCTCCTTCGGCCTCGCTGTAACCGGCAAAGTAGAAGAAGATGTTGTCCACCAAACCGTCGCCGTCGGTGTCGTAATCGCTGAAGTTCACCATCGAGCGCTGGTGGGCGATATCAACCGCCTCCTTGAACGCCCCCGTGGGATCCTTGTCGTTCTTGTTCGCATCGTTGCCGCCGTACTGGGCCATGGCTCCGCTTACGCGAATGGGGCCGATTACGTCGAAAACAGGATCGAAGTCGCCCGAAGACTGGTCGTAATAGTATTTATGGACGGAACCCGTACCGCCAAAATCGGAGTAAGAGTCGTCGTTGAGCTGACGGGTAAAGCGGTCCTGGGGATTGTCCAGGGTGAAATAAGTATCGGCGAACTCCACCAGTATCACGAGGAAATGCTTTTTCCCCTGGGTGATGGCGCCGGGCTTGGGATTGTAAACACGCTGTATGGACGGATTGCCGCCCTTCGACATGCTGCGGGTAGCCGGAAGCGGCCGAATCGTGCCGTCCGTGGAGATGCTGACTTCCCGGCCGTACTGGTCGGTCGCCCAGTGGCAGAATTCGTCACCGTGCATAGTCACGGAAACGGTAACTCCCTCGGGGGTCTTGAGCGATATCTTTCCGGGATATGCCGGAACGGCCCTGGATGCAAAAGCGGACAGGAGCAGGAGCGATGCTGCTAAAAAGAATCTTTTCATGGCAGAAGTCATTTTTTAACCACATAACCGCAGAGGTCGGAATCAATGAGCCAGGCATAGGAGTCCTCGGCTTTGAGTACCCATGCGTCCTTTTCGGTCCAGAAGGCCACCGATTCGTTCCAGTTCTGGTAAATCACAAGATGCACCTGGCCGGAAGGCTCGTAAGCAAGCGGAAGTCCACCGATTTCCACCATCTTGCCGTTGGACGGCCACACAAGGCGGAACAGGGACTCTTCGGAACGCTTCACGAGATTTGTCTGGTGCTTGAGGGGATCGTACACGACATTTCCCCCAAGCCCGCCGAAATTGTAAAGCCCGTACGCCTTTTCGGCAAAAGCGCCGGTAGGAAGTGAAGATTCCTGGATTACCGGAACTGCAATCGAAGATCCGTCGAAGGAAATGGTGAGTTCGGAACTGCGGGAGCTCTCCGCGAGGTTGAGCTCCGTTGCTTTCACGGCCACACGCACATTCGCCCCGGCCGCACCTTCCGAGGGCTCGAAAGCCACCCACGAATCCTTGGACGAAAGGGTCCAGTCCTGCGGAAAATTCAGCGCCAGCGTCGTCGGGAACACGTATTTCAGCGATATCTGTGACGAAGGCAGGGCGCTTGCCATGGTTTTCTGCCCTATCTCAACGGTAAGCTTCTGGCTGCCCGCCTGAAGGGTAAGGATGTCGCTGCGCACGGCGTCTCCGTCATTTGCAGCGAGGTTGAGCGATAGCTCTGTGACGTTCTTCGCATTCTTCGCACCGGCCTCGATAGTTATCCAGGAACCGTCCTTGAGAGAATACTTGAAGTCCACGTCGCAGGTTACGTTAACGGAAAGCGCATGTGCGAAACCGCTTTCCGCATTTGCCGAACGGGGGGTTACCTTGAACACTCCGGGCTCCGCGAGCTTGTTCTCGGTTTTGCACGAGACAAACGCGGCAAGGGCAAGCGCAGATAATAACAGGAATCTTTTCATAACGTAGAAAAAAGAGGGTGCATTCCCCGGTGAAAGGCAATACACCCTCAATTAGTAAATAGTCAGATTACACGAACGTGACAACAACTACCACAGCGGCACCCCACCAGTATCCAGGTCCGAAGGTAGGATAGAAAAGGAAGGTAAGAGTATTGTTGAGCGTATCAACTTCACCTTCGCAATCTTCGGCATTTCCAATCTTACCATCGTCACCCATTCCGCCGTAATCATACGACGGCGCCATTACCTGATCAGGGATAATGAGAGTGAAGTCCTGTGTGTTGATCCACATCTTTATGGCCTCGTCAGCCGTTTCGAACCAGAACGGACCCGCAAGTACAAGTCCGACAAGATCCGTTGCAGTAACTCCAGCAGGAATATACTCTGCCGGGGGCATGTTGTCGGGATCTGTCATATCCAGCTGGGTAACACTGCAGGTACCTGCACCTGCATAAGTTTTGTATTCCCAGGTATATGCTACTGCAGGTCCCTGGAATTTCGCCTGCTGGAAAGGTGCGAAAGCAGTGTAGGCAACGCGATAGGTCAGCGGACCGTCGGCCTGCTGCCAGCTTACGAAAGCCACATTGTTGAAGCCGGTGAGTGCGGACCAGCCATCAATCTGGGTTCCGCTCTTGAGTGTTACGCAAGGCGTAAACTCGATACGGTCGCCGATAGATACGGTCGTAACTCCAAGCTTAGTGCAGACATCGTTCATGTCGATGGTTACAGTTGCGGGCAAATCTACGATACCCTCAACGATCTTGGCGCCTTTCTTGGCCTTGGTCGTTCCGTCGGTATAGACTGCCATCAGCTGAGCTTCCTTGAACATGGACATGTCGCCCTGCTGCTCGGCCACGCTGATCGCAACCTTATAAGTGCCGGACAGGTCGGTAGCCAGCGTAGTGCTGGTTCCCGCCACCTTGCGGATATTGAGAACCACGCCGTGCTCGGTCCCTTCGAGGTCGTAGGGAAGCTCCTGCTTGCCGCAGGCGCAGAGGGCCAGGATAGCTCCTGCAAGGGCAATGATCTTATTTGTTTTCATAATATCTTATCCTTTATTTATTTGACATCCCAGAAAACGTTGCTGTTGCTGACCACGCGGCCCTCGTTGGTAACGTTCGGGTTGACCGTAATCTCGCTCTGAGGATAGTACATGATGCGCGGGTATGCAAGAATGTTGACCAGGTCGTAAGAGGTAAGGGTCGGGGTGGGATCCTTGACCTGTGCATACGGAGTCCAGGCCTTGTTGCTGTCGTCGCCCTTGAAGAGTTTCGGATAACCGGTACGACGGATGTCGCTGTAGGCTTCCACGGGATTGTAGAAGTTGGCTATCCACTTCTGGGTCATGACGATTTCCATCTTGTGGTCAGCGTCTGCAGCGTCATACTTGCCAAGAATGGCATTGATGAAGGACGTCGCGTCGGCGGCTGCAATTGAGGGGCAAGCCGGGTCAGATGCCTTGGAGACAGCCTGCACGTGAACGAGGGAAGCCTCGATACCTGCCTGGAGGAGAGCCTTGGCGTCGCCGGTGATTTCACCAGCAAGTGCGAGCTCGGCCTTCATGAAGGGAACGGAATAGGCCTGGAGCATCTTGTCCGGGCAAATGCCGTTTCCGCTGGTGGAGGTAATCTTGGTGCCTGAACCGTCGTCATAAATGCCACCAACAGGATAGATACCGACTATGGTCATGTAGTTCTCCTGGGACATAGAACTGTAGGTTGAGTTGGAACCGAACATGATGGAGATGAAAGCGCCGTCACGGTAGTCGGTCTCGTTCTCGGTGGGAGTCGTAGCCTTAGCCTGCTTGTAATAATAGTAGGGGATACGCGGATCGACGATGGTCTTGAACGGGTTGTCGGTCCAGTTGAAGGACTTGCCGTTCAGGCACTCGTAGAACCACGGGCTGATCCACACGCTCTTCTGGCCACCCTGATACTCGTCGACATAACCGCTGTTGCGCTCGTCGGCGGGAGTGATGTTCTTGGAGTGGGGGAACTGAAGGTCTTCACCGTCGCCGATGAAATTGTCCTCGGCGATGAGGGCGGAAAGTTCAGTTGCCCAGCCGGTAATCTTGGCCTTTGCCAGACGGCTCTGGACAAGGAGTTTGAGCTTGAGGGTGTTTGCAGCCTTGAGCCACTTGGCGTCGTCGCCGGCATAGAAGAGGTCGTCGGCAGCGGGCTTGATGTTGTTCTTGGCAGTGGCGTCCTTAAGGTCGGCGATGGCCTTGTTCAGGCTCTTGAGGAGATCGTTGTAGATGTCCTCGCTCGCGTCGCACTTGGGAGTCTCGATACCGGGAACATTGGCCTCGCTGTAGGGAATATCGCCCCAAAGGTCAACCAGGTTCATGTAGACATGAGCCCGGAGGATGCGGCCGATGGATGCATATATCGCATTGCCTTCGGCGTCGCCGTTCTCGATGAGGGCGTCGCAGTTCTTGATGGCGTAGCGGTATGCCTGGCTCCAGGTGTTTCCAAGGGTGGAATAACTGGCTGACAGCGAATAGTTGGCAACTTCGCGGCTCACGGTGTGATGCACGTACGAAGAGAAATTGGCGTTAAGGTAGTATCCTTCGGAGAAGGTAGCCCCGACTTCGTATTCGGTGCAGGTGAGCAGCTGGGGAATATCCAGCTTGGTAACATCATACGGATTCTTGTTGATGTCGAGGTTGCAACCGCTGAGCGAAAGTGCTGCTATCGCAGCGCATATCATAGTGTAAAACCTTGTTTTCATGATTCAGACGGTTTTTAGAACGTAAGTTTGAGATTGAATGCCCAGCGGCGAACGGAAGGAGCCGCGGTGTAGTCGATACCCTGAACGTTGGTCTCACCATAGGCGTTCACGATCGGGTCGAAGTTGGAGTACTTCGGAACGTTGGGTGCGAAGAACCAGAGGTTCCTGCCGACGACGCCGATTTCGGCGCCTGCGATCTTAACCTTGGAGAGGAGCTTCTTGGGAAGCTGGTAGGACAGGGAGAGTTCGCGGAGGCGGAGCACGGTTGCATCATAGGTAGCAACTTCGTCGGCGCCGTTGACGGCGTAGGTGGAGTAGTTGCTGTCGCTGGTGAACCAGAGGTCGGCCTCACCGATCTGAGTGGTATTGGGAATGCAGTTACCTTCAGCGTCAAGGACGGGCAGCATGGTGTCGGGATCGCCGTAGACGCCGGGGAGTATACGTCCGCCGAGACGGTTTTCGGTATCCTTGGTGACACCGCGGCCGAGAAGGTCGGTCAGATAGGAGCTGTTGATGCAGCCGCCCTTCTGGAAGTCGAACATGAAGCTCAGGGCGAGACCTTTCCAGCGGAGGGTGTTGGTCATAGAGAGCTTGTAGTCCGGGTTCGGGTCGCCAATGATTCCCACGTTGGGATCCTTGAGATACATACCGGTAGCGGGGCTCACGAGAGGAGTTCCGTCGTCGGTGCGGGCAATCTTTTCGCCTTCGAGGACACCGTAGGGCTGACCGACGATAAGGACAGGCCTCGGGGTGGTGAAATCACCTCCGACGTAAATCTTTTCAACGCCGTCAGCGAGGGAAAGGACCTCGGACTTGTTCTTTGTGAACACGGTGTAGATACCCCAGCTGAAGTCGTTGGTAACCACGGGATAGAGGTCGACTCCGAGTTCGATACCCTTGTTCTGCAGGGAACCGAAGTTGGTATAATAGCTGCTGTAACCGGTGGATGCGGCGGAAGTCTTGGCGCCGATCTGGTTGTCGGAAATCCTGTTGTAGTAGGTGGCGTCGATGCCGATGCGGCTCTTGAAGAACTTAAGTTCTACACCAGCCTCGGTCTCGGTGGTGAATTCGGGCTTGAGCTCGGGATCGAAGAGGACGGTCGGGAGTTCCATCATGCCCTGGCCCATGTAGGGGTTGCTTATTACATAAGTACCGTTGTTGTAGTACGGACCTGCGTCGTTACCGACCTTTGCCCAACCGGCACGAATCTTACCGAAGTTGAGGAAGGATTCCTCGATTCCGAGGGCTTCGGTGAAAACGAAGGAGCCGGAAACTGCGGGATAGAAGAAGCTGTTGTGCTCGATGGGAAGGGTGGAGGAAACGTCGTTACGGCCTGAGAAGTTCAGGAACGCGTAGTTCTTGTAGGAGAGGGTCATATCCGCGAACACACCCCATTTGCGGGTGCGGGAATAAGACTCGCCTGCAGACTGCGACTTGGTGTTGCCTATGGAGTAGATCTCCGGGTTCACCATCTCTGGACCGGAAGCCGCGAAGGAATTGGCGGTATCCTGGTTGTAGTTGTGACCGATGGTAGCCCTGATGTTGAAATCCTTGGCGAAATCCTTGTCGGCGGTGAGGAGGAGGGTGGACTCGAGGGCGCTGTCGTTATAGACGCTCTTGGAGATGTAGCCCTTTCCTGCATAACCGCGGGAACCGAGGTTGATGAGGGTCTTGCGGCTAGTGCTGTAGTCGTTGTACCCGAGGGTATAGTCGAGGCTCAGCCAGGAGGTGAACCTGTAGTTGGCGTTGAAGTTCGCTACCATACGCTTCTGCTCGCTCGAGACCTTGTCGTTCTCCCATGCCCAGTAGGGGTTGTTGGCCTGGCTGGAGAGCTGGAAGAGAAGGTTGCTGCCGTCGAGTTTCTTGTACGGGAAGTTCTGGATATCCCAGCTGCGCGGCATGATGAATGCGCGGGCGAGGGAGGACATACCACCGAGCTCTTGCGAGGACTGGTTGTTACCGTAGAGCGGGCTGTCCTGGTTGGTGAGGGTGTAGGCGAGATTGCCGCCGATGCGGAGCTTTGCCGTAACCTGCTGGTTTCCACCGAGGGAGAAAGCGTAGCGGTCGAAGTTCGAACCGGGGATGTAGCTATCCTGGGTGGTGTAGGAAGCGGTAACGTTGAAGTTACCCTTGTCGTTCACGTTCTGGACGTTGATGGAGTTGTCCCACACGCTGCCCTGACGGAAGAGGTCCTTCACGTTGTTGGGGAAAGCCTTGTAGGCATACTTGCCACCGAGGTCGGGATAGAGCTTGAGGGCGAGGTCGGGATACTCGGCGGTGATATCGCCGTAGTCGATGACGTCGCCGTCTTCGAAGGCCTTACCCCAGGAACCGTTGGTCGCACCGATCTTGAAGTCGGAACCCTGACCGTAGGTGTTCTGGTACTCGGGAAGCGAAGCGATGGATTCAAGGGCATAGGAGGTGGAAAGGGTTACAGAATAACCTTTCTTCTCGTTGGCAGCCTTGGAACCGGACTTGGTGGTGATGAGGATAACGCCGTTTGCAGCGCGCGAACCGTAAAGAACGGCTGCGGCGGCACCCTTGAGAACGCTCATGCTCTCAATGTCGTTGGGGTCGAGGGTGGCGATACCGGAACCGTAAGCGGCACCGATTTCACCGCCACGACCGGAAGCGGAAACTCCGTCATTGCTGTACGGAACACCGTCAACCACATAGAGGGGCTGGTTGTTGCCAAGGAACGAAGAGTTGCCTCGGATGGTTACACGGGTTGCACCGCCGGCGTCTCCCGAAGGAGCGGAAATCTGCACACCGGCGATCTTGCCGTCGAGGGCACGGAGCGGGTCCGGTTCTGCCCTCTGGATGGCCTCGGATGCGTCAACCTTGGTAACTGCGTAACCGAGGGAACGTTCGGAGCGCTGGATACCGACAGCGGTAACGACGATTTCGTCGATGAAGTTGTCGGTGTCGAGCACCACGTTGACCTGAGGCGCCATTGCTACCTTCGCTTCGGCATAGCCGAGGCAGGAAATGACGATGGGCTTGTCCTTAGCCGAGGCGGGGATGTCCCTGAGGACAAAGACACCGTCGGCATTCGTCGCAGCGGCAATGGAAGTGCCTTCCACGAAGACGGTAGCTCCGTAAACGGGCGATCCGTCCTCTGCGGATGTGACCTTACCAGTCACCTGACGGGTCTGGGCGAAACCCAGAACCGGCATGAGAAGCGACATGGCAAGCACGATGAAGAGCTTAAATTTTCTCATAAGCCATTTTAGATTAATTAAACAATAATGTGATATCTTATTTCAATTCACACTCTAACTAACTAAACGTCAATACCATACAAGCGCTGAAAGGCAAAAATCGCCGGCGCGTGCGGGTAATAAACGGGTGCAAGTTCGTAAAAAATTTTCAAAACTCCAAGAAACACGGGGAGTTTTTTCGCTCTTCCTATTCAATCGCGCACGCAGGTGCATACGTGCGCACCTGATTCCTTAGTTTTTAAAATTTTTAAATAATGCGCAATCCGTTTCGTTGAATGCCGTAGCCGGATGTGATTCAGGCGGAATAGGAAACGAGCTCCTCCGGGGTAAGGAAAAGGATATCGCCATCCTTGCGTCGGCGGGCGAATCCTTTATCCGAGGTGATAATCGCATCGCTGCCCTTTGCTTCAGCGTAGGCGAAGAGGACATCGTCTTCGAAATCGTCGGTACGGTCGCGAAGGGCCCTGCGCAAATCGAAATAATCCAGCGACTCGACATTGATGCTGTCAAGCAGATACGACACCGCAGCGTCGAATCCCGAAGCGCTGGATCCAGGAGTCCTGGACATTATGTATGATGCGTCGATTATGCTTTGCGTGGTGAGGAACAATTCCATCTTCCCATCCCTTGCAGCCTGAAGAATGCGCGCCGAAGCTTTGAACGAAGGCCTGGACTCCCCTATCAGTATGTCCAAAAGGACATTGGTATCCAAAACGGCTCTAAAGTGTCCCATATTTATCCCAAAGATAAGCCAGTTTAGGATCGTTGTCGAGAGTTTCGCGGGTGGGTGCTGCGATGCACCCGCCCAGATTCAGAATCTCCCGGGAGATATCTCCGTTTTCGATTTCTGGGAACACTACTTCCGTCTGCCTTTCCAGGATGTGCTCGACATAGGCGTTCAGGGAGCGCCCTTCCTGTTTTGCCTTCCTCTTTACCCGTGCCATCGTGTCAGGACGGAGCCTGATAATAGTTGCAACCCTGTTCATAAGCGTTTTCGTTCTTTCTGCGCAAATATAGTAATTTTTGATATCAAAAACAAAATATGATATCAAAAGATTTTTTTAAAATATTTATTGCATTTCGATAAATAATTATTATATTTGCAAAGAAACTTAATATTTCGCGATATGATTACAACATGGTGGGCGGGTCTTTCCGTCGCAATGAAAATCCTCTGGGGAGTCACCCTGGGCGCCTCCCTCATCTTCATCATCCAGACGGTCCTGACCTTCATCGGGGCCGATGCGGACGCTTCCGGACTCGACGGCGGCGACATCGACGCGGGCGGATCCTTCGACGCCGCTGACGCAACCGACGCCGACCTGGGCGGAGGCGGCAACCTCTACACCTTCCGCAACCTGGTGAACTTCCTGCTGGGCTTCGGCTGGAGCGTCATCCTCCTCGAAGACGCCATCCCCGCACTCGGATTCAGGCTCGTCGTGGCCGTCGGCATCGGAGCCGGGCTGGTGGCGCTGGTGATGTGGCTCTTCCGTCTGCTCGGGAAAATGCAGCAGAGCGGCAACATCGACGTCTACAAATCGGCCGTAGGCTGCGAAGGCACCTGCTACCTCACGATTCCGGCAGGCCGCAGCGGCGAAGGGAAGGTGCAGATCAGCATCGGCGGAGCCGTGCGGGAATACAACGCCCAGACCGAGGACGACTCCCCCATCGCCACCGGCACCCCCATCAAGGTGGTGGACGTCATCAACGGCATCACCCTTCTTGTAAGCAGACTCGACAACACAATAATCTAATACAATTATGCCTATCTATCTGATTATCATCATTGTTTTTGTGCTGATAGTGACCTTCGGAGCCATACTCCGCAGGTATCAGCGCTGCCCGTCGGACAAGATCCTCGTCATCTACGGTAAGACCGGACGCAGGGCTTCCGCAAAATGCATCCACGGAGGCGCCGCCTTCATCTGGCCCGTCTTCCAGAATTTCGCATTCCTGGACCTCAAACCCATCTCCATCGAATGCAACCTCACGAACGCACTTTCCAAGCAGAACATCCGCGTGGACGTGCCCTGCCGCTTCACCATCGGTATCTCCACCGAACCCGAAGTGATGACCAACGCGGCCGAAAGGCTCCTTGGCCTCACCACCGACAGCATCCAGGGTATCGCCACCGATATCCTCTTCGGTCAGCTGCGTCTCGTCATCGCCACCATGGACATCGAGGAAATCAACGCCGACCGCGACAAGTTCCTGGCAAGCGTTTCCGCCAATGTGGAGGCTGAGCTCCGCAAGATAGGCCTGAAGCTTATCAACGTGAACGTCACCGACATACGCGACGAATCCGGCTATATCGAGGCCCTCGGTAAGGAAGCCGCCGCAAAGGCTATCAACGACGCCAAGAAGAGCGTTGCCGAGCAGAACCGTTTCGGTGAGACAGGAAAGGCCCTGGCCGACAAGGACACCCGCGTGAACGTGGCTGCGGCCGACGCAGACGCCGTGAAGGGAGAGAACAACGCGAAGATCGAGATTGCGAATTCCGACGCCTTGCGCCGCCAGAAGACCGCAGAGGCCGAACGCGCTGCAGTGGCCGCAGAAAAGGTGCAGGCCGCAAAGGCCCTGCAGGAGGCCTACCAGAGTGAGCGCGATGCCGAAATCGCCCGTGCTGAACGCGAAAAGGCAACCCAGCAGGCGAATATCGTGGTCGCCGCTGAAATCGACAAGGAGAAGAAGATAATCGAGGCCGAGGCTGAAGCCGAACAGGCAAGGCGCATCGCCAAGGGTGAGGCCGACGCCATCTTCGCAAAGATGGAAGCGCAGGCACGCGGTACCCAAGAGATACTGGTAAAGCAGGCCGAAGGTTTCGCCCAGACCGTTTCAGCTGCCGGCGGAGATCCCCAGAAGGCCGTGCTCATGATGATTGCAGACCGCCTGCCCGAACTCGTACGCACCCAGGTCGAGGCCATCAAGGGCATCAAGATCGACAAGGTTACCGTATGGGACGGCGGCAAGGGTTCCGGCGGCCACGGCTCCGGAAAAACCGCCACTGCGGACTTCCTGAGCGGACTGGCAGGGAGCATCCCCCCGCTTGAGGACCTGTTCAAGATGGCAGGAATGAGCCTGCCCGAGTACCTGAAGGGCAAGGAGCCCGGTGCTGCGGGAGTGGCCGGCGCTGCGGCGGCCGAGGATGCCGGCGCGGCTGACGGCGGTGCGAAGAAGGGTTCCGGTAAAAAGGAGTAACGAGCCGTGGCTATAATAGTTAATATCGACGTGATGCTGGCCCGCCGGAAAATGTCTTCCGGCGAGCTGGCGGCGCGCGTCGGCATTACTCCCGCAAACCTTTCCATACTCAAGAACGGGAAGGCCAAGGCGGTTCGCCTGTCTACCCTTGAATCGCTTTGCCGCGCACTTGAATGCCAGCCCGGAGATTTGCTGGAGTATAATCCCGACGTGCCGGAATAATAGTGGTGGAGGCTAAGTGGCTCCACCGTTCTAATCCAGAATTATCAGCAGCGGGGCGGGGTGATTGAAGGCGAGGGTGACCGTGTCGGACGTGGCGCGGTTGAGGGTTGCGCACCACCAGCGGCTGAGATCCACTCCGTCCAGCGGCCACTGAAGCCCCTGCGACTTTATGCGGAGCTGCGGGTCGGTGGCGAAAAACGATATCCTGCGGCCCTCGCCGACGTAGATATCCAGAGGAGCAGCGGAAAGATTGCAGCCGGGTTCCGGGGAGGGAGCACTTCCGAGGGATGTGGCGGGGTTCGAGGGCGAGACGGCGAAGGCGGTGGACCAGTCACTCACCATGTCGACGCTGATTCCGCGGGCGGCGAGGCCCAGGCCGGTTTCGGCGAGCGAACGGCGCTCCCACTCAAGGAGCCATCCGAGGTTGCCCACCGTGTGAGCCTCGTTCTTTCCTCCGGCCCCAAGTATGTGGATATCAATAACTTCAGGATAGCGCTCGCGGAGCAGGGAGAAGGCCTTTGCGAGGTCGTTGTCGTCCTGCTCATGCACTTTTACGATGCGTGAAGCGAATTCTTTCTGAATGCGCGCCGGAGTAGAATCCATATCGCCGACTATCAGGGAAGGCGTGAGCCCGAGCCTGGCAAGGCGGTCCACGTTGCGCGCGCTGTCGCAGCAGATTATGATATCTGCGCTGCGGAGAAGGTAAAGCGGATATTCCTTTCGCGGGAATTCGCCGTTGCACAGAATCACGGCAGAAGCCGGCGATTGTGCTGAACCAGGATTCTCTGTGGCTTTCATTCCAACCAGGTCGATAGAGATTATTGTCGAGAGCCGCCTACTATATCCAGTATCTCGGCGGTAATCTGCTGCTGGCGGCCCTTGTTGTACTCGAGCGTGAGTTCATCGAGTATCTGCTGGGCGTTGTCGGTCGCAGTCTGCATGGCGATGAGGCGCGCGGCATGCTCTGCGGCTATGCTGTCCAGGATCATCGCGTAGATTTTCAGGCGCAGCACCTGGGGGAGGAGCGTGTCCACAATGGCTCCTGCGGAGGGTTCAAGGATATAATCGCTGTCGGAAGAAGCTGCTGGAGAAGCGCTGCTACCGAGGCTTGATGAATGGGCGGCAGAGTCGCGAACAGGGTCGGAGGCAGGTGATTCTCCGGCCGTATCCACCTGGTTGAAGGGGAGCCAGGTTTCGCAGCGGACCTCCTGCCTGGATGTGGTGACGAAGTGATTGTAAATCAGTACTATGCGGGAGTATACACCGGAGTTGTACGCTTCGGCGAGCCAGCCGGCAAGGGAGGCCGCGGCCTCGTAAGACGGGTGGGCGGCCAGGTCGTTGAGGAACTCCTGGGAGAGAGCCGGAGCTGAACCGGGCGAAGGGGCCTGGGAGGCGGCTGAGGGCGATGCGGGGTCTGAACCGGGCGAAGGGGCGACGGCGGTCGGGGTCAGGGAATATCCGGCGCGGCGGAGAGGGTCTGCTACGCGGCGGCCTATCGGGAATACGTCGACGGTGGCTCCGGCAGACGCGCCGGTAGACGCACCGGAAGACACGGAAGAAGCCCCTACAGACGCGCTGTTGACGCGAAGGAACTCCAGGGTGCGGCGCACGACGTTGCCGTTGAACGACCCGCAGAGCGAGGAGTTCGACGCCACCGCCACCACAGCCACCCTGCCGCCGGCACCATCCACCGGCACCTGTCGGGTTGTAGCCGGACAGGTCGCTCCACGCGCCTGCGCGAGAATACCCGACAGGGCCGCTTCGTAGGGCCGGAGGGCCTGCACCGCCTGCTGGGCCTTGCGCAATTTGGCGGAGGCCACGAGCTTCATGGCGCCCGTTATCTTGAGCGTCGAGCGGACAGAGCCGATACGATCCTTTATCTCCCGAAGCGACGACATTCCAACAATTTATTCGGCGCCGGTCTTTTTGGCAGGAGCAGCCAAAACCGCACTGCAGACCTCTGCGGCCACCTTTTCGATTACCTTGGCGGCGGAATCCGGCACGCGGCCCGCACCGAGTTCCTCGAGTATGTCGGCGTGCGAAGCGCGCATGCGGTCGAGGAACATGTCCTGGAAAATCCACACCTGGGAAACCGACAGCGAAGCCATAAGGCCGTGGGTGCCGCAATATAGCACCGCGACCTGCTCCCCTACCGGCATGGGCGAGTACTGGGGCTGTATGAGCAGCTGGTTGTTCTTGCGTCCGCGGTCGAGTGCCATGGCCGTCACCTTGTCGACGTCGGACGAGAATTTTGAGAAGGATTCGAGTTCCTCGTACTGCGCCTGGTCGATCTTTAGGGTACCCGCAACCTTCTTCATGCTCTTTACCTGGGCGGAACCGCCTACGCGGGATACCGAAATACCCACGTTGATGGCAGGCCGGAAGCCCTGGTTGAAGAGGGAGCTTTCGAGGTAGATCTGGCCGTCGGTAATGGAAATGACATTGGTGGGGATATAGGCCGAAACGTCGCCGGCCTGGGTCTCGATGATGGGCAGGGCTGTAAGGGAGCCGCCCGCTTTCACACGGCCGCGCAGAGCCTCGGGAAGATCGTTCATCTGCTCCGCAACTTCCTGCTGATCAATAATTTTCGCAGCCCTTTCGAGCAAGCGGGAATGCAGGTAGAACACATCTCCCGGGTAGGCTTCGCGTCCGGACGGACGGCGCAGGATGAGCGACACCTCGCGATAGGCCACCGCCTGCTTGCTGAGGTCGTCGTAGACCACAAGCGCAGGACGGCCGGTATCCCGGAAGTACTCCCCTATCGCCGCTCCGGCAAAAGGAGCGAAATACTGAAGGGCGGCAGGATCCGCAGCGGTAGCGGATACGACTATGGTGTAGTCCATCGCGCCCTTCGAGCGGAGCGTCTCCACCGTAGCGGCGACCGTGCTACCCTTCTGGCCCACAGCCACATAGATGCAGTAGACGGGCTTGCCGGCAAGGAACTCGGAACGCTGGTTGATGATGGTGTCGATGGCGATGGCGGTCTTTCCGGTCTGGCGGTCGCCGATGATGAGCTCCCGCTGGCCGCGGCCTATGGGAATCATGGCGTCGATGGCCTTGATGCCGGTCTGCAGCGGTTCGTTAACCGGCTGTCGGAAGATGACTCCGGGAGCCTTGCGCTCCAGCGGCATCTGTACGACATCTCCCTTGATGGCTCCGCGACCGTCGAGGGGCTCTCCGAGCGGATTGACCACACGTCCGACCATCTCTTCGCAGACGGGAACCGACGCGATGCGGCCAAGACGGCGCACCTTCATGCCCTCCTTCACCTGGTCGGTCGGGCCGAGAAGCACCGCACCCACGTTGTCCTCCTCCAGATTCATCACAACCGCACGCACTCCGGAATCGAATTCCAGCAGTTCGCCTGCCTCGGCATTGGTGAGTCCGTAGATTCGGGCCACACCGTCGGAGACCTGCAGCACACGTCCGACTTCCTCGAAGCCGACGGAGACGTCTATGTCCTTGAGCTGGCCAAGGAGGATTTCCGATATTTCACTTGCCTTGATGTTGTCCATTTACACAATTCTTAGATTCCTTTCGATGAACTGCCTTTTGATGCGCTCGATCTGCCCGCGAACGCTGGCGTCGAGCATGAGGTCGTCCAGAATGACCGTGAAACCGCCCTCGATCGAGGGGTCCGTTTCAGTGTCAATGACCACTTTGCCGCCAAGCATGGAAGCTATCCTGCCAGGGAGTTCGGGGTCTTCGGACGCTGTCGTGAGATGCACCAGTTTCGTTCCGGTGGAAGCGCACCAGAGGCGGATGTAGTCCGCAAGGATGAAACGAAGGAGTTCGCCGCGGCCGTTGCGCTTAAGCAGGGCAGAAAGCTTCGCCAGATCGGGCTCCAGCGGCTGAGGCACCACGGACGGGTCCTTGAGCAGCTGCCTGGCCTGGGCGAAAACCTGCTCTCCGCGTCCAGACTCCTCAGTGAGGAGCAGCAGGGCACGGGCGTAACGGGTTGCGACAACTCCGGAATTCATACTCTAACTATCCGCTTTGTGGGCTTTCGAGGCCTCGTCTACAAGCTTGTCAATCAGGGCTTTCTGCTCCTTGTCGGAGGAAAGACGACCCCGAATAACCTTTTCCGCAACTTCGACCGAGAGGACGGCCACCTCGCGCCGCAGTTCAGCCGCGGCCGTCTCCCTTTCCGCTTCGATGCGGGTGCGGGCATGAGCTATCATCTTGACCGTTTCGTCGGCGGCGTCCTGTTTTGCCCTGGCGACTATCTCCTCACCCGCAGCGGCAGCTTCCTTGAGGATACGTGCCTGCTCCTTGCGGGCGTCGGCGACCATCTTTTCGTATTCGGACGCAAGTGCCGCCTCGCGCTTTTCGACCTCATCGGCCTTGCGAAGCGACTCCTCGATGCGGCTGTTGCGCTTGTCGACCGACGAAGTGATTATGGGGAAACCCCATTTCGCCAGAATGAACAGCACGATGCCGAATATGAGGACCATCCAGAAAAGGAGGCCGCCGTCGGGTGTTATAAGGCTCATTTACAGAACGATGGCAAGCAGGCAGGTAATGACGCCGAGAAGAGATGCGCCTTCGATCATACCTGCGACAATAATGGTGGTAGTGCGGATGTTGCCGGCAGCTTCGGGCTGTCGTGCGATTGCTTCTACCGCCGCCATACCGATCTTACCGATTCCGTAACCTGCCGCAAAAGCAGCTGCAGCGGCTCCGAGCGCCGCTCCTACCTTACCGATGGCCACTCCTGCGACCGCCTGAAGTAAAATCATTGATAACATAATTGTTTTGTATTTAATGTTTGACTCTTGCCAGACCAATATATATGCTCGAAAGCATGGTGAAGATGTATGCCTGGATGAATGAGATGAGCATTTCCAGGGCATCCAGGAAGATTCCGAACAGGACGCTTATCACGCTCATGCCCCCAAGCAGCACTCCCCCGTACTTGGCCATTATAAAAATGATACATACCATACAGAGGATTTGTATATGCCCAGCCAGCATATTGGCGAAAAGTCGTATCGAAAGTGAAACCGGCTTGACGAGGGCGCTGAAGCTTTCGATAAGGGCCATGAGGGGTTTCAGCAGGCCGGGAACGTCGGGATTGACGATCTCCTTGTAATAATGCCTGCTTCCTGTGAGGTTCACAGTGAAGAAAGTGAAGAGAGCAAGGACCACCGTGCACGCTATGTTGCCGGTAAGGTTGGCTCCGCCGGGGAAGAACGGGATTATGCCCATGAAGTTGTTCAGGAGTATGAACAGGAAGGCGGTCAGCAGGAAGGGACTGTAGCGCAGGTAATCCTCGCCTATATTGTCCTTTGCCATCCCGTGGACCATCACCACCAGCGGTTCCATAAGCGCGGCCAGTCCTTTGGGGGCTTCGTGCAGGGAATCGTGCCGGCGGTACCAGCGGGCGGTAAGCATTACCAGGATTATAAGCAGCAGTGCGCTCATCATCAGAGAAAGGACGTTCTTTGTGATGGATATGTCGAATGGGCGGCGTCCGTCGGCTTCGACTATCTTTCCCTCGTGGGATTCACCCGGGGCCGCTATGTGAAGGCCCTCGTATTCGGGGCATTCAATGAGATGCCCGGAAGAGAAGCAAAGCCAGCGGCCTTCATGGGTGCGCACTATTACCGGGAGGGAAATCGCGATGTCGCGGTCGCCCCATTTGGTGATATGCCACTCATAAGAGTCGCCCACATGGCCGAATATCACTTCTGATACATCGACTGAAGGCTCTTCTGCAGCCATGGATTGCCCTTCCGCGACGGGATCGTCAGTCCGCCCGGCCTGTGCAAGGCTTCGGGCCGACACAAGGGCGGGGGCCATCGCGAACAAAGCTAACAGTATGAGTATCAGCCTTTTCATACTTCTGCGCAAATCTCTATATTATCTGCGGCAACACGCACGGCACCTGTCTTTACAGCAAGCGTCTCCTCCTTTCCCCCGGAACGCCAGCGGACCTGGCCAGCCTCCAGGGTCGAGATAAGCGGGGCATGCCCGGGGAGCACTTCGAAGGGGGCGGCACTTCCGGGAAGGAAGACCGCTTCCGCATCGAAACTGCGGGACCATTCGGGCGTATAAACCGTCACTTTCATTGCATTACAGGCGCAGCATTATAACAATTCTGTTTCTCTACTGCTTGGCAGCGGCCAGGAGCTTTTCTCCCTTGGCTATTGCATCCTCAAGCGTGCCGACATTCAGGAAGGCCTGCTCCGGCAGATAGTCCACCTCGCCGTCGAGTATGCGGCGGAAGCCCTCCACCGTATCCTTTATATCCACCATCACGCCGGGAACACCGGTGAACTGCTCCGCCACCTGGAAGGGCTGGGAGAGGAAACGCTGTACGCGGCGGGCGCGGTTGACCGTTAGTTTGTCCTCTTCGGAAAGCTCGTCCATGCCGAGTATGGCGATGATGTCCTGAAGTTCCTTGTTGCGCTGCAGTATCTGCTTGACCCTCTGTGCGGTGTCGTAATGCTCCTGACCGACAATCTCGGGCACGAGTATGCGGGATGTGCTTTCCAGCGGGTCGACCGCCGGGTAGATACCCAGGGAAGTGATTTTTCGGGAAAGCACCGTGGTTGCGTCGAGGTGGCTGAAAGTGGTGGCCGGAGCCGGGTCGGTAAGGTCGTCGGCAGGGACGTACACCGCCTGCACGCTGGTGATGGAGCCGTTCTTCGTCGAAGTGATGCGCTCCTGCATCTGCCCCATTTCAGTGGCAAGGGTGGGCTGGTAACCGACAGCAGAGGGCATGCGGCCCAGAAGCGCCGACACCTCGCTGCCCGCCTGGGTGAAACGGAAGATGTTGTCGATGAAGAAAAGTATGTCGT
The DNA here is from genome assembly GCA_024691765.1 of Bacteroidales bacterium. GTDB lineage: Bacteria > Bacteroidota > Bacteroidia > Bacteroidales > UBA932 > Cryptobacteroides. The sequence continues at coordinate 1,956 of JAILNI010000034.1, read as the reverse complement.
GGGGGGCTTTCGGGTCACCGCTGTCGCGGAAGCTCTCCGCCATCGTCAGGCCGCTAAGGGCCACGCTGCTGCGGGCTCCCGGGGGTTCGTTCATCTGTCCGAAAACCATCGCCACCTGGCTCTGCGAGAGCGCCTCCCGGTCCACGAGGCTGAGGTCCCATCTGCCCTCCTCCATCGCCTTATTGAAGGCCTCGCCGTACTTGATGACTCCGGATTCTATCATTTCGCGGACGAGGTCGTTGCCCTCGCGGGTACGCTCCCCCACGCCTGCGAAGACGCTGAATCCGTTGTGCTTCTTGGCTATGTTATTGATGAGTTCCTTGATGAGCACTGTCTTGCCCACGCCGGCGCCGCCGAAGAGGCCGATTTTGCCGCCCTTCAGGTACGGTTCAAGAAGGTCGATGACCTTGATGCCCGTGTAGAGCACCTCGCGGCTGGTGGTGAGATCTTCGAATTTCGGGGGATCGCGGTGGATGGGAAGCTGCTCTTCGCGGCTGAGCTGGCCGAGCCCGTCGATGGCCTCGCCGGTAACGTTCAGAACTCGTCCGCGTATCTGCGGGCCCGCCGGCATGCGTATGGGGGCACCCGTGGCTGTCGCTTCCATGCCTCTCTGAAGGCCGTCGGTTGAATCCATTGCAACGCAGCGGACGGTATCCTCCCCTATGTGCTGCTGCACCTCGGCTATGAGAATGCGGCCGTCCTGCCGCTTGATTTCCAAGGCCTCATGGATGGACGGAAGCGCTGCCGCCTCCTGCTCCTTGCCAATCTCGAAGTGGACATCCACCACCGGGCCTATAATCTGGGAAATGTGACCTTTAACTGAACTCATCTTCCTACTTGTTGTCTACAATCCTACAAATATATAAAAAATCCCCGACTCGTTGTGAGCCGGCAGCCGTTACCGTCACAGGCTACGGGGTTTTCAGTCAATTTCGCGATTTAGTATTCAGAATCCGCCGATTTTTAGTAAATTTGTACCGCAAAAAAGCCAAAACACACTAAAATCTTATAAAAAATGCGTATTATCCGTGTTACAGGACGTGAAATCCTGGATTCCCGTGGAAATCCCACAGTAGAAGTCGAAGTTGAACTCGAAAGCGGCGTTATCGGCGTAGCGGCTGTTCCGTCAGGTGCATCCACCGGCGAAAACGAGGCTCTCGAACTTCGCGACGGCGACAAGAAGCGTTACGGCGGCAAGGGCGTTCTCAAGGCCGTTGCCAATGTGAACGACGCCATCGCTCCGGCCATCATCGGCATGAGCGCTCTCGACCAGAGGGCCATCGACAAGACCATGATCGAACTTGACGGCACTCCCACCAAGAGCAAGCTCGGCGCAAACGCCATCCTCGGCGTCAGCCTCGCTGTCGCACACGCTGCGGCCAACTACCTTGGACTTCCCCTCTACAGGTACATCGGCGGAACCAACGGCCACGTGCTTCCCGTTCCCATGATGAACATCATCAACGGCGGCGCCCACTCCGACGCCCCCATCGCTTTCCAGGAATTCATGATCCGTCCGGTCGGCGCCGAGAACGAAGCCGAGGCCGTGCGCATGGGCGCAGAGGTCTTCCACGCTCTCCAGAAGGTCCTCAAGGGCCGCGGCTGCTCCACCGCAGTGGGTGACGAAGGCGGCTTCGCTCCCGCACTCAAGGGTATCAACGACGCTCTCGACTGCATCATGGAGGCCATCGAGAAGGCCGGTTACAAGCCCGGAAAGGACATCACCATCGCCATGGACTGCGCCGCTTCCGAATTCTGCTTCAAGGAAGGCGACGTCTTCTACTACGACTACAAGCAGCTCAAGGACGGCAAGAAGAAGGATCCTCGCGGCCGCAAGCTCACCAGCGAGCAGCAGATCAAGTACCTCAAGAGCCTCATCGACAAGTATCCTATCGACAGCATCGAGGACGGCCTTTCCGAGGAAGACTGGGAAGGCTGGGTTAAGCTCACCAAGGC
>JAILNI010000032.1 GCA_024691765.1 Bacteroidales bacterium | reverse complement strand
CCTATACCACCGGTGGCATTGAATTCAGCCGAAGATTCCGCATCGAAGGTGATGTCGGAGTCGAGGGTGACAGTTAGGCTGTCGAGGACCGAGGCATAGTATCCGCTGTTGTAATCCGATGCGAACTGGACCAGGTCGGCGGCGTTCTCGATATGGATGTCGTGGGGAACGTTGAGGCCTTCCTGGGAGACCTTCACGGTGACGACCATGGACTCTTCCTTCGCGTTGGTGCAGGTGAAGGTAAGAGTGGTGGTGCGGCCGTCGTTGGCCTTGTTCTCCTGAATATTGACGGTTACCTGCTGGTTATCCCCGGCTTCGCCACTCGCAGGATTGACGGCAATCCATTCGACTCCGTCTTCGAGGGCGACGGTCCAGGGCATGTTGGACTTAAGGGTAAGCACCTGGGAGCCGCCTTCGACACTGACTCCCGAAATGGATGCGGGATCCAGGGTGAGCTCTGGGGCGGGTTCGGGAAGGGCCTCCTGCTTGACGGTCACGGTTTCGGAACCGGCCTGGTTGGTGAAGGTGATTACGCCCTGGCGCTCCTCCTTCACGTCGTTGGGAAGCACATTGAAATAATACTTCGATTCGACAAGCGCCCTGGTGGGAGCATTGTCGGGCATGGCGGGAACAATCCATTCGACTGCATCTTCCGCAACGGCGAAGCTCACTTCGGAGTTGGCGTTGAGCACGATGGTTATCGGTCCGCCTTCGTAACCTACCTCAACAACGTCGTCGGTAAGGATGAGGGCGCCTTTCTGCTTCTGGGAGACGGGAATCTCGGCGCTGTCCGCGTCGTTTCCGCTGCCGCAGCTTATCGTCACGACCGCAGTACGTTTGTCGTACTTGTCGTTGGCCTCGGCTGTAAGGGTGACGGTGATTTCCTCACCTGCCTCGCCGGAGGTGGAATCCGCGCTGAGCCAGTCGGCCTCGGCGGGAATGCTGAGGGTCCAGGCCAGGTTGGACTTGAAGGCTACTTCGATGCTGCCGCCAGCATCCGGAATGGGCTGGATGGTGCCGGTCAGCACGCTGATTTCGGGGACAGTCTTGGGTGCGTCGGGAGTTTTCTCCTCCGTCTTCTCACAGCCCACAGTCGCCATGGCCGCAAGAGCGACCACAAAAGCATAGAGTAACTTTTTCATATCTGTTTTTACCATTTGATTGTCTTGGTATATACGTTGCCGAAGAGGTCGGTCACGCGGATCTCACCTTCCCTCACGCCCGCGGACGGGGTGACGCTGAAGATGTCGCATTCTTCGCTCGGCTGGCAGTATTTGCGGTTGGTTGTGTTGTCGTAGGCATCGTAAAGGGCCTTGTAGTCCGGGTCGACGCCGGGAGTGGAGGCCATGTCGGCCACCTTCACCCCGTTCTCGTACCACTCGGGCATGCTCCAGCCTTCGGACCAGTTCCATACATTCACCTTCACGCTGCCATCGCCGGTTCGCTCGGGTGAATAGGCGCTCATCTGGTCTTCCTTTCCCAAACCTACCCCCTTGTAGTACCAGTCCACTTTGTCGCCGCGCACGTTCATCACCATGTAGCCCTGAGGTTCGCCTTCGGGGCCTGTGGGCGCGTTGAAGCGGAGGGCTCCAGTGCAGCGTGTGACGCTGATGCACTGGATGTTGGCCGCGCCATGTTTGGTATCCTTGCCGAAGTGCCTCGCATAATCGTAGTAGAAGTTCGTATGCGAATGGCCGTTCCAGGAATAGACAGCCTTGTAGGGCCGGAAGAGGGACAGGTAGTCGTTGTAGTGGAGGGCGTACACGCTGTGCGAGCCGTGCGGCGACTTGTTCGGGGTCTTGAATGCGTTGTTGTGGGCGCAGATCATGACCACCTTGTCCTGAGGAACATAGCTGAGGTCGGCCTTGAGCCACTCGAAGGTGCGGTCGTCGAGGCCGTAGTGGAATTTGTCCTGAGCGGTCTTTCGGTCGTAGAGTATGGTGTTGACCACTACGTAGTGGATGTCGCCGAGGTCGAAGGAGTAGTGCTCGGGGCCGACATAGGTCTCGAAGAAGACATTGCCCTGGTTGGTGTCGAAAAGGTTGAACTGGTCGTAGTCGTGGTTGCCTATCACGTTGAAGGTGGGGCATTTGATCTTCGCCGCGCCGGCCAGATAGTCCTCCCATGCACTCATTTCGTTGTAGACGAGGTCGCCCAGGTTGATGCAGTAGACGTTGCCTTCGCAGGATGCGCGGAAGGCCTCGGCGTCGGGCGCCACGCGGTCGTGCCACACATTCATGGAGTTATCGCCCTTGAAGCCGAAGGGCTTGACCTGCGGGTCGGCTATCATGAGCACCGTGTAATCCTTCGAGGGGGCGCAGGGTTCGAGCACGAAGTCGGCCTGCACCGCCTTTGCGTAACGGGGAACCCGGCGGAACATCTGGGGCACTCCGGCGCGCAGCGGGGCCGCGGCGTCCGAAGGCAGGGTAAGGTAGATGAAGCGTGCCTGGGAAAGGTCGCTGTCCATGGAGAAGCTGCCGTCGCTTCCGGTCCTGACGAACTGCAGTCCGTCGGTTACGAGTATGCCTTCGAGGGGCTTGCCGTCGGGAGTCTTCACGCTGCCGCAGACATTGCCGTCCTTCGAGGGCTTGTCGAGCAGTTTAGCCCAGTCGTCTACGCCCTTGCCGGTAACGCTCACTCCGGATGTTCCCCCGGCTATTGCGCCACGCCTTCCGCCGTCACAGGTAACTTTGCCGTCGTTGAGGTTGTCGGCTATCAAGGCGCGCAGACCCTGGCGTATGTCGGCGAATCCTACTATGCCGCCTGCGTGTATGGCATTCTTGTTGGTGGCGTCGTACTTGTTGCCTCCTGAAGCCGCATGGATCTCTCCATGGTTGATGCAGCGGCTCACGTAGGCACCCGCATCCTGGGTCTTGGGGGTATTGATGCCTCCCACTATGCCGGCCGCGGTGCTGCGGGAACGGGAAGAGATGCCGTCGAAGAGAACCTTCCCGTAGTTGACGCAGCCGCGCACATGGACAGGACGGCTGATGTTGCCGGCTATGCCGCCGGCGTTGGACGGTTCTTCGCCGAGGGCGGAGACTGGACCGTAGTTGAAGCAGTCGGCCACTACGAGCACGGAATGGGGAACTCCCACGATTCCGCCTACTCCAGCTCCGGCGGCGCCGCCTGCGGTCACTGCGCCGAAGTTGTCGCAGCGGATAACGTCGCCTTTGGACATGCCGGCCACCCCGCCGAGACGTATGGTGCCGGGCTTTTCAGTCTCGCCCATGCCCAGGTTGGCCGAAACGGAGCCGCGGTTCACGCAGTATTTGACATTGGTGCGTCCGCTGCTGCCTGTTACGCCGCCCACGAAACAGACGAAGAGATTGCCGGTTCCGGAAATCTCCCCTGTATTCTCGCAGTTCACCACCACGCTGGTACGGAATGGCTTGGCGGAAGCGCCGCCGGTAATGCCGCCCAGGTTCAGGGAGATCTCCTCCTTGAAGTCGCCGGACACGTCGGAGCTTATCTTGCCGGAATTGCGGCATTCGCGTATCACGTAGCGGTTGCTTCCCGCTATACCGCCTATCCACACCGGGGCGGATGCGTAATCGCACTTGTGGCTTATGCTGCCTTCGTTCACGCAGTTACGTATTGTTCCAAGGTTTTCGTCGGCGATGAAACCGAGACGGAATTCAGAACCCTTGCTGCTGACCTTCATGGAGCAGGACTTGTCGATAGTGAGGTTGCTCACTTCAGCTCCCTCCCCTACCAGTTTGAAAAGGCCGGCAGTCGCGCTCTTCCAGTTTTTGATTCGGAAACCGCGACCATCGAAACGGCCGCTGAAGGTCTCGATCTGCGGCAGCTTCTTCACCTTGGCGAGGTCGATGTCGGCCGTAAGCACGACGAGGGTGTCGCCCTCGCTCCAGTCGGAAAGGGATTCACCGTTGTTGCAGGCCGCGATGAAGTCCTGCAGGTCCTTTGCACTGCCTATGCCCTGCGCGGATGCGTACACCCACGCGAGCAGGGCGGCCAGTATAATCAGTAACTTTTTCATTACCATACGATTGTGGTTTCATGCGTAACGCCGAAACGGTCGACTACCGTTACCGTTCCCCGCCCGGTATCTTTATTTGTATTGAGCTTATAACGGAACATTGAAGCGCAGTTACGCTTCTTGTTTTCGGTATGTACAACATCTTTATCGTCAACGTCGTACCACTGTGTTTTCAAATTAGGCCAGTTGCCGGCATAGAAATCGGTAATATCCCAGTCGGCATAGGAGTAGCGGTAGAGGTCTCCTCCGTTGTCCTCCGTGATGCGGGACATGGTGCTGGCCGTATTCGCGCCATCCAGTTGGAATCTGGGTTTTTTCCAGGCTTCGTCCCAGAGGAATACATTCACATAAACGGTTTTATCCTTCTCGTCATAGGTGCCGGGTGCGAAAACCTGCATCTGGTATTTGTCGGTAAGGTCTTCGCCCGTCGCCTTAAGCTTGGCGCGGCCGCTTGCGTCGTAATACCAGTCGCGGTATTGGTACGAAGGCTCTTTCGCGGTTGCCTTCTGCGCATGGGTGGCCGTCTGCCAGAAAATGGGTTTGAACTTCCACCTGATGTCATACTTGGGATCGCCGGCGTCGTAGTCGAATACCATATAGCCGCGCGGAGTGCCGTTTTCGGAAATGAATTCATTGGTCCAGAGGGCGCCGGTCACGCGACCCAGGGTATGCACCTCGACATTGGAATCCTGGCTGTACCAGTTGAAGGTTGAATGGGTGTGGCCCGCCCAGGCGTATACCCTTTTGAAACGGCCCAAAAGGCTCTTCATTTCAGAGAGATGCTGGCCCTTGCGGTCGCTGCCGTCAAGCAGACGGAACATGGGCGAATGGGCGCAGATCATGATTCTTGCCGTGGAGGGAACCAGCTTGAGGTCGTTCTGGACGAACTGCCAGATATCATCGGTAATGCCGGTTTCACAGTCGTCGCTGTAGCTGCCCTTCCGGATAATCATGTTATCCAGCATAAGGAAGTGAAGGTCGCCAAGGTTGAATGAATAGTTGGTCGGGCCCATCACTTTCTCGTAGGCCTTGGAAGACTGTTCGTCAGTAAGGCCCGTTTTATGCCCCTGGTCGTGGTTGCCTATTACGTTGTAGGTGGTGATGCCGGTGCCGGCCATTCCGCTGCGGTACTTCGTAAGCAGGTTGGTCTGCTGGTGCACGACGTCGCCAAGGCAGATGCCGTAGACCGGACGGTCCGTCATGGTGGCCGCGTACTCCTTCATATCCTTGTACATGTCGTTGCAGATATCGAGGGAATGAAAAGCCGAATCTTCCACCCATGATTCCGAGTCGGGGTCATCACTGCGCGGCTGGGGATCGCCGAAGATGTAGAGGGTGAAGCGGTCGGGGTTGGCAATTCTGGTAAGTGTGAAGTCCACCCCGGTCAGCTTGCCGTCGGTAATGTCGCCGCACTGGTAGAGCCATTTCCAGAAGATGGCGTGGCCGTCCGCCTTGGGAGCCGCCCAGTCTTTGGGAGTGGAAACGAACACATACTGGAGCGTTTCCTGCAGGTTGCCCGACAGGTCCACCTCGAGGGCGTAGTAGCCGTTCGAATCCGTCTTCACGCAGGTGTGGCCGTCGGAGACCACGACGCCGGCTATAACGCTGCCGTCGTTGCCCTTGACAGTACCGCTGACCGTCCAGTTCTTGGGGAAGCCACCCTCCTCCTTCTTTTCGCCGGTCTCCTCTTCCGGAGTGCAGGAAAAGACGGCCAGAAGGGCGAGCAGCAGATATATTGAAAAACGTTTTACCATATCGCGTATTTTATTGACCGGCCCAGACGCTTATGTTGGTCGCCGTGCCGGTTTGGTTGCCGAACACATAGGTAGCCAGGTTGTTCTTTGATATTTCCTTGGACAAAGTCTCGGTGGTCTTGTACTTGTCGGTTTCCTTGATGGTGCCACCGAACGAGCAGTCCTTCACTTCGGTGTTCGCGCATCCAGCTCCCACGATGCCTCCGGGATAGAGCGTAGTGCCGTTGCTGGGAGTTGCAATGACGGTTCCGTAGAACCTGCAGTCCTTCACGACAACCTTGTCGCCCGGAATCACGCGGCCCACTATACCGCCGGGAGACGCGAAGTCCGACGAACCTGGCTGACCGGCATGTATGGTGGCCTTGACTACGGATCCTTCGATGGTGGCTTTGGAAACAGCACCGGCCACACCTCCCTGATGGGCGCCTATCTGGTTGCCCAGAGTGGTATACTCCTTGCTCGAGTAGTCGCAGTTGGTAATCGTGGCGTTCTGGCAGAAGCCCACGACGCCGCCCACCATACCGCGGATTCCATCCACGCTGGCGCTGCAGTCGCAGTCACTGAGAGTTATGGTTTCGCCACTGGGTTCCAGATGCATGTCGAAAGCTCCCAGAATGCCTCCGCAGAAGGCTCCGCGGAAGTCCTGGAGATAGTTGAGGTCCGGGTTGTTGTAAGCGCTCAGGTTGCAGTAGAACAGGTTCAGCACCATGGCCTCGTTCTTACAGGAAGTCATGGTGACGTTGCCGCCCTCGAGATAACCTGCTACGCCTCCGACAAAGTTGGCGGAAGTTTCATTCTTTGCGCCGGCATTGATGTTCGAGTCGGAAGTCGTCACTCCGACATTACCCTGGTTCGTGCAGTCCTTGAATGTGGAGGGCCCCTTTACGAATCCTGCCACACCGCCGTAGTATCCCTTGACTATGCCGGAAGCTACGCCCGTCGCGAAGCGGAAGGACATGAGGCCTTGATAATTGATGCCTTCGAAAGTCACCGACTTGGCCTTGGTTCCGGGATCGGTGCCTCCGAGTACGCCGCCAACGCAGTAATAGCCGGCTTTGCGGTCCTTGGCATGGTCGAGGATAAACTTCGCCTGGACGGAGTAATCTTTGAAGGTAAGCGTAGCGGAAGGAGCCGCACAGCCGAGTATGCCGCCCGCATAAACGCGGCAGTCGGCGGCATCACGGTGCGAGTCGATGCGTATGGTTCCGGAAGAGGAAGATCCGTCGGACCCGGAGTCGAAGACTTTGGTGAAGCCCGTTACGGTCTTTGAATAGAGGCCTCCTACATAGTTGTGAAGGCTGTTTCCGCCGACGACAAGCACGCCTCCGAAAGTGTTTCCGGAAACATTGCTCGCCTCATTGATGACCGGAGTCACGCCTGCGAGGTAAAGCTCGCCGACGTTGCCGTCCTTGACTGTTAGCGTACCGTTCATGGTACAACCATCGACTGAGGAAGCCTTGCCTGCTATTCCGGCGACGTATGCCGAATCGCAGGAACTCGTAAACTTCATTTTGCAGTCGACGATGCGGCAGTTGTGAAGCGAAACCCCGGCGCCGCCCTTACCGAGTATTCCTCCGAAGTATGCGGGGGAACTGTTCGAGGCGGAACCCGCGAACTCCACGCTTGCCGAACTCGTGCAGCCGCTGATATAGGTCCTGACGGC
>JAILNI010000008.1 GCA_024691765.1 Bacteroidales bacterium | reverse complement strand
CGCGGGCCATGTCGCTGGGCGTGGATTCCCAGACGTACGATGATTACGTGTCATACGTGGCGAAGAAGAACGAACGCCAATAACCATTTTTTATCGTAATTACACACACACTTTAAAAAACTTTTTCTTATCTTTATAGAGAATACTGAAGCTAAACTGAATACTATGGTAAGAGTCAAGCCCTTTGCGGCGATAAGGCCGCCGAAAGACATGGTCACCGAGGTGGCAGCGCCGCCGTACGATGTCCTGAACTCGCAGGAAGCCAGGGATATGGCGGGGGAGAAGAGCCTGCTGCACATCACCAAGCCCGAGATAGACTTCGACCCCATCCTCGAAGACCACGACCAGCGCGTGTACGACAGGGCCGTGAAGAACTTCGCGGAGTGGCAGAAGCGCGGCTGGCTTAAGCGCGACCCCAAGGAGTGCTACTACGTTTATTCGCAGACCATGGGCGAACGCACGCAGTTCGGACTCGTGCTCTGCGCACATACCGACGACTACGCTTCCGGGCTTATCAAGAAGCACGAGCTTACCCGCAAAGACAAGGAAGACGACCGCATGGTTCACGTTCGCATCCAGAACGCCAACATCGAGCCTGTCTTCTTTGCTTATAAGGACAATGCCGAGCTGGCGGAGATAGTAGCCAAAGCATCGGCCGGCAAGCCCGAGTACGACTTTATCGACGAGAACAACTTCGGCCACCGTTTCTGGCCCATCACCGACGATGCCACCATAGCCCGCATAACGGAAATCTTCACCACTCAGATAGACGCCTTCTACGTGGCTGACGGCCATCACCGTACGGCTGCCGCCGCGAGGGTGGGAGCCGAGAAGCGTGCGGCCAACCCGAGCCATACCGGAAACGAGGAGTACAACTTCTTCATGGCGGTGTGCTTCCCCGGCAGCGAGCTCCGCATCCTGGACTACAACCGCGTGGTGAAAGACCTCAACGGCCTCAGCCCGGAGGAGTTCAAGCAGGCGCTCCGCACCGACTTCGAGCTGGAAGACCGCGGCGCCGAGCCCTACAGGCCTTCGAAACTGCACGAGTTCTCCATGTATCTCGGCGGACGCTGGTACAGCCTCCTCGCGAAGCCCGGTCGTTACGACGACTTCGACCCCATAGGGGTGCTGGACGTTACGGTGCTGAGCAATCTGGTGCTCGACAAGCTTCTGGCAATCAAGGACCTCCGCACCGACAAGCGCATCGACTTCGTGGGCGGAATCCGCGGCCTGGAGGAACTCTCACGCAGGGTGGACAGCGGCGAAATGGCGGTTGCCTTCGCCCTCTACCCCGTCAGCATGCAGCAGCTCATGGACATAGCCGACAGCGGAAACATCATGCCGCCCAAGACTACCTGGTTCGAGCCCAAGCTGCGTTCCGGTCTGGCAATTCATTCACTGGATTAGATGGACTATTCGGCTGAAATACACAGGACGCTGAAGGAATTCTTCGGTTACGACAACTTCAAGGGCGATCAGGAAACCGTGATCAGCCATCTGCTGAACGGAGGCGACGCCTTCGTGCTCATGCCCACCGGGGGCGGAAAGTCCCTGTGCTATCAGCTGCCTGCCCTCATCATGAACGGCACGGCCATAGTCATCTCGCCCCTCATCGCCCTCATGAAGAACCAGGTGGACGTGCTCCGCGGCTTCGTGAGCGGCAACGAGAGCATCGCCCATTTCCTGAATTCCAGCCTCAACAAAGCCCAGATGGACGAGGTGCGGGCCGACCTCATGGCAGGCCGCACGAAAATCCTCTACGTGGCCCCGGAGTCGCTTACAAAGGAAGAGAACGTGGCCCTGCTGCGTGAGATTCCCATCTCCTTCTATGCCGTGGACGAGGCGCACTGCATCTCCGAATGGGGGCACGACTTCCGTCCGGAGTACCGCCGAATTCGCAACCTGGTGGAGGAGATAGGGCGTCATCCCATAATAGCCCTTACCGCCACCGCCACTCCCAAGGTGCAGAGCGACATACTCAAGAACCTGGGCATCCAGGGCGCGGGCGTGTTCAAGTCGTCGTTCAACCGCCCCAACCTCTATTATGAGGTGAGGCCCAAGGTGGATGCCGACAAGGACATCGTGAAGTTCATAAAGAAGAACCCCGGCAAGAGCGGCATCATCTACTGTCTCAGCCGCAAGAAGGTGGAGGAGATGGCGGAGTTCCTGTGTATCAACGGCATACGCGCCCTTCCTTACCATGCGGGGCTCGACGCCAAGGTGCGCGCCGACAACCAGGACGCCTTCCTCATGGAAGAGGCCGACGTGATAGTGGCCACCATAGCCTTCGGAATGGGCATAGACAAGCCCGACGTGCGCTTCGTCATCCACTACGACATCCCGAAGAGCATCGAGAGCTACTATCAGGAGACTGGGCGTGCCGGCCGCGACGGCGAAGAGGGGCTCTGCATCTGCTACTACTCCTACAAGGACATCCAGAAACTGGAGAAGTTCATGCAGGGCAAGCCCATCTCCGAACAGGAAATCAACCGCCAGCTGCTGAACGAAGTGGTGGCTTACGCCGAGAGCGGACAATGCCGCAGGAAGCTGCTGCTGAACTACTTCGGTGAGGATTACCCCCAGGACGACTGCGGCGCCTGCGACAACTGCCTGCATCCGCGTGCGACCTTCGACGGACGCGAGGACATGCTGCTGGTGATGAAGCTCATAAAGAGTCTTCCCGAGCACTTCAAGATGGAGCACCTCGCCGCCATCCTCGCCGGTCGCGCCAACGCCCTGATAAAGAGCTACAAGCACGACGAGCTGCCCTTCTTCGGGGAAGGGGAGGAAAAGGGCGAGAAGCACTACCTTGCCGTGATGCACCAGGGCCTCGTCGCCCGCCTGCTGGGCAAGGAGATAGAGAGCTACGGCCTCATCTACGTGACCGAGCAGGGAGAGAAGTTCATGAAGGCGCCCTGGAAGATCAATCTGGTGGAGGATGCCGAGTTCGACGAAGAGGACGACAAGTCCGACATCGACGATGACGACGAAGACGCCGCCACCGAGCGTGCGGCAGCCAAGGGAGGCGGAAGCGGCGATCCGGTGCTCTTCGCAATGCTCAAGGACCTCCGCCGCGACCTTGCCCGCAAGCTGGGCCTCCAGCCGTGGATACTCTTCGGCGACCCGGCCCTGGGCGACATGTCCATACTCTACCCCCTCACATTCGAGGAACTCCAGAAGTGCCAGGGCGTGGGCGAAGGCAAGGCCAGGAAATTCGGCGCGGAGTTCATAGCCCTCATCAAGAAGTATGTCGAGGAGAACGACATAGAGAGGCCCGACGACTTCGTGGTGAAGTCTTCACCCGGGCGCAGCGCCAACAAGATCTACATCATCCAGAGCATAGACCGCCGCATGGAACTCGAGGACATCGCAGCCATGCGCGGCCTCGACATGGACGAACTCCTGAAGGAAATCGAAGCTATAGTGTCCACCGGCACGAAACTGAACCTCGATTACTACATCGAGGAGAATATCGACGCCGATGTGGAAGAGGAAATCTACGACTACTTCCGCGACGAGGCCACCTCGGACAGCATAGAGGAGGCCATCGCAGCCCTTTCTGGCGACTGCGAGGAGATGGAAATAAGGCTCGTCAGGATAAAGTTCCTCTGCGACGTGGCTTCCTAGCCTATCACAGCACCGTTACAGACGGCTTCCTGCGGGGTGATGAACCGCATGGAGCCGTCTCCCTGTTTGGCCATGAGTATCATGCCCTGCGACTCTATGCCGCGTATGGTGCGCGGCTCAAGGTTCGCGAGTATGCATATCTGCCTGCCGACCATGTCTTCTGGGGAGTAGTATTCGGCTATGCCGGACACGATTACGCGGCGATCCAGGCCGGTGTCGATGGTGAGTTTGAGGAGTTTGTCGGTCTTGGGAACCCTTTCGGCTTCGAGAACGGTGGCGGTGCGTATGTCCATGCGGCCGAAGTCGTCGAAGCTCACTGGCGCCTTCTGCGGCTCGATCTGCTTTGCGGCCTGCGCCTTCGCGGCGGCTTCGTTTTCCGCCTTGATGCGTGCGAGCCTTTCGAGCTGGGCGTCGATGGGGGCATCCTCGATCTTCTCGAAGAGGAGTTCCGCCGGGGCGATCTCCCAGCCCTCCGGCATAATGTCCTCGCTGCCAAGCTGGTCCCAGGTGAGGGTGGCACGTGTCTCCCGAGGGTCGCTCGCCGCGGCCACTGTATGCAGCGCGACCGCTTCACCGTCCTTGTAGGTATTGACCGTCTCCGCTTCGCCTTTGCGGTGGTCGAAGCCGGCTGCGAGGCTCAGCTTCAGCATTCCGCGCAGCTTTTCCGCGGCCGCCGGGGTGAAGGGCTCGAAGGCGATGGCCAGGTCGGCGCAGAGCTGCAGGCACACGTTCAGTATGGTGCCTGTGCGGGCCATGTCGGTCTTGGCCGTCTTCCACGGCTCTGAATCGGAAATGTATTTGTTCCCCAGGCGGGCCAGTGCCATGGCGTCCTTAAGGGCGTCGCGGAAGCGGAAGTTTTCGAGGTTGTCTTCGAGCGATTTGCGAATCTGAGGCACCTCCGCCAGCACGGCTTCGTCGGCTTCGGTGAGGACTCCGCGCGGCGGCACCTTGCCTTCGAAGTACTTGTGGGTGAGCACGATGGCGCGGTTCACGAAGTTGCCGAAGATGGCTACCAGCTCGCTGTTGTTGCGGGTCTGGAATTCCTTCCACGAGAAGTCGTTGTCCTTGGTCTCCGGGGCGTTTGCCGTGAGAACGTAGCGCATCACGTCGGCCTTGCCGGGGAAGTCCTGAAGATATTCGTGCGCCCACACGGCCCAGTTGCGCGAAGTGGAAATCTTGTCGCCCTCGAGGTTCAGGAACTCGTTCGCTGGCACGTTGTCCGGAAGCACGTAGCCGCCGTGTGCCTTGAGCATGGAGGGGAACACTATGCAGTGGAAAACGATATTGTCCTTGCCTATGAAATGAATGAGGCGGGTATCTTCGCTCTTCCACCATTTCTCCCAGCTGTAGGGGAGCAGTTCTTTGGTGTTGGAGATGTAGCCTATGGGGGCGTCGAACCACACGTAGAGCACCTTGCCTTCGGCTCCGGGCACCGGGACTGGTACGCCCCAGTCGAGGTCGCGGCTAACGGCACGGGGCTGCAGGCCGCCGACCAGCCAGCTCTTGCACTGGCCGTACACGGTGCTGCGCCATTCCTTGTGGCCGTCGAGTATCCAGCAGTTCAGCCAGTCTTCGTACTCGTTGAGAGGAAGATACCAGTGGCTGGTCTTCTTCTTTATCGGGGTGGCTCCTGAAAGCCTGGAATGCGGTTCGATGAGTTCTTCCGGGCTGAGGGTGCTGCCGCAGTGCTCGCACTGGTCGCCGTAGGCTCCCTCATGGCCGCACTTCGGGCATTTGCCGGTGATGTAGCGGTCGGCGAGGAAGGTCTTCGCCTGCGGATCGTAGTACTGCTCGCTCTCCTTTGTGATGAACTTGCCCTCCTCCCAGAGTTTGCGGAAGAAGTCGGAAGAGGTCTGCGCGTGAATCTCCGAAGAGGTGCGGGAATAGATGTCGAAGTTGATCCCCAGTCCGGTGAAGGAGTCCCTGATTATCTTGTTGTAGCGGTCCACTATGTCCTGCGGGGAGCAGCCCTCGGCACGTGCCTTTATGGTGATGGGCACTCCGTGCTCGTCGCTTCCGCACACAAACAGGACGTCTTTCCCGCGCATGCGGAGGTACCGTACGTAGATGTCCGCCGGCACATAGACTCCTGCAAGGTGGCCGATATGGACCGGCCCGTTCGCGTAAGGAAGCGCACAGGTAACGAGGGTGCGCGCAAATTTCTCTTTCTTATTCATTCTCGGATAACTTTTTCTTGATTCTCTTGGATTCCGCCTGGATGGCCAGAATCTGCTTCAGCACTTCTTCCTCGCTGCCCGCCTGCCCCGTTGCGAGGGCCTTGCGGAGCTCCTTCACCTTCCATTCTCCCCGCTTGACGATATAGGTAAGGAGGGTCTTGGGAACGAATTTCACCAGCCAGGAAGATTTTGCCGTGAGGCTGTCGTTCAGCTCCTTTACGGAAAGCTGATACTTTTCCGTGGAGAGGGCGGCGGCGATGGACGCGATGCGGCGCTGCGGTGAGTTGAGCAGGCCGCGTATGATCTCTTCCTGCCCCAGGCCGGCGTCGTAGCCGAGAAGGTAGGCGTCGTACACCTCGGCATAGCCGGAATTCTCCAGCTTGAAGCCGTTGAGGTCGAGGAAGTCGCTTATGTATTCGGTAACGGTTACAGGATCCGCCTGGAATTCTTTCGCTTCGGGGGTGTCGGAAGGGAACTCGAGGGTATGGAGGCCGTCTACCAGGAGGAACTTCAGTATCTGCTCCTCAACGGTAGCGAGGGTCTTGTTTTCAGGCTCGTAGGGCTTTTCCGGTTCCGCAGTTTCGGGAAGATCGCCGTAGTCCGCAACCGGCTCGTAGCCTTCTTCTGCTTCGGGCCCCGCGGAAGCCCTTGCCTCGCGCTCGCGCTGCCTTGCCTCCCGTTCGCGTTCCTTGCGCTCGTCTTCGCGGAGCTTTTCCTTTGTCTTCCGTACCCGCTGGAAGATGATGTCGCTCTCCACGTCGAACTGCTTGGCGGCGGCGTTCACGAACACGGAAGCCTTCACAGGATCG
Organism: Bacteroidales bacterium; assembly: GCA_024691765.1. Lineage (GTDB taxonomy): Bacteria > Bacteroidota > Bacteroidia > Bacteroidales > UBA932 > Cryptobacteroides. The sequence continues at coordinate 22,807 of JAILNI010000008.1, read as the reverse complement.
GGTATGAGCGCTATGGTGTCGGCAATATCGTTGATGAGGTTGGCCCTCTTCAGGGGGTCGTCTCCGGCGTCGGCGAGCAGTATCTCCGACTTGAACTCCAGGAAATCCTGCTCGTGGTCGCGTATGTAGTCCTGATATTCCTCCAGGGTATGCTTGCGGGCGAAGGAATCGGGGTCCTCGTCGGCGGGAAGCCTCACCACGCGGACGTTCATGCCCTCCCTGAGTATCATGTCTATGGCTCTCAGGGCCGCGTGTATGCCTGCCCCGTCGCCGTCGAACATAAGGGTGACGTTCTCGGTGAACTTGCGGATCAGGCGTATCTGATGCTCGGTAAAGGATGTGCCGCAGGGGGCCACCACGTTGCGTATTCCCAGCTGGTGCAGCATCACCAGGTCGACGTTGCCCTCCACCACTATGCACTTGTCCTGCTTCGCCATCTCCGCCTTGGCGAACCATATCCCGAAGAGGATGTTGCTCTTGGTGTAGATGGGGGTGTCGGGGGAGTTGAGGTATTTGGCCGGGTTGTCGCTGCTGAGAGCCCTGCCGCTGAATGCGATGACGCGGCCGCTCACCGAGTGGATGGGGAACATCACGCGGTCGCGGAACTTGTCGGCGAGGGTGCCGTCTTCCCTCTTGGTCACGAGCCCTGCGTCGAGCAGGTATTCGTCCTTGTATCCGGCCTTGCGGGCTGCCTGCAGGAGGCTGTCCTTGGCAGTGGGAGCCCATCCGAGGCCGAACCTGGAGATGGTCTCGGGCTCGAGGTGGCGGGATTCGTAGTAGGCCATGCCCACATCCTTCCCCTCTCCGGAGAGCAGCTGGTCCGCGAAGAACTTCTGCGCGAATTCGCTCACCAGCAGGAGGCTCTCGTTGCGCTGGCGGCGCATGGTCTCCTCCGCGGAGAGTTCCTCCTCCACAATCTCTATATGGTATTTCTTGGCCAGATAGCGAAGCGCGTCGCTGTAGCTGCAGTGCTCGTGCTCCATCACGAAACCCACCGCGCTGCCGGCCTTTCCGCAGCCGAAGCACTTGTATATGCCCTTGCCGGGGGAGACGTAGAACGACGGGGTCTTTTCGTTATGGAAGGGACAGCACGCGACCCAGTTCGTGCCGCGTCTCTTGAGCGCCACGAAATCGCTCACCACGTCCACTATCTGCGCGGTGTCGAGTATGGTCTGTACTGTCTCCTGGGGTATCATGGGGATGACGCCGGGTTATTTCCTGAGGTAGTAGGTGACGTTGGTGACCACGCGCACCTTCTTGATTTCCGGGGTATTGGAGTCGCGAGACTCGATGGTGAAGTAGCCCTGGTTGGCCTCGCGTATCTTTCCCAGCTTGCTGCCGGAGTCGTTCGCGAACTTCTGGGCGCTCTCGCGTGCGTTCCTGGTGGCCTCCTCTATCATTTCGGGCTTGATGGAATTGAGGGCCTCGAAGCTGAAGGTGGGGGAGCCGTCCCATTCGTCGCCGAGCACTATGCCCTTGCGGAGCAGGGTTTTCTGGTTCTTTATGAGTTTCAGCACTTCATCCACCTTGCCGGTGCAGACGGTGACGGTATTCTTGGCCAGATAGCGGTACAGGCGGTCGTTGGAACCGTATTCCTGTGCGAACTTGTCGTTGATGACGGGAGCCGCCACCGAAATCTCGGCGTCGTCGATACCTCCCGCCTTGAGGAAGGAGATGATGGCGGCGTTGTCGCTTTCGATTTCTGAATAGACGCCTGCGAGGTCGTTGCCCGTAACCCTGTACTTGAGGGGCCAGATGACCTTGTCGGCCGGCACCTCGCGTTCGCAGAGCCCGCGCACGCTGACGCTGCGTTTGGTTGAACCGTACTCACGGACCGCTGCGGGGATGCAGAGACCCATGACGACCAGGCCCGCCATTATGGCGAGACCAGCGAAGAAGTTGCCTTTGTTTTCCATAATCCCGGTTGATTATATCGTTGATCTTTTCGTTCTTTTTGATTGCTCCGGCCCTGAGTCGCGGAGGGCTTCAAAAAGTTTATAAAGTTAGATATATTTTTCTAAATTTGCGTATCCAATGAGACGGATTCTTGTTTTTTTGCTCTTATGCGCCGCAATTCCCAGTGCGGCGGGCAGCAGGGACAGCCTTTCCCGCGTCGCTTCCGTCGAGACTTTCCGTCCGTGCAGGCTGGCCGTTCCGGCAGCAGTCTTTACAGCCGGTGCGGTCGGGGTGAACTGGAACTGGTACGCGGAAAACATCAACATCCCCATTAAGGATTACGCCTCCGGACTCCGTTCGCAGTGGGGCGGAACAAAGCTCGACAACTATATCCAATATATGCCCGTGGTCTCGTACGTGGCGCTCGGCGCCTGCGGACTCGGTGAGTATTCCTTCATGGAACAGCTTGCGGTCTGCGCCTGCGCATACGCCACCATGGGAGCGCTTACCAATGCCCTCAAGTACACGGTCTGCGAGATGCGGCCCGACGGCAGCGCCCGCAATTCCTTCCCGAGCGGCCACAGCGCCACCGCCTTCATGGGTGCCGAGCTCGTAAGGCTGGAGTTCGGAAACTGGATAGGTGCGGGAGCATACGCAATAGCGACCGCCACCGCCCTGCTCCGTGTATACAACTGCCGTCACTGGTTCGGCGACCTTCTGGGTGGCGCGGGGATAGGCATCCTTTCAGCCCGCGTGGGCTACTGGCTCCTGCCTCTCGAAAGACGTGTGCTGAACGGCGTGTTCGGAACTGATCTGGCGCTGGCTCCGTTCGTCGGCACCGTTCCGGCGACAGGCCTGTCGGCAGGATCCCCGTCGGCCTCATACCCAGCAGCCTATGGGCTTTCGTGTTCCTTAAGATTCTGACGATGAAGACACTCATTAAGAATATCGGCCTGCTGGCCGGCATTACCGAGGCTCCCCGGAAAGAGGGTGCCGCCATGAACGAGGTCGGCTGCCTGCGTGACGCATGGCTCCTGCTCGACGGCGACCGAATCGCCGATTTCGGAAGCTCGCGTCCGGAAGGGGAGCTTCCCCCTTCGGGAGTTCGTCCTTCGGACTCACCCCACCACCACTGCGTGGCGGTCCCCCCGCTTCCCTGCCGCGGGTGGCAGGCCCCTCAGGGAGAACATCCCCTTCCGGACGCCCTCCCCTCTTCGGATATCGACGCTACGATCGACGCATCCGGCGGAATGGTCATTCCGGCGTTCTGCGACTCCCACACGCATATAGTCTATGCCGGCAGCCGCGAGCGCGAGTTCGAAGACAAGATTGCCGGCCTGAGTTACGCCGAGATAGCGGCCCGAGGCGGCGGCATCCTGAATTCCGCAGCCCTGCTTCATGAGACTTCGGAAGACGAACTCTACCGGCAGAGCATGCAGAGAGTGCGCGAAATGATGGCCGCCGGTACCGGAGCAATCGAGATAAAGAGCGGCTATGGCCTGAATGCCGAAGACGAACTCAAGATGTTGCGGGTAATCCGCCGCATTTCCGAAACCGTACCGGCGGTGGTCCGCGCCACCTTCCTCGGCGCCCATGCGGTGCCTGCAGGCGTATCGAAAGAGGATTATGTGCGCAAGGTGTGCGGAGAAATGATCCCCGCGGTGGCCGCCGAAGGCCTGGCTGACTTCGTGGACGTTTTCTGCGAGGAGGGCTTCTTCTCGGTTGAGGACACTGCCCGCATTCTCGAGGCGGGAGCGAAATACGGCCTTAAGCCCAAGCTCCACGCGAACCAGCTCCATGTCAGCGGAGGAGTGCAGGTGGGAGTGGCGCACGGAGCGCTGAGCGTAGATCATCTCGAGCGCACTACCGATGCTGAAATCGGCTGCCTGCGCGGAACGGCAACCATGCCCACCATGCTTCCGGGAGCGTCTTTCTTCCTGCGTGAACCCTATGGCAACGCTGCTGGTTTCATACGCGAAGGCCTTGGCGTGGCGTTGGCCTCGGACTACAATCCAGGCTCGTCACCGGCCGGAGACATGCGCTTCGTGATGGCTCTCGGCTGCATCCAGATGCGCCTCACCCCGGAGCAGGCATTCAATGCCGTGACCCTCAACGGCGCTTACGCGATGGGGATTTCCGGCGAGCAGGCCAGCCGTGCCGGTGCCGCCGAGCAGGCTTCCGCCCCGGCCCTTGGCGCCATCGCCCGCGGCCGCCTCGCGAACCTTATCGTCACGCACCCCGGCTTCGGCACACTCGGCAGCCTGGCCTATCTCTACCAGACCCCGTTCATCTCGAAGGTTATCCTCCGCGGGCGCGAGTATCCCGAGTATCCTTCGCGGGCGCGAGTATCCTTCGCGGGAATGCGCTAGTGATTGTTCTTCAGAGCCTGGCGCGTAACTGCCAGTGAATTAGGTTATTATGTAAAATGCTACCCCCGGAAACGAGGGGTAGCATTTTGCGTAAATGGCTGACGGTCAGTGCTTTAAGCGCCAGCCTAAATCGCAGCCGGGCTGGTTTACTGCCTCTGGCCGTAGGAACGGTCGGTGGTGTTCACCGTGATGACGTCGCCCTGGTTGATGAACAGCGGCACCATGATATGGGCGCCGGTCTCGAGGGTAACGTCCTTGAGGGCTGAAGTGCTGGCGGTATTGCCCTTGACGGCGGGCTCGGCGTAGGTAACCTCGAGGGTTACGTAGGTGGGGAGCTCGCAGGTGAGGCACCTTTCCTCGCCGACAACGAACATCATCTCCACATGCTGGCCTTCCTTCATGAGGTCGGAATTCTCGACCACGTCCTTCGGCAGGGAAATCTGCTCGTAGGTCTCTTCGTGCATGAAGTTGAAACCGTCCTCGTCGGCATAGAGGAACTGGTAGGGACGGCGCTCGACCTCGATGGTCTCGATCTTTGCGCCTGCGGTGAAGGTATTCTCAAGGATGCGGCCGTTCTCCAGGTTGCGGAGCTTGCACTTTACGAAAGCGGGGCCCTTTCCGGGTTTTACATGCTGGAACCATACGATTGCGCAGGGTTTCCCGTTGAAATTCATGCAAAGTCCGTTTTTAAAATCAGCTGTTGTTGCCATAGTGTATTTTTTAAATAATTAATTTTCTGAACCCGCAAAAATAAGAAATTGCGCAGATTATTGCAATTTTTTTATCGCCTCGGCCACGTTTTCGAGCAGCCATTTGGGAGTCGAGGTGGCTCCGCACACGCCGACGCTCTCCGCTCCGGAGAACCATTCCGCTTCCAATTCCGAAGCGTCTCCCACAAAGTGTGAACGGGGATTCTCGCCCGAGCACAGGTCGAAAAGCACTTTCCCGTTGCTGCTCTGCCGCCCGGCAACGAATACTATTACGTCGTGGGAGCGGGCGAATGCTGCCAGCCGGGTGTGCCTGTCGGCAACCTGGGAGCAGATGGTGTTGTGGACAACGGTTCCGGGGAAGCGCTCCTGCAGCGCGGCGCATATGCCGGCGTATTCCACCGGGCTCTTGGTGGTCTGGGAAAAGACTTCGACGGGGGCGCTTATGCGTCCGGAAACGATGGCGTCCAGCAATTGCGGGAGATTCTCGACTACAAGCACTCCGTCAGCGGCCGTTTCAGGCTCCTCTGCGTCCGGCCTCACCTGTCCGACGAGCCCCAACACTTCCGGATGCCCTATCTTGCCGAAAATCACTATAGTACCCTTGCCGGCCATGCGTTCGCAGGCCTCGCGTATGCTCTTCTGGATTTTCAGAACAACGGGGCAGGTGCAGTCTATTATGTTCAGATGCCCCGCCGCGCTGTAAGTGGAAGGAGGTTCGCCGTGTGCGCGGATCAGGAGGGTCTCCCCGGAGGGCAGTGCGTCAAGATCTTCCCGTCCGACCGACACCAGACCTTTGGCGGCCAGGCGCGAAAGTTCGGCCTCGTTGTGCACCATCTCCCCAAGGGAATACAGCCGAGGATGCTCCGTAAGGAACTCCTCAGCCTTGCCTATGGCGCGGATCACTCCGCCGCAGAAACCAGAACCCGGGTCGATGGAAACCGTCATGGGAAATGTCTATTCGAGTATGCCGAATTTGCCCTGGATGAGGCCGCGGAGCCATACCGTCTCCTCATGGAGTGTCATGTCGGAATTGTCGAGCACATAGGCGTCGGCAGGCTGGCGAAGCGGGGAGACCTCGCGGTGCGAGTCGATGTAGTCGCGTTCGGAGAGGTTCTTCGCCACTTCCTCCAGGGTTGAGGGAGTACCCTTGGCGACGAGCTCGTCGTAGCGGCGCTGGGCGCGGACTTTCGGATCCGCGGTGACGAAGATTTTCAGTTCCGCATTCGGGAAGACGGTGGTGCCTATGTCGCGGCCGTCCATTATAACGCGCCCGCCTTCGCTGAAGGCGTGAAGGCGCTCGTCCACCCAGGAGCGGACAAATCCGATGGCGGAAATGGGGCTTACCCATCCCGACACTTCCATGGTGCGGATTTTCTTCTCGATGCAGCGGTCAGCCCACCAGAGGAAAGTGCCGGCCTCTCCGTGCTGGAAGTGAAGTTCCAGCTCCGGCAGTGCGGCCTTCAGGGCCGGTTCGTCTATCTTTCCGTCGGCGATGAATCCCTTTTCCATGGCGAAAAGGGTTACGCCGCGGTACATGGCGCCTGAGTCGAGATAAAGGAATGCGAATTCTTTGGCTACGAGTTTCGCGAAGGTGCTCTTGCCTGTGGATGAATAGCCGTCCACCGCAATAATTATGTCGGGTACTTTCATGATTAACAAAGATACGTAAAAAATCAGTATCTTCGCAGATGAAGAAACGAACTATCGATGATAATAAACGGTAAAAGCATAGCTGATTCGATAAAGGCGTCGCTCGCGGAAAGGATTTCCGCCTTCCCTGCGAAGTATGGACGCAGCCCCAGGCTTGCGGTGCTGCTCGTGGGAGACGATCCCGCCAGCGCGAAATACGTCCACAACAAGGAGATTGCGTGCGAGCGCGTGGGGATAGAGAACCTGACCCTCAGGCTTCCGGCCGATACGGCTGAGCAGCAGGTCCTTGAACGTATAGCCGCTCTCAACTCGGACCCGTCGGTGGACGGAATCCTCGTGCAGCTCCCCCTGCCGAAGCATATCTCCGAAAGCAGGATTATAGCGTCCATAGCTCCGGAGAAGGATGTCGACGGAATCTCCCCGGCCAACGTAGCCCGTCTCTGGACGGAACGCTCGGCCGTCATTCCCGGCACAGACCCGGACCCCAAGGATTCTTTCCCCATCCCCTGCACTCCCGCCGGCTGCATGAGGCTCCTGAAGGAGGCGGGGATCAATCCCGACGGCAAAAACGCCGTCGTGCTCGGACGCAGCAACATAGTGGGTCTCCCCGTGGCTAAGCTGCTGCTCAATGCCGGGGCCACCGTAACCGTATGCCATTCCCGTACGAAGGACCTGGCGGAAATCACCCGCAGGGCCGACATACTCGTAGCCGCTATAGGCAAGCCGCGCTTCGTAACGGCCGACATGGTTAAGGAGGGCGCAGTCGTAATCGACGTGGGCATCAACGTCGACCCGGCGAGCGGTGTTCTCTGCGGCGACGTCGACTTCGACGCCGTCGCCGCCAGGGCCGCCGCCGTCACGCCCGTTCCGGGCGGCGTCGGCCCCATGACCATCTGCATGCTCATGGAGAACACCGCCGCCTGCTTCCTGCGCAATGTAAACAAGTAACGCATAAACGCTAAACACGTGAAACGAATCATCATCTCCGTCCTTTTCCTGCTTGCGCTGGCTCCTGCCTTCGCACAGGAAAGCTTCAGCCCCAAGGCGGACCCCAAAGCCGAAGTGGTCTTCGGCAAGGCCAGGTTCACCGTCCTCACCCCGCAGCTCGTCCGCATGGAATGGGCGGCTGACGGTCAGTTCGAGGACCGCGCCACCCTGGGCATGGTGAATCGCGAACTTCCCGTGCCGGCATTCAAGGTTAGCCGGGGCAAAAGCAGGCTGACAATCAAGACTTCAGCGCTCACCCTGGTTTATACCGGACAGGAGGAATTCAACGCGAAGAACCTCAAGGTGACCTTCACCATGCAGGACGCCCGCGCCAAAAAGGGCCGCCGCAGCGTAACATGGACCCCCGGGGCCGATGATTCCGGCAACCTGCTCGGCACCTGCCGCACCCTGGACGGATTCGATTACATCCGCCAGCAGAAGCAGCCCGGCGGAGGGAGCGGCTTCACCCGCGATCCCTTCGACAAGGGAGTGGTCTCCCGCGACGGCTGGGCCCTGGTCGACGAGAGCCTCCGCCACGTGTTCGTGCCTGTGGATACCGACTGGAAATACTGGGTTGAGGCTCGTCCGGAAGGGGAGCGCCTCGACTGGTACCTCTTCGCCTACGGCCATGAGTATACCGCGGCAATCAGGGATTTCACCAGGGTTTCCGGCCGCATCCCGCTGCCCCCGAAGTATGCTTTCGGCTACTGGTGGTGCCGCTACTGGCTTTATTCCGACTACGAACTCACCGATCTTGCGCAGCATTTCAAGGACCTGTCCATCCCGGCGGACGTGATGATAATCGACATGGACTGGCACGACACCTACGAAATGGGTGCCGGCGGAAAGGGCTATACCAAGGACGCTGCGGGCGAGCGCAAGGGCTGGACGGGCTACACCTGGAAGCACGAGCTCTTCCCCAACCCGGGAAGCACCCTTGGCGAACTCCACCAGTACAAGCTCAAGACATCCCTTAACCTGCATCCGGCCTCCGGTCTCCAGACATTCGAAGAGCCCTACGAAGCCTTCGTGAAGGACTACCTCTCCCGCGCCGGAGAAGACTATGACGGACCGCGCGGCTACCGCGACGCCGACGGCAACCCCGTTTACGTCCCCTTCCGCATGGACCAGCAGGCCTGGGCCGACGCCTATTTCAACTCCGTGCTCGACCCGATAGGGGACCTCGGGGTGGATTTCTGGTGGCTCGACTGGCAGCAGTTCCGCGAGAGCAAGTACATCAAGGGCCTGAGCAATACCTTCTGGCTCAACCACACCTTCTGGTGGCATCAGGTTCGCCAGTCGGCCAAATACGGCACCGACGCCCTCCGTCCCATGATTTACCATCGCTGGGGAGGCATAGGCAGCCACCGTTACCAGGTAGGCTTCAGCGGCGACACCTACGCCACGTGGAAGGTCCTGGGCTACCTGCCCTATTTCACAGCCACCGCGTCCAACGTGGGCTATGCCTACTGGGGCCACGACATAGGCGGCCACCAGCAGCCCAAGGGAGTGAGGGTCACCGATCCCGAACTCTACACCCGCTGGATACAGGAAGGCGTGTTCACCCCGATCTTCAAGACACATTCCACCAAGGACATGTCCATGGAGAAGCGTTTCTGGGTGTTCCCGGAGCATTTCGACGCCATGCGTGAGGCGATACGTCTGCGCTACGACCTCTCACCTTATATATATACTGCCGCACGCCAGGCCTACGACGGAGGACTCGGCATCTGCCGTCCGCTCTACTACAGCTATCCTGAAGAGGAGAGGGCCTACGCCGAGACCGAGGAATTCTTCTTCGGCGACGACATCCTGGCCACTGTGGTGTGCCAGCCAGCCGACGGGGTGACCGGCCTTGCCGAAAGGAAGATGTGGTTCCCCTCCGGCAGTGACTGGTGGGACATGGCTACGGGCTCGCTCTACAAAGGCGGAAACGAGGCGACCCTCAGCTACACCGTGGCCGAGAATCCCTGGTACGTCAGGTCTGGAGCCATCATACCCATGGCCGGAAGCGGCATTACCAACCTGCAGGACCAGTCCAATGAGATGCGTCTGCTGCTGGTTCCCGGCGAAGGCCGCCACGAGGCTGAGCTCTACGAAGACGACGGCGCCTCCCAGGCTTACCCGGAGAAGTTCGCCACCACGAAGTTCGTGCGCGAAAGCACGGGCAGCGGCCTTAAACTGACGATAGCGGCCCGCGAAGGCTCCTGGAAAGGAGCTCCGGCCACAAGGAAGATCCAGGTCGTGCTCCCCGGAATGTCGGCACCCTCGAAGGTTCTCGCCGGCGGCAGGGAAGTGCCTTACAGCCGCTTTGCGGAGCGTGACGCCGCAGGGGGCAAGGCAGTCTGGGGTTACGACGGGGCTTCGCTGGAAGTCCGTATCTATCTTCCTGAAGCACCCGTGAACGCGGTCCAGACGGTCGAGGTCGAAGGCCGCTACGAATTCCTTTCCGGAGAGAAGGGCGTTCTCAAGCGCATGCGCGCCATTACCCCCGAGGCGAAGACTGTGTTCGCAGCGAAGATCAGCAACCATCTGCAGCTCACCCCGGTGCTGCTCCGCTTCGCCGGAACGGCCAGCTACATAAGCGAAGATCCCTTCCACGCCGCGGAGTATCTGAAGGCCCTGGATGTCGCGGAGCTTGAGGAGAACCTCCGTTCGCTCGGAAGGATTCCCGAGGAATTCATACGCAAAATCACCTCCCAGGCCTCTGTCACTGTAACTGAATGATGAACAGTCGTTTCCTTCTGACGGTCGCAGCGGCGGCCCTTGTTGTCCTTCCGTGCCTTGGGGCGGATTTCCCCCACACGGACAGGACGAAAGGACTCATCGACGAGCTGCTCGTAAAGCTGGACAGTACCGATGTCTATGCGGCTGGTAAGGAAAGGCAGATAGAAGCCTTGAAGGCTGCCTGTCCGGGCGGTTCCGGAGCTGATATGTACGACTGGTGCTTCCAGGTAGCGGAAGAGTACTCCAACTACGTCGTGGACTCCGCTCTGGTGTATCTGGAGAAGGCGGTTGCGACAGCCCGCGGAATGGGCAGCGCGACGCTCATGTACAAGGCAGATTGCACAAGGGCCGTAATACTGTCAGGCGCCGGTTTCAATGTCGAATCCCTCGAGATACTGTCCTCGATACCGAGGAAGGGCTTGAAGCGCAAAGACCTTGAACACTATTACGGAGCGTGGACTTCCCTTTATCACAGTCTCTATTCAGGCACCATGGAGCCGGATCCTTTCCGCGAAAAGTACAGGGCGCTCTACAACGTTTACCGCGACTCCCTGCTCTCCGTTGCAGACACGATGAGCCATGCGTATCTCCGCAATATGGAAAGGAAGGAGGCCAGGGCCGGCAATTATGCCGAGGCCAGAAGGTACAATGCGATACGCTTTTCGAAGCTGGACGATCCGAAGTCAAAGGAGTACGCCACCTGCCTCTACGACCGCTTCGCTATAGCCTACATATATGAGCACAAACTCACCGGAGAGGCGTTGGACGACCTCCTCGAGTCCACTATCATAGAGGTTGAGAACAGCAACAGGGACATCGCCACCCTGCTCAGGGTGGAGGTTCTCCTTATCAGTACCGACCGGGTCGCCGCCGCGAAGAAGATATCGGACTACTATTATTCCTCGCTAAGGAAGTTCGGCTCAAGGAAGCGTCTTATCGACGGGGCGCAACAGGCCATAAGGATCAACGACCGCACCCTCCAGTCCCTCAGGAAAAGGAACCGCGAAATCCAGATGGGACTGATTTTCATCTCCCTTCTCCTGGCAGCCATGGTTTTCATGCTGCTGAGCATCAGCCGTTCCCGCAGCAAGATTGCCGGCCTGAAAGACAATCTCGAACGCTCGGGACGTATCTCCAAGGGGTACGTGGGGGCCATGTTCCAATTCTATTCGTCTTATATCAGGCGGCTGGACGTCTTCCGCACAAGGATACACTCCAGCCTGCGAAAAGGCAACGTCGCCCAGGCCCTTGAACTGACAAGTCCTTCAAAGGACAGCGCCGCCGAGGAAAGGAGGGAACTCTACCACAACTTCGACACCGCCTTCGTGGACATCTTCCCGGATTTCATCCAGACGGTCAACTCCTGCCTCAGGCCCGAGGCCCGCGTAATTCCCAAGAAAACGGAGATACTTACCACGGAACTCCGCATACTCGCGCTCATAAAACTCGGCATCGAGGACAGCACCAGGATAGCGGAAATGCTTCACTGTTCGGTGAAAACCGTCTACAACCTGCGCTCCGCGCTCAAGGCCCGTCTGGCAGTCCCGGAAAAGGAGTTTGACGCAATAATCGCCGAGCTGTAGCGTTTCCCGAAATTGCATATTAAAATTATTTATTTTATTGGTTATCAATAAATAAGGCTTTCCCGAAACAGCATATAGTTTCCTTTTTTATCCGAAGCGGAAAAACGCTTCGGATTTCTTTTATATATTTGTGTCAAACTAAAACTAGGAAATGCGCGCAACCAATCTTATCCTGAAGGCCATCGCGATGGCCCTCATCCTGGCCTTTCCGGCGACGGGTCATGCCGGGAACTCGTCGAAGCCCCAGAAGAAAACTCTCCGGGTGCTCTATTGGAATATCCAGAACGGAATGTGGGCCGGTCAGGGCGACAATTACCAGCAGTTCGTCGACTGGATCAATTCCAAGGATCCCGACATATGCCTCTTCGAAGAAGGCGCCACGATCTATTACACCGGAACCCACGACCACATGCCCAACGAGGAACGCTATCTTCCCGCCCACTGGGGAGAGCTCTGCGCCCGCTGGGGCCATCAGTATCACTTCGTGGTGCCCCGCCGTCCTTCCACTTCCACCCCGTACGGACTTACCAACTACCCGGGTGTGGTCACTTCCCGCTATCCCATCGACAGCATACTTATCGTCAAGGGAAGCAAACCGGATTCGGTGGTGGTGAACTACAGCGGCTGGTACCAGGTGCACATCGAAGGCGTGGAGAAACCGCTTAACATCGTGACCGTCCACCTCAAGCACGGCAAGTTCGGATACGGCGTTCCGCACGACCAGCGCGGCGCCAGCGCCGAGAGGTATGAGGGAGAGCAGCACCGCGTCAAGGAGTTGAAATGCATACTCGACCATACCGTCCGCAAATCCAAGAATCCCGACGAGGAACTCTGGATAATGGCGGGCGACTACAACTCCTACAGCCGCAAAGACAACTACAAGTACAAATGGAACAACGCCTCCCTGGGTTTCCAGACGCAGGACTACATGATTTTCAATTCCCCCTTCTTCGACCTGTACGACGTATGCTACCCGTCGGATTTCCTCCCTACCTGCGGAAACCTGAGGATAGACTACATGTACGTGTCGAAACCCATGGTCAAGGCCTGCATCGACATCTACCAGAAACCGGACGATTACACGGAAAGGCATCATTCCGGAATCAGTACGTTCTACATCCCTTCAGACCACTATCCCATCATAGCGGATTTCAAACTGTCCAAAATGAAATAAACGTTATATGAGTAAAAAAACATTGATCCTTCTGGGCGCCGTACTGGCCGTCGTTCCCTGCTCCTGCGGGAAGAACGAGGAGTCCGACGAGCCCGCCAGGAGCGAGTACATCAAGGTGTACGAGACATCGCCGCAAAAGACGGTGGACAACATCCAGGTCCCGTTCGAAGGGGCCCAGGATGCAAAGATCCACGTCCTTTCCAACGTGCCGCTCCAGTGGAAGTACTTCATCAATCCGGGTGAGCCCGATCTCGACTGGCTCACAATAAAGTCGGTGGAGGAAGTCGAACAGGGGCACACGATCGTAACCTACGACGCGAAATCCCTGCTTCCCCTGAACGCCCTGGACCGCAGGGCCGGCCAGCTCAGTTTCTCCAGTCCTGAGCATTCGCTGGGGAAATTCCTTACGGTTCGCCAGGGCTACTCGCAGAAGTTCTATGAGGATTTCTCCGACGAGGCGGGCGGAAACGTCACCATCACTGGCAACCAGACATTCACCACCCAGGAGTATCCGGTGCTGAACTCCGACTATTTCGACTACATTTCCTTCAACGCATGGGCGGAGAGCGAAAACGAGTACCTTAACAGGAACATCACCGTGGACGTTACAGTATCCGGCGGCATTTTCCATGCGACCGGCCTCACCACCTACAGGGTCAACGTTCCCCTCGGCACAGGCGCCGACCAGGACAACCTGAAATACCTGCTCCTCATGGGCAACGGGGAACGCATGAGCGCCAAGACTACTTTCACGTTCAGCGTGGCCAACGACGAACTGGTGTACGTGCACATCGACAACCTCGCGGCATACCTTGTGAACGAGGCGGAGATGGGCGAGCTGTTCGAAGACGAAGATTTCAATGAAGACGAGGAACCGGATTGGGTATAAGATTATGAGAAAGTTACTGTCAGCAATCATCGCACTCACCGTGCTCGTCCCCGCCTTCGCCCAGACGCGAAAGGTGAGCGGTACCGTCCGCGACGAAAATTCGGAAGCCCTCGCAGGCGCCATCGTGGTCGTCAAGAGCGGAGGCCCGCAGGGCGCCGTGACTTCTTCCGCGACCACCGACGCGGCCGGACACTACACCATAGAAGGAAAGAACGGAGACTACATCTCCGTGCATTTCCTCGGTTATGCAGAATCCCTTGAGCCCATCAGGGGCAAGGGCAATATCGACATCAACATGACCCCCGATGCGAGCCAGAGGCTGGAAGACGCGGTCGTCATAGGTTACGGTGCCGTCAAGAAGGCGGACCTTACAGGCTCTGTCACCAACGTAAAAATGGCTGAAATCCGCGACGAACCCGTCCTTTCCGTCGACCAGGCCCTCCAGGGGCGCGTGGCCGGCATGGAGATTACCTCCACGGACGGTGAACCCGGCTCCGATGCGGTCATCCGTATCCGCGGCACCCGTTCCATCACGGCATCCAACGACCCGCTCATAGTGGTGGACGGAATCATGGACGCGGTTTCATCGCTCAGCGACATCAACCCCTCCGACATCGAGGCCATCTCCGTGCTCAAGGATGCGTCGTCCACCGCCATCTACGGCGCCCGCGGCGCAAACGGTGTCATCATCATCACCACCAAGGGAAGTTCCGACACTTCGGAACCGAAACAGAACCTCGCCATTTCCTTCAAGGCCAGCGCGGGCGTCTCTTCGCTTCCGCGCAACCTCGACCTCATGAATGCTGAGCAGTACGGTATCTACCGCAACGAATACATGCAGCACAGCGGAGTCTCCCCGAACATGGACATGTACACTCCCATCAGCAGCCTGTCCGTAAAGAACCCCTTCACATCCGGAGAGGGTACCAACTGGATTTCCGACGTCAGCCGCATAGCTCCCTATCAGAACTATTCGCTGTCCATGAACGGTTTCCAGGGCAAGCAGAAGTTCTATGCCGCGGTGTCGTACAGCGACGAGCAGGGTATCATCAAGGAAAGCGGCAAGCAGAACATAACCGGTACGCTGAATATCACGAACGACATGTTCAAGTGGCTCAGGGTCTACACCAACCTGCGTTACCAGTACCGTTTCCAGGACAACTTCCTTACCCAGATCGGCGGCGGAGGCATCTACTATGCCGCCCAGTATCTGTCGCCGCTTATCAACCCCACTGATTCCTACAATCCCCTCAGCAACGGATCCCCCACCCAGGACAACGCTGTGGTCCGCCTCAAGGAGATAACCGACCATACCGACCGCAGCATGCTCAACATTGCGGTCGGAGCCAATGTAAGGATAGCCCGGCCGTTGAAATACAAGACAAAGTTCAGCTACTACTTCTTCGACAGGCAGCGTTACAAATACTCCCCGTCGTCGCTTCCCTCCAGGAAGAACGACAGGGGCGGTTACGCCTACCGCCAGAACTACGGCGAGCAGAGCATCTATACGGAGAACACGCTTGAGTACTCTGTGGAGGGCAACGGACACCATTTCGACGCCACGCTCGGACACACGTTCAAGCATTTCATCAGCCATACCTTCAGCCTGGATGGCGAAGGCTACGTGGTGGACGCCGTGAAATGGAACAACATGAGCGCAGTGCTCGACAAGGAGAGCTACGCCGCCTCCACCGGCCTCACGATAAAGGACAAGGCGGCGTTTTTCCTCCGCACCAACTACAATTACAAGAGACGTTACTACTTCACCTTCACCGGTCGTGCGGACGGAGCGTCCAACTTCGCTGCCAACCACAAATGGGGCTTCTTCCCGGCCGGAGCGTTCAGATGGTCGATAGACAGGGAACCCTGGCTCAAGGGGGTACGCTGGCTGGACGACCTCTCACTCAAACTCAGCCTCGGCCAGTCGGGTAACGACCTCAACCAGGCATACAAGTCCCTGGCGAGGCTCGATTCCGGTTCCGGAGGATATCCTTTCAACGGATCGTACACCCAGGAATACTGGCAGGCCCGCATCGCGTCCCCGAACCTTACATGGGAAACCACCACTTCGGGCAACCTGGCCCTCAACCTCGCCGTCCTGAACAACAGGTTCGAGGCTGAATTCGAGGCATACCGGGCGGTCACCACGGACCTTCTCCTTACGGTCAAGACTCCGCAGCACACCGGTCACGATTCGAAATACGCGAATATCGGCCGCACAACTTCCCAGGGAGTCGAACTGTCCCTGAACTCCCGCAACATAGTAAAGCGCGGTTTCACATGGTCGACCTCGTTCACGATTTCGCACTCGTCCTCCATAGTCAACGACATAGGCGCCGAATCGGAGGTTTCTTCGAGGAACTCCCCGACCGGCGGTTACATGACCGTGGGCTACAAGGTGGGCTATCCCGTCAATTCCTTCTGGGGCTTCCAGTACGCAGGCGTATGGCACAACCAGGAGGAGATTGAACGCAACAAGATAACGCATACCTACGCTAACGATGCGGCTTCCACGAAACTCGGTTATCCTATCTACATCGACCAGAACCACGACGGTTCACTGAACTCCAAGGATATAGTGTTCCTCGGTTCTCCCGACCCGATCATTTCCGGAGGTCTTCAGAACACCTTCCGCATCAAGGGCCTTTCCCTCGGAGTGTTCTTCTCCTACTCGCTGGGAGGAAAGGTGCTCAACTATTCGGAATTCTACATGGCCGGATCCCGCCGAACCAACCAGTATGCCTACATGGTCAACTGCTGGCATCCCCTCAAGAATCCCAATTCGAACCTGCCCCGCGCCGGCATTTACGACGGCAATTCGGTTCCCAGTTCCTTCCTTATCCACGACGGTTCCTACTTCCGCCTGAAGACTGTTAACCTTGGGTACAGGTTCAATCTCAAGAGCAGGGTTATCCGCGAGCTCGAAGTCTCCTGCTCCGGAGAAAACCTGTATCTCTGGACCAATTACAACGGTTTCGACCCGGACGTCTCGTCCGGCGGTACGAACGGATACGACAACTCATGGTATCCCAAGCCGCGCCGCGTGGTGTTCACAGTCAACATTAAATACTGATGCGCCGTATGAAAAAGTATATCAGGATAATAATGATAATGGCAGGAATGCTTTCGCTTGCATCCTGCTCTCTCGAAGAGGATACCTCCGGAATCGTGAGCCCCTACGGGTTCTTCAAGACGGAAGTTCAGATCCGCGGCGCCGTGAACGGCTGCTACGATCCTCTGAACAGGATCCACGACCTTCGCTATTTCATAGCCGTCGAGGGTACTACCGACCTCGCCACCACCAACAACTCCGCCCAGAAGGACGCCCGCTTCGACATCAACCCGGCGAGCCCCGGTGCGGCTACGAACGTGTGGCAGTATTGCTGGTACGGCATACGCTATTGCCTCAGCACCCTCGCGGGAATAAACCGTTCGCCTCTGGACGACAGTGAAAAATCGCATTTCGCCGTAGAGACGCGCATCCTGCTTTCTTACTACTATTACGTGCTCACCAGCTTCTTCGGAGACGTGCCTTTTTACGAAGACTACGTCGAGACCGACGAGGACATGCTCCGTATAGCCAAACTCGGGCGCATGAGCGCCGTCCAGACCCGCCGGACCCTTATCGACGAGCTGAAGCTCTATGTTCCCACCCTTCCCCAGATACGCACCAGCGACCAGGAAATGAACAATTGCGGGGCCGCGATGGGTTGGATGATGATAGCGAAGATGGCGGCATGGAACAAGGACTGGGACGACGTGATCTATGCCTGCGAGCATCTGGAATCCATTTACGGAGATCTCAACCAGTACGACTATGCCGACGTGATGTTCCGCAACAAGAACACTCCGGAATCGATATTCGAGATAAACCACGAGTATAAGGAAGGAGGTATCGACTACACCACCCCGAGCTCTCTGGCCATATCCACCATAGTAATGCCCTATCCGAAGACTGCGGGCACATCCATATACTGCGGCGTGACAATTCCCGAACTGGGAACTGAAGCCAAGTGCTATACCCCGCTCAGGCCGTCGACCTACCTGAAGAGCACGGTGGCTCCCACGGGCAAGGGCGACATCCGCCGTCCCTACAACATCGCGACCGAATACGACGGGGTGAAATTCAACAACAATTCCTCCTGGATGGGTCCGAAGTTCTGGTGCCCCGGAGTATACCAGCACTACGACGGCAACAACTACAAGATTTTCCGCTACGCCGACGCGCTCCTTCTGCTCGCCGAGGCATGGTGTGAAAAAGGCGTTTACACCAAGTCGGTAGAGTATCTCAACATGGTCCGCAGCCGTGCCCAGATCACTCCCTACGTTTTCGTCAACGCAATCAAGCTGCGCGGTGAAATCAGGGACGAGCGCGGACGCGAACTCTTCGGTGAATGGGGCCGCAAATACGACCTCGTGCGCTGGGGAATATGGTACGACCAGGTACTCGCGTACGTGACTTACAACGTGGCGATCGCGAATGTCCGCCCGTGCCACGAGTACTATCCCATACCGGACGTGCAGTGCGCCCGCTCAGGCGGCGTGCTGTCCAATCCGGAGTACGACAAATACAATCTTACAGGAAGAGAATGACAAGGGATATGAAGAAGTTTATCATATATGCTCTCGCACTGCTCGCGGCGCTTTCCTGCAGCGAGAAGGCTGAGTACGACCAGACTCTCGGACTCCTTTCCGAGTACAACAAGCTGTCGGCCTCGGGCGGCAGCACCGAGGTGGCGGTGTTCTCGAATACCGACTGGACCGTGGAAATGGACCGCCAGGTGGACTGGGCGTCCATAGACCGTTTCGGAGGCCACAAGAGCGGCTACCTCGTGTTCGATTTCGAGCCCAACTACGGAAGGGCCCGCCGGGTCATTCTCGTGTTCAAGGCAGGCGACCAGACCCGTACCCTGAACATGTACCAGAACGCCTACATTTCCGATGAAGATTGCATAATGGAACTGGGTGTCAAGTCCATCACAGCGCCGGGAGTCGGCATGACCGAGGACATTCCCTTCGAAACGAACCTCATCTACAGCCTCGACGAGATGTACCTTTCAATCAGCTATCCTCCGGGCGAAGAGCCTGACACTCCATGGATAAGGCTGACCAGCGTGGAAAGGACCAGCATCAGCATTGAGATTGCCCCCAATACCTCGGGAGTCGTCCGTACGGCCAACGTGAGGCTTTCCCATACGGATGCGGGATCGTTCAACTCAACCGAGGGAGACACCCTTCAGACAGACCCCATAACCATAGTCCAGAACCCATAGCGTATGAAAAAGACAACGATACTTTTTGCTTCTGTTTCCGCCCTTCTGCTGTGCCTGTCCTGCGACAAGAACAGCTTTGAGGTTTTCCCGCCCGATGAACTGGGCATGGAGGAGCATGAATTCTATGTGGACAAAGCAGGAGACGAGTTCGGTATCCCGTTCCTGGCGAACAAGGAGGGGAGCATTTCGCTCATGAATCCCGACGACGGCGCCTGGATAGAACTCGGAACCAAAAAATTCAGTAAGGACGGCACCCTTGAGGTGAGCGTTAAGGCCAACGACTCTTTCCCCCGTCGCGCAGACATACTTTTCACCACCGACACCCGCAGGGACACCGTGTCCGTGCTGCAGTACGGTGCAGTGGAAGAGCTGTTCTACATTTCCCTTGAATCGATGGTGGTTTACAACGGAGGCACTGAGGCCAATTCCGTTCCGGTGAACATAAACGTTCCCATGGACAGGATAAGCACCGAGATCCGTTACTCCGGAGGTGAAGAATGGATTACCGACTGCAATCTCAGCGGCAGCGCCTTCACTTTCAATACAACGGACAATGCGGACAAGGACTACATGCGCCGCGCAATCGTGATCCTGACCTTCGTGGACGGCTGGAAGAATACCCGGACGGCGACCATAAGCATACTTCAGGCACGTTCCGACAACAAGCTGGGAACCACGTTCACTTCGGATGAACTCCGCGCACTTGCGACCGTAAGCGGTTATGAGCTGCCCTCGGACGCCCTGGTGGAAGGCTACATAGTGAGCACCAACGAAGGCGGAAACGCGGGAGATGCGTGGGTGGAAGACTACAAGCAGGGCACGGGCGTGATCGACTACACCCTTTCGGAGCGTACTGCATACCTCGAGAATCTCGACGGCAAGGGTGGTTTCAGGCTCATAACCAGGGACGTCGACGACAACAAATTCACACGCTACAGCCGCATATGCCTTAGCGTGGGCGGCGCTTTCGTGAGGAAGACGGAAGGAACGCCGGTGAGCTATTCCATAGAAGGGGTGAGCTCGGGCGACATTATCACGAGCGTCGACGGCACCTCCACCATGCCATGGAAGGAAAAGAGCATCACCGAACTCGACGACGACGACATCAATACCCTCGTGAAGATAAAGGACTGCGAGATAGCGATGCGCAAGGGCCCCTTCACTCCCGTGAACGAAGGATATGCCAGCCTCTGCGGCTACAACCGTCTCGCAAAATATCCCATCCTCATACGTGACAAACAGGGCGGGAGCATGTACATGTTTACCAACATGGCCTGCACCTACCGCCGCAACGGCGAGATCCTCCCGTACGGCAGCGGCGACATCCTGGGCATAGTGGTGCATGAGGACTACAAGAGTTTCGAAAAGGACGGCAACATAGGCAAATACCAGCTGCGCCACCTGCTCCGGGAAGAGATCGACCTGAAGAAGGACTTTGCCGACAATTTCTCCGGACTCATCACCGAGTTCCGCTACGCGAAGTTCCCCGGAGAGTTCGACAAGACCAAACTCCCCAACGCCATTCTTGCAACCAAGGGTAACGGTGAACTCTGTCATACCTACGGAAGCGTCAGTAATTTCTCGCCTTCATATTTCTATATAGGCAAGTGCGGAAGCGGCAGGAAGGGAAAATATGCCGAGGGTGCGGGAATCGAACTCGACGAAGGCGGCATATACGAGCCCTGGGTTACTACCGGCACGGAGTCCTCACAGAATACCGACGGCAAAGGCTGGTTCAAGGACAACCTCAAAATCAGCTGGTCCAACAAATACTGGTGGGATAGTGACAACGGCCGCGGATACTGCTGGCTGGTCAACTTCAGCACCGTGGGAATCACTTCCGACAGGGTTTCCATGCAGTTCGCTATGTACAACAACTCCCAGAAGCTATATTCGCCCAGATACTGGAAGGCACAGTATTCTCTCACCACTTACGACTGCTCGCCGTCGGCTGATTCCCAGTGGGTGGATATCGGTGAGTTCACCGTTCCGGATGTTGCTATCTGGGATTACCAGAATGACTGGCAGACCCTCGGAACCCGCGTCTACGACTTCCCGCTTCCGACCGAGATTCTCGGAAAGGAAAGCGTGAGCATACGCCTGATGCCGAGGAACAACAAGGCTGCGAAAAAGTCGGAGACCTCGTACGACAACAGTACGATTGCCAACAACAGCGGCTACAACACCATGGACTATTTCGCAGTACGCTACAACAAATAAGATATGAAAAGATTCATCGCTATAGCAATTGTTCTGCTGCCGGCCCTGTTCGCCTGCAACGGTAATTCCGAAGACTCGGGCGATTATGCCAGCAGCGTAGTGCTGAGTAAGGACAAGGTCGACCTGGTGGTTGGCGAAAGCGTCACCATCACGGCTACCGTACTGCCAAAGTCCCTCGGGCTGAAGGCAGTCTGGAGCGTGCTTGACGAAGAGTACGCCGAGGTCAGCGACGGCAGGATTACCGGTAAGGCCGAGGGCGTAACCTATGTGATAGCCTCATCCCCCGACGGGAACCAGAAAGCCGCGTGCATGGTAAGCGTGAACCCGAATACCGGTTACGAGGTTTCCGTAATCGACGGGGAAGGCAAGCCGGTTACCGCAATTTACGGTTATCCCGGCATGGTTCTCCCGCTCAACGTGATTGCCACCGACGACAAGTCGCACAGCTTTACATGGAGCGTCGTGGACGCCTCCGTCGGGAGCGTAACGGATAAAGGCGTGCTGACCCTCGCCGCAAAGCCGGCTACGAGCCCCGCCTACCTGTACGATGCGCAGTCGTTCCTCAAGGTGGAATCCGAGGACGGCCGCGGATGCAAGATTCCTTTCAGGAGCAGCATGCTCAACGGCGTGCAGATAGACAATGATTATACTCCGGCGGGAACTCCCGCGGTAGTGGAGAAAGACGGAACCCACATCCTTGCAGTCCTGTATGAGGCTGTTGCCGGCCCGGCTGCCATCCCGGCCGACGCAGTCAATCTGGAACTGAGCAATACAGCCGACTTCACACTCTCGAAATCCGACGGTGCCTATACGATTACTACGGGTCCGACGGACGGGCCTGAGAGCAGTCTCAGCGTCAGCCTTCCCGGCTCTGCCGTGAAGAGTGAAATAGCACAGCTCAGGATTGACAGGCTTTACGGCATCAAGGCCCTCTTCACCGACTCTTCATCCTCGACGCTTTCCTTCACATGGACGGAAGGTGTCTCGACAGACGACGATGTATCCAGGCCTTACACCGTTTATCTGTACGAGGACGAGGCGTGCACCGACCTTGAAGCGTCCTTCAGCATACCTGCAGGCGACGGTTGCTGGAACGAAAGACAGCCCAAGTTCGTATTCTCCGGCCTTGCTCCCGCTACCAAGTACTGGTTCAAGGTAGAGGAAACCGGAGCCACGGACAAGGACTCGGCCCTGATACCGGCTACCACCGACGCATTCAGCATCGTGATGGTATCTGACAGTCCCGCCGCTGTGGGTGACGTAATACTTGCGGAAGACTTCAGCCAGTTCTGCTGGGGCGCCGACGAAATCAGCCAGTCGGCAGGATAC
>JAILNI010000062.1 GCA_024691765.1 Bacteroidales bacterium | reverse complement strand
TGACAGGCGCATGCTCTTGAGGATGGACCATACGGCGTGGGCGCTCATGAACTGGGTGCCGTTGAGCAGGGCGAGGCCTTCCTTCGACTGGAGGGTTATGGGCTCCCAGCCCTTTTCTGCCCAGACTTCGGAGGCGGGGCGCACCTTTCCTTTGTACAGCACTTCGCCCAGGCCGAGTAGCGGAAGGCTGAGGTGGGCGAGGGGGGCGAGGTCGCCTGACGCGCCGAGGGAGCCCTGCTGGTAGACCACCGGAAGAATGTCCTCGTTGAACATGTCGATGAGGCGCTGGACGGTGATGAGCTGCGCGCCGGAATGGCCGTAGGAGAGGCTCTGCGCCTTGAGGAAGAGCATGAGCTTGACTATCTGGGGACGCACGGTCTCGCCGGATCCGCAGGCGTGGGAGACCACGAGGTTGTACTGTAGCTGCGAAAGCTGGTCGCGGGGTATGGTCACGTTGTAGAGCGACCCGAAGCCGGTGGTGATTCCGTAGACCGGACGGCCGATGTCTTCCATCTTGTCGTCCAGGTATTTGCGGCATTTGATTATGGCATCAACGGCCTCCTGCGAGAGGACCAGTTTTTCATTGTTGTCGATTATGGCCTTGAGTCGCTCGAGGGAGAGGCGCTCCTTGGAAATGTAGTGAATCATTGTTCGTTTAGTGCTTTTTTAATTAATGTGGTGTCGGCGTCGTTGGGAAGGGTGACGCGAAGCCCCGGGGTGCGCTCCATCTGGCGCTCGATTGCAAAACGGGCGCCTTCGTTGCGGGCCCACGAGCGGCGGGCGATTCCGTTGTTGACGTCCCAGAACAGCATCTCGCGGATGTGCCGGGCGGAATCGTCGGAGCCGTCGATGACCATTCCGAAACCGCCGTTTATAACTTCGCCCCAGCCCACTCCGCCGCCATTGTGGATGGAAACCCATGTGGCTCCGCGGAAGGAATCGCCGATGACGTTCTGTACGGCCATGTCGGCCGTGAACTGCGAGCCGTCGTAGATGTTGGAGGTCTCACGGAAGGGGGAGTCGGTGCCGGAGACGTCGTGGTGATCGCGTCCGAGTACTATCGGCGCCTTGATTTCGCCTTTGCGGATGGCATCGTTGAACGCCATGGCGATGCGGGTGCGGCCCTCGCAGTCGGCGTAGAGAATGCGTGCCTGGGAGCCTACCACGAGGCGGTTGCGGCCGGCTTCCTCTATCCAGCGTATGTTGTCGCGCATCTGGCCGGAGATTTCTTCGGGAGCGCTGGCGGCGATTTCGGACAGCACCCTGACGGCAATGGCGTCGGTCCTCGCGAGGTCTTCAGGGTCTTCGCTCATGCACACCCACCTGAACGGGCCGAATCCATAGTCGAAGTAGAGCGGCCCCATAATGTCCTGGACGTATGAGGGGTAACGGAAACGGCCGTCGGGAAGCATCACGTCGGCGCCTGCACGGGAACTTTCCAGCAGGAAGGCATTGCCGTAGTCGAAGAAGTACATTCCCCTGGCGGACAGGCGGTTGATGGCTGCGACCTGACGCTTCAGAGAGGCGCGGACAGCCTCCTTGAAACGCTCCGGTTCCTCAGCCATCATGCGTTTGGACTCCTCAAGGCTCAGGCCGGCGGGGTAGTATCCGCCTGCCCAGGGATTATGGAGGGAAGTCTGGTCGGAGCCCAGGTCAACCCTTATGCCCTCGTCCGCCAGGAGCTCCCACAGATCGACTACGTTGCCGACGTATGCCAGCGACACGACCTCCTTGGCAGCCACGGCCTTGCGTATGCGGGGAATCAGTTCGTCCAGGCTGTCGTGGAGTTCGTCCACCCAGCCCTGGTCGTGGCGCTTCCTGGCAGCGAGGGGGTTGATTTCTGCCACCACGCTCACGACGCCCGCGATGTTGCCGGCCTTGGGCTGTGCGCCCGACATGCCCCCGAGCCCTGCCGACACGAACAGCATACCACCTCTGTCATCCTGAGCGTCAGCGAAGGATCTGGCCGCCAGCACCTTTCTCGCTGCATTCATGACCGTGATCGTGGTGCCGTGCACGATACCCTGAGGCCCTATGTACATATAGGAACCCGCCGTCATCTGGCCGTACTGGCTGACGCCCATGGCGTTGAACTTTTCCCAGTGGTCCGGCTTGGAGTAATTTGGGATGACCATTCCGTTGGTCACGATCACGCGCGGCGCATCCTTGTGGCTCGGGAACAGCCCCAGCGGGTGCCCGGAATACATGACCAGCGTCTGCTCATCGGTCATGGTGGCGAGATACTGCATCGCGAGGCGGTACTGCGCCCAGTTCTGGAAAATGGCACCGTTGCCGCCGTAGATAATCAGTTCATGCGGATGCTGCGCCACCCGGGGATCCAGGTTGTTCTGGATCATGGCCATTATCGCCGCCGCCTGGGTGCTGCGTGCCGGATACTGGTCGATCGGACGGGCGTACATTTCGTAGTCGGGGCGGAAACGGTACATGTAGATGCGTCCGAACCTGCGCAGTTCTTCTGCGAATTCAGGGGCCAGGACGGCGTGGTGCCTGGCGGGGAAGTAGCGCAGGGCGTTGCGCAGGGCAATCTCCTTCTCGGCCGGACTCAGTATGTCTTTGCGCCTCGGGGCGTGGTTGACGGATGTGTTGTATGGTTTGGGGCGTGGCAGTTCATCCGGGATGCCTGCCAGTATGTCTTCCGCAAACTGTGAGCGTGAGTTGTAAGTCATTAAATGATAATTGTTTGCTTAAACCCGATTGCTCTGTTTGGTGCAATCGGGTTTGCGTATGCTATTGATTATGAGGGGGTTGCTTATCACGGCATCAGGGCTACTACCTGGTCGCAGAGGGCTATTGCTTCCGATTCTATTTCAGCTGCGCGCTTAAGGAGTGGAGCGGCGGCGGACTTGTCGGAAAGACTGGCGGAGTTGATGCGGACGTTGAGGTGCGCGCCGCGAATGCCGGCCGTAGCGGCAAGGGCGGCAACGCCGGCGTCCGAAGCCGAAGCCGGATTGCCCTTTCGGGCCATTTCGAGAGCCAGCGGCAGGGCCTTCAGCGAGGCTTCCATAGTGCGCAGTGGCACCGATGCCGCATAGAGCGTAGCTTCTTCTATTGCAGCGGCCCGGGCTTCCTTCTCTTCTTCAGTGCCCTTGGGGAGCGAGAAGGCATCCATTATCCGGTTAAATGCCGCCGTGTCTTCATCGACCAGGGCAAGCAGCTCGCCGATAAGCGCCTGGCCCTTTTCGGCGACGTCGGAAAACTCCTTCCAGCGGTCGTCCCAGCCCCTCTTGTGGGCGGACAGGTTTGCAACCATCGTGGCCAGGGCCGCTCCGAGACTGCCCATCACGGCAGAGACAGAACCTCCGCCCGGGGCTGCCGATTCCGACGCCGTCTCATAGGTGAATCCTTTTATGTCCATACGCACCAGACGTTCCTTTGCGGCCTTCTCTTCCTCGTCTTCCATCAGGTATTCGATGACTTTTTCACGGGGATTGAAAGGCTTGAGGTCGTCCAGAGACATAGATTTCACGGCAATCTTTATGATTTCTTCCTCGGTTATGCCGAGGGAGCGCTGCTGTTTTGCGAGATAATACTTGCCGGCTTCCAGGAGCACCTTTTTCGGCACCAGACCCACTATCTCCGCGCCTGTCACACGCAGGCCGCGGACCGAGGCCGCCCGGGAAACTTCATCGAAGGCGACATGGAGGGGCGTGGCGTCTATGTCGGTTATGTTCATGGATACCTGTGCGATGCCGTATTCGTCTATGTACCAGCCAATTGCCTTGCATCCCTTCAGCGTGCCGGGAATCCATATCTGCTGACCTGCCTCATCCTTGAGCAGCTTGCCTGTCAGGGATCCGCCTTCACGGGCCTTGCGGCCTTTCTCGCGCACGTCAAAAGCCACCGCCATCGCCCTGCGGGTCGAAGTGGTGTTCAGATTGAAGTTCACCGCCACCAGGAAATTCCTGGCGCCGACGTTCGATGCGCCGGTGCGCGCTGCGGTGTCATCGAAGTTGCCTCCGAAGTCTGGCCTACGTTCCGGATCCGCCATCTTTTCAGGCAGGGCTTCATATTCACCGGCACGGCATACCGCAAGGTTGCGGCGCTCGCGCTTGAAAGCCGCGGCCTCATAGCAGTAGCAGGGGATTCCGAGCTCTTTCCACATGCGCTCCGCAAGGGCGCGGGCCAGCACGGCGCATTCTTC
>JAILNI010000052.1 GCA_024691765.1 Bacteroidales bacterium | reverse complement strand
GGCGGCGGAGTGGTTATGGGGTCGCTGACGTAAAACATGGAATTATAATGTGAAATGCTTATAGTTGAGCACTTCAATCATTCCTGCCGTATTCTCAAAATCCCCGGCATATACAACTGCCCTCCTTTTTACAGGAGCCTTAAGCCATTTCGGAAGCCTTTTCAATGTGTCTTCGAAAGAAGAAGAATAAGTCTGCGAAGACTTTACCTCTACTGCCGTGATGTCTCCTTCCTCCCTGAGCAGGAGATCCACCTCATTGTTATTTGAGTCTCTATAGAAATAGACGCCGCCGTCTTTGCCCGCATTCAGACGGTGCTTTACAGCCTCCATCACGAGAAAGTTCTCAAAAATACCACCGCGCATTTTGTCACGGGATAGTTGTGCAGGGCTCTCAATATCCAGCAGATAACAGGCTAACCCCGGATCGCAAAAATACAGTTTCGGAGACTTAATCAGACGCTTGGAAATGTTTTCGTGATACGGAGGGAGCAGATATACTACATAGGACGCCTGCAGGACAGAAAGCCAGGAGGCGACTGTCTTGTTGTCAATACCCACCTCTGAGGAGAGTTCGGAAGCATTGAAGACGGAACCCACGCGGGCGGCACAAAGCTTCATGAACCGGAGGAATAGCATCAAATCTTTAATGTTCAGCAAGTCCCGCACGTCCTTCTCCAGATAAGTTTTAACATATGACGGATAATACAGCCGGGCGATATTTTTCCCTGAACATACAGCAGGATAAAAGCCATCGAACAGCATCGTGTCCGTGTCCTTATTTTCGGACAGGGCGAATGTCTCAGTAAACGACATCGGCAAGAGCTCGAACACACCACACCTTCCGGCGAGAGACTCCGAAAGGCCCTTCATGACCTCAAAGTTGGAACTGCCTGAAAGGATGAATTTCCGGGAAGGGTCCCTATCCACTATACCCTGAATGTATTCAAGCAGGACGGGAGCTTTCTGAATTTCGTCAATAAAAATGGGAGTACTCGTCTGCCCTAAAAAAGCTACCGGATCATTAAGGGCAAATTCACGTACATTGACATCTTTCAAAGAGAAAGATACCGCTTCCGGGAACAAGTGACCGATAAGAGTGCTTTTACCTGATTGCCTTGGACCGGTCACGGCAAGGACGGGGAAATACTTCCACGCCTCCAACAATGTCGCCTCCAGAGTTCTGTTGATGTAGTTTTCCACCATATTTATGCAAATTTGGAATCACACTCCAAAAATACATACAATAATTCAGAAGTGCAAAAAAATCCGCGTATCTTGCACGCCTGTGCCCAGAAGGGATGAGGCGTGATTCTCTCACCGGATCGCGCCACCGGCACCAGTTCCCCTACCCTATCATCTCCCGGCAGGACTGCTCGTCAGCGCGGAGCTGGGCTGCAAGCTCGTCCAGGGACTCGAACTTCATCTCGCCGCGGATACGGCGGAGGAACTCGATGCGCATGGGTTCGCCGTATATCTCCTCGTCGAAATCGAAGATGAAGGTCTCGTTTGCGAGCCCTATGTTGGTCATTCCGTGGAAGGTCCTTTCGCCGAGGCGGACACGGGTGAGGTAAACCCCTTCGGCGGGCACCAGCTTCATCTTTTCGTAGAGGTCGAGGTTGGCGGTGGGATAGCCTATGGTGCGGCCCACCTTGCGCCCGTGCACAACTTCCCCTTCCAGGGAGTAGTCGTAGCACAGGAAGGCGGACGCCGTGGCTACGTCGCCGGCGAACAGGGCCTTGCGGATCTTGGAAGAACTCACCGCAATACCTACGCTGGATACCTTGTCCGTGCGGATAACGTCCAGTCCCAGCTCGGCGGCGATGTCCGCCGTCTGAGCCGGGTTTCCGGAATCGTGCCCTATACGGTTGTCGTAGCCAAGCAGGATGGCGGTGCCGTCGAAACGCTCCTTGATATACTTGCGCAGGTAGTCCGCGGCAGAGGTTCGGGAGAATTCTTCCGTGAAAGGCAGAACTTCCACCCGATCCACGCCTAGACCGCGGAGCAGACCTATCTTCTCGTCAAGGGTATTCAGCAGACGGAGCGAAAGGGCGTCGTCGTGAAGCACGATACGGGGATGCGGCCAGAAAGTGACCACAACGCTGAGCTCGCCGCGCTCCCGCGCAGTCTGCACAAGCGTCTCCAACACCAGACGGTGCCCCACGTGCACCCCGTCGAAAAATCCTGTTGCTATTACAGCCATTTTACGAGCGGGAAGTCTTGTCGCGATGGCAGGGCGGCGTTACTCGGGAAGATACGAACGCCAACCTGGTACATACCGGTCTTGTCTGGCAGCACGGATACGGAGTAGGTGGCGGTGCCGTCTTCGGCCTTGGGGCCGGACACGTAGTCGAAGGTTTCCCTCACATGGAGTTGGCCCTTCTTGTCGGAAACTGCGAATACCAGTTCCACGCCCACGTCTTCCGGATTCAGGCCTGCAAGGTCGATCTGCAGGGTGCTCTCCAGCTTGGTGCGGGCGGAAAGCACGTAGGACGCTGCAAGCGGGGTGTAGTTCACCACCTTCAGTGACGGCCATGCCGCCAGAATGCGGTTTTTCCAGGCCGCGATTTCCTTAGCCTTGGCGAAGCCGTCGGCTGCAAGGGCCATATAACGGTCGTACTGGGGCTGGTAGTACTGGATGCAGTAGTCTTCCATCATGCGGTTAGTGGTGAAGTTGCAGGCCACCTGAGCGATGGTGTTCTTGATATAGGCTATCCAGTTATGGCTCATGCCATCCTTCGGGTCGCGGTCATAGTAAAGCGGTGCTATCTCATTCTCGATGGTGCCGTAGATGGTGGCGGCGTCGAGTTCGTTCTGGTAGCTCTGATCGTCGTAGGTGCGTTCCTGTGGCAGGGCCCAGCCGCAGCCTTCCTTGTAACCTTCGACCCACCAGCCGTCGAGCACGCTGAAATGCATTACTCCGTTCATCGCGGCCTTTTCTCCGGACGTACCGGAAGCCTCTTGGGGACGGGTAGGATTGTTCATCCACACGTCCACGCCCTGGACGAGACGCTTTGCCAGCGATATGTCGTAGCCCGGCACGAAGACTATCTTGCCGAGGAAACGAGGCTGCTTGGAAATCTCGATGATGCGCTTGATCAGGTCCTGACCAGCGCCGTCGGCGGGATGCGCCTTGCCGGCGAAGATGAACTGCACCGGATGCTTGGGATCGTTCACTATGGCGTCCAGTCTGTCGAGATCGCTGAAGAGCAGCGTCGCTCTCTTATACGTGGCGAAACGACGGGCGAAACCGATGGTAAGCACGTCCTCGCGCAGATTCTCCTTGATTTCCACTACCTGACTGGGAGAATAGTGGCTGCTGAGGCTCGGATCAGAAAGGCGGTCTCCTAGGACACGGAGAAGCTCTTTCTTGAGTATCTTGCGGATACTCCATATCTCTTCGTCGGACACATTATATATCCCTTCGAAGCAGCGCTTGTCGTAGTGGTGAGTGGAGAATTCGGGACCGAACACGCGGTTGTGAACCTGCTTCCACTCCTTGGAAGCCCATGTATTGTAGTGCACGCCGTTGGTGACGTAGCCTATCTTGGAGAGCTCCTCAGGGATGTAACCCTTGTACATGTCGGCGAGGATTTCCCTGGAAACCTCTCCGTGAAGCATGGATACGCCGTTTACGTTCTGGGAGCAGTTGGCCGCAAGCACGCTCATGCTGAAACGCTCCATCCTGTCGGCCGGGTTGATCTTGCCCATCGCCAGGAAGGTGTCCCACTCGATGCCGAAGCGGGCCGGATAGTGGCCCAGATACTTGGAGAGGAGATCTTCGTCAAAAGTATCGTGACCTGCCGGAACGGGGGTGTGGGTGGTGAAGAGACCGCTTGCACGGACCAGTTCCATCGCCTCTTCATATACGAGACCGCCTTCCTGCATGTATTCGCGCAGCCTTTCCAGGCCGATGAATGCGGCGTGGCCCTCGTTGCAGTGGTAGATGGACGGACGTATGCCCATGACACGCAGGGCCCTGATACCGCCGATGCCCAGCAGGATTTCCTGCTTGAGACGGTTCTCCCAGTTGCCTCCGTAGAGCTGATAGGTAACCTCCCGGTCCTCCTGGATATTGTCTTCGAAGTCGGTATCCAGCAGGTAAAGGTCGGTACGGCCCACGCAGACCTTCCAGATGCGGGCATGCAGCTCGCGGCCGGGCATCTGCATGGAAATGGTGACCCAGTTGCCGTCGGCATCGGTTACCGGCTCCGCCGGAATCTTGAGGAAATCCTGGGCGTTGTATTCTGCCACCTGATTGCCCTGCGGGGTGAGACGCTGGGTGAAGTAGCCGTAACGGTAGAGCAGGCCGACCGCAACCATGTTCACGTTCATGTCGCTGCTCTCCTTGAGGTAGTCGCCGGCCAGGATGCCCAGACCGCCAGAATAAATCTGCAGGCTGGCGTCGAGACCGTATTCCATGCAGAAATAGGCGATGGACGGATTGCCGCGGTCGGCCTTGCGCGCCATGTAGGAGTCGAACTCGTTCATCACGGCGCCCAGGTCGCGGACGAACTGCTCGTCCTTCGCCAGCTGGTTGTACCTCTTGAGGCTTACCGTATCCAGGATAACCATGGGGTTATGCCCGCTGCGGTGCCAGATATCGGGATCAATATATTTAAAAAGTGCTTTTGCGTTGTCGTTCCAACACCACCATAGGTTCTTGCACAGTCTCTCAAGGCCCGAAAGCGCCTCCGGGAGGTGCCTCGTAACCCTCACACTCGACCAACTCGGGGAGTCGGCCTCAATTCTTTGTTGCATAAGCTTCGTCTACTCTGATCGTGAAGTCGCTGAGGACATTCATGTAATTAATAAAGGCCTCGTACGGGGTATCGTAGGGATTGAAATACTTGTGGACATCCCCGTCCGAGAAGAATTTGGTACACATGTAATAAAAATGGTCGCTCTCCTGCAGGTGACCGAAGTCGTTCCAGAGAACCGGATCGTTCACGATGGAAAGCTTCTCCACAAGGCTGTAGAGCTTGTTGAAGGCGTCCTGCTGGAGCTCGTTGCCGAGCCATGCGGTGACGTCCCTCTCTTCGTCTGCCCAGGAAATGGGCTGCGGCACCTCGAGGGGAGATACCGGCTTGAGTTTTGCGGCAGCCTCCGAAGGAGTTACGAATTCGAGCTTCTTGGTAGCGAGAGCCGCCTTGGGCAGGGCCGCCATGAAGTCGAAGATTCCGCAGGCGGCGTCCTGATGCTCGCCGAAGGTCTCGTAGTCCATGAAGAGGTTGATGATTTCGCCTTCGGCCTCGGAAAGCCAGCCGACGAACTTCTCCGCGGTGAGAGGCCATTCGGGCCAGCCCTGGTTGGAGAATCGGAAAGCTATGTCGTCGGAGAAGGTGTAGTTGCGAAGTAGCAGCTTCTGGTCCGCACACTTGGGGTTGGAATACACGAAGTTGGGATTGCGCCAACCCATGATGTGCTTTGCGCCCTCGGTGAGCACTGTCTTGAAGCCCATGTCCGCGATTGCAACGCCGATGTCGTCGGAATAGATGAGCTCGGTGTTGCGGAAGACTTTGGGTTCCACGCCCAGATATTTTTTGAGGGCGGTCTTCTGCTTCTCCACCTGATTACGGAGCTCCACCACGTTCTGAAGGGCGGCGAGGCTGTGGTTATAGGTTTCGCAAAGTATCTCCACGCAACCGGTATCCACGAGGGCCTTGAAACTGTCGATAACCTCCGGAGCGTAACGGTCGAACTGCTCAAGCACAGTGCCGGTGATGGAGAATGCCACCTTGAATTTGCCCTTGTTCTCCTTGATTGCCTTGAGCAGGAGCTCATTCATGGGCAGATAGCACTTCTGCGCCACCCTGCGGAGTATGGTGCGGTTCGCAAAGTCGTCGTAATAATGGGAGTCCTTGCCGATGTCGAAGAATCTGAACAGACGGAGCCTCGATGGCTGATGGACTTGGAAATACAGACAGACGTTCGTTTTCATAGGGGTTATCTATTAATTGCTGATTCGTAAACCTTGGCCAGCTTGGCCGTTGCATTGTTCCATTTGAGCGTGTTCACCTCGTCGTAGCCCTCCTTGGTGGCGAAGTCCGCCAGGGCGGGATATTTGAGGAGCGCGTAGATGTCGTCGGCCATGGCGTTGACATCCCAGAAGTCTACCTTGAGGGCGTATTTGAGCACCTCGGCCGCGCCGCTCTGGTGGGAGATGACGGAAGGAACTCCCGTGCGCATGGCCTCCAGCGGGGAAATGCCGAAGGGTTCGCTGACGGAAGGCATGATGTACACGTCGGACAGGGCGAACATCTTCTGAACGTCGGCTCCGCGGAGGAAGCCGGTGAAGTGGAAGCGGTCGCTGATGCCCAGTCGGGCCACCATCTTGATGCAGCGGTTCATCATGTCTCCGCTGCCGGCCATCACGAAGCGCACGCCGTCGGTACGTTTGAGAACCTTGGCAGCGGCTTCGATGAAGTATTCGGGACCTTTCTGGAAAGTGATGCGGCCGAGGAAGGTGACGACCTTGTCGCGCACCCCGCGCTCCACTTCCAGGTTCTCGCGGCCGCTGAAGTCCACCGCGTTGTGAACGGTGACCACCTTGGCCGGATCGATTCCGTATTTGTTGATTACGATATTGCGGGTGAGGTCGCTCACGGTGACCACCTTGTCGGCAGCCTCCATGCCGCGCTTCTCGATGGCATATACGCGGGAATCCACCATATCGTCGGTGCCGCGGTCGAAGGATGTGGCGTGCACATGCACCACGAGCGGCTTGCCTGTGAGTTCCTTGGCGGCGATGCCGGCCAGGTAGGTGAGCCAGTCGTGGGAGTGGATAATGTCGAACTCGTCCTTGTGCTGCATGGCGATGGTGCCGCCCACCATGGCGTAGCGGGCCACCTCTTCGAGGAGGTTGGCGCCGTACTTGCCGCTGAACTTGAACTTCTGGCCGTATGAGATGCGGAAGTCCTTGAGCTGGCGGGCCCTCTCTTCCTCAACCACCGAGGAGAACTCTTCCGGATCGGCGTAGGGAATGAGGTTCGAGCCGATGTGGACAAACTTCACCTTGTCCAGATAGTCGTCCACGCTGCCGCCGACATATTCCACGGCGACATCGCTGGCGTTGATGATGGTTGTGGCGCTCTGGTCTTCGTCGCCGCTGGCGGAGGGCATCACGAAGATGCTCTTCACGCCATTGTGCGCGAGGCCTTTCACTATGCCTTCGCAAGCCGTTCCGAGACCGCCTGCGATGTGGGGAGGAAACTCCCATCCGAACATGAGTACTGTCATTTCGCGTCCTCCTTGTTCTGGTCTATGAGATGGTGAACCGTGAGCAGGGCGGCAGTGCTGAGGGCACTGGCCACGGCCCCGTGGGGCTCCTGCGGCGGGTCGCCGTCGTAAAGTTCACTGAAGGCTCCGACTCCGTGCTTGGAGATGTCTTCGTAGCAGCCCTTCACCAGCCATTCGGCCTTGTTGGCGAAAGACTGTCCGTGGAGACGGAAGCCGACCTTGACGTAGTACTGGAGCAGAAACACCCAGGCCGTGCCCTGATTGTAGGCAAGGTCGCGCTCCACCTGGGATCCTTCGTACACTCCCTTGTATTTCTCGTCGCGCGGCGAAAGGGTGCGTATGCCGCGGCGGGTTTCAAGTTCGTCGGACACGACCCTGAACACCGACGGATGCAGCATGTCGTCGAGCGGAGAGTTCTCCACCCAGAGGGCCATGAGCTGGTTGGGACGGATGTCGAGGTTCTGGCCGAAGCCGTCAACGTAGTCCGCCAGGCAGCCGCGCCTCTCGTTCCAGAACACCTTCTGGAAGTTCTCCCTGATACTGTCGCGTATAGGTTCCCAGCGGGCGACGAAGGCCTTGTCGCGGCCATATTTCTTTTCCGAGTCGATGGCGAAGCAGATGCTGTTGTACCATAAGGCGTTGGTTTCCACCTGGTAGCCGGGACGCTCGGTCACGGGATTGCCGTTTATGTAGGCGTTCATCCAGCTGAGGGCGACCCTGTCCGCCTGAGCCCAGAGAAGACCGTTCGGATGAACGGTTACCTCCTTGCGCACTCCGGGAAGATAGCTTTCCAGTATGCCCTTCACCGTGGCGCCATATTTCTTCCAAACCCTGGCCGGATCCGCTCCGAAGGAGATATATTCCTGAAGGTCGCTGGCCAGATAAAGGGGCGACTCCACCTGTGTGGTGCGGTGAAGAAGCCTCTCCTGCTCGTCCGCAATCAGATTGTCCAGCACCTCTTCGAAGGTGGCGGCGTCGCCGTTTGCGTAGAGGGTGAGGCCGGGAAGGGTTATGAGGGTTTCACGAAGAAGACCGGTATACAGCCAGGAGAAACCGGCGGTGATCTTCTTGCGGTTGTTATGGTCGCAGATGAAGAGGTCGGCCCAGCGGAGGAGCTGGTCGCGGCCGTCCTTGATGACCGGGATATCGGCCAGGCCCTTCTTGTACGCAGCCTTGAAGCCCTTGGGGTCCTCTTCGTACTTGGCTGCCGATACGGTGATGGCGGTGCCCTTCTTGATGTCGCACACGAAACAGCCGGGAGACAGGAGGTCTTCGCGGCAGTCGAAACCGCGACGGTATTCGTCAGAGTAGGTGACGCCCTTGTACCAGGCCGGATTGTGGTTGAAGCTAAAGCCCTTGGCATCGCTCTGGAGAACCAGGTCCGGGAAGCCTTCGTAGAGGCAGAAGGAGGCGCCTCCCTTTACCGCGGTGAAACCTGTGCGGGCTGCATCGTTCTCATGCGTGAGAGCATGTATGTTGCGGAACGGAAGGAAGGGACGGAGCTGCAGCGAAACCCCCTCGGGGCCTTCCAGCATTTCATAGCGTATGAGGAGCTGGTCCTTTTCCGGAAGGAGCATGAGGCTCTTGCGGAAGACTATGTCGCCCACCTTGTAGGTGATGGTGGGAACCGGATCGTCGTCGAAGTCCACCACGTACTTGTGACCACGGGGCTCGTAGATGTCGCCGTAGCAGTGTATTCCAAGATTGAACTGCTGTCCGCGGGCGAAAAGGGTTTCGTCCAGCGAGGAGAGCAGCAGGAACTTGTCGCCGCCGAAGCGGTCGAGCGTGACGGCAAAGAGGCCGTGGTAGCGGCGCGTATTGCAAGTGACAATGCTCGTGTTGCAATAGGCGCCCGTCTTGTTTGCACTGATAATCTCCCTCTTCAGCGAGTAGGAAAGGTTCACCAACTCGGCTTTGTTGAACTTGAGGAATGCCATATCTTACTTTTTCTTTAGTACAATAGCGCACCTGCTGGGCAGGTACAGGAAGAGTTCTTTACCCACGGTGGCGTGGATTTCGGATGCGCCCAGACGGGAAAAACCGCCGAAACGGGCCTCGTCCGAATTCATCACCATTTCCCATTCTCCCTCCGGAGCGGGGAATCCGTAGTTCTGATAACTCTCCGACGGATTGAAATTCAGCGCAAAGATACAATTTTTCCGTAGGAAAATGAGCACCTTTTTCTCTTCGTCGGCGCGAAGCAGTTCCGGAGCCTTGAAAAGGGCCTTCTCTCCACGGAGCAGATGAACCATGGCGGCATCCCATTCCTGCAGCCCCTGATAGCGCAGCAGAGGGTTGTCGGCCAGGCTCCACTGACGGCGGGCATACTTGCAGCTCCAGTTGTTTCCTTCGCGGGGGAAATCTATCCATTCGGGATGGCCGAACTCGTTGCCCATGAAGTTCAGGTAGCCGTCCCCGGCGGTTGCCGCCGTTACGAGACGGATGAGTTTATGAAGGGCTATTCCCCTGTCTACCAGGAGGTTCTGCGAGGCTTTGTCCATACACCAGTACATCTCCTTGTCGATGAGACGGAAGATGATGGTCTTGTCTCCCACGAGGGCCTGGTCGTGGCACTCGGCATAGGAGACCGTCTTTTCATCGGCTCGCTTGTTGGTGAGTTCGTACCACATCTCGCCGGGGCTCCACTGCTCGTCGCTCTTCTCCTTTATCCACTTGATCCAGTGGTCGGCTATGCCCATGGCCATGCGGAAATCGAAGCCCACGCCTCCCCTTTCGAAGGGTGCGGCAAGGCCGGGCATGCCGGACACGTCTTCCGCTATGGTGATGGCGTCCGGATTGAGCTGATGGATGAGCCTGTTGGCAAGGCCAAGATAGGTTACCGCATTCTCGTCCACTCCGGGCCCGAAATAGATCTCGTAGTTGCCGAAATCGGTGCCCAGCCCGTGGTCCCAGTAGAGCATCGAGGTCACTCCGTCGAAGCGGAAGCCGTCCAGGTGGTATTCCTCCATCCAGAACTTACAGTTCGAGAGGAGGAAGTAGTTCACCTCGTCCTTGCCGTAGTCGAAGCAACGCGAGCCCCATGCCGGATGATGTCCGGCTTCGCCAGGATAGAAGTAGAGGTCTTCCCTGCCGTCCAGTTTGCCCAGCCCCTCGAGTTCATTGCTAACCGCATGTGAATGGACTATGTCCATGATTACCGCTATCCCGCGGCCGTGGGCGTCGTCCACAAGGGCCTTGAACTCCTCGGGCGTTCCGAAACGGGAACTCAGGGCGAAGAAATTGCTCACCTGGTACCCGAAGGAGCCGTAGTAGGGATGCTCCTGGAGGGCCATTATCTGGAGGGTGTCGTAGCCGAGTTTTTCCACTCTGGGGAGCACGGTTTTGCGGAAATCCTCGAAGGACGCCACCTTTTCCTCTTCCCCGCTCATGCCTATGTGGCACTCGTAGATGAAGGGATGCGGCCTCTTCCCAGGTTTGCCGTTCTTCCACTCGTAAGGTTCGGAGGGGTCCCATACCTGGGCGGAAAAGACCTTGGTAGCCGGGTCCTGGACCACCCTCGTCACGTAAGCCGGGAGCCTCTCCCCCGCCCCTCCGGGCCATTCTATCCAGAGTTTATAGAGAGCGCCGTGGCGGAGGAACAACCCGGGGAGGGTAATTTCCCAGTTGCCTCCCCCAATGGGCCTGAACTGATAATCGGGGGTGCGTTTCCAGTTGTTGAAATCGCCGACGAGGTAGATGCGGGTGGCGTTCGGGGCCCATTCTCGCAGCACCCATCCGCCGTCCTCCGTGTGATGAAGGCCGTAGTACAGATGATTGTTCGCCGCATCCGCAACGGACTTGCCGCCGGCATTCCCGGACAGCTTCTCCGCAGCGGCCTTTATCCGCGCACTCCTTGCTTCTATGGCATCCCTGAAGGGTTCCAGCCAGGGGTCGCTTTCGTATATCTTCTTAATCTTGGCCATATGGTTCAGAGTTATTCCGATTCAATGTTTTCCCGCACGCTGCGCAGATACTTCCTGCAGCTTTCGATGAGGAGGCGGCTCTCCTTCACCAGGGAGGCGATGTCGTCCAGCGGAGTTGCGGGGTCTTCCACCTGCGCCGCTATCTTTTCGAGGCGTTCCAGAGCCTTGTTGTAGTCGAATTTCCTATCCATTGTTTTCCTTTTTTACTTCCTTCACTTCCGCACCGAGGCGGCCGTCCGCGAACACCACCGAAATGGCGTCGCCGGCCTTGCGGTCCCGTACACCGTTCATGCGCACTCCGCGAGAGTCCAGCACCAGCGAGAATCCCCTTTTGAGGACGTTGCGCGGATCGGTGGCGGAAATCCTTGTCTCAAGCAGGTCGAGTTTCGATTCCAGGCCAGCCAGACGGCTGCGGAAAGCCAGGGCCAGGCGGTTCTCAAAGCCGGAAACATGCTCGTCGGCGGCCTCTGTGAGCCGCAGGAACATGTCAGCCAGGGCGGTGGGGGTCTTCACATAATCGTGGGCAGCCATGTCGGCCACATGGAAGTCCTTGTCGTGGCCTATTGCGGTAACCACCGGAACAGGCATTTTCGCGATTGCTGCAGCCAGGCCGTAATCGTCGAAGCAGAGAAGGTCCATGTCGGAGCCTCCGCCCCTCAGCACCAGGACGGCATCGTAGCGGACGGACGACTGCCGTATTTCATCCAATGCTGCGAAGATGGAGTCGGGGGCTCCCTCCCCCTGCATCATGGCAGGGAACAGATCCGCCCTGTAGGCGTAGCCGTATTCGTTTTCGAGAAGTTGCCTGCGGAAATCCTGAAGACCCGCGGCCCCCTCGGCCGAAATGACGGCGAGAGCGTAGGGCAACTGCGGCAGGCTCAGGGCTTTCTGCCTGTCCAGCAGTCCCTCCTTCACGAGGCGGTCTATGGTCTGCTGCCGCTTTATCTGCTGCTCCCCAACGGTAAAGGCGGTGTCGATGTCGTCTATAACCAGCGAGAGGCCGAACACTTCGTGGAAATTCACGGTGGCAAGCAGCAGCACCTCGGTTCCGGCTGAAATATCGGCCCCGGTGACGCTGCGCATCTTTGCATTCAGAAGGTTATAGGTGCTGCGCCAGATGACGGCCCGCACCTTGGCGATTACCGTTCCGGCTTCGCTCTGGACAAGTTCCAGATAGCAGTGGCCGCCGCCCTTGACGGAAATCTGCGCTATCTCCGCCTTCACCCAGATGCGGTCGGGGAACAAGTCCTCCAGGCCCTCTTTGAGGTCCCGCTGCAGGGTGTAAAGGTCGACAAATTCCATGCGCTATCTGGGTTTGAAATTCCATGTGTCATGGACGACACCGGAGCGCAGATTGTGAACGGTAACGACCAGGCGGCCGCGCTGCACCCTGCCTTCGATAACTGTGGGGAAGCGGTCTGCCGGGGCTTCATCGGTTAGGAACGGACCTCCGCCAACTATCTGTGCCCAAGGCCTCTCCGGAGTAGGGGCGTCGTAACGGTAACGGTGCTGGTGGCCGGTAACAAGCAGCTGGCATCCCGCCTTTGCGAGCAGCGGCCCCCACATCTGTGAGCATGTTCTCTGCCAGGCGGCGTAATCTTTCTTGAAGCCGGGAGCGGAGTCCGCCG
The DNA here is from genome assembly GCA_024691765.1 of Bacteroidales bacterium. Classification (GTDB taxonomy): domain Bacteria; phylum Bacteroidota; class Bacteroidia; order Bacteroidales; family UBA932; genus Cryptobacteroides. The sequence goes on along the minus strand of JAILNI010000052.1, from coordinate 20,951 downwards.
GGGCAAGGTCACCGGGATTGGCGGCCGGATCCGGGTCGAACAGGGGGATGTGGCAGAATGCCACCAGATATTTGGCCTTTTTGATATCCTTGCGTTTGAGAACTTCCTTGAGCCACTTTGTCTGGGCTTCCCGGTAAGCTGCGTTGTTGAACAGGCCGGCGAAACGGGGATTACCGTCCAGCTTGTCCTCACCTGTATCCAGCCCTATCATGGCCACATCGCCCATACGGAAAGCGAAGTTGCGGCCGAGATCCCAGTCGCGCGAGGACCTTTCTTCCGGCTGACGATACATCCAGGCCCTTTCCAGATGACGGTTGGCCATGCCGCGGAGGTCGTGGTTGCCCGGGCAGAAAAGGTAGGGTGTGTCGGCGGCGTAATCGTTGCACTGTACCTCAGGCTTGAAGAATATGCGCACCTGAGCGTCCATGGTCTCTTCGGTATTGGAGGCGTCTCCGTTCCAGACCACGCAGCTGGGGCCGATTTCGGCAATCTTGTCGAGCGCCCTTCCGAACGGTTCCCAACGGACGTGGGTATCGTTGATGACGCAGAAGTGGGCTTTTTCCTTGGGGCCGGCAGTCCGGAATGAATGGATACGGGTGTCTTCCTCGTTTCCGATAACCTTCATGTCGTATCCGCCTCCGTAATGGATGCGGTCCGCGCCGATGCGATAGTAGTAACGGGTGTCGGGTTTGAGCCCCGTGAGACGGACGTGAAGGATGCGGTCGCCAATGTCCGTAGTGCGGAAGCCGCCGCATTTCACCTTTACGGCGTCAGACAGGTCCGGCTCACGGCCATAGAGCACATATCCGTTGGCCAGAGCGCTCACGGCGAAAGCGACCCCCATGGACGTGGGAGCATAGTTCTGCAGCACCGGGTGCGACGCAAGCAGCGGACCGCCTTCGGATTCGTCTGCGGCTTCGGGCGCCTTGCCGTTTTTCAGGGGCTCCCCGGCTTTCAGCAGGTCCGCGCTCCCGGCAAGGGCGGCGAGAGCCGCGGTAGTTTTCAGGAATTCACGTCTTTTCATAGCTCAGAACTTGCTCAGGGAGTAAATTTAAGAAATTAATTCCGGGAAAGCAAGAGTTCCCTGATTCCCTTTATATACAGATCCGACGCTTTTTCCATGGTGCTGCGCGGACAGGCGTAATTGATGCGCATGCAGGACGGATTACCGTATATATCCCCTGCGTTTATCCAGAGTTTTTCCTTTTCGAGCAGGTGCTCCTGGATCTGCATTCCGCCAAGACCTAGCCCGGAGAAATCCAGCCAGCCCAGATAGGTAGCCTGAAGCTCCGCCACCTTCACTTCAGGATACTCTTTTTGGAAGCGCTCCCGGAGCAGCAGGAAGTTGCCGTGCACCACTTCATTCATCTGGTGCAGCCAGTCTTCCCCTTCGGGAGTATAGGCGGCCTGCAGAGCCACTATGCCAAGCTGGTTCACGTCGCAGTGTTCCCAGATGTTTATCACGCGGTCGAGTTTCTCCCGTATCTCAGGGTTGGCGCAGACCATGTTCGCTATCTGAAGCCCTGCCATGCTGAAAGGTTTGGTCGGAGACACCATGACCACGCAGTCCCCTGGGAAAAGCGTGGCAAAAGGAGTGTACTTACTGCCCGGCGCCACTATTTCGCAGTGGATTTCGTCACTTATTACCGGAACTCCGTGTTCCTTGCAGATATTCCCCATTCGAAGGAGCTCTTCCCTGCTCCAGAGCCTTCCCGTGGGGTTGTGGGGGTTGCACAGCAGAAACGCTTTTGTGGAAGGGTCGGCGATGCGCGCGGCAAAGTCTTCCCAGTCGGGGTCGTAACGATGAGTTTCGGGATTCCAGACCAGCACGCTGGGATTCTCCACAGCGCCGGGATTGGTGATGTTATGGAAGAAACAGTTGTATGCCGGGGTGAAGAAGACCACCTTGTCGCCCGGCTGCGTAAGTGCCTTTACCGCCACTGAGACAGCCGGCACGATTCCCTGTATGGGGATGATGTGCTCACGCTCGATCTGCCACGAATACCTCTTCCCAAACCAGTTCTGAACGCTCCTGTAGTAGGATTCGGGGATGAGTGTATAGCCGAATGCAGCTGCTTCCACCCTGCGGCGGACAGCGTCGATTATGAAAGGTGCCACCGGGAAATCCATCTCGGCCACCCACATGGGCAGCACGTCCGGACGGGAATCCCATTTGACTGAATTGGAGCCTTTTGGAAAGGCCTCGGTCGTGAAATCGTACAGCATGCACAAATATCGCAAAATTCAGCCGAAAATGGTATATTTGCGGAATATGAAATCGCGCAGGCATATAATCACCACAATAGCGGCCCTTCTTCTGGGTACGGCCGCTTTCGCAGTCCTGAACGAGAAGGACCTTTCGCAGACCCTTACCGTGCTCCGCGGCGAGCTCCACGAGCAGAACGCCAAGATGGAACGCCTCCAGAGCCGGATGCGCTCCCGTAACGACCAGCAGCACAACCGCATGGTGAGCATGATACAGCGCTGCAACGAGTATGCTCTGGTGCTCTATTCCCAGAATCAGGATTTCACCTTCGACGTCACCTACTCGCTGCGTCAGGCTACCAAGGAGTACGAGAACTTCAACAAGCGCAAGATGCCTTTCGACGAGATCATCGAAAGGATGGACCTGGAAATCGACCGCTACGAACGCCTCATCGAATCGCTGCGACGCATCCCGCCGGTGCTGGACAAGGAAGACGACGTGCCGGACAGCATAGCCCTTTCCACCGACAGTCTGCGTATGCAGAGCACCATGAAGGGCAGACCGGGCGGTCCCCGCATCCCCGTAACCAATGCCCAGCGTGAGATATTGGGCCCCGGCAACGGTTCGCGCCCCGAACTGCAGCCCGTAATGCTCGACTCGCTCGGCCAGATCAACCGCGATTCCTGCATGTACTACGCCAAGAACCTTCTGGCGATGTACAAGCGCAGCCGCGACAAGGTGGCCGAAGACAGCAAGCACTACACCGAAACCAACGAACGCCTCAAGGAGAACTACGACTACGCACAGGCCCGCTACAAGGAGCTCCAGAAAAGCATGCTCCGCGGCCAGGACAGCTATCTGCACGTGCTTCGCAGCCCCAAGCGTTACGGCCAGCGCGCCTTTGAAGAGGCCCGCGACAAATACGACTCCAATTTCAGCGGCTATTCCTCCGCCGTCAAGAGTGAATGGAGAGGCCCGATAGTTACCGGATTCATCCTGTATGTGCTCGGATATCTGATCATTGCCTCGCTGCTCAGCCTGCTCATAGTGCTGGCCCTGTCCAAGGCCGTCAAAGCTTTCCGCACGCCCGAATTCAGGCAGAGACGCACCTGCATAACCATCCTCATAGGAGCCGTCATTTTCACCCTCACCATCATCATAGGCGGCGCCTTGGTCACACAGAATTTCTTTGCCGAAGCCGGCAACCTGCTGCTGGTATTCGCGGTGATGCTGATGATCATCCTCTCTTCGCTCCTCATCCATCTGGCTCCCGAACAGATCAACGGCGGCATGAAACTCTATCTGCCGGTGATACTCCTGGGCCTTGTGGTGCTCACTTTCCGCATCATCCTCATCCCTAACCGTCTGGTAACCCTGCTGCTCACTCCCACGCTCGTCATCTTCCTCATTTGGCAGGCCATACTGGTGGGCAAGCAGCGCAAGAAGGTTAAGACCGCCGATGTGGCCTACTCCAGCAGTACCCTGTTCATCATGACCGTGGCGCTCATCCTGGCATTCTCCGGCTATGTACTGCTCAGCATCGCATTCATAATCTGGTGGCTGTTCCAGCTCACCGCCCTGCATGCAGTAACCGCAATCCACGACCTCTGCGACCGTTACGAAGCCATCTTCATCCACAAGAGCCTCCAGGAGCAGGGCCGTCACTTCACCAAGGAAGACCTCAAGCGCGGCGAATACATACGCAAGACCTGGCTGTTCGACTTCGTGAAAACCGTACTCGTGCCCGTTGTAACCGTTCTATCCCTGCCGTTCTGCCTGTACATGGCGGCAAAGGTCTTCGACCTCACGAGCATAGTGCGCAACGCTTTCACGGCGGTCTTCTTCAGCATCCCCGACAGTGCCGGCAACGTAGTGCTCAAGCTCTCGGTAGACCGTATCGTCATAGTCACCTGCCTGTTCTTCGTCTTCCGTTACTTCGCCTACATCGGCCGAGCCTTCTACAAGATTCTCAAGATCAACGCGGAAAAGAAGGCCCGCAAGGTGGAATACATACGCGACAACGAGGTGAACCTCACCCTTGCCAATAACGTCATAGGCATTATTGTATGGGCGATTTACATCATCATCTTCGTGATGGTCTTCCGCATTCCGCTCGGCAGTATTTCGGTTATCTTCGCCGGCCTGGCTGCCGGCTTGGGCTTGGCCCTCAAGGATATCCTGAACAACTTCATCTACGGCATCCAGCTGATGGGAGGCCGCGTTCGCGTGGGCGACACCATCAGTTGCGACGGCATTCGCGGACAGGTGGACAAGATATCCTACCAGAGTACCTCCATCGAAGCCGAAGACGGCTCGCTCATATCGTTCACCAATACCACCCTGTTCAATAAGAACTTCAAGAACCTCACCCGCAACTCACCCTACGAGTTCATCGGCGTGGTGGTCGGAGTGGCCTACGGAACCGACGTGGATGTGGCCAAGAAGGTGCTTCTGGACGCCCTGCAGCCGCTTCTGACGAAGCGCGACAAATACGACCGTCTGCTCATCGAACCCAAATACGGCATCAAGGTAACCATGGCCGATCTGGGCGACAGTTCGGTTAACCTGAAGGCCAAGATGTTCGTGCTTGTGGAAGACCGTCACGCCACGGTCTCCCAGGTTTACGAGATCATGTACAAGACCCTCGGCGAGCACGGAATCGAGATCCCGTTCCCGCAGCGCGACATTCACATAAAGAAGGATTAACTATCCGATCACGCAGTCGGCAGGAGCCTTGATGTTGCCGTCAAGGATAATCTCCCCATAGGAATCGGCCTTGATACGGCCGTGAGAGGGGTTCTTCACCGAGGTTACGGCACCGCGGATGTCAGCCTGCACATCTGAATACTCGAAGGCGAGGTCTGCATCAGGATCGAAGCTGCAGTTCTCCAGCACCAGGCCCTTGCAATAGCAGAGGGGCTGCGTGCCGCCTATGCGGCAGTTAATCAGATGAAGATTCCTGCTGTACCATCCGAGATACTCGCCTATGATGGTGGAATCACGCACCACTACATTATTTGTCTCCCAGAAGGCGTCCTTCGTATGGAGCACGGAGTTCCGTATCTCCACATTGCTGCAATACTGGAATGAATAGTTTCCCTGCAACCGGAGATTGTCGATGTGGATATCCGCGGAATGCATGAACAGGTAGTCCCCTTTTTCCACTTCCACGTCCTCAAGAAAAGCATCCCGGCAGCTCCACAGAGTCTCCGCCGCGTTGGGCAGTTTGACCCGGCACAGGTGCACGCGGTCCAGTTCACGGAACATCTTGGGGGCTTCCACCACGGTATCTTTCATGATGAGGTCGCGGGTATACCATATCGCGGCGCGGGCGCCTTCTCGGAACAGACAGTTTTGCACCTTTACGCCGTCGCACTCCCAGAAGGGGTACTTACCTTCGAAAGTGCAGCCCTCCGCCTCTATGTCGGAAGATTCTTTGATTGCCGATTCTCCGGCATGGATTGTGACATTTTCCAGCCTGAGGCCGTGCTCGCAGTAGAGCGGGCGTTCTCCTCCGAATTCCTGATTGGCAATTATCTTCATAAACTGTTCTGTTTTTTCACAGACTCCTCGTGGATGGCGTCGAATATGGCGCGCACGAATTTCGGGTCCAGACCGTACTGACGGGCAGCCGCGTCCACTTTTTCAAGCACTTTTTCCCAGCGGCCGGCCTGGATGATTGCCACGTTGTGAGCCTTTTTGGCAGCGCCTATCTCGGCACTCACCTTCATCCTTTCCGCCAGTTCGCGTATCAGATTCTCATCTATCACGTCGATGCGTTCTCGCAGACGGCTCAGGTTCTCGCGGAACTCCTCGTCCGGAGAAGTGGCGTCGCGCACCATGAGCGATTCCAGAAGGGCCTGAAGTGCGGGAGGCTCAATCTGCTGGGCAGCGTCGCTCAGAGCGCACTGGGGAGAGCAGTGACTCTCTATCATCAGACCTTCCAGTCCCAGATCCATGGCCCGCTGGGACAGCTCGCGGAGATACTCACGGCTGCCACCCATGTGCGACGGATCTGCAAAAATGGGCAGCTGCGGGATACGGGCCCGGAGTTCGACCGCCATGTTCCAGAGCGGATCGTTGCGGTACTTTATCTTTTCGGAAGACGATACCCCGCGATGGATTGCTCCAAGCTTGGTTATGCCTTCACGGTTGAACCTTTCCAGCGCCCCTATCCAGAGGTCCAGGTCCGGGTTCACCGGGTTCTTCACCAGCACGGGGATGCAGGTGTCGCGGAGCGCTTCGGCGATCTCCTGCACCAGGAAGGGATTCGCTGTGGTGCGGGCCCCTATCCATACCATATCCACCCCATATTTCAGGCACTCGAAGACATGCTTCGCGGAGGCCACCTCCGTACACACCTTCATGCCGAAGGACGACTTCACCTTCTGAAGCCAGCGGAGACCTTCCACCCCTATCCCCTCGAACGAGCCCGGATGCGTGCGGGGCTTCCATATTCCAGCCCGGAAAACGTTTATTCCGAAAGCCCGGAGGCCGGCCGCTGTATCCAGAACCTGAGTCTCCGTCTCCGCGCTGCACGGGCCTGCGATCACGCAGGGACGCGGCGGGAGGGTGAAGAATTCCCATTCGGCAAGAGGTGTGAGGACAAGGTGCTGCATGCAGGTACGTTTATAAAACAGCCTTTATCTTTTCGACGGCGCGTCCGTAAACCGGCACGTCCCTGCAAAGGGAAATCCTCATATAGCCCTTGCCGCGGCTCCCGAAGATGTCGCCTGGAGTGATGAAAACGCCGGCCTTCTCAAGCAGGAAATCCGACATCGCCAGCGAATCGCCCTTTATCCTGCCCCACACGAAAAGTCCCTGGGAATCAGGATTATACTCTGCTCCCAGCACATCCATGATGCGGCAGGCGGCGGCCCTTCGGCGGCGGTATTCGGCATTGAGGGCCTCGAACCATTCCTGCCCCTGCTTCAGGGCTTCGACGGCCGCCATCTGCAGAGGGCGGAACATTCCCGAGTCCATCTGGCTCTTAACTTTGAGTATTTCCTTCACATAGTCTTCAGCACCTGCGACCATGCCTATGCGCCAGCCGCTCATATTGTGAGCCTTGCTCAGCGAGTTCAGTTCTATCGCGCAGTCGAAGGCTCCCGGAACGGAGAGTATCGAAAGCGGACGTTCGCTCAGGATGAAGCTGTAGGGATTGTCGTTCACCACCAGTATGCCGTGCCTCCGGCCGAAATCGACCAGTTTCGCGAACAGTTCCGGACTGGCCGGGGCGCCTGTGGGCATGCCGGGATAATTGGTCCACATGAGTTTCACACCGGAAAGGTCCATGCGTTCGAGTTCGTCGAAATCGGGCTGCCAGCCCAGCGATTCGTAAAGCGGATACGGAACGGCTTCGGCCTGGCAAAGCTTTGCCGAAGAACAGTACGTAGGATAGCCGGGATCCGGAACGAGCACCCTGTCCCCTGCATTGAGGAAAGCGAGCGACACTATCAGGATACCTTCCTTGGCACCGATCAGCGGCTGAACCTGCGTGGTGAAATCCAGTTTAACCCCATACCAGCGGCCGTACCAGTCGGCGAAAGCCCTGCGAAGTTCCGGAGTGCCCCTGTAGTCCTGGTAGGCGTGTACCCCGTCCTTCTGCGCTTCCGCAGCCAGGGCGTCAATGGCCGCCTGCGGAGGTCTGCCGTTGGGGGCGCCTATGCCGAGGTTGATGACGGGTTCGCTGCGTCCGTCTGCATTCATCGCGGCTATCTGCCGGTTTTTGGTGGAAAAGTAGTATTCCCTTACATCGGCAGTACGGTCTGCTGGGGATATTATCATTTGTAAAGGTCTTTTGAATAGTCGAACAGACACCCGCACTCCCTGAGAAGAGGATTACTGCGGTCTTTTTCGGAAAGGACCACCCTGCCTGCCGGTATGCGCCAGTCTATGCCGAGTTCGGAATCGTTCCAGGCTATGGCCGCCTCCTGCCCGGGGGCGTACGGGCGGTCGCATTTGTACTGGAAGACGGCATGGGGGCTGAGCACGCTGAAGCCGTGGGCGAAGCCCCTCGGGATGAACAGCTGAAGATGGTTCTCCCCGCTGAGTTCAACCGCCACCCACTGCCCGAAAGTCGGACTTCCCACACGTATATCCACCGCCACGTCGAGGGTCCTGCCCTCCAGCACCCTTACCAGCTTGCTCTGGGAGTACTCCCCTTTCTGGAAATGAAGGCCCCGGACCACACCGTAGGACGAACGGCTTTCATTATCCTGGCAGAAGCTTATCGGACGCAGGGCCGCATCGAAATCCTTCTGGTTCCAGGATTCGAAGAAGTAGCCTCTTGCATCTGTATGGATGCGGGGATGGATGATCTCCACCCCTTGTATTGCAGTGTGCTCAATTTCCATTTACTTCGGATATGTGTTTTTCGAGGGATTCGCGCCACCCGGGGATTTCCGTTCCGAAGGTTTCCTGCACAAGGCTTTTGTCCAGCACGGAATAGTGCGGGCGCCTGGCCTTCTGCGGGAACTCTTCACTGCTGCATGGAGCAACTTCGCACGAGGCTCCGGAAAGGTCGCGGACAGCCACGGCAAAGTCGTACCAGGAGCAGGCCCCGAGGTTGGTATAATTGTACGTTCCCGCCTTGTCGAAACTGCGGGAAGAAACGAGGTTCGTGATGAAGGCGGCAAGGTCGCCGGCGTAGGTGGGAGTGCCAGTCTGGTCGCGCACCACCTTGATACTGTCGCGATTTACCATCAGACGCAGCATCGTGCGCACGAAATTACGTCCGTATTCCGACCACATCCATGCGGTGCGAAGGATGAGCGCACTGCAGCCGCTGTCGCGTACGGCCTTCTCCCCCGCCAGCTTGGACGCCCCGTAAACGCTTAAGGGAGACGGGGCCGCATCTTCCCTTATGGGTTCGGAGGCCTCGCCGGAAAAGATATAGTCCGTGGAGATGTGGATGAGGACGGCACCGGTCTTTTTGCAGACTTCCGCAAGGATGCGGGGCACTTCGGCGTTCAGCCGGGCAGCCGTGGCGGGATCGCTTTCCGCGCCCTCGACGTCGGTATAGCCGGCGCAGTTGATTATCACGTCGGCCTTTTCGCTCTCGCAGACTATCTCAACGGCAGCCTTGTTGCTTACGTCCAGGAAGACCGTCTCCCCGCCCGGAAGGGAGCTTATGTCGGTGAAGACATAGCGGTCGGGACTGCCCTTGCAGGCGGCCCTAAGAGCCCGGCCGAGCTGGCCGTTGCCTCCCGTTACGAGAACATTGAGTCTTTTCCTGTTCATATTCATGCAAAAATAACTATTTTTGTACAAAATGGAAACAGGGCGCACCATATACCTCTACACCGACGGAGCGGCATCCGGCAATCCGGGTCCGGGAGGCTGGGGAGCGGTACTCGTGTGCGGAAATCTCAGGAAGGAGATGTCCGGCGGGTTCCGCCTCACCACCAACAACCGCATGGAGCTGCTGGCCGTAATCAAGGGACTGGAAGCCATTAAATGGCAAAACGCGGAGGTGGAAGTGTGGAGCGACTCGTCCTACGTGGTCAAGGCCGTCACCGAGGGCTGGCTGCCCAAATGGATAGCCACGGGCTTTAAAAAGAAGAAGAACGCCGACCTCTGGCTCCGTTTCCAGGAAGTGAGTTCGCGGCACAGGGTGACTTTCCACTGGCTCAAGGGCCATGCGGGGCATCCGGAAAACGAGCGCTGCGACCGTCTTGCGGTGGAGGCTTACGGCCTGCCCGGCCTTCCCGAAGACGAAGGATATGTACAGGAAGAATCTAAACTGTTTTAAATGGACAAGAAAAGACTGGTCGTCGGCATAACCCAGGGCGACAGCAACGGAATCGGTTACGAAGTTATCATCAAGGCACTCGCGGACCCGCGCATACTCGATATGCTCACTCCCGTGGTGTACGGATCCTCGAAGATATTCGGATTCTACAAAAAGACCGTGCATGAGGTGGATCATATCGACACCAACGTGATCGCCTCGGCCAAAGACGCTTTCCCAAAGCGTATAAATGTTCTCAACTGTCTGCCGGACAACGTGTTCGCAGAGCCGGGAGGATCCACGCCCGAGTCCGCCAAAGCGGCCATAACGTCCCTTGAATGCGCCGTGCGCGACCTCAAGGCCGGGCTGCTCGACGTACTCGTGACCGGCCCCATCAACAAGCGCAGCGTGTCCGAGGCCGGCTTCGGCTTCCCCGGCCACACCGAGTTCCTGCAGCAGGCCTTCGGCGTGGGAGACGTCACCATGTTCATGATTTCCCAGCGCCTGAAAGTGGGTGTGGTTACCGGTCATGTCCCCCTGAGGGACGTTCCCGGAGCCATAAGCAAGGAAAAGATACTCAGCAAACTACGCCTTATGAAGGCCTCTCTCGAGCAGGATTTCGGCATCGACGATCCGCGTATCGCGGTGCTCAGCCTCAACCCCCACAGCGGCGACAGCGGGCTTCTGGGGCATGAAGAGCAGGACATCATCATACCCGCCATCAGGGAGGCTGCCGCAGAGGGCATCCAGGCATTCGGCCCCTTCTCCCCCGACGGTTATTTCGGAATGGGAATGTACGAGAAGTTCGACGCCACCCTCGCCATGTACCACGACCAGGGCCTGGCCCCATTCAAGGCCATTGCGTTTGAGGACGGCGTGAACTATACCGCCGGCCTGCCTGTGGTGCGAACCTCGCCCGATCACGGTACCGCTTTCGAACTCGCAGGCCGCGACGAGGCCGATCCGCGCAGCATGCGCAGCGCCATCTATCTGGCCATCGATATATGGAAAAACCGCCGTGTCTGGGAAAAGCTCCAGGCGGACAAACTCATCGAAAAGCCCTCAGAGGAAGATCCTCGCGAGCGACCCGGCAGGCCGCAGATAGCCTAGTTTGTCAGGCTTTTGATCTCCAGGCGGACAGGCTTTCTGCCGGCCTTGAGTTTGAATTCCAAAAGGCCGTCGTAAGGCATGGAAAAGGCCACGTCCTTGCCATCGGCCTTCACGGAAGAGGCTTTTCCCGGAGACATACATACTATCACTGCCTGTTCCTGGCCTTTGGCGTCCTTGTCGAATTCAAGGGTTGCACTGAGCGCCGTCTTGTCCTCGTTCCAATCCTGCCTTGCAACAAGGGTGTTGAATCCGGTGGACAGGGTTCCCGGCCGATAGTAGGCACAGAACCAGTTTAAGAGAGGGGACGAGAGTCCGGAAAAGTTGTGCCACCCACCGCCGCGGCCGCTCTCAATCACGAAATGTTCATAACAGTTGTAGGAATCCAGGCATTCCTTGTTCCAGTTTTCAAGGGCTGTGAATGCAATCTGTCGCGCCCTGTCAGGGAGTCCCAGATCCAGCATAGTCTTCCACAGCAGCATCTGATGCGGCAGCCACACGGTGCCGTTCCAATAGCCGTCCTTGCGGTAGTATGGCGACATCTGTGAAACGGCAGTAATTCCACAGTCGCTCCAGAGTTCACCTTGCGTGAAGATATGTCCAAGAAGCCTTTCCGTCTGAGCCGCGTCAGTGATGCCGGCGACGAGCGGCGACACTCCGTCGAGGCCCATGTTGAAGTTGGCTCTGCTCTCCGGGTCGCGAAGCGGCCCCTGCGCTTTTCCGTCCATATCGTGGACGACATAGCTGAAATAGCCGGCCTCCGCATCCCAGGCATTGTCCAGGATGGCCTTTTTCATACGGGCGATATCGGCGTCGAACTGCCTGATATCCTTTTTGAGCCCAAGATGGCCGGCCAGCATCCTGAGGATACGGGCGCAACGCAGATAATAGGACGTGGACACCATAGGTGCCGTAAGGGCACGCTGGTCTTTATGCGAACGGAGCCATAGCTGCGGGCAGTAATCGTCCCAGCCGCCGCTGTTGTAGAAAATGTTCCAGGTGCTGAGAAGGCCGCTTGCCTTGCGAAAATCCGTCCCCGACATATAGTCGTAGAAGCGTTTGAGGCGGGGGTAGATTTCCTTCAGGGTCTGAGCGTCGCAACCGCCGTTTTTCCACACATCCCCTATTGCGAATATCTGCGTGGACAGCGGAGTGCCGTGATGTACGAAGGGCGCATCCTCTTCTGGGCCTGTGGTATATTGCCTGATTATCTCGTAACCTCTTGCAGGGTCTATCTCACTCATAGCCCAGCCTATGAAACCGCAGTCCCACGTGTAAAGGCTGTTCCAGTGCTTTCCGGGGCAGAAATGTCTTATGGGCTGGCCAAAGGCGTCGATGGGATACACCACATTGGTTAGAAGCGTGGCTTCCAGCAGCTTTTCACCGAAGGCGAAGGCCTCTCCGCCGGGCAGGAAAGGAAAGCCTTCTTCCGGGGCGGACGGCCTTGGCTCGCTGCGAGAGAAGGCTTCGAGTTCTCCGCGAACATATTCTTTGCTGCCGCAAACGAGCAATTGGTACAGAGTCGTATCGGCTTGCGGGGCAATGGTTATCGGCCGCAGGAAATTGGCCGTGTAATGGCCTTTTTTATCGCCCTTGAGGTCCTTGAATACATGGTCGTGGGCTTTGAAGGGCATAAGCTGCTCCAGCTTCGCGCAGCGAAACTGCCGCACCTCGCTCCAGAGGTAATTCCAGGCGACGCCATAGCAGGCATCCACCTCCGGATATTCCACGATGAACGACTGCCCGTTCTCCGTAATGACCGGCGTCCACTGCCCCTCCGCTCCACCGCTCTTGCGTACCGCCACCTGGAGGTTTATGTTCTGGGTAAGGTCTGTATTATTGACCGCATGCGATTCGAGCAGCACACGCCCGTCATCCAGGATATGATAGGTCGCATCCACGTAAACCCGGTCTTTCCACTCGATTTCGTGGCGATAGGTGATATGGCGCATGTCGGCACTCACCACCCACGGATGAACGTCCGTTTCGTAAAGGGTGCAGGGCACTTTGAAATTGCGCCGATACTGGCCTGGCACGAGGCAGAATTCCACCTTGATACCCGAATTCAGGTCGTCTATATGGGCTATGCCGTAATACTCCTTGGAATACGGCCCCCACTTCCCAAGCGAGGCTATGTCGTGCGGACTGCCTGTCATGAGCAGGACAGGGCAGACAAAGGACAAAAGTAATGATTGGAGGGTCATTTTATTCCATATTTGCGAAGGATACGGAGAATAGGTTTGCGTATGGATTCAGCCCAGATGAGGTAACCTGAATCGCTGGGATGCACTCCGTCCACAGTGGTGTCAGAGCCGGCGCAGGAGTCGATATAATAGACGTCTTTGTATTTCTTGACTGCAATCTTCATCAGGCTATCCGCCACAGCCAGTTTTGTACTCTCTCTCTGATTGTGCTCAAGGTTGAAGTTACGCCTTTCCTCCCAGATGGAATGTATGAAAATCAGAGGCACCCCCGGCTTTGCCGCTTGGAGCGTTTCGATGAAATTGAAAAGGTTGGCCTTTATGGTCTCTCCGCTGCCGTTGGAAAAAGCGTCGAAAACGTACGCGTCCACATCGGCCTCTGCAAGGGCGGCGGCAAACTGCGGCTGCATGCGGCAGTCGCCGCTCACGCCAAGGCTGCAGAACTGCATCCCGGTCATGCGCGTAAGGTACGCAGGCACTGTCTGTCCGGCCCTGGTGGTGCTTACTCCGTGCATGAATGACGAACCGTGAAGGCATATCCTGTGGCGGAAAGGATTCTCGCCTTTTTCAATCGCCGAGCCCTTCCTCACAGCAATCTTCAAAGATGCCAGTTTGCTTTCAATGGGAAGCCACATCAGGCATTCTTTCATGCTGCTGTCCATATTGTTGACAAGTCTGCGCTCTTTTTTGGTTTCCTCTGCAAGAACCCTGTTGGCATCGTAAGAGCAGCCACCCGCCCAGGTCCATTTCCCGTCTTTCTTTAAATACAGGTCGAAACCTCGCGAGGCGAAGCCCGAAGCATTGGTGTTGTTGATGGTCGTAAATTCGGGCTTTACGGCGATCACGGGAGAATCTGTCTTGAAAGAGACAATAATGCCAGAAGGCATCTCCAGCAGGTTGATATCTTTTGCATCCCATCCCCCGAAACGGGTGAAATCCATACGCTGATAGGGATTGGGAGTATCGGGAAACACCTTACCCAAAAGGGTAAGGTCCGAGGCTTCCACATAATCATACTCAACCTGGGCGAAAGCCGTCAGGGACAGGGCCAGCAGCGCTGACAACACACAAATAAAACGACGCATAACTATTTTTCGATTATGATTTCTACAGGTGATTCGGCCGATACAGGCAGCCAGAGGATGAGGCCGGGGCCGCTCCATTCCTGGCGGACTCCGGCTTTGAAGGCTTCGAGCGGGCGGCCGTCCAGCGTTATCGCATCCGGCACATCATCCGCTCCGGGAAGGATGATGCAGATGCCCTCCGCCGGATGCTCCGCGGAGGCTTCCACGCTAAGACGCACGGGCATGGCAGGGCTCGACGGGAATACGTAAGCCCGCTGGGTCACATCGTACGGCACCTCCTCTCCCCAGCAAGTCATGCGAGGAGCGCGGAGCCAGGACTTGGCTAGGGGCAGCAAGTTCGCGGCATCCCCGTCCGTGCAGCCGCAGAGCATCAGTTTTGTGATCTTCCAGGTGGAGGACAACTCTTCCGGAGAGACCTTGGAGGTATATTTAGGTTCGACACTCGGATCATACACTGTCGCCGGAGTGCCTGGGATGATGCACTCCACGCTGTGCGGAGCATTGTACTGGGTAGCGGTGTACGTCTGGGAGGCCGCATCGGCCATGCAGGCATACCTGCCTATCACATAGTCCTGTGTCACTGGCCAGTGGTTGCGCCAGGGAAAATCGGAGTACTTGGACCAGCGGCCGCTGTAGCGGTCGATCCGCGGACCGCGGCCGGCCTTCTCATTGAAGCCGTCGCCGTCTTCCAGTATGAGGAAAGGATTCCACTCGCTCTTCAAGTATGTAACCTGAATGTTTGCGCCATCCAGTGTAGGGGCGTCCTGTCTCGCCGGGCCGTCGAAGTCCCAGCCATAAACCTCGCTGCGGCCGTCCATCGCCGCCACGGACATAATGCGCGAGGCGTCCAGCACGTCTTCCGGCTTCTGTGATGGATGCAGCACCTGAAGGCTCTGGCTCCATTCCAACCAGGCGCCGGGAGCGGAAGTCCAGACTTCCATCTTCCGCACGCAGGCTCCGTCAGGATAAAAGATGTACGTTTCTTCCGAACAGTCGCCCCATTGCGTTTCCTCGCTCCGGAAGGGAATCTTCTGGTTTAATCCAACCGGAAGATTGCGCCACACCACCACGTTGCGGGCCGGGGTGTTCTCCACAATACGGACGCTGGAGTAGTCGGCGTGTTTGTCGCTCATGCTCTCCGGGCAGCCCCATCCCGTTACTTTGGCCCTTTCCACGAACTCGTTGCAGAACCAGTTCCCCTTTTCCGTAACGAAACACGGGGCGTATGAGATGCCGCGCCAGAACACAACCTTCCACGGCTGTTCAGGGCCGAATCCTACCACCACATCGGGCATATTCCCGCGCCAGCGGCGGTCGAAAGCCCCGTAGAACCTGAGTGGAATCTGCCAGGCACCGAAGGCAAGGCCGTCGGGGCCGGATGGCAGGATTCTCTCTTCGAATCCGGGGATATCGGTTCCCGGAGCCTCCGGGCGCTCGAATTTCTGCTTCAGAACCTCTTTGTAGGTATCCCTGTCAGGGCAAATGCATAGTTCATCGATTGCACCGTCGAAAGAACTGTAGATGGGGATGTTCTTATTCTCCAGAAAAGAAGGTGCGGGGACGGGGGTGCGGCCGATCCACACATCGTAGTCGGCCTGGTCAACGGAAGCGTTTTTTACCGTCTGCTTATCTACTTGCTTCCCGTCCACTGCAAGACGGATGCTGCATCCGGAACGGAACACCGCAGTGAGCCGCGACCACTGCCTGAGGGGCAGCCCTTCGGATGAGCAGACTTCCTTCCATTCCTCTTCCGTGGCCACCCGGAAATGTGCTTTCCCCCAGGCGTCGAGCCACAGCGACCATCCTCCGGGAGCGTCGTTGCTTTGCCGACATGCTACCGGACACGGACTCTTGGGGAACGCTATAGGGCACACCCAAACATCCACGGTAAAGGACTTATCCGGTGCAGCCACCTCTGCCGCCGGCACCACCATTCGCGAATCGAAGCCGTCGAATAGCGCGGCCTGTCCCTCCACTCCTGGAACGCTCCCGCTCTCGAAAGACATTGACAGCAACGCCGACAATGCCGCCTGAAGTATAATGATAGTTTTCATGATATGAAATGAAGCACGCTGCGGACGGTCATGGACTCATCCTTCGCTGAAAGATACGATACGGTGTAGCATCTGCCTCCCTTCTCCACGTTAACCACCACGTGTCCGCCTTCGTATGAATCGCGGGCTATGTCTTTCATCCAGGCTGCGCCACCGTCTTTGGCACGGCGCTCCGCCGGCATGATTGTGGGACAGATTACGCGCTCGCCGGGATAGATACTGCGGTCGGAGAGGAGTTCCATACAGGGAGGAAGATTGTGCAACTGGTCCCAGACGCAGCTCACCCATACCTGCGGACGGAGCGCCGCCACCAGTGCCCGGCTCATGGAATTGTGCCCGTGATGATTGACCTTCGCCACGTTCACCGGGCCGCAAACTGCGGCTATGTCGTCCTCTATAAAGCGGCTCGTGCCGTCAGGTTCCTTGATGCGGGCCGAGAAATCCCCGGCAGTGTAAAAGCTGAAACCACCGTAGCTGAACACCATCCCGAGGCTCATGGCATTTTCGTTCAAAGTCTTGGCTCCTGCTTTTTTCACCGCATCGAAGAGATCGGTGACCGTGCCATCTTCGGCGGCGATACGTCCGTTGGCGCAGATGTTACGCACCCTGAACTCCGGATACATGTCCGGCCTCTTGAGCTGCACTATCTGGTCGGTCGCACCCAGGCGGAATTTTTCTATCTGCAGGCCGCGATGCTTCTGCATATAGGAGTAGAAGCGTTTCATATGTTCTACAGTGTCGGGATCCCCCCCGGCGGCGGCGTTTGGAAGAGGATCGTCGTAGTCCGGCCAGCAGCGATCTATCGCATTTCGGAAAGAAAGCGTTTCCGCTGCCTGAGAGAAACCGCTCAGGCAGTATTCCTCTCCGTCCCGAACCTCCTTTCCGGCATAGAATCGGTCGCTGCCCGCGTGGTCGTTGTGGTAGTGGGTAAGGAGCATATAATCCACATCCGTGACGGCAGGATTGACACGCGTCACGTAACGGGCGATCCATTCTCCTGCATGCCTTTCGGAGCTGGGAAGCAGCGGCACCGCCTTTTCTCCTCGGGCCAGCGCATCGAAATCGCCGCAGTCGAGCAGCATTGTGGTGCTGTCCGGGAAAATGAGGAACAGCGATTCTGCAACGCCGGTGTAAATGAAGTGTATCTGGAACTCACCTTCCTTCCAACCCTGCCAGGGCTTCCCCGCCCCAATGTCGTGACACCCTGCCGCAAAAGCCTTTTGCCAGTCAGTGAGGTAAAGTCCTGCCCCGGCCAACAGCGTCGCCTTTATGAAATCCCGTCTGTCCATTTCCGCCGATTCTACAAATATAACAAAAATAACGGCTTTGTGTGTCCGAGAACACTACAGGTGCTGCAGAACTGAAAATGCCGGTATTTGGCAAATTAGTCGAGAACTATCTCAACAACTCTATCAAGCGGTCTGGATAGTTGGAGATGATTGCATCCACGCTACCGGCCGCCATACGGAGTATATCTTCCGGTTCATCTACGGTCCAGGGAACGACTTTGATGCCAAGAGAGTGGCAGTATGCCACGTTCTCCGGCATACGGCCGGCGCCTCCGCGGTGAGCCTGGAGATCGATACCCCTGCCCCTGCAGGAAGACAGGAGCAAACATGCCGCAGCCAGAACAGCGCTAAAGAACCGTGTATTCATACAAAGCAAACGTATTCTTTTTGTTCATTCTCACTTTTACGGAGCCCTCGCTTCCAACGATGCGAAGACTGCCCTTTCCACGGCCGAGCACAGGTTTGAGCCGCACGAACCTGCCTTTGGGAAGCCAGGTTTTAATACGGGTGCTCTTCCCGGGAGTGTCCTCTCGGTATATGATAACATATCCCCGCCGGGGAGACGTTATCGACTGGAAGCCGGTCCAGGAACATCCTGATGGCTCTTCACCGATGGGCAGGATGGTGCCGCCATGGAATTCAGGGGCCAGATCCAGCCATTTGCGAAGGATATCTCCGGTAGAGAATGCCTCTTCCGGCAGATTCGAAGCTTCCATCCACGCCAGGGGCTGGGCGGCGAAACTCACCGCCGCCACATAGTCGAAACTGTAACCTGCCGGAATGAAAGGATCATTTGCAGGATACTTGTCGGCATTGCGCCAGGGATTGAGGAATTCTATCTGGAAGCGCTCCGGAGCGACATAACGGGACAGCTGCCAGAGATTCCTAAGAGTTTTGTAGGGATAATAGTTTCCCCAGTCGGAATAGCGGTTTTCTAGGAAGATATTGCCATATTCCGCGAACCAGTTGTAGCCAATGCGGCGGCCATTGGTCACGTCCATATTGAAGATCACCTCGTCGCCTGTCTCCTCCCGCACGCGGTCGAGCATGGAGCGAAGATTTCGCTCCGCCTTTTTAGACGGAAGAACCAGCCCGTCTATCTTGAATATACGGATGCCGTATTGTTTCCAGAGGCCAGTGAGAACGGCGGCATCCTTCTCCCAGTCTGCAAGGTCATCCTGGACGCTCGGGTTGAACCACAGGCCGATTTCGATTCCCAGGCTGCGTGCCTTGTCCACTATCGGCGCAAGTCCGTGGGGGAACTTCTGCGGGTCCACATCCCAATAGCCGCCACGAGCCCAAATATCATCGAAGGACCCGCCTTTCACTACGGAGGCAGGGCTCTTGCCGCACTGCCAGCCGTCGTCTATCTGGTAAATGGTAACTCCCAGGCGCTTGGCCTTGTCCAGTTCCTGCAGGCAGAACACCTCGCTCACGCGGCCATCCTGGCTGCGGTCTCCCCAGGTGTTCATCATCACCATGTCCACCTGATTGCGAAGGCACTTCTGGTATGAGCGGAGGGCTTGCAGCATAGACAGTTCGTCCTCTCCCCCCACTCCCATTACGCAGCCGTAGAGACGGGTCCATTCACCGGGCAGGATATCTCCAGGCCCGAACCCGATTCCGGCAAGCTGGAAACGCCCGTTCTTGGTAATGAAATCGTATCCCGGCCCGCCTACCTGCATATCGGAGCAGGGCGCTTCCTTCAGCATGAACAGGCCGTCACCGGTAACGGCGTCCCTGGCCAGCAACAGGTTTCCATTCCAGGTCTTTTCGTGGTGATAGGAGATAAAACGGTGTTCTTCGACAAGAGTATTGTGATGATCAGTCACATCGTGGAACTCTACGGCCGTGCAGTGCCAGTTGCGGCCCTTTAGGCATATCTGGTCCAGTACGGGTTTTCCCTCCATTGTGATGTCCCACACACCCTTGACATACGTATCGCAAGCTATTGCGGGCACGCCTTCGTACAGGCGATAGTCCCTTCGCACCTTAACCCTGCCAGTATTGTACGATATCCTTGCAATGAAGCAGGACGGCGCCCATCTGCCTGCGGGAACTTCCACCACTTCCAGCGTCGCATTCTGCGGAGCCTGTCCGGCGAAAATGAAATCCGGCAAATCGTGCCTGGACTTCATGGTGCGGCCAGCCGCCTTTTCCGTAAGGGATAAAGTGCGCAACGCCCCTCCATTCCACGCGAAAGCCCTTTCAATCCTGGTGTTACCTATGCGAAGGGTATCGCCTTCAAGGCGGGCATAACATTCTCCCGCCAGGGATGTCTGGACGGACAGCACCACCACAAACAGCGACAATGCGATATTCAGCACTCTATTCATTGCTCTGGAAGTAAGATTGTCAATATAGCGATTTCTTTTAGTTTTCGATATAATCCCGGCGAAGACGCATCTCTTTTGCCGTCAGCCGGCTACGCCTGAAAGACCAGGAGTCGTTAATGATCTTTCATAGCGAGGCGCCGCATTTGCGGCAAGTGCCAATCCGGCCAACAACGTTATTACAGCGATTCGCCTTTTCATCCTTATGTTATAATTCGTATATCACCACCACCGGCCAGTGGTCTGAGATATAAGTGTAACCGCCGTAAGCATTGCGGTCCACGGTGTAGGACAGCACTGACGGGAAGCCACGGTAGAACTGATGGTCAATAGTCTGTTTGTTTCCGCCTCCCCAGTCGTTGAAAGTGCGTCCGGTATCGGCATCGGGAGCCGCATCACGCGCATAATAGCCGTAAGTCCCGTCTTTCCACCAGTCAAAGATAGCATTTCCCGGGTCAATGTTGAAATCCGCCATCAACAGGAGATACCCGTCCTCGGCGGGATTGTAATGATCTGTGACCCACGCATTAATCACCCCCATCTCATAGAAGCGCAGTTGCTGCATCTCCTCAGAACGCTGGTCGGGACTTTGTGCGGTACGGTAATTCAGATGTGTATCGATTATGAGCATCTTGCGGCCATAGAAAGAGCATTTCATCCAGGTCGCGCAGCGATCCTGTCTCTGCACAGAAGTCTTGGCTACATAGGTCGGGGCTCCCTCCACAAGCCAGAAGGTTCCGTAGGACCGCACAGAAAAAGCCTCTTTACGATAGAATATCACATTGGGGGAACTGGTGTGATAGACAGCGGAATAGTCCGGGCAGTTTTCCACGATATTCGTCCGCTGGTTAGGCTGGCACTCCTGGGTACACACCACATCCGGTTTATTTGCGCTGAACCAGGCATAGACGCCTTCCCTACGGTTGCTCCATTCCCTTTCGCTC
>JAILNI010000042.1 GCA_024691765.1 Bacteroidales bacterium | reverse complement strand
CCCCTCCCGCTCCCGGTGGCCCCGCTGCCCCAACCGCACCCGGCCCGCAGGAGACGCCCGTCAAGGATGTCCCCGAAACGGCGCCTCTCCCCTCCCCGTCGGACAGCCTGGCAGCCCCTGCCGACTCAATCACGTTCGCGTCTCCTTTAGACACCCTTGCGGCCTCTCCGGATGCGTCGACCGAACAGATTGCAGCCGCAACCGACACCCTCGCCGCAACCGGCACCCTCGCCGCAACCGATATCCCGCTGGCCCCATTCGACACTCTGGCCGCCCCGGCTGACACCCTGCGCGCCCCCGCCGACACCGTCCTCGCGCCGCTGGATTCCACCAAAATCGGCTTCCTCGATGCCAAGGGCAACGTCCGCGCCTTCCGCCGCGACATCCAGATACGCTGCGACTCCCTGCGCTACAACGACCTCGACTCCATAGCCCGGCTCTACCTCGATCCCATAGTCTGGAACGACGGCAACCGCCAGTATACCGCCGACAGCCTCTTCGCCCTCGTGATGGGCAATTCGGTGGACAGGGTGGCCCTTGAGAGCAACGCTTTCGTGATAACCCAGGAGACCTACACCCTCTTCGACCAGATAAAGGCCACCGAGATAATGGCCTACTTCGACTCCACCGCAGCCCTGCGCCGTTTCGACGGCCTGGGCGGCACCAACGCCATATTCTTCATCAAGGAAAAGGAACGTTTCGGCACGGTGAACAAGGTGGAAACAAAGATGATGTCGGCCGAATTCAAGGACGGCGACCTCGACAGGATCTATTACTTCGACTCTCCCAAGAACGACGTCTATCCGCTGGCCCAGCTGAAGACCGTCGAACGCGAGCTGAAGGGCTTCTCGTGGAGGCCTGAACTCCGTCCGAGGGGGCCGCGCGACATCACCACCCTTGAGGTGCGCCCCTCGCAGAGAGCCGCTTACGAAAAGCATCCCAGGACCACTTTCAGGCAGACCGACGTTTACTTCCCCGGTTACATGAAGGGGGTTTACAAGGCAATAGAAGACGCGAAGAGGCGTAAGGAAGAGCGCGGCCGCACCGGGCCCGAACCGCAGGGAAAGGATGCGCGCATACTCATCGACAGTCTCTCGCTCAGGGACTCCCTTGCCGCCGCCGATACGCTTGCCGCGGCCGATTTCCTGGCGGGGTCCGACAGCCTGGCCCTGTTGGATTCGCTCGAAAAAGCCGATACCCTTGCAGTCTCCGATTCCGTTTCGCAGGCTACTGAAAAAGTTCTCACAAAGGCCGAAATCCGTGCACGGAAGAAGGCCGAGGCGGAGCGCAGGCGCGCCGAAAGGATAGCCGCCAGGGAAGCCCGCTGGGCGGTGCTCGATTCGCTCGACGCAGCCAAAGCAGCGGAGAAACTGGCAAAGCAGCAGGCCCGCGAAAAGGCTCGCATCGCCCGCCAGCTCGAGCGCCAGCGCCGGCAGGACCTCAAGGACGAGGCCAAACTCCAGAAATACATAGAGCGCTACCGCAAGCGCAAGGCCCGCGAGGACGCCCGCGCCGAAGCGAAAGCGGCGAAGGCCGCGGCCAAAGCCGAACGCGCTGCCGCCAGGGCCGCCGCCAAGGCTCCCGCGAACGCCCCTGCCGATACTCTCGCCCCGGCCCCCGTCGAGGCCGATTCGCTTGGCTTCCCAGCTCCGCCGGAGATACCGGACTCCGCAGCCATACAGAAGGATATAAAAACAATTCAACCGATATTGAAAAATGGAACCGATAATGGAACGCTTCCTCCGCTACGTAGCGGTGGACACCCAAAGCAACGAGGAGTCGGAGAGCCAGCCCTCGACCCCAAAACAGCTGAATCTCCTGAAACTGCTCTGTAAGGAGCTGAATGATCTCGGCGTTGAGGCCACCCTCGACGAGTACGGCTACGTGATGGGCCGCATCCCGTCGAACCTGCCCGCAGGGAAGGAGGTTCCCGCCATCGGTTTCATTGCCCATGTCGACACCGCTCCCGACGCATCCGGCGAGAACGTCAAACCTCAGATTATCAAGAACTACGACGGTTCCGACATTCCGCTTAAAGGGGTTCCCGGCCTGAGTCTCAAAACCTCCGAATTCCCCGAGCTTCTGAACCATAAGGGCGAGACCATCATCACCACCGACGGAACCACCCTGCTCGGCGCCGACGACAAGGCCGGCGTGGCGGAAATCATGAATGCGGTGCAGTACATTGTGAATCATCCCGAGTTCAAACACGGCCCGGTGCGCATAGGATTCACCCCCGACGAGGAGATAGGCCGCGGGGTGGTCAAGTTCGACGTGCCGAAGTTCGACGCCATCTACGCCTACACCATGGACGGCGGCGAGGCAGGGGAGCTCGAGTTCGAGAACTTCAACGCGGCATCCGCCAAGCTTCACATCCAGGGCTGCAATGTGCATCCGGGATACGCCAAGGGCAAGATGCGCAACGCCCTGCATATAGCGCAGGAGCTGAACGACCTGCTTCCGAAGGAGCAGCGCCCCGAGTACACCGAAGGCTATGAAGGTTTCTTCCATCTCATCTCGCTCAAGGGTGCTGTCGAGGAGGCCGACATGGCCTACATCATCCGCGACCACGACCGCGTGAAGTTCGAGGAAAAGAAGGCCCTCATGCAGAAGGCGGCCGATACCATCAACGCCCGCTACGGGGCGGGAACCGTGACTGCCGTAATCAAGGACCAGTACTACAACATGCGCGAGCAGGTGGAACCCCACTACCGCATAGTGGAAATCGCCAAGAAGGCCATTGCCGACGCCGGCGTAACCCCGAAGGTCCAGCCCATACGCGGAGGCACCGACGGCGCTAACCTGAGCTTCCGCGGCCTGCCATGCCCGAACATCTTCGCAGGCGGCCTGAACTTCCACGGAAAGTTCGAGTGGGTGCCCCTTGAGAGCATGGAAAAGGCCTCCAGGGTCATCTTGAACATCCTGAAGGCCTTCGCCGAACAAGCCTGACGCTCAGGAGACTAATCCTTCTTCATACAGGCCCACACCGTATAGGCTATCAACCCGAGGAACGGAACGATCGCGAGGATTTCCGCTCCTGAGGCAAGATGTCCGGCCGCCACGCTGTTCCAGCCGTGCAGGAACCAGTCGACGCCCGCGAACTTCAGGATTGCGCTCACCACGCCCATCAGCGCTCCGCCGGCGATGAAACCGGAGGCAATCAGGGTACCCTTGTCGAAACGCGCGGTGTTGAGGGCCGCATCCTTGCTGCGGGTGCTTACGTACCAGCTTATCGCGCCGCCTACGAGCAGCGGCAGGTTGAGGTCGATGGGGATGAACATGCCGAGGCAGAAGGCCAGGGCCGGAACCTTGAACAGGGTCAGCCCTATCGCAATCAGCGCGCCCACGCCGTAGAGCAGCCAGGGGGCGCTTCCACCGTTCATCAGGGGCTGTATCACGGCCGCCATGGCGTTGGCCTGCGGCGCAACCAGCGCGCCCTCGCCCACGAATCCGTAGGTCTTGTTGAGTACCAGCATCACGCCGCCTACCGTAGCGGCAGCCACCAGCGTTCCGAGGAATTTCCAGGTCTCCTGTTTTGCGGGAGTAGTGCCCAGATTGTAACCTATCTTCAGGTCGGTGATGAAGCCGCCGGCCATGCTGAGTGCGGTGCAAACCACGCCGCCTATCACCATCGCAGCCACCATTCCGGCATTGCCTTTCAACCCCGCAGCCACCAGCACGAGTGCAGTGATTATCAGGGTCATGATGGTCATTCCGGAAACCGGGTTGCTGCCCACGATGGCGATTGCGTTAGCCGCCACGGTGGTAAAGAGGAAGGCGATAACCGCCACTATGAGCAGTCCGAGCAGCGCCTGCCACACGTTGTTCACCACGCCACCGAAGGCGAAGAAGGCGAACACCGCCAGCAGCGCTATGGCTATCGCGGTCACGACGGTCTTCATCTTTATGTCGCGGTCGTCCTCGGCGGGCTGAACCGCAGAACCGCCCTTCTTCGAGAACTCGCTCGCGGCAAGCCCGAAGGCGCTCTTTATCACGCCGGCGTTCTTGATTATCCCTATGATACCGGCAGTGGCTATGCCTCCGATTCCTATATGCCTCGCATATGTGCGGAAGATTTCGTCGGCGCTCATCTGACCTACTGTCTGAAGTATGCCGCTGCCCATGAAATCAAGCACCTGGCCGCCCCAGAACAGGTTGAAAGCCGGAATGATCAGCAGCCATACGGCAAGGCTGCCTATGCAGATGATGAGGGAATACTTGAATCCTATGATGTAGCCGAGGCCCAGCACGGCCGCGCCGGTGTTGAGCTTCAGCACCACCTTGGCTTTGTCGGCGACCACGGCTCCCACGCGCACGAACGCGGTGGAGATGGTCTCGGCCCATGCCCCGAAGGTGGCTATCGCAAAGTCGTACAGTCCGCCGACAAGTCCGGCTATCGCGAGGGTGCGGGCTCCCTTGCCGCCGCCTTCTCCGTTCACCAGCACCTGGGTGGTGGCGGTCGCCTCGGGGAAGGGATACTGCTTGTCGGTCACGAAATACTTGCGGAAGGGGATGATGAACAGTATGCCCAGCACGCCGCCGAGCAGGCTGCTCAGGAACATCTGCACGAAGCTCACGTCCAGCCCGAGGATGTAGATTGCAGGGAGGGTGAAGATGGCTCCGGCCACCACCACTCCGCTGCAGGCCCCGATGCTCTGGATAATCACGTTCTCGCCGAGGGAACTCTTCCTCCCGAGCGCGCTGCTTATACCCACCGCAAGTATCGCTATGGGGATCGCAGCCTCGAACACCTGGCCCACCTTGAGGCCCAGGTATGCGGCTGCCGCCGAAAAGAGAACTGTCATTACAAGGCCCAGCGTCACCGAATACGGAGTGACCTGCGGGGCGTCCGGCTTTACCTTCTTACTCATAATGTCGCGAAGATACATTATTTTTCCCTCAAATATGTTATATTTGTCAGTTACACGCGAATAATTGTAAAAAACTAATAACGGACAATCAATGAAAAGAGCAATCCTGTTTGCGATTTTCGCCCTGCTCTTCGCCCTTCCGCAGGCCCTTGTGGCCCAGTCGGGGAAAGGGGATAACGAAGTTTACAGCGGCGTAATCGTGGATGTGAACGGCGAGCCCATTCCGGGCGTAGCCGTGTTCACCGCCGCGGGAGGCGAAATCTCCGACCTCGACGGTAACTACAAGATTTCCGCGAAACCGGGTGAGGACATACAGTTCTCCTGCCTCGGTTTCGAGACGATAACCATCAAGGCGGGCTCCCCGGCCATGAAAAGGGTGGTCATGAAAGACGACTCCCAGGTGCTCGAGACCGCGGTGGTAACCGCCCTCGGCATCAAGCGCGACGAGAAGTCGATAGGCTACTCCGCCCAGAAGGTCTCGTCCGAGAGCTTCTCGAACCAGGCCACCACGGGCAACTGGCTCAACGGTATATCCGGCCAGGTGGCGGGCCTGAACATCGACCGCAGCAGCAGCCCCAACGGCTCCATGCGCGTGACGGTGCGCGGCGAATCCTCGGCCAGCCTCGAGAACAACACGGCCCTCTTCGTGGTGGACGGCATCCCCATGTACAACACCGCCACTTCTTCGGACACCGGCGAGGGAAGCTCCTATGCAGTGGACTACGGCAACGGCACTTCCGACATCGACCCGGAGAACATCGAGAGCGTAACGGTGCTTAAAGGTGCGGCCGCTACCGCCCTGTACGGTTCCGCCGCATCCAACGGCGCTATCATCATCACCACCAAGAGCGCCGAGAGCCAGGACGCCGTGTTCAAGGTAAGCGTCAAGTCCAGTTTCGCCGCCGATGTGCTGCTGTCATCCCCGGACCTGCAGTACGAATACGGCCAGGGCAGCTCCCAGGACTACTACTATTACCTGAACGACGACCTCGCCGTAATCCGTGACAACAATCCCACCCCGGGGCTGGATCCCGTGCGTAAATTTGACTCGCAGGGCTCCCTCCATTCATGGG
Organism: Bacteroidales bacterium; assembly: GCA_024691765.1. Taxonomy (GTDB): domain Bacteria; phylum Bacteroidota; class Bacteroidia; order Bacteroidales; family UBA932; genus Cryptobacteroides. The sequence goes on along the minus strand of JAILNI010000042.1, from coordinate 5,584 downwards.
GCCCGAAGCTGGACGGCACGCCTTACTACCAGTACTACAACGTGGACAAGGGCATCAACGTCCATGTCGACGAATTTGGCGATGTGGTGCGCGACGCCACTCCCTTCGTGAGCTATGGCGACTGGTTCAAGGACTACTTCAAAACCGGCCTCACCTTCAACAACGGCATAGTGCTCACCGGCCGCATCAACAAGGACAACAGCGTGCGCGTGAGCCTCTCGAACAACTCCGCCTCCGGAATAGTTCCCAACTCTCCATCCAGCACCAACTTCCTCTCCGTGAAGACCTCCAGCCAGCTGGGCAAGAAGATAAAGCTCGAGACTTCTGTGAACTACAAGAACACCCGTCAGGACAACATTCCGGTGTCTTCCGGCTACGGTTCCACCGCAATCATGTACTCCCTGTGGTGCTACGCTCCGAACATCGACATGCAGTGGCCTTCATACTACTGGCTCGACGAGGCGGCCGTTAAGCAGAACACCGCGCTTTCGGGATCCAAGAACAATGCCTACTTCCTGGCCTACGAGTGCATCAACACCCAACTGCGCGACCGCGTCTACGGCAACGTGGCTTTCAAGGGCGACCTCACCAAGGGGCTCGACCTTACGGTGCGCGGCGGCCTTGACATGACCAACGACCTGCGCACCCAGCGTCAGGGAACATCCACCCAGGCCAAGCCCGACGGCTGGTACCGCGAGCAGAACATACTCTCCAAGCAGTACAGCGGCGACTTCCTGCTCAAGTACAACAGGGAGTTCGGCGAGCTCGACTTCACCGGCAATGTGGGCGGCAGCATAGTCTACCGCGAGTACAGCCGCCACACCCAGACGGCCACGGCCCTCATGATTCCCGGCGTCTACACCCTCGCGAACGCGGCCTATGAGCCCAAAACGCTCAACTACGCATACAAGCGCCAGACGAACTCCCTCTACGGGATGGTTTCACTGGCATGGAAGAACTGCATGTTCCTGGATATAACCGGGCGCAACGACTGGTCCAGCACCCTGCCGGCGAAGAACCGTTCGTTCTTCTATCCTTCGGTTTCGGGAAGCGTCGCCCTGAACGACCTCCTGGACTTCGGCCGCACGAACGGCCTGATCAACCTCATGAAGCTCCGCGCTTCTTGGGCGCAGGTAGGTAACGACACCGCGCCTTACCGCATCGCCGAATCCCTCCAGTACACCGGCTTCCCCGGCAACGTGAGCATCCCGAACTCCAAGACCAATTCGGACCTTCGTCCCGAAATCGTTTCCTCCTGGGAAATCGGCCTTGAGCTCCGTATGTTCAAGAACCGCCTCTCCTTCGATGCGGCCTGGTACGATTCTGTCACCGACGACCTCATCTCCCAGATGCCCATCTCCTACGCCAACGGCGCCAACTACATCTTCGCGAACGCCGGTTCCATACGCAACCGCGGCGTGGAACTCTCGGCTACGGGCACCGTGCTGAAGACCCGCGACTTCCAGTGGAAGCTCGGCGCCAACTTCACCCTCAACCGCAACACCGTGGTTTCGCTGGGCGAAGGCATCGATTCCTGGATTGTGGCACAGTACAGCACGCATGCATACATGACTGCGTACGAGGGCGGCTCCCTTACCGCAATGTACGGCAAGGGCTTCGTCCGCGCTCCCCAGGGCTCGACCGCCATCGACGCCCAGGGCAACGTGGTGGATGTTTCCGGCCTGCTCGTGCTGGACAACCAGAACATGCCCCAGGTGAGCCCCGACCTCCAGTACCTCGGCAACTGCGCCCCGGACTGGAAGGGCGGTTTCAACACCACGCTCAAGTACAAGGGCCTCACCTGCTACATAGGCTTCGACGGCCAGGTGGGCGGCCACGTGTTCTCGTATACCAACTGGGTCCTCAACTACCGCGGCAAGGGCGTCAACACCCTCGAAGGCCGCGAAGGAGGATATGTTGCAGCCGGTGTGCGTCAGACTCCCGACGGCAACTACGTAATCAACACCACAGCCTTCAGCAAGGATGAGATTTCCACCTGGTACATGAACTACTACGACATGACCAACGCCGAAGTGAACTTCGTGAGCACCCAGTTCCTCAAACTCCGCGAGGTTCGCCTCGAATGGCAGCTTCCCAGGAAATGGCTCTCGAAGACCAAGGTCGTAAGCGGCATGTCCGTAAGCGCCTACGGCAACAACCTCTGGTGCTGGAGCAAGTTCCCGGGCTGGGATCCCGAAGGGGTGACCATGCGCGGCAGCGCCGTGGTTCCCGGATTTGAAATATTGCAGATGCCTTCCACCGCACAGTTCGGAGGCAGCGTAAACATCACATTCTAAAAGGAGGACAGAAAGATGAAAAAGATTATCGTTTCCATACTTGCGGTCCTCTTTGCGGCCGCCGTGCTTCCTTCCTGCAGTCATTTCGACGACCTTGCGAAGGATCCGTACGCAATCTACGACGCTCCCTCCCAGGAGTACGTCCATCCGATAGTGTTCAACACGGAGAAAAACGCCATGACCATATTCCGCGGCACCACCTGCCTGATTATGCAGTACGGCGTGAACCACAACTACGAGAACTCGGCCAAGGTCGTGAGCAACTACAATATCTCCGAAGGCGTGGTCGACGACACCTGGACTTCCTACTACATCCAGTACGGCAACGCCATGAAGATGTACGACAAGGCCGTAAAGGAGGGCAGCGAAGGCATGCAGGGCGTCGCCCTCATACTCAGGGCCCTGCTCATCAGCCAGATAGCTGACACCTACGGCAACGTGCCGTTCAAGGATGCAGGCCAGCTCATCCGCAGCGGTGGAGATGGCAAATACACCACCGCCTACGACAACCAGAAAGACATCTACTACGAGGTGGTTGCGATGCTGGAAGACGCCAACGCCCATCTGGAGGCGGAAAAGGCGGTCTCCTTCAGCCGCGTGTGCGACAAAACCTTCGAAGGCAGCTTCGACAAGTGGCGCCGTTTCGGCAATTCCCTCTATGCCCGCGTCCTCATGCGCATAGGCATGAAGGTGATAGCCGAAACCGGCGGAATCATTGAGTTCGAAGACGAAGACCGCGATCCCATCTCGGTTGCCGACAGGCTCAACGACATCTACCAGAGCTACGTTTCCGGCGCAGGCTCCTATCCCGTGATGCGCGGCCGCCAGGACCGCCCCATGGTGCCCTTCAACAAATACAACGAAACCGAGCAGACACCTTTCTTCGGTTATACCTCCGGAAACTGGAGAAGCATTACCGCATGTGACGCCCTCGTGAGCCGCATGCTCGACGGTAAAAGGGAAGTCTACAGGCTGGTCGACACCATAGAGGGCAAGGACACCACGTGGACTTATCCCTGCGGAAGCGACCAGTACGTCTGGACCGTCAAGAGCCTTACCGCAGCCGGAACCCACGCTCCCGATCCGCGTTTCGGTTGCTGGTGGCACAAGATCCAGGGCATGCCCACCCAGATGGAGGAAGTGAACGTGAAGAATTTCTACGACACCTTCCGTTCCGAGTCCGGTTACTTCAAGGGCGGTTCCATGATGCGCGGCAATGAGTCCGAACCCGACCCCGTTTGGAACTTCCTCTACGAAGTCAAGCATTTCTACGACCTCCAGAACGCGAACGAGTATGCTCTCATGCAGTACTCCGAACTCCCGTTCATCTTTGCGGAGGCCGGCGCCCGCGGGTGGATCGCCACCATCAACGACGGCGTGACCCTGAACCTCCTCAAGAAGGCCGTTACGGAGAGCATCCTCGAATGGAACACCAACGTTACCGAGTCTTCCGAACAGGTTGTGAACTACGTCAACTGGGTGATGACGGAAGAGCTCTTCAGCGGACAGGCTTACAGTGCGGCCAACGCCCTGGAAGCCATACTTACGGAAAAGTGGATAGCCAACTTCTTCATCGGCATCGAGTCGTGGTGCGACTATCGCCGTACCGGCTACCCGCTGCTCAAGACCAACGGCCCCGCTGCAGGCAACGACCAGATCCTCCCCACCCGCATGCGCTATCCTTCCGACGAAGCCTACCGCAATGTCGAATCCTTCAGGGCGGCCGTGAACGGCTGGCTTGGCGGCAGCAACAACATGACGACCGACGTTTGGTGGGCCGACACCCAGGAAAGTAAAGACATCAGACTCTTAGGCAGACAGTGATTATGAAATACAAAGCCATATTATCCGCCATTGCGGCCGTCGCCCTTCTTGCGGCCTGCGAAGACAACATAAGCGAGCGCGAAAAACTCGACTCCCGCACGGTTTCACAGCTCGACGTGCAGTACTCCGTCGCCGGCAAGGCTGTGTCGTCGCTTTCCTTCGACCATGCCTTCTCGCGTTCTGTCGTGGAAGTAGGCGTCAGCAACGACGGCCTCCGCTGGGACCTCGAGTCCAATAGCGACTGGTGCCGTGTCGTTCCCGCAGAACACCGCGGTTCCGGTTCCGTGACCCTGGAAATCGAAGCCAACGAGAGCTTCGAGGACAGGGAGAGCGCAACCCTCACCTTCGTGGCGGGAGACTACAGGGGTTTCCGCATCCAGGTCGACCAGAGCGCTGCCACCTTCATCATCAGCCAGCCTTACTTCGTGGCAGGCCTCAAGGGAGGGGCGTTCAACGTGAACGTCACCACCCTCAGCGGCACCGACTGGACAGTTGACAACGAAGAAGACTGGCTCAGCGTAGTGCGCAATCCCGCCGGCGCTCCGGTTGACGGCACGGTTACCACGGCGCTGCAGCTCAATGTTGGCACGGACTACGATGATTCGCGTCTGGGAGCCGTGGAACTTTCCTCCGGTTCCGAGACGGACGTCATACGCCTGTGGCAGTTCGGCACCGACGTCGCCTGGAAAGACGGCAGCATCTTCTTCGGTACGGAAGTATCTTCCTTCAGCATGATAGCCCCTATGACCCAGGTCCGCAGGGTGAACTATCCCGAAGAATACACCACTCTGCGGAGCGACAGGATTGACGACGTTCTGGAAAAGCTGACCTTCACCCTCGACCAGAACCTCAGCGACTGCAGCGCCGCCCGCGACGTCGCAGTGAGCCTGACTCTTTCCAACAACACGTCCACGGAAGTTCCGCTGCCCGCCATCAAGCAGGACTACATACCTGCAGGCGGCCTCATGACTGCGGAGGGCATGCTGCTCTTCGCCCAGAAGGTGGCTGCCGGCGAATCCACGGCCGACTGGCAGAACGATCAGGGCTGGGTTACCATGCTCCGGGATATAGACATGTCCGGCATAGCGGACTGGCCCGGAATAGGCACCGCAGAGCATCCTTTCTCCGGGAAATTCGACGGAAAGGGCCATTCGTTCACCCGCCTTACACAGAGCCCCAACGGCCTTTTTGCCTACTGCGAAGGTGCCGGTGAATCCGGAGAGGCCACGATTAAGGATGTGAAACTCGACAAAAAGTGCAGTTTCTACCGCAATCAGGAAGACTGGACCGCCGAAACTCGCTTCGGCTGCATTGCCAACCATGCCGTCAGGACCTATATCAGCGGCTGCACGAGTTCGGCAAGCGTGGAGTTCGCGGGTTCCGCCTCGAACAGTTCCCCCGCATACTTCGGAGGAATACTCGGTAAGGGCGGCGCCGGGGTTTCGCTTCACAACTGCCGCATC
>JAILNI010000014.1 GCA_024691765.1 Bacteroidales bacterium | reverse complement strand
GGAGCGACCTAGGGCAAAACTGGTAATTGGGGCTAAGTCGTAACAAGGTAGCCGTACCGGAAGGTGTGGCTGGAACACCTCCTTTTTGGAGCGTGACCTTCGACGCAATTGCGCTCGGTTGTTACAAGGTTCTCATAAAGGCAACCTTGTGCTTATCTTCCATTATTATATAGTCTCTTAGCTCAGTTGGTTAGAGCGCCACACTGATAATGTGGAGGTCCGCGGTTCAACTCCGCGAGGGACTACTTTTTTTATGCCCGGGGGTATAGCTCAGCTGGTAGAGCACATGCTTTGCAAGCATGGGGTCAGGAGTTCGAATCTCCTTATCTCCACCCGATGCAATCAATTTGCAGGTGCCGCACGAAAGTGCGGCATTTTTATTTGGCGTGGGGCCGTGAAAGCTTGCTTTCAAAAGGCCCTGCGCCAAATAAAAAGAGGCTGTTATGCCTCACCTGCAAATTGATTGCTGGTGGAGACCCGGAGATGTGGCAGCCGAAGGCTGGCAAATCTCCCTTACGCAAATCGGAGAGCGGTGAGTTTGCGGGAGAACTCGTCTACGCCTTTCTGGATCCTTTCTATGGTTTTGCGAGAGGGCTTTCTTCGCCCATGAAGAAAGTGACCAAGCTGTGCCTGGCTTACCCCTGTAATACGTTCAAGACCGGCAAGAGAGAACGCTTCACAGTATTCCTGAAGGAAACTGGCAACATCGTAAAAAAACTCATAATCAACCTCTTCGAAGTACTTCCCTATTTCTTCGTAATAGGCCCTCATTTCTGCATAGGCTTCATGAAAGTCCTCGATAGTTTCTTCTACTGTTTTTCCCTCTCCTAGACAACTATATGACAGTGGCGTATCGTCCATATAGGCAGAGAATCCGTATTCTGATTTTTCAATGTAAACTTTTACTTTTTTCATATCCATATTATACCTGATTCTCTTTTGATTTTTCTTAAAGTTCCTGACGCTACCTCCAGATCTCGATGATGACTCATCTGGAATTCATTGCCCGTAAGTGGGCTATGCCACAGTGGATGGCCATTCTGGGTCCTTCCGGTATCGTAGCATTTATATCTCTTGAGCTTTCGCTCCAATTCACTGTACTTCATGCAAATGTAGGAATTTTCTTACATTTTCGCAAATAAAGAGTGTTTATTTCACCTCAAAGGAGATGCGCACATCGCCGAAGCGACCTTCGTCGGAGCCGAGTTTGCGGAGGTAATCAATGGAAACGGGGCCGCGCCAGACTATGTCGTCGTTGATCTGGAAAGGGATGTCGAGGTCGATTCCATAGCTTTTGGATTTGATCATGACCTTGGCGGCGCATTTCCAGCTGGTGCGGGTACCACCGTCGCTTTCGGTAACGAGCAGGGCCACCTGGTCGAGTTCGTCGGGGAAACCGGAGAGCAGCAGGGCCTCGAAGGGAACACGCATCCCCATCTGGCTGCGGCGCACCACTATCATTAGTTGGGTTATCTCCGGGCTGAAGTGCCCCGGCTTGACTTCGGTATCGGCATAGTCGGCATAGACTGAGCCGCACTGGACGAAGAATTCAGACGCTCCCGCAAACCACGAATCGTAGTTACGGAGCATGGTGAAATCCTTGATGAACAGATTGTTGTGCGAGTCTTCATCTCCCATGTCAAAACTGTCGGAACTCGACATGCGCGAGCCGGCCCTGGTATAAAGGTCCAGTGGGGTGAAACCGCTGTCATCATTACGGTTGATCACCCACACCGGACGCCCGGCGGCCACATTCTCGTCTACGTATACGGAATCGAGAACCGAGTAGCCGCCGCCATTCCATGCTATTTCATAAGCGTAATTGCTGGTACTTCCGTAACCGGGGTCGAAAGTGATAAGGGGAGTCTGGTTTCCGTCCCATTCCTCTGAGTAGGGCCAGTAAATCTGCAGCCCTGAAGAGGACAGTTCCTCAAGCCAGGCCTCCACATCGGCCGCTCCTGCCCTGGTGCCGCTTTTCGCAGCAACATCCGACAGGTAGTCCGTAATCAGGTCGCGCAGAGGGCGGGAATACGAGGCTTTGGAGGCAGCTCGCGCCTGCGGGGAATCGCCCACTCCCGCGCCTGGGCAGGAAAGCAGGTCGCACATCATGTATTCTTCGTCGTAACCGTTGCCGGAAGAAGCGTTCACGGCATCCCAGACTTCATTGATCTGGTCTGCTTCTATTGGAAGCGATGCGAGCATGCGCGCGACTCCGCGCATGGAAAAGAGTCCGTCGTCCGCCTGGACCGGGGAGTCAGGGTCGAGAAGGGGCTTTCTTTCACAGGAGAAGCAAAACAGCGCGGCGATGGCGCAAAGCAACAAGGTTTTTCCGTTTTTCATATTGCAGTCGTTTTAATCTTTGCTGCAAAGTTGAAAAGGGAAAAAGCGTGTACATAAAATGTAAACGTTTAACAATCCTCAACACTTCTGGAGGTTGCTGTATGCCGCCGTTTTAGAAAATAAACAACGGTTATTTGCAGAAAAATTGAAGTTTTACTCCCCTGCGCGGGAACTCGCGGCAAGAGAAAAAGCCACAAAACGCGGGCGGTCGAAGAAATCCGGCACGATCTGCACTTCGGAAAGGCCCGCCTTCCTGAACACCTCTGCGGTTTCTTCCGGGAGTTCCGAATTGATTTCCACAATACCGTGGCCTCCCGGAACGAGTGCCCGACGCGCAATCAGGGCGATTGCCTTATGGAACGCGAGAGGGTCGAGGTCGGGAGCGAAGATTGCCATGTGAGGCTCCCAGTCCAGGACATTGGGGCGCATTTCCTCCTTTTCGCGCGGCATGACATACGGAGGATTTGCAGTCAGAAGGTCGAATCCGGCGAAATGGGAATCAGTCTGCTTAAAACGCCCGGTTGCGGCGGCCAGCGTAACTTCGACGTCCAGCACGTCGGCTTGAACGAAATGCGGCGCTGCCACATGCTTCGGCAGGCGTCCGGTCCAGCCGGGCACAGCTCCCCGTTTTCCGAACTGGCTGCGCGCGAGATCCAGGGCCTCGGACGAAAGGTCTGTGGCAATCACCTCGGCTCCGGGGAGGTCGAGGGCCAGAGTCCATGCGATACACCCGGAACCGGTACAGAGGTCCAGTATCCGCAACGGGGCGGAGGCGTCCTCCGGTTCCGAAGTTCCGGCAACCATCTCCCCGGCCTTGATGCACAGCATCTCAGTCTCAGCACGCGGAATCAGGGCCCTGGCATCCACGGCGAAATTGCGGCCGCAGAACTCGGTATAGCCGAGCACATACTGCAGCGGCTCGCTGGCCGCAAGGCGCTCCATGTCTGCCTGAACGCGACCGGCCAACTCTTCCGGAATCTCCGTTTTCGGCTCCGTAATATGCTGATAAACAGGAAAACCCAGGACCTCTGAGCAGTAGTACATCACCATGCTCCTCGCCTCCTCCGCCTCATAAAGCGAGGAGAGGGTCTTGACGGAAGTCCGGATAAAGTCGGAGAGCAGCACCCTAACCGTTCTCGATGATGTCGGAGAGGAAGGCTGTCATGTCGAGCCCGGCGGCGCGCACCATCTTGGGTACCAGCGAGGCGCTGGTCATGCCGGGGATGGTGTTCACTTCGAGGAAGTACAGGCCATCGTCCGCCAGGATGTAATCCATACGGACCACGCCGGAGCATCCAAGGCTCTCGTAGATGCGCGAAGTGGTTCCCTGGATGAGCGCGACTATCTCGTCCGAAGCCTCGGCGGGGCATACCTCCCTGCTGTGGCCGTTGTACTTGGCGTCATAGTCGAAATACTCGTTTTCCGAGATTATCTCAATTATCGGGAGAGTGCGCACCTTCCCCGAAACCCTGTATGCGGCGCAGGTGAATTCGCGCCCGGTAATGCCCTGCTCCACCAGCACGGTCGGTCCTTCTCCGAAGGCATAACCCACAGCCGTAGCTACGCCGGAAGCGTCTTTAACCATGGTGACGCCAAAACTGGACCCGCCTATGGTCGGCTTCACGAAGACCGGGAACTTAAGTTTGGAAGCCACCTCTGAGGCGAAAGCCTGGATGTCCGCACCCTTGTGCACAAAGGCGTCGGGGGCACATTTGACTATGCCGAGGTCGCGTATATAGCTCTTGCAGGCGTATTTGTCGAAGGCTATCGCCGAAACTGAGGATGAGCAGGTGCTGAACGGGATGCCGAGCATCTCGAAGTAGCCCTGGAGCTGGCCGCTCTCTCCCGGGGCGCCGTGCTGCACGATATAAACGTAGTCGAAGTTTATCTTCTCGCCGAGTATGGAAACACTGAAGTCGGTCTTGTCGATTTCCGGACGTGAGCCCTCGGGAAAGAACACCTTCATGGCGTCTTTCTTCTTGCAGGCGACGACCTGCCAGCGGCCGAAACGGGCGAAAATCTCGTACACGTCGTACTTGTCTCCGTCGATGCGGGAGGCTACAAACTCCCCGCTGCGGCATGCGACCTCCCATTCGGAGGAGTCGCTTCCATACATCACTGCAATTGTCTTATACATCGTAAGTGTCGGTTATTCAAAGAAATAATCTTCCGGCGTCTCGGCTATATCGACCGCATCCGCAATCTCGTCGCCCGTGCAGCTGAGGTCGAGAGACACTCCGGCCGGAGCGACGAAGGACTCTCCCGCACCGAAACCGAAGGTGCCGTCGGCCACGCACTTCTTCATCCAGATTCCCCAGATGGGCAGGGCCATGTTGGCGCCGCCTCCGAGGGCGATCGAGTTGAAGTGCACCTGACGGTCCTCTCCGCCTACCCATACTCCCGCCGTGATGGAGGGGGTGTAGCCTATGAACCAGCCGTCGGAGTTGTCGTTGGTGGTACCCGTCTTGCCAGCAATGTCACCTTCGAGCCTGTAGGTCCCGCGCAGGCGGTATGCGGTGCCGTGATTCACCACGCCCTCCATTAGGTTGGCCATAAGGAAGGCCGTGCGCTCGCCTATGGCCTCGCGCTTGCGGTTTGTGAACTCGGCCAGCACGTTGCCGTCGCGGTCCTCGATGCGGGTCACGTACATCGGGCTGATGTACACGCCCTTAGACGGGAAGGTGTTGTATGCCGCCACCATCTCGTAGGGGTTCAGGTCGGCCGGGCCGACGCAGAGGGAATACACTTCGTCGAGATGGGAATGAACGCCCATCTTGTGCATCATCTCCACCATGGCGTGGGGGCCGAACTGCTTCATCAGGTAGGCGGAGATATTATTGGAAGAGTGGGTCAATCCCCATTTGAGGGTTACCGACTTGCCTATCCACTCGTCCTTGTCGGTCGAACGCGGAGTCCATTCGGTGCCGTCGGTGGCAAGGAAGCTCTGGGGCACGCAGACGGTGCGGTCGCAGGGGCTCATGCCTTCCTGCATGGCAAGGGTGTAGAGGAAGGGTTTGATGGTAGAACCCACCTGACGCTTGCCCTGAGAGACGTTGTCGTACTTGAACCAGCGATAGTTGGGGCCGCCCACATAGGCCTTCACATGGCCCGTTCCGGGCTCCATGGCCACGAAGCCGCAACGCAGGATTCCCTTGTAGTAACGAATGCTGTCGTCCGGTGTCATCACCGTATCGACATATCCTTTCTTATTGTACGCGAACACGCGCATGGGAACCTTCTCCCTGAACTGCACCAGTATCTCCTCCTCGGGCTTTCCGGCCTTGCGTTGGCTGCGGTAACGGTCGCTCCAGCGGCGGGCATTGCTCATCAGGCGCTCGCGCACGGAGGCCTCGGTGTCGTTCGCGAAGGGGGGATGGTTCTTCCAGCGAAGCTCCCTGTCGAAAGCCTTCTGCAGGTTGCCGCCCAGCCACTCGGCGACGGCCTCCTCGGCGTAGCGCTGCATCTTCTCGTTGATGGTGGTGTAGATGCGGAGCCCGTCGCGGTCGAGGTCGTATGCCTCTCCGTTGGCCTTTTTGTTCTTGTTGAGCCAGCCGTAGAACTCATCCTGCTCCCAGCGCTGCGAATCGTAAACGTAGTCCTCTTCGTACTGATAGCCCGACCTCTGCGGCTTCTTGGCGTTCAGCTCGCGGCGAAGCAGGTCGCGGAAGTACGGGGCCAGGCCGGCATTGTGGTCGCGCACCTGGAAGTTCAGCACTATGGGCAGGGCCTGAAGCGAATCCAGCTTCTCCTTGGGCAGGTAGAGCCCCTTCTTCTTGTAGGAGTTGCGGGCCATGCGGCCGAGCACGAAGTTGCGGCGCACAAGGGCCTTTTCCGGATTGATGGCGGGATTGTAGCGCGTGGGCTTGTTCACCATTCCGATGAGCGTCGCAGCCTCTTCCACCGTCACCTCGGAGGGGAGCTTGTCGAAGAAGGTTTCACTTGCCGCCCGTATGCCGTAGGCGCTGCTGCCGAAGAAGACGGAATTGAGGTACATGTCCACAATCTCCTCCTTGGTATAGTTGCGCTCCAGCCTGACTGCCGTAATCCACTCCTTGAACTTGGTCCAGACCATAACCACGGCGCTCCAGCCTGGAATGCGGCTGCGGACTTCGCGGCGGGGATAAAGGCTTTTCGCGAGTTGCTGGGTGATGGTGGAGCCGCCTCCCTGGGAAGAGTCGCGCATGAGCAGGGTCTTGAAGAACACCCTCATGAGGCCCTTGGTGTCAATGCCGGAATGCTTGTAGAAGCGGGCGTCCTCGGTCGCTATGGCCGCATGTACCAGATACGGAGAGAGCTCTTCGTAGCTTACGAAGGTGCGGTTCTCAATATGGAAGGTGGTGAGGATGCTGCCGTTGTCGGAGAGCACCTGTGTAGCCAGCTTGCTTTCCGGATGTTCGAGCTCCTCGAAGGACGGAATCTTCGCGAAAAGCCAAACCAGCAGCAACAGAATGAGCACCAATGCGAAAGGCGCGGTGATCACTATCCAAAACCATTTGGCTATAGTCTTTTTGGCTGAGTCTTTCATTCAAAACGGGGTCTGACACGCAAAAATAGTGATTTTTTCTCTATCTTTGCAGTATGAACGGTAACAATCTCGTAATTGTCGAATCGCCTGCAAAGGCAAAAACCATACAACGTTTCCTGGGCGACGGATTCACCGTCAAACCCAGTTTCGGACATATCCGCGACCTGAAGGAAAAGACCCTCAGCATCGACCTGAATAACGGTTTCGCTCCGGAGTATGTAATCCCGGACGACAAGAAGAGGGTGGTGGCCGAACTCAGCCGACTGGCCGCGAATGCCGACGTCGTATGGCTCGCTTCCGATGAAGACCGCGAAGGGGAGGCCATATCCTGGCACCTTACGGACGCCCTCGGCATCCCTAAGGAGAAAACCCGCCGCATAGTCTTCCACGAGATTACCAAGGACGCCATCCTCAACGCCGTCAAGAACCCGCGCGAGCTGGACATGAATCTCGTGAACGCGCAGCAGGCAAGGCGCGTTCTCGACCGCCTCGTGGGATTCGAACTCTCGCCCATACTCTGGAAGAAGATAGGCCGCGGCCTGTCTGCCGGACGTGTGCAGAGCGTCGCCCTCCGTCTGGTGGTGGACAGGGAAAGGGAAATCATCGCCTTCACCCCGGAAGCCTACTACCGCATATCGGGCAGTTTCCACATGGCCGGAAAGGGAGGGATCCTCGGTCTGCTCAGCACCCATTTCGGCTCGGAAGAAGAGGCCCGCGCCTTCCTGGAAGACAGCAAGGCTTCGGGCTACACGGTTGAAAGCGTGGACAAGAAGGAGGCCGAGCGCTGGCCCGCCCCGCCGTTCACCACCTCCACTCTCCAGCAGGAAGCGTCGCGCAAGCTGCGCATGCCGGTGAACGTGACGATGCGCATAGCCCAGAGCCTGTACGAGAAGGGTCTCATCACCTACATGCGTACCGACTCCACCAACCTGTCTGCGCTGGCGCTGGGCACCGCGAAGAAGTTCATATCCGAGCAGTTCGGGCCTGAATACTCGCACCCGAGGCAGTTCAAGACCAGCAGCAAGGGCGCCCAGGAGGCCCACGAAGCCATCAGGCCCACCTATATCGAGAACACTTCCATAAACGGCAACTCGCAGGAGCAGAAGCTCTACGAGCTGATTTGGAAGCGTACCGTCGCTTCGCAGATGTCGGAGGCCAGGGTCGAGAACACCGAAATCAGCGTCGGAATAAGCAACCGCGAGGAGAAGTTCATCGTCAAGGGCACGCGCATACTCTTCGACGGCTTCCTCAAGCTATATTCCGAAGGAGTGGACGACGCCACCGAAGAGGAAGGCATGGCCATACTTCCGGAAATCGAGGTCGGAGGCAAGGCCACCGCCGCCCAGATCAAAGCCGAATGCAAGTTCACCAAGGCCCCCTACCGCTATTCGGAGGCCACTCTGGTAAAGAAGCTCGAAGAGCTCGGAATAGGCCGTCCGAGCACCTACGCCCCCACCATCTCCACCCTTACGACTGGGCGCGGATATCTTGTCCGCGGCAACAAGGAAGGCCGCAAGGTGCAGGTGCACAACCTCACCCTCAAGGGCGGGGCGATCACCGAATCGGTAAAGACCGAAACCATAGGCGAAGAGCGCGGCAAACTCCTCCCGCAGGAAGTGGGCATGATAGTTACCGACTACCTCGTGGAGCGTTTCCCCGACGTGCTGGGCTACGACTTCACGGCCAACGTGGAGAAGGATTTCGACAAGATAGCGGAAGGCTGCAAGCAGTGGAACAAGGTAATCGCCGGCTTCTACACGCCCTTCCACAAGGAGGTAGACGCCGACCTTCACGACGGCACCTTCAGCCGCGTGGAGAGGATGCTGGGCAACGACCCGGTGAGCGGGGAGCCCATCACCGCCCGCTACGGGCAGTACGGAGCCTATGTGCAGAAGGGCGACGGCGAGAACCGCCAGTTCGCGAACCTCGCCGAGGGACAGCTCATCGAAACCATCACGCTCGAAGAGGCGATGAAGCTGTTCGCGCTTCCGAGGACTGTGGGTCTTTTCGAAGGACACGAAATCGTAGCCGCCAAAGGCCGTTTCGGACCTTACCTCAAGTGGAACGGGCAGAACTACTCCATCCCGAGGGGCAAGGATCCTCTCAAGATAAGCGTCGAAGAGTGCTCCGCCATCATCGCTTCCGAAAAGGCCAAACCGACCGCGGGCGCCCCGATAGCCGATTTCGGGGATATCCAGGTTATTAACGGCAGGTACGGCCCTTACATCAAGTACAAGGGAGAGAACTACCGCATTCCAAAGGGAACGAAGACGGAGGCCCTAACGGAAGAATTCTGCCGCAATCTGGTGAACTCCGCAAGCCCCACCGGGACAGGGCGCAGATACCACAGGAAACATTAGGAAGCCCGTCGCGACGGCCTCTAGCGCGACAGCAGCAGCTCCGCGAGGGTGAGATCCTCGGGAGTGGTAATCTTCAGATTATACTTTTCTCCGGGGAAGAAGTCCACCGGGATGCCGGCCGCGGCCGCTACGGAAGCGTCGTCGGTAAAGGCGTCGGTGTAGCCGAGGGTGGAGTAGGCCGCCTTGATGTCCTCGCTGCGGAAAACCTGCGGCGTCTGCACGGCCCTGAGGGCTGAACGGTCGGGATCCGGCACGCCGGGAACTGCGCTTTTGAGGGTGTCCGTCATGGGAAGGATGGGGATGAGGGCCCTATGCTGCTCCATGGCGGCGAACATAGCCTTTATCAGTTCCTCCGACACAAGCGGGCGCACCCCGTCGTGAATGGCCACAAGCGCGCCATCAGGCACTTTTTCAAGAGCTGCTTTTACCGAATGGTAGCGGGTGATGCCGCCGCGCACCAGAATCTGCGGCACGTTGAAGGCATGCTCCGCGCACAGCTCTTTCCAGCGGGGAGCCTGGCCTGAGGGCAGTACGGTGATTACCTTAATGCCCGGAACCGCCTGCACAAAGCGGGAGATGCTGCGCATGAGCACCGGCTCCCCGCCGAGGGGCAGAAACTGCTTGGGAATATCGGATCCCATGCGGGAACCGCTTCCGCCGGCGACAGCCACAAGATATTTTTTTCTTTCTTCCAAGATGCGACAAAAATAGTCAATTTTAATTTGCTTTTCTCTCGGTTTGCTCGTAAATTTGTCTGATTTAAAACCCGAACTACTGAAATGGCATTTTCTTTCCTCAACCAAGAACTTGCAATAGACCTCGGAACGGCCAATACCGTCATCTATCAGAACGACCAGATAGTGCTGGACGAACCGAGCATAGTGGCAATAGACAACAACAGCGGCAAGTGCATAGCCATAGGCCAGCAGGCCAAGCTCATGCATGAGCGCAGCAATCCCGGAATCAAGACCATCCGGCCCCTGCGCGACGGCGTTATAGCCGATTTCAACGCAGCCGAAATGATGATACGCGGGTTCATCAAGCAGGTGAACAGCAAGCACCGCAGCCTCTTCACCCCCAACCTCAAGGTGGTGGTGGGCATCCCTTCGGGCAGTACCGAAGTTGAGATAAGGGCCGTGCGCGACTCCACCGAACATGCCGGCGGACGCGACGTCTTCCTTGTCTACGAGCCCATGGCGGCGGCCCTCGGAATAGGCTTGAAGGTGCTTGAGCCGAGAGGAAGCATGGTGGTAGACATAGGCGGCGGCACCACCGAGATAGCAGTCATCTCGCTGGGCGGCCTGGTGCTGCAGGACAGCATACGCACCGCAGGCGACGTTTTCACGAGCGACATACAGTACTATCTGCGCCAGCAGCACAACATCAAGGTGGGTGAAATCACCGCCGAAAAGATAAAGATTGCCGTGGGCGCCGTGATAGCCGACCTCGACGTCGCTCCGGAGCCCTTCGTGGTGCGCGGCCCTAACCTCATGACCGCCCATCCGGTGGAAGCGACCATCACCCATGAGGAAATCGCCCACTGCCTCGACAAGAGCATAGCCAAGATCGAAACCAGCATACTTCACGTGCTGGAACTCACTCCGCCGGAGCTCTACTCCGACATAGTGGAGAACGGAATCTTCCTGAGCGGCGGCGGCGCGCTCCTGCGCGGCCTCGACAAACGCCTCTCCGACAAGGTGAACATCCAGTTCCACGTGGCCGAAGACCCGCTTCACGCGGTGGCACGCGGAACCTGCATGGCCCTCAAGAACACCGACAGCTATCCCTTCCTCATGAGGTAGCCGATGGCGGAAAAGGGTGGCAGCCACGTAATAGATGCGGTAATCTTCGTCCTTCTGGAGATTGCCGCAGTCTTTATGCTTACGGGTACCCGCAGCCTGCAGGATATATGGATAAACAGGGCCGTACACCGCACGCTCGGGGCCGTCTGGAACGGTAGCGAGAACGTACGGAACTGGTTCGGCCTGAGGGAGCAGAACCGTCTGCTTGCAGAGGAGAACGCCCGCATGGCCGAGGCCCTGCGGCATTACGAAGGCAGGGAACTGGCGCTGGAAGGCGCCGTGGCCGATACGGTCACCGGGCACTGGCGCTACACGCCCGCCACCATTGTCAAGATGAGCCGCAACTCCATCCACAACTACATCATCCTCGACAAGGGCTATGCCGACGGCGTGACTCCAGGCAGCGGCATCGTCACTTCGGACGGAGTTGTGGGGGTTGTGAATGCCGTGGACGAGCGCTTCTGCTACGGAATTACCCTGCAGAACGCCCTTCTGAGCGTGAGCGCGCGCATAGGGCACGAAGGGATAACCGCACCCCTGCAGTGGACCGGCCTCCACGGGAAGGAAGCAGCCTTGCGGGACCTTCCGGCGCATCTGGAGACGACTCCGGGCGACACGGTGTGGACCAGCGGCTTCTCAGGCATCTATCCTCCCGACATCCCTCTCGGAGTGCTCGATGAAAGCCGCCTTGTGGACGGTTCCGTTAGGGAATGCGATGTGCGGCTTTTCCTTGATTTCCGTGCCGTACGCTTCGTAACCATAGTTGAGAATCTCGACAGGGATTCCATCTCAAGGCTTGAAGGAGGGGCCGGCGAATGAAGACGCGCGGAGTCCTTGTATACATCCTGCTTGTCGCAGTGCAGATCCTTCTGGGGATATTCCTCAACCTTGGGCCCCTCGTAGCAGTCTGCATCCTTCCCCTTCTCGTACTCTGCCTGCCTGTCAGGTTCAACGGGCCCGTCGTGATGCTCCTCGCCTTCGCCATGGCGCTGGCTGTGGATGCGCTTACCCACGGAATTCTCGGGCTGAGCGTGGTGGCGCTGCTGCCGGTGGCCGCGCTGCGGCGTCTGATCATATCCATCGTCTTCGGCGAAGAAATCTACTCGCGCGGGGAAGACCTTTCGGTAGCCAAGCAGGGCTTCCTCAAAATGGCGCTCGCCATTCTCATAGCCACCGCACTCTTCTTTGCTGTGTACATCTGGGTTGATGCGGCCGGAACCAGGAGTTTCGGAACGAACGCCCTTGCATGGTTGCTCTCCACTCTTGCGAGCAGCGCCGCCCAGCTGCTGCTCATGGGACTCCTCAGCGACAGGGAGGACGGCCGATGGAGGTAAACAACCGTTCACGCATCCTGCAGATAGTACTGTGGGTGGTGGTCGCCGTCCTGCTGGGCCGGCTGTTCCAGATACAGATACTGGACGGGTCGTACAAGCGCGACGCCTCCAACAACTCCATGGTTTACGAGACCATCTATCCGCCGCGCGGCATAATCTACGACCGTAACGGCCGCGTGCTGGTTGGAAACAAGGTCTGCTACGACATAATGGTGACTCCGCGCGAGGTGAAGGCCTTCGACACCCTGGCCCTTACGGCCGCCATCGGGGTGGAACCCGGGTTCGTGCATGAAAAGATGCAGTGGTACCGCGAGCACCGCAGCAGCATAGGATACCGCACCCTCACCTTCGTAAAGCAGCTTCCGGTGGAGCAGTACATGCGCTTCGCCGAACAGGAATACGCCTTCCCGGGCTTCAGCGGGCAGGTGCGCAGCATACGCGAATACCCCTTCGATGCCGGAGGCAACCTGCTCGGGTACGTGAGCGAGGTAAGTCCGGCGGAGATAAGGGCTGAGCCCGAAGCGTACAAGGGAGGCGATTACATAGGCAAGACCGGGCTCGAAACCATCAGGGAAAAGGAGCTTCGCGGACGCAAGGGTTACCATATTTTCCTTCGCGACTCCCGCAACCGCAGGCAGGACGCCTATGCCGGCGGGGAATACGACGAACCAGCCGTTCCCGGAACGGACATAACCACCACCATCGACGCCGAACTCCAGCAGTACGGCCAGCGCCTGATGAGGGGCAAGAAGGGCAGCCTGATTGCCATCGAGCCCTCGTCGGGAGAGATACTCGCGATGGTATCGAGCCCCGGTATCTCGGTGGACGAACTCGCCAATATGGGTGCCAACTACAGCCGTCTGGCAGCCAATCCCAACCGGCCGATGTTCAACCGTACGGTGCAGGCTTCCTACCCTCCGGGTTCGGTGTTCAAGCTGGTGAACGGCCTTATCGGCCTGCAGGAAGGAGTTCTTCAGCCCTGGTATGAATACCCCTGCCAGCGCGGCTACGCCTATTCTTCGAGACACAGGCTGGGCTGCCATGCGCACCGTTCCCCCATAAACCTCGAGGAAGCCGTGATGATGAGCTGCAACGCCTACTTCTGCTTTGTGATGAAGAATCTGCTTGAGGACGGACGCCACGGCAGCGTGGCCGACGCCTTCGACCGCTGGAGGGAGTATGTGATGAGTTTTGGCTTCGGCGCTCCGCTCGGCAGCGACTTCCCCTCCGAGCTGGGCGGCAATATCCCCACACGGCAGTACTACGACCGCATCTACGGAGCCCGGAGTTGGCGCTTCAGCAACGTCGTTTCCCTTTCGATAGGCCAGGGCGAGATAGGCGCCACACCTCTGCAGATAGCCAACCTCGCGGCCATTATGGCCAACCGCGGATGGTACAGGGTGCCGCACATAGTCCGCAGCGGGGACGCCCGCTTCACCGAGAAGCACTACACCCTTGTGGACACCGTCCATTTCAGGAAGGTCATCCCCGGAATGTGGAGGGCCGTGAACGGAGGCTGGACTTCCGGAGGAACCGCAACCGCAGCTGCGGTGCCCGGCCTGGATATCTGCGGAAAGACGGGAACGGCCCAGAATCCGCACGGAGCCGACAACTCGGTGTTCATCTGCTTCGCCCCCAAGGACGACCCAAAGATTGCGGTTGTCGGTTACGTGGAAGGTGGCGGCTGGGGAGGCAGCACATCCTGCCCCATCGCCTCGCTGCTGGTGGAAAAATACCTTACCGGGGAAATCTCCCGCCCCGAACTGGAGGAGAGGATGCTTAACCTGCGGTTCATAGATGAGTAATCCGGTGAAAAGAAGCCTTCTGGGCTCGGTGGACTGGCGGCTGGTGCTGTATTTCCTGCTGCTGGTCTTCTTCGGGTGGATAAACGTTTACGCATCGGTCCATTCGGCGGAGCCGGCAAGCATCTTCGACTGGGGCTGCCGCAGCGGAAAGCAGTTCGTGTGGATGCTCACGGCCTTCGTTCTCGCAGCCATTATCCTGTTTGCGATTAATCCGCGCCTGTGGGAGGTGGTTTCGGTTCCGTCCTACTTCGCCGTGCTCGTGCTGCTGGTGGCGGTCATCTTCGTGGGGGCATCGGTGAAGGGTTCGCATTCGTGGTTCCGCCTGGGTCCGGTTTCCTTCCAGCCGGCGGAGATATCCAAGATTACAACTTCCCTTGTTCTGGCGGCCCTCATGGGGCGCACCGGCTTCAGCTTCTCGCGACGCAAGGACTTCTTCCGGGTGGCGCTCACCGTAGCCATCCCCATGCTGATAATCATCGCTGAAAGCGAGACCGGCAGCGCACTGGTGTATGTGGGCTTCCTCTTCGCCCTCTTCCGCGAAGGCCTGTCGGGATGGTGGCTGCTGCTTATCCTTGCGGCGATAGTGCTGTTCATCCTGACGCTTAAGGCCGGCATCTGGGTTTCGCTCGGGGTGGTGGCCGCAGCCGGACTTGCGGGCCTGGTGGTTGTGCTTCGTAAGATAAGGCCGCGGTCCAGGGAGCGCAGGCGCGCGCTTTGGCTGCTGCTTCTCGGTGTCGCCGCCGCGGCCCTCATGGTGCTGAGCACGAGGTTCGTATTCGACAAGGTGCTGGCCGACCATCAGCGCAGCCGAATAGAAGTGCTGCTCGGCATGAAGGAAGATCCGAACGGCGTTGGCTACAACGTCCGGCAGAGCATGATAGCCATAGGCTCGGGCGGGCTCTTCGGAAAAGGCTATCTGCAGGGAACGCAGACCACCTACGGCTTCGTGCCGGAGCAGAGCACCGACTTTATCTTCTGCACCATAGGAGAGGAATGGGGCTTCGTGGGTTGCCTTGCGGTGATACTGCTCTACACTTTCCTGATCCTGCGCATAGGCCGCGACGCCGAACGGAGCCGGGAGCCGTTCACCCGTATCTACGGTTACTGCCTCGCATCGTGCCTGTTCATGCACCTGTTTATCAATATAGGCATGACCATAGGCCTCATGCCGGTGATAGGTATCCCCCTGCCCTTCATCAGCTACGGAGGCTCGTCGCTCTGGGCCTTCACCGTGATGCTCTTCATCTTCATAGCCCTCGACCGGCAGGAAAACAAGTATTTTTAGTAAATTTGCAGAGTATGTTTAGTAAGGATATATACGTGGCGCGCCGTCGCAGGCTCCTCGAGCTGCTGCAAGGCGAAAAGGGAATAGCGGTGTTCATCGGCAACGCCGAGGCTCCGGCCCAATACAAGGACAACTGCTACAAGTTCCGTCAGGACAGCACCTGGCTCTACTACTGGGGCATAGACGAACCGAAGTTCGCCGCCGTGCTCGACCTCGAAAGCGGGGAAGAAACCATCTTCGCCGACGATTTCGCGATCGAAGACATCATCTGGACCGGTCCGCAGCCGTCGGTGGCGGAGCAGGCCGCTTCGGTCGGGGTTGCCGCGAGCGCACCCTACGCGAAGCTTAACCTCGTGGTGAGCTCGGCTATCGTAAAAGGCCGTCCGGTCCACACCATACCTCCCAGCCGCTACTACAACACCCTCAAGCTTCAAGGGCTAGGAATAGACAAGCCGTCGGAGGCCCTTATCCGCGCCATCATAGCCATGAGGCTGGTCAAGGGGCAGGAAGAGATTGCCGAACTCGACGCCGCCTGCGTGCTCGGACAGAAGATGCATACGGTAGCGCGCCGCGGCATAAGGCTCGGGCGCGTGGAGCAGGAGATTGTGGGCGAGATGGAAGGCGTGACCCTGGCGGAAGGCTGGGGCGTATCGTTCGCTACCATACTTACACAGCACGGCGAGGTGTTCCACAACCACGGGCACTCCGCAGTGATAGAGCCGGGCAAGCTCATGGTAATAGACGCGGGCGCCGAGGGGAACTCGCACTACGCCTCCGACTTCACCCGCACCTATCCGACCTCCGGCAAGTACTCGGCCAAGCAGCGCGAGCTCTACCAGACCGTATGGGAAAGCCACGAACTGGCCTTCTCTCTCATCAAGCCGGGAGTCGCCTACCGTGACGTGCATATGGCCGCCTGCAGGCAAATGCTGGAAAACCTTTCCCAGCTCGGGATTGTACACGGTTCGCTCGACGATATGATGGAGCTCGGCGTGGCCGGCCTCTTCATGCCCCACGGACTCGGGCACAACATGGGCCTCGACGTTCACGACATGGAGGACCTTGGCGAGGACCTCGTGGGCTACGATCCCGACCAGAAGCGCTCTTCGCAGCTCGGTCTCCGCTCGCTTCGCATGGCCCGTCGCCTGGTTCCCGGCAACGTCATTACCGACGAACCCGGCATCTACCTCATCCCGGACCTCATAGCGCTCTGGAAGAAGGAAGGCACCGACAAGGGCCACGTGAACTACGGCCTGCTTGAAAAAGAGTATCTCGATTTCGGCGGAATCCGTCTCGAGGACGACGTGCTCGTTACCACCGACGGAGCCCGCAGGCTTGGAGGCAGGCGTCTTCCCGCCTCGGCCGACGAAATTGAGGAAGCAATGCGTTTGGATAAAGAATTGAAATAAGATATGGGACTTCTTGATGGAAAAGTCGCCCTCATTACGGGTGCGTCCAGGGGGATAGGAAAGGCTATCGCCCTGAAGTTTGCGGCGGAAGGCGCCGACATAGCGTTCACCGACCTTAAGGTTTCCGAAGAGACGGTGGCCGAACTAAAGGCCACGGGCGTCCGGGTGAAAGCCTGGGAGAGCAATGCCGCCTCCTACGAGGACACCGCCCGCGTGGTGAACGAAATCGTGGCCGAGTTCGGCCGCATAGACATCCTGGTGAACAATGCCGGAATAACAAAGGACGGCCTCATGCTCCGCATGGAGGAGGCCCAGTGGGATGCAGTTCTCACGGTGAATCTGAAATCCGCCTTCAACTACATCCACGCCGTCACTCCGGTGATGATGAAGCAGCGCAGCGGCTCCATTATAGGCATGGCTTCCGTGGTGGGCATACACGGCAACGCCGGGCAGGCCAACTACTCGGCTTCAAAGGCCGGCATGATAGCTCTTCACAAGAGCATGGCCAAGGAGCTCGGGCCCCGCGGCATACGTGCCAACTGCATCGCCCCAGGATTCATAATTTCCGACATGACTGCCGCCATGCCAGAAGAGGTGCGCAACGAGTGGATCAAGACCATCCCGATGCGCCGCGGCGGCACTCCGGAAGATGTTGCCGGCGTAGCCCTTTTCCTTGCAAGCGACCTCTCCGGCTACGTGAGCGGTCAGGTGATACCGGTCTGCGGAGGAATGGGGTGTTAGGGAGCGTATCGGACCTCGTCCTGCCCCGGGTTTGCGTCGTTTGCGGACGCACCCTGATGCGCAGCGAGAGACATATCTGCACCGTGTGCGAGGCTGATTTGCCCCGCACTTTTTTCTCCGCGCGCCGCGACAACCCCATGGCGCTGGCGTTCAACGGTCTAATAGAGCGGGAACTGGCGGGAGAGCCGGCTGGCAGTCAAGCCCCGTCGGAACTCCGTTCGCTGCGCTCACTCCGGCCCCTCCCATCGTCATCCGCGCCATCGCAGAGCGATGACTTGCTGTCGACGGGCCCCTCCCCCTGCCCCTGTCCGGGGGTGGACAGGCCCTCCGGGGCTTGCAGCCAGCCGGTGACCGGATTCCAGCCATTCAGCTATGCGGCGGCGCTGTTGTATTACAGGGAGGATTCGCCGTACGGCAGGATTCCGCAGGCTCTCAAATACGGGCGGAACTTCGGCGCCGGAAAGTATTTCGCGCAGATGCTCGGGCGGGAAATGGCTGCTTCCGACCTTTTCGCCGACGTGCATGCAATCGTTCCGGTACCGCTTCACTGGGCTCGCCGCTGGCGGCGGGGGTATAACCAGGCGGAAATTCTTGCTCGTGGTATCGCAGAGGAGTTGAAGGGCAGCGCTGAGAGTTACGGCTCCGCGGCTCCTGTATTGAACCGGGTGCTGAGGCGCGTGCGCCGCACCGGAACCCAAACACGGCTTCACCACGACGACCGTTACGCCAATGTAAAATCGGCCTTCGAGGCCGACGTAAAGGCGCTGTTGTCGATCGGTCTTACGGCCGGTCCGAACGACCGTCCGCTCCACCTGCTTCTGGTGGACGACGTTTTCACCACCGGATCTACCCTTCTTGCCTGCGAACGCGCCCTGCGCCGCGGCCTTGCGGAAGCCTTCGGCCCCGCCGACGCCAGCCGGGTCCGCATCTCCGTCGCCACCCTCTCATATGTTGGGAAATAAAAAATCCAGCGGACGCTGGACTGTCGATGAGCCGTCAGGCGAACCGCCGGTCCCGGTCTTTGCAGCAGCAAAGACGTTAGGGACACAAGGCGGCGGGGTACAATAGGGGCAGAGCCCCCAGGCATATACAAGCTACTGCCGCAGAGCGGTAGTAGCGACAAAAAAGGAGTCAGGCAGAACTTGACTCCTTTTTTGTCGGGAAGACTGGACTCGAACCAGCGACCCCGCGCCCCCCAGACGCGTGCGCTAACCAACTGCGCCACTTCCCGAAAGCGGACCGCAAAGTTAGCTAATTTTCGGCATTTTGCAAATTATCTGCGCAAAATCGCCGTCGGGGGCTTGATTCGGGCTGCTAATAGTTCTCGTTCTTGAGCTCGAAGTAGCTCTTGGGGTGGAGGCAGCAGGGGCAGACTTCGGGAGCCTTCTTGCCGATCACCACGTGGCCGCAGTTGCGGCATACCCAGATGCGGTCGCCGTCGCGGGAGAAGACAAGGCCGCCCTTGATATTCTCGGCGAGCTTGCGGTAGCGCTCCTCGTGATGCTTTTCGATGGCGCCCACCATGCGGAACTTGGCGGCAATCTCCTTGAAGCCCTCTTCGTCGGCCTCCTTTGCCATGCGGTCGTACATGTCGGTCCACTCGAAGTTCTCGCCTGCAGCGGCTTCGAGGAGGTTGGACACTGTGTCGTTCAGCTGGCCGCCGTTGAGATACTTGAACCAGAGCTCGGCATGTTCTTTTTCATTCCCTGCCGTTTCCAGGAAGATGGCCGAAATCTGCTCGTATCCTTCTTTCTTTGCCTTGGAGGCGAAATAGGTGTACTTGTTGCGGGCCTGGGATTCGCCTGCGAAGGCTTCCATCAGGTTCTTTTCGGTCTTGGTTCCTTTAATGTCTTTCATGATATGTGCTTGTTAAAGTTTCGTACTTCACAAATGTAGCAAAAATAATTCAAGGAAGGCACCGCGTTTTTTCTTATATTTGTGAGAATTATGCAGGTACTCAAATTCGGCGGGTCGTCCGTAGCGAACGCCACGAATATCTCGAGGGTTCTCGATATAGTAGGGGCCGCGGCTCAGAAAGGTCGCGTGATGCTTATATGCTCGGCCATCAAGGGCTGCACCGACGAGTTGCTCTCACTTGCGGAAACGCCCGACCTCCAGAAAGCCATCGACCTCGAGTCCCGCCATCTGGAGATTATCCGCCGCCTGTTCACGGGTGCCGAGAGGGCCGATGCCGAAAACGAGTGCCATGCGCTCTTTGCCGAGATGGCCGCAGCCCCGGCCGACGAAATGGTTACCTTCGGAGAAATCTTCTCCACCCGCATAATCGCCCGCAAACTGGCCTGCGACGGGGTGATGACCAAGTGGCTCGACTCCCGGATTCTTGTCATAAAGGATAATAAGGACCTTACTTACAGCAATATATCCGCGGCGGTGGCGCTGAATCCCAATGTGAACGTTTTCGTGGCCCCTGGCTTCATAGCCAGTACCTACGAAGGAAAGCGCACCACCCTGGGGCGCGGGGGTTCCGACCTTTCGGCGAGCATCTTTGCGGCCGCGCTGAAAGCCGACAGCCTGCAGATTTGGACAGATGTACCAGGCATCATGACTGCCAACCCCAAGGACGTGCCGAAGGCCCACACCATGCCGGCAATGTCTTACAGGGCCGCACTCGACATGGCTTCATACGGCGCCAAGGTTCTCTACGCCCCGAGCGTCGAGCCTGCCATGGAAGCCGGTATCGACATACGCATCCTCAACACTTTTGACCCTGAGAATCCGGGAACAGTCGTGAGCGGGGAACAGGGAGCCGGCTGGACGGGAGTGGCCAGCATGGCCGACAAGGCCGCCGGCGAATCGCTCCTCAGCCTTGTGGGCGAAGGCCCCATTGACGGAAAAGCCGCGGTCGAAAGGGTACAGGGATGTCTTCGCAAGGCCGGGATCAAGACCATGAGCGCCTCGTCCGACGGCACGAACGTGCACGTGAGCGTGAAGGCCGCCGTGGAAAACGCCGCCCTTTGCGCCCTCCACAGGGAGTTCTTCGAAAACGCCCCCGAAAGCGTCGTCAACCTTTATTTGGCGGGTTACGGCGCCGTGGGCAAGGCGTTCGTGCATCTGCTGGAGGAGAGGGGAAAAGAGATCGCCGACCGAAGCGGCCGCGTCCTCAAGATAGCCGGCATGGCTAAAAGCCATCGTGACAAGGGCTTCGTGGACAAAGTGAAGGCCGAAGCTCCCCGCGGCAGCATCTTCCTTGACCTCACCGACAGCGAAGAGCTGTGGAAAGAATATGTGGGCCTGCTGCGCGAAGGTATCAACATAGTAAGCTCGAACCGCCGTTCGTTCGCCATCCCCTACGCCGACTACGCGGCAATCATGGCCGCCGCGGCCGAAAACGGCTGTTTCGTCAGGCATGAGACCACCGTCGGCAGCGCCCTCCCCATGCTTGGAAGCATCTCCGCAAGCGCCAACGCGGGAGAGGAGATCGTGAGCATGGAGGCGGTGGTGAGCTGCACCCTCAACAGCATCCTGAGTTCCTACGCCCGCTACCCCGGAAGCTTTGCCGAGACCGTGCGTAAGGCTCAGGAAGAAGGACTTACCGAAGCGGACCCGAGGGTCGACCTCGCCGGCCGTGACGCCCTTCGCAAGCTGCTCATACTTGCCCGCGAGGCGGGGATACCGCTGGAAGAGGACGACGTTGACGTCTCCCCGGCGGTACCGTCTTCACTGATGAAACTGCCGCTGGATGAATTCTACCGCAGACTCGAAGCCCTCGAGCCCGAATTCGACGCGGCCGAAAAGAAGGCCGCCCGTTCGCGCTGCCGCCAGAGGT
This sequence comes from Bacteroidales bacterium, assembly GCA_024691765.1. Classification (GTDB taxonomy): domain Bacteria; phylum Bacteroidota; class Bacteroidia; order Bacteroidales; family UBA932; genus Cryptobacteroides. The sequence goes on along the minus strand of JAILNI010000014.1, from coordinate 19,073 downwards.
TCCTCGCCACCCTGGAAAAGGATGCGTCGGCTCCTCTCGGCTACAAAGCGTCCATCGCGGTGCGCAACGTGCCCCGTTCGCATCCGGCCTTCCGTATACTGGGAAGCGAGAACGCGGTTATCCTCCGCACCACCCTCCATCCCGACCCTGTAGTAATCCAGGGGCCCGGAGAAGGTGCGCGCATGGCAGCCGGAAGTGTCTTAAATGAAATACTGAAATGAAAGTCGCAGTCGTAGGGGCCACCGGCCTCGTTGGAACAAGAATGTTGGAACTGCTGGAAGAGATGCATTTTCCGGTAGACGATCTTCTGCCCGTGGCTTCAGAGAAGTCGGTGGGCAGGAAGGTGCTTTTCGGCGACAAGGAGTGGACCGTCATGAGCGCTGAAGACGCGATTGCGGCAAAGCCGGCGCTGGCGTTGTTCTCCGCTGGTGGCGGCACCTCCGAGCAGCTGGCTCCCAGGTTCGCGGCCGCGGGCTGCCGGGTAGTGGACAACTCCTCTTTCTGGCGCATGGACCCTTCCAAGAAACTGGTCGTTCCGGAAATCAACGGCGATGTACTCGGTCCTGACGACTGGATTATAGCCAACCCGAACTGCTCCACCATCCAGATGGTGCTCCCCCTCGCACCGATTCATAAGGAATTGGGGATTAAGAGGATAGTGGTCTCCACATACCAGAGTGTAACGGGTACGGGCTACAAGGCCATTGCGCAGATGAATACCGAACGCGGCATAGCCGAGAAGGAGAGGCGCAAGGCTTCGGAAGGCTCCGCGTCCAACGGTTCCGCTTCGGGTTCCGCTGCCCTTCTCACCCCTGCCACCGCCCTGCCGCACTGGGGCGAGTATCCCGCCGTCTATCCCCACCCGATCGACCAGAACATACTTCCGCACATCGACTCCTTCCTCGAGAACGGCTATACCAAGGAAGAAATGAAGATGACCAACGAGACCAAGAAGATACTTCGCGACGACTCGATAGCCGTGACCGCCACCACCGTGCGCGTGCCGGTTCAGGGCGGACATTCCGAGAGTATCAACGTGGAGACTCTCCGGCCGTTCACCGTCGAGCAGGTGCGGGAGCTCATGGCCTCCGAACCGGGAGTCGTGGTGCAGGACGATCCCGCCAACAACGTGTACCCCATGCCCATCTATTCCTGGGGCAGCAACGAAGTGTTCGTGGGCCGCATCCGCCGCGACTTTACCGTGGAGAACGGATTCAACTTCTGGTCCGTGAGCGACAATATCCGCAAAGGCGCCGCAACCAACGCCGTACAGATCGCAGAACTGCTTCTTAAGAAAGGACTGATATGACAGAGAAAAAACACAACTGGCTGCTGTATGCCCTGGTGACTATGATTGCCTGGGGCATCTGGATGACGTTCTCGGATCCCACCCTGGGGCAGATTTATCTCGGCGTGCCGAGCGACTTCCCGTCCGAGATGGTGTATGTAATCTGGGCCCTCTCCATGATACCCTGCGCTCTGTTCGCGCTCAATAATATAAAATGGAAGCTTGATGTGCGGCCGAAGACCGTGGCGCTTAGCATGGGAGTCGGCCTGCTTGGCGCAGGCGGACAGCTGGTGCTGTTCCTTGCCCTGAAGTATGCTCCGTCGTATCTGGTTATGCCCATGATTTCCGTGGCTCCCATCGTGACGGTGCTGCTGTCGGCCACAATACTTAAGGAGAAGGTTTCCAAGTTGGGGATACTGGGTATCGTTCTGGCTTTTGTGGCAATCATCTGCTTCGCGATGCCGAGCGACACCGAGGGCAGCGCCCACGGCTGGATATGGATAGTACTGGCCGCAGTGGTGTTCGTCTGCTGGGGCATACAGGCTTTCGTGATGAAGCTAGCCAACAACAATACACCCGATGCGGAGAGCGTGTTCGTGTATATGGCAATCGCTGCGGTAGTGCTTATTCCCGTGGCCTTCCTGCTGCGCTCGCCTTCTTCCCTGGCGGCCTACGGCTGGGCTGTTCCAACCAAGGTGTTCTTCGTGCAGATACTCAACGCCATCGGCGCTTTCACTCTGGTGTACGCCAACCGCTACGGCAAGGCCATGGTCATAGCGCCTCTGGCCGACGCCTGCTCGCCGGTTATCTGCTGCCTGCTTTCGATAGTGCTTCTGCTCATCGCCCGCATGGACGCCCTGCCCACTGTCTGGCAGGTCAGCGGCATGGTGGCCGCCATCAGCTGCGTTCTGATTTTCTCAAGGGAATAACTTCTGGGTGATTTCCGGAGCTATCTTCATGGTGGCCTTCGGGGGTGCGAGACCTGGCCGTTTTCCGAAAGGTTTGCAAGTGGAAATGCAATAGAAGTGGCTGCGAGGCCGATTGGCTTGCAAACACCTAACGGTTTTGCCAGGGTGTCTGCAAGCCGAAATGCCTCCCAGGCCATTCGGAGGCACATTTGGTTGCAAAGCTACCGGAGAATCCACCCGTCGATGGAGAACTTTTCGGCGCAGAGGGAGTCGATGGCGGCGAGGTCGGAAGGAGAAAGCCGGTATTCACGGCCGGTGGATGCGGGCAGAGATTCGGAGATTGGGGAACCGGCAGCAGGAACGGTGATGGGTTCGGAAATTGGGGAACCGGCAGCAGGAACGGTGATGGGTTCGGGGATTGGGGTACCGAAGGCAGGGGCGGGCACGGATGCGAAGGTTGGGGATACTGATGCCAGATACTGCTGCAGCGCCGCCTGAAGTTCGTCCAGCGAGGAGAACTGCGGCAGGTAGTCGCGCACGTTGGTCACGCGGCTGCGCACTGACCCGACGCCTTTGAGGTTGAGCTTCGACGAGCCTTCGACGTTGAGGGCTGCCGTAAGGGTTTCGATATCCACGTCGTACATAAGGGTGCCATGCACCAGTTCGCGGTTATGCCACATGCTGCGGGCATAGCCGGAGATTTTTCGGCCTTCAAGAAAGATGTCGTTGCGGCCTGAGAGTTCCGCAGGGAGGCCGAGGCTTCGGAGGGCCTGCGCGAAGATGGCTGCTCCGGAAGGAGGGGCAGAACCGGGTGTCGGAGCCGGGACGGTGGCCTCCGGCGCAAGAAAACTACCGATCGGCCCGGCGAAGCTGTAGTTGAGGTTCTGCAGGTCGTGGTAGACGGCCCCTCCACCGGTAACGCGCCGGGCGAGCTTTATTCCGTGCTGCTGAAGATACTCCAGGTTTACCTCCTGCTCCGCGACCTGGTTGTACCCTATTATCACCGACGGCTCGTTGCGCCAGAGGCGGAACACCGGCTCGGAAGGGCCGCTCTGCAGCAGCCACTCGTCCATGGCCATATTCCACCACGGATTGGTGCAGGGGTTGGAAATAAAATTCATAGGGTCAGGGCTCCGCTAACGAAGCGCCTTGAACATGGCGACATAGCGCTCCGCAGCCTCGTCGAGCTCAGCGAGGGTTATATGCTCGTCGTCACGATGCGCGAAGCGTATGCTACCGCTGCCGCAGATGGCGCGGTGCTCGAAATTGCTTAGATGCGGGGCGTCGGAGCCGAAAGAGGCGGGCGCGCATTCAAAACCCGGAACGGTGAACCAGCGGGACGGGGCGTCTCCGCCGATTTCCGCGATTTTGGCATGATAGCCGGAGATTATCCGCCGGACCTCTTCCGTTACCATCGCGTCGGAAACGAAGGTGGTACGGAAATACAGCCGGCATCTGAGCGACGGGCTCAGTACGTTCTGGGGATTGTCGCTTACGAGGCGGCCTATATTCCAGGTGGTTGCGCCCAGCACCGGATCGGTGCCGAAGTCCACCTCACGCAGTTCGTTTACGAAGTCCACGAAGGCGTCGACCGCGCTGCTGCCGAACTGCGGGTAGCCGCTGTGGAAGGGTTCGCCGAGGAAATGGAGTTCAAAGGCCTTGGTGCCCTTGCATGCCGACACCATCTTCCCGTCGGTCGGCTCTCCGACGATAAGATACGGGGCGCGGAAAGCGGTCTTCGCGAAAGCCTTGGCCCCCCAGGATCCGGTCTCCTCGCCGCTGAGAAGCAGCAGTCCGAACCCGTCGAGCCCTTCGGCTTCCATGGCCTTGCACGCTGCGTACATCGCGGCAATCTGCCCCTTTGCGTCGCACGCTCCGCGGCCATAGACTACGTCTCCCTCGGCCTTTGGGGGTATATACGGCGGGACGGTATCCATGTGGGTGCAGAAGACCACCCGCGGAACGCCCCAGGAGAAAAGAAGGTTACGACCGCCTTCCGGAACGTCCCAGCCCTGCACGGAAGGGGCCTGCAGCGTCTTCTCGAGGAAGTCTGCCAGCGGCCCTTCCGACCCCGTGGTGGAGTCGAAGGCCAGGATGTCCCGGAAAAGTTTGAGGTCGATAGCCATTAGATGCAGGTGTATCCGCCGTCTACGGGGAGATTAACACCGTTCACATAGCTGGAAGCGGGGCTTGCCAGGAAGAGGGTGGCAGTGTCGAGTTCGCCCTCGTGACCATAGCGGCTCATCGGGATGGCCTGCTTTGCATAGTTCTGGAAGAACTCGCTGTTGAGGGTTTCCTCGGTGAGCGGGGTGTAGAAGTAGCCCGGGCAGATGGAGTTGACGGTGATGCCGTACTTGCCCCATTCAGCGGCCAGCGCGCGGGTCAGGTTGACCACGCCGCCCTTGGCTGCATGGTAGGGAGCGGAGCCGGCGATCTTGTTGCCGACAAGGCCGTACATGGAAGCGATGTTGATGATGCGGCCGTATTTGGCCGGGATCATGGCCTTCTTCGCGACCGCGCGGGCGACGCGGAAGGTGCCGAAGAGGTCGATCTGCATTTCATTTTCAAACTGCGGATCCGTGATATCCTCAGCGGGAGCGACGGCGCCTGTGCCGGCGTTGTTTACCAGGATGTCGATGCGGCCGAACTTCTCCAGGACCGCGTCCACAGCGGCGTTGACTTTGTCCGTGTCGGTAATGTCGCAGGCGACGTAGAAAGTCTCGACTCCGTACTCCGCGGCGATCTGCTCGGATACTTCCTTGATCAGGTTCTCGCGGCGGGCGAGGGCGACGATCTTGCAGCCCTGGTTGGCCAGAGCCTTGGCCATCTGGACACCGAGGCCGGTAGAGCAGCCGGTGACAAGCGCGACGCGGTCGGTCAGGTCAAAATAGTTTTTCATTGGCAGGGTTCCTCCTTAAAGTAGATAATGATTAACAAATAGGGAAATCCGGGCAGGCCCGTGAAAACTTCCATGCCGGGAAAGATTATACGGATTCCACTGTCAGCTATCATTTTAACATTCCTGAAAGAAAAGTCAAGAAGGAAGAATGGATTGCATCTTCCTGTCTGAAATGATAGGATAGAGGAAGGGAGGTGATACAATGGCAGATGAGAGATTGTGGGACGATATACCGCTGCCGGGCATTCCGGATCCGGGGAATTTCCATCTGGATGATCTTGACTTCGCGGACGACCCGCTGAAAAGGAAAATTGATTTCATCGATGACGCTCTTCTTGAGCCGCCGGATCCCAGGATGGATATCACTTCCGGGATCCGTACCAGCCGGGAGGTTATGGGTGAGCGGCCGAGCCAGCCGACTGATGCCGTGGGCATGAGGCCCGAAGACTATATTGGGAGAAAAAGAAAGGAGGAGGCTTCTGTCCGGGAGGAGACGGAGCCTCTTAAGAGCTATGAAGGAACTTCCGGGACAAAGCTGACGGAAAGCCAGGCCCGTTACGTCGCGGCCCATCCGCACCTCTACCACAGGGACAGAGAGCAGGCTTCCGCCTCCTATGACCGCTGGAAGCAGGATAAGCAGCAAAGAAATGATGGGATGGAAGCGGCCCGCGTCCGGGCTTTTGTGCCCGGGAAGGAGAAAATCCCGAGGACGAAAAATAAGAAAAACGCGACGGCCCTGCTGCTTGCCATGATTTTTATTCTGATCAGCATGATCGGCAATCTGGCCGGTTTCCTTACCGAATCGGAAACGGACCATTCGGAAAGCTATGTTTCGGAGGAGTCTTATCCTGAGGAATGGGAAGCGGTTCAGATGCTGTTTCTTGGAGTGGCAGACGATGAGGAGATAGCCGCTTCCGTGGCCGGCGAAAGCCTTGTGGATATCGGAATCACAGGGGAGATGCTGGACTATCTGCGGCAAGAGGCATATGAGATAACGGAGGATGAAGAGAAGACCGTTTACGAGACGGAAATCAACGGTCTGGATGTGGATCTCTATGAATATGCCGGGGGATCCTTCTGGCTTCGATTCTGGTCGGAGGATTTCGAGAATGTGACGGACGTCGGTTTCATGGAGGGAACCAATAGGATCGACACGGTTATGCTGAACAATGAGGTCCTTGCGTCCGCTTAAAAAACGGCGCTGCTTTAGGGAGAGGGAACCATATTGGCTTCCCGGAACTCCATGGGGGTCATGTGGAGGGCTTCCCGGAAGGCCCGGTTGAAGGTCCTCTGGCTCCCGAAGCCCGCGTTTTCCAGGATTTCCGTGACGCTCTGGTCCGTAAAGGCGAGCAGGTGCTTGGCGTAATCGATCCGGACCTCGTTGACATAGCGGTTGAAGTTCATGTGGAAGGTGGAGGAGAAGACCCGGGAGAGGGTGAACGGGCTCACATAGAGATCCCTGGCCATTTTCGTCAGGGAGAGGTCGTCTTCCATGTAATGGGCTGAGATGTAGGAGACCGTCCGGCAGACGAGATCGTCATTTCCCGAAGCGTCCCGGTCTTCGAGCGTCATATGGGGAAGCGTCCTCCCCAGGATGATCATGATGTAGGCTGAGCGGATCACGTCGTCCTCCGATTGCTTCTTGCGGCGGCCCGTCAGGGTTTTGAAGGCGTAGAGGACATCCTCGTGAACCTTTTCCGCCGGGATGACCGGCTCTTTCGGACACTTGCTCAGGATCGTCTTCTGATAAGCCCCAGCCAGGGCCGGGGCGGCTAAAAGATAAAGGGATCTGCCCTGTCCGCTTCCGAAAGCCTGGTAGTGGTGAATGAGATCGGGGAAAACCAGGCCCAGCTCGCCCTTCTCCATATGAAAAAGCTCGTTTCCTATACCGAGTTCCAGGCTGCCCTCGAGGACGTATACCAGCTCCAGGACCTTGTGCAGGTGTGGGCCGATATGGATGGATTTCCTGCGGTAGATTTCAAAATCATTCTCTTCCTTATAGAGCGGGTACATGGGTCTCTCCTTTCATTTCCTTCATCATAGCATAAGGAAATCTTTCAGCGCAAGGCTTATGTCTCTTTAAAACGTTTATGTTAATTCGGGAAAAACGGGCATGCCGCATCTTAAGCCGCGCCATGCCCATTTTTACATGCCTGCTCATTGACAAAATCCGAAAAAGTGGGTATAGTTCTATTGTTAGCCACTTATAACTCTTAAGAACACAGGGATTTGAAAATGAAAAAAAGAACAACCGTATTTTTGATGGCTTTGCTTCTTCTTATACAATCCGGCTGCGGAGCCTCCCCTGTTTCCGGGGAAAAAGCAGCTTCCGAATCATCGGCTGCCCGCCCGGTCTCAGACGACGCCCGATTTGACGACACGTTTCTTTCCATGGACACCGTGATGACGATATCGGCTTTCGGCCCGCAGGGGGAGGAAGCTGTCGCCAAAGGCAGGGAGAGAATCGAAGGCCTCAATGAGCTGCTTTCCACCGGATCGGAGACGAGCGAGGTCTCGAAGCTGAACGCGAACGGAGGAGGCTCGCTTTCGGCGGATACAAACTTTCTTGCCGGGGAAGCGCTCCGCCTCTATGAAGAGACGGAGGGGGCTTTCGACATAAGCATCTATCCGCTTATGAAGCTTTGGGGCTTCGACCGCCTGGATGAGCTTACGGAGGAAAATGCAGTGATCCCGACGGACGAAGAAATCCGGGAAACCCTGCGCCTGGTCGATGCGGGCAGTCTTTCCTTCGACCGCGAAAAAGGGGAGCTTTCCTATGGGATACCCGGAATGGCTGTCGATTTCGGCGGAATCACGAAGGGCTATGCCTCCGATTCTGTTATCAGGCTGATGCGGGACATGGGGGTTTCATCGGCACTCCTCAATCTGGGCGGCAACGTGCAGGCGCTGGGAAAGAAACCGGATGGAAGTCTCTGGAAAGTCGGGATTCAGTATCCGGAGCCGGGGAGCAGCAAGATTGCGGGGGTTGTCAGCATCAGCGATTGCGCGGTAATCACTTCAGGCGATTATGAAAGGATGATTCCGGGAACGGAGTATCACCATATCATTGACCCGAAAACCGGCTGGCCGGTGGAAAACGGTCTTCGATCCGTTACTGTCGTGGCAAAAGACGGAACGCTGGCTGACGGACTGTCCACCTCCCTTTTTGTCATGGGAATGGAGGAGGCTCTTTCCTTCTGGCGGGAAGGGACGGAGGATTTTGAGGCGGTTTTCCTCACGGAGGACCAGACGCTTTATGTCACGGAAGGGCTGGCCGAAAGTTTTACGCCTTCGGAAGGCTTTGAGATGAAAATAATCAGAAAATCCTGAAATTATAGTTAGACAAGACCAACCATGTTAGTGTATAATAACCATTGCCTTGGTTCGTCAACTTGCGGGATGATACGCCGGGCTTTTGCTGACGCCTCGGGATTTAGGCGCAAAGCAGCGGAATATTATATTATTTTAGAGAGGCATGGAAATGGTCGATGTAAAAAAACTTCTATCTGTTTATGCTCCGCTCCTGCCGGCAATTCTCATCGCCGGGACGGTCGCTGCAGGACTTTCGGGTTATCAGACACAAACCTATGCGATAAGCGATCCGGCGGAGGAGGAAAGCGTCTTCGAAGAGAGCAGTGTCAAAAAAGAGGAAGAAAAGTTCCCGGAGGAATCAGAAGCGTCCGCTAAAGAGCCTCTGGGATCTTTTGATGCCGCGGATGGAACCTATCAGGGGTCGGGAAGCGGCTTTAATGGAAAGGTTACGGTCTCCGTGACAATAGGGGATCAAACGATCCGGGCTATCGACCTTATTTCCCATTCCGATACCTCTTCCTTTTTTTCAAGGGCCTGGTCGCAGGTGACGGCTGATATCCTCTCCGGACAGACCCTGGATGTCGACGTGGTTTCCGGGGCTACTTACAGTTCGAAGGGGATCCTACAGGCGGTCAGAAACGCCATGCATACGGCGGCCGGGGAGGAGACGGAGGCACTGTACGAGACGATCGGCGGATCGTCTGAAAACGGGGGAGCCGGCGCGGCCCCTATCGCGCCGGCGGCAGAGCCGTCTTCTTACAAAGATGGAACCTATACCGGCAGCGGAAATGGTTTTAACGGAGGCAGGACGACCGTATCCGTTACGGTTTCCGGAGGCCGGATCGCCGCCATCAACGTACTCTCCCATGGCGATACGACTTCTTATTTTCTGCAGGCAAGAGACCGGATCATCAGCGCGATTCTGGCCGGACAGACGACCAATGTGGATACGGTATCCGGAGCGACGTTCAGCTCGAACGGGCTCATCAGCGCGGTGAGGGCGGCCCTTTCCGGGGCGGCGGGGACAAACGGAGCGGAAGGAACGCCTTTCCTTCCGGCGGAAGCAGATGCTTCAAAGACGGAAGCGAATACTCCAAAGACGGAAGCGGTTGACGAATCCGGGGCGGTTTATAAGGACGGGACCTATACCGGAAAAGCGGAAGGTTTTAACGGAGAACTCGAAGTGTCCCTTGTTATTGAAGATGGAAAGATTAAGGTCATAAAGATAATCTCTTCGGAGGATACGGAAGAGTATCTCCGGAAGGCTGAGAAGCTTACGGAAACGATTATCCGGGAGCAGACGACGAATGTGGATGTTGTCTCCGGAGCCACTTTCAGTTCCAGAGGAATCATAAACGCTGTAAGAGACGCCCTGACGGGAGCTCTGGTTTCCGATGGAAGCAGTGCGAATAAGGAGGCCGAGGAGGAGAACGACACTCCGGCAGATTCCCGGAAGGAAGAGGAGGATGCCCTTTCCGGGCGCTTTGATTATGAGGATGGCATTTATATCGGTTCAGCGGATGGCTTTAACGACGAGATCATCATCGGGGTTACGATCTGCGACAAGACCATCGCCGCTGTTACTGTGCTGTATCAGGACGATACGCCGACGTATTTCCGGCGGGCCGGAGAGCTGCTCCGGAGGATCGTTGAGACGCAGAATACGGATCTGGATACGGTCTCCGGGGCCACTTTCAGCTCGAATGGAATTCTTGAGGCCGTGAAAGAGGCGCTTTCCTATGCTGAAGAGGGAATCGGCCTTCTGGATCTTTATGAGAAGATAGAGGAGCCTGGGCCGGACAAGGATGAGGAGGGATCCGGGAAATCTTCCGTTTCGGACAACGATCCATCGGAAGAGTCCGGGAAATCTTCCGTTTCGGACAACGATCCATCGGAAGAATCCGGGAAGTCGTCTGTATCGGACAATGATCCATCGGAAGAATCCGGGAAGCCGTCTGTTCCGGACGATGACCCTTCCGGGGGAACGGAGGATACTTCCTTATATAAGGATGGAGAATATAATGGGACGGCGTTGTGCGTTCCGGATGAGGATGAAGCTTTTGTCCCTTATAACCTGACGCTTACAATCAGGGTTTTGGAGGACCGGGTCGTCGGCATCTCGGACATCGCCGGGGACGGCGCAAAGAGCAACAATTCCTTTATCAGGAAAGCATCGGAGGGGATGACGGATACGATTCTTAACGCCGGACTCCCAGACGCGGTGGATCTTGAGAAGGACGCGGTAAGCGGCGCGACCTGTACATCCAAGGCAATTCTTGACGCGGCCGCAAACGCCCTTGACGCGGCGGGAAAGTGAGGCCTGCGTATGTTTGGAAGATCTTTTGTGGTAAGGCTGACCAGTGTGTTCATCATTCTGGCGTCGCTTTATATCTATGAGGCCGTTATCCGGGAGAGGGTACAGGCGGATACCATCGCCAGGCTGGAGGCGGAACTGGAAAGCGCCAAAAACGAAATCGCCTATCTGAAGGAACACGGAAGCGGCAAGGAGACGCTGGATGCGGGGAATTATACAGATGGCAGCTATAAGGGGACGGCCATGGGCTTCGGAGGAAACATTTCGGTCAGCGTGGAAGTTGAAAACGGCGCCATAGTTTCTGTTGACGTCACCGATCACGCGTCGGAAGATGATTCGTTTTTTGAGATGGCCTCTGAGATCATTCCGAGGATCATCAGCGCGCAGACCTCTTCAGTAGATACTGTTTCCGGAGCGACCTTCAGCTCGGCCGGGATTCGCGACGCAGTCGCTTCGGCTCTTGCCGGCGCGCAATGAGGAAGGGTGGTTATGATGACAAAGGAAAACGCCGGCAAGACGTCCTTAAACGGGAGCAAAAAGAAAAAACTCACAAAGAAACAAACCGTTAAGATTCATAATCTGTTTCGTTTTGCTATCCAGCTGCTGTTTTTCATTTTCCTGCCCTCCGCTTATTCGTCTGCCTATGCCGGAATCAAATACATTTTTACAAAAATGGGGACGGGGGAACTCATTGAAATCACTGCTTTTATAAGGATCCTCCTGCTTCTTCTCATCTATACGGCGGTTTTCGGACGGTTTTTTTGCGGCTTTTCCTGCGCTTTCGGGAGCCTGGGCGACTGGGTTTATTCCTTTGTCCAATGGGTTTTGAAAAAAATGAAGAAGAAGCCCCGACGGCTGCCTGAGCGTCTTCTGGAGCTTCTCCCGAATCTCAAATACCTGGTGCTCGGAGGAAGTCTTCTCATGTGCTTTTTCGGGAAATACGGGATGTTTTCCGGCACGAATCCCTGGGATGTTTTTTCCATGCTGCACGCCCTTACTTTCCGTTTCGACAGGTACGCTGCAGGTCTTTTGCTTTTCCTTCTTATTTTGATCGGGATGGCTGCTGAAGAGCGGTTTTTCTGCAAGTTTTTATGCCCGATGGGTGCCGTTTTCTCTCTGGTTCCCGTCCTTACGCCTTTCTCGCTGAGAAGAAACCGGCCGGCCTGTCTGAAAAAATGCAGTGCCTGCAGCAAGGTATGCCCCTCGCGGATCGGACTTCCAAATGATGGAGAACTGAAAGTAGAAGGAGATTGCTTCCAGTGCCAGAAATGTATAGGCGTCTGTCCGAAAGCGAATATCCACTGCGGAATGATCCTTCTCAAGGGAGATGAATACTGGTTTACCGCCGTAAGGGCGCTTCTTCTGGCGGGCCTCATGGTCTATTTGGGTGTTTAAGCGGTCGTATTGCGGCGTATGCGGAGAATTTACAGGGTTTTTTGATTTCCTTATGAATCTTTGTTGCTAAATGTACAAAAAAGAAGTATGATACAGGTATCTTATTATGAAGAAAGGCGGTATCATCATGGCTGCAGAGAAGAAGTATGATGTGACAGCGTTGGGCGAGCTGTTAATTGATTTTACGGAGAGCGGACTTTCGCCCCAGGGGAATAAGCTTCTGGAGGTCAATCCGGGCGGCGCGCCCTGCAACGTTCTCGCCATGCTGACGAAGGCGGGAAGGAAGACGGCTTTTATCGGCAAGGTCGGAAACGATATGTTCGGCCGTATGCTGAAGGAGAGGACGACGGAGCAGGGGATCGACATGAGCGCCCTTATGATGGATGATTCGGTGAAGACCACGCTGGCCTTCGTCGAAAAGCTTCCGAACGGGGACCGGGATTTTTCTTTCTACCGGAAGCCGGGAGCGGACATCATGCTGACCCGCGAAGAAGTGATCGCCCATATGGAGGTCATCGCGGGGGCGAAGATCTTTCACTTCGGCACCCTGTCCATGACGGATGAAGGGGTTGAGGCGGCGACAGTGGAGGCGGTCAAGATCGCCAGGGAAAACGGCTGCATCATTTCCTTTGACCCCAATCTCCGTCCTCCGCTCTGGGATTCCGAGGAGAAGGCAAAGGAAAAGATTGCCTACGGCTTCTCCCAGTGCGACGTCCTTAAAATTTCCGACAATGAGATCACCTTCATGACCGGGGAAAGCGATCTCGACAAGGGGATCCACCAGATTATTGACGAGTACAAGATCCCGCTGGTCTTCGCGACCTTCGGCCCGGACGGAAGCAAGGCCTACTGCGGGGGGATCGAAGTCTTCGAAGAAGGCTTCCTGAATCCGGCGACGGTCGAGACGACCGGGGCGGGCGATACCTTCTGCGCCAGCGCCCTTCATCATGTGCTGAAATACGGGCTTAACATGAACGAGGCGCAGCTAAGGGAGCTCCTGACCTTCGCGAACGCTGCGGCCTCCCTGGTCACCACAAGGAAGGGCGCGCTCTGCGTCATGCCGATCCTGGATGAAGTCCTGGCTTACGCGAAAGAAGCCGGAAGACCGGTCGAATAAAGATAAGGCAAGAAGGCTGCCGCGTCTGCGGCAGCCTTTTTGGCTGTGGAGCGGAATGTAAGATCAGAAAAAGCTTAGAAGCTCAAGTGGGGATTCGATCTTCCTTTCCGCGTCGGGGACCTCACCGAATCCGTAGGCGGCATGGATGAACGCGCAGCCCGCCTTCTTTGCGGACCCATAATCCCCCATCGTGTCCCCGACATAGACCGGGGAGAGGAGCTTGTGGCGGCGGATGATCTCCTTGATATTCCCGGCCTTGTCAAAGCCGCTGTCATCCGGACAGAGATGGTCTTTGACAAAGGGGACGAGTTCATTGCTTTTAAGGAGAACTCCTATATAGCCCGCCTGGCAGTTGCTGACGATAAAGAGCGGAATCTGTTTCCGGGCAAGGGCGGCGAATAGTTCCGGAACCCCCTCGTAGACTTTGGGGAAATGCTCCTTTAAGTAGGCTACCTCAAAGTCGCAGAGTTCCCGGCAGAGCTCGTTTCTTTTCATTTCCCCAAGCTCCGGAAAGAGGGAGCGGCCTATTTCCGCCATGGGCTTTCCGAACTCGGCTTTGAGGCGTTCGGGGGTGATGTGGGAAGAGGGGACCGCGCGGCTGCGGCAGACCAGCTTCCACGAGTCGGCCACCTCCCGGCGGGAATCCCAGAGTGTGCCGTCTACGTCAAATATGACAGAATCCATAGGAAACCTCCTTTATAATAAGCAGTTGAAATTTGCTCTTCTTTACGCTATGATAGTCGAAGCGAGATTTGAACATAAAGTTAAATCGAAACAGCCGATTCTGTCAAGAGAAAAGGCAAAAGAATCGTCGCGAAAATGGCGCAGAAAGCGGCAGGCAGGAGGTTCTATCAAAATGGATTTGAATAAGCAGAAGAGCGCGCCGCTTTACAGCGCCATGGAAAGGTTTCGGAGGCTGAGGGTCGTCCCTTTTGACGTGCCGGGCCACAAGAGGGGAAGAGGAAATCCCCAGCTGGTGGATTTCCTCGGACAGCAGTGCGTAGAGGTGGACGTCAATTCGATGAAGCCGCTTGACAACCTCTGTCATCCGGTCTCCGTCATCAAGGAGGCGGAGGAACTGGCGGCGGATGCTTTCGGGGCGGCGCACGCTTTTTTGATGGTGGGCGGCACCACCAGCGCGGTGCAGAGCATGGTCTTTACGGCCTGCAAGCATGGGGACAAGATCATCATGCCGAGAAACGTGCATAAGAGCGCGATCAACGCGCTGGTTCTGTGCGGAGCGATCCCGGTCTATATCGATCCCAAGGTAGATACCAAGCTCGGGATACCGCTCGGGATGGAGATCGAGGACGTTCGAAAGGCCGTCGCGGAGCATCCGGACGCGAAGGCGATCATGATCAACAATCCTTCCTACTATGGAATCTGCTCGGATCTGCAGTCCATCGTGGATCTCGCCCACGCCAGCGGGATGCTGGCTTTGGTCGATGAGGCCCATGGGACCCATCTCTATTTTGGGAAGAACCTGCCGAAAAACGGCATGGCTGCCGGAGCGGATATGTGCGCGGTCAGCATGCACAAGTCGGGCGGGTCCCTGACGCAAAGTTCCCTGCTCCTTCTGGGGGAGAATGTCAACGAGGGCTATGTCAGCAATATCATCAACCTGACCCAGACCACGAGCGCCTCCTATCTGCTTTTGGGAAGCCTGGATATCAGCCGCCGGAACCTGGCCTTAAGGGGCGAGGAAAGCTTTGCCAGGGTATCCGAGATGGCAGACTACGCCCGGTCGGAGATCAACGAGATCGACGGTTACTACGCGTTCGGGACGGAACTCATTAACGGCGGGAGCGTCTTTGATTTCGACCGGACCAAGCTGGTCATCAACACGAGGGGGATCGGACTTACCGGCATCGAGGTATATGACCTGCTGCGGGAGGAGTACGATATCCAGATGGAATTCGGCGATCTCTCCAATGTGCTGGCCTATATCTCCATCGGAGACCGGCTTTTGGACATCGAGCGCCTGGCCGGGGCCCTGGATGATATCGCGAGGCTCTATGTGAAGCCGGAAGGGAACTTTTTCAGCGCGGAATATGTCACCCCCATCGTCAAGGCGACGCCTCAGGAGGCCTTTTACGCCGAGAAGATCAAGCTCCCGATTGACGAGACGGTCGGCCGGATCTGTGCGGAGTCGGTCATGTGCTATCCCCCGGGCATTCCGATCCTCGCGCCGGGGGAAATGATCACCCGCGAGATCCTGGAGTACATCAAAACCGCGAAGGAAAAAGGCTGTTCGATGCAGGGGCCGGAGAGCGAGGACATCTCCGAGCTGGGCGTCCTCAAATAGGGGGGGCGGAGAGGGGCTGTCCCCGCCGGGAGGATTGAGTTTTCGGACAGGGATTCCTGATTCCCCCTCCGGAAAAAGAAACGGAAAAATGCCGCGCAGGAAAGGATTCAAAGATGGCGGAATACAGGATGGATTATTGGTTTGAGGAGATGCACTCCTCCAATGTGAAGATGGCGATCCGGGTCAACCAGCATCTTTACAGCGGAATCAGCGAGTTTCGCAGGATCGACGTATTTGACTCGCCGGAATTCGGGAAATTCCTGACCTCCAACGGAAATGTTATCTTTTCGGAGCAGGAAGAATTCACCTACGATGAGATGATCGTCCATGTGCCGATGTCGGTCCACCCGGATGTGAAGAGGGTCCTGGTTATCGGCGGCGGCGACGGCGGGGTGGCGCGCGAGCTGTCGCACTACAAGGAGATAGAGGTGATCGACATCGCCGAGCCGGACAAGATGTTCGTGGACGTCTGCCGCAAATATTTTCCGGACAACGCGATCGGGCTTGAGGACGTCCGGGTCCGGATCTATTACGAGGACGGGCTCCGCTTCCTCCGCCGCTGCAAGGACAAGTACGATCTGATCATCAACGACGCGACGGATCCGCTCGGCCATGAAGCCGGCCTTTTCACCAAAGAGTTCTATGGGAACTGTTACAAGGCCCTCCACGACGACGGGATCATGGTCTATCAGCACGGCAGCCCTTTCTTCGACGAGGATGAGGAGAACTGCCGGGCGATGCATCGGAAGGCTTTCAAGTCCTTTCCGATCCTGCGCGTCTATCAGGCCCACATTCCGACCTGCCCGGCGGGCTACTGGCTTTTTGGCTTTGCCTCCAAAAAATATCACCCGCTGAAGGATTTCGATCCGGAGCGCTGGGAGAAAAGGGATATTAAGACCTGGTACTATACGACGCATCTTCACAGGGGGGCTTTTATGCTGCCGAAATATGTGGAGGATATCTTAAAAGAAGAGGAATAGCTTTTCATTTTGTAACTGTTCAGCACCCCGCATAAATTTGCGGCTTGCGGGGCGGAATGCTTGCATTCCGGACAAAAGCCGTGGATTTATGCGGGGCGGGCAAGGCGCGAAGCGACTCTGACCGCCCTCATGAAGCGGCCGTTTACGGCCGCGAATGGGGGTTCTGAACAGTTACTTCATTTTCAGGAAAGGACAGGGTGAAAACATGAGCAGATTACTTGTCATCGGCTGCGGGGGCGTGGCCCAGGTCGCAATCCAGAAGTGCTGCCAGAACAGCGAAACCTTCACGGAGCTTATGATCGCGAGCCGTACGGAAGAGAAATGCATTGCGCTCAGGGAAAAAATCGAGAAGGCTGGGACGGCCGTAAAGCTTGAGACGGCCAGGGTCAATGCGGACAGCGTGGATGAGCTGGTGAGCCTGATCAGGGCCTACAAGCCGGATGCGGTCCTGAATGTCGCCCTTCCCTACCAGGATCTTGCGGTCATGGAGGCCTGCCTCGCCTGCAAGGTGGACTACATCGACACGGCCAACTACGAGCCGGAGGATACCGACGACCCGGAATGGCGGGCAATTTACGAAAAGCGGGTCCGGGAGAAGGGCTTTACCGCCTACTTTGACTACAGCTGGCAGTGGGCCTACGGGGAGAAATTCAAAGAGGCCAATCTTACCGCCCTCCTCGGCAGCGGCTTCGATCCGGGCGTTACCAGCGTCTTCACCGCCTACGCCGCGAAGCACTATTTTGATGTGATCGACACGATCGACATTCTCGACTGCAACGGCGGCGACCACGGCTATCCCTTCGCGACCAACTTCAATCCGGAGATCAATCTCCGGGAAGTATCCGCCAACGGCAGCTATCTGGAGAACGGCAGATGGGTCGAGACGAAGCCGATGGAGATCAAGCGAGTCTATGATTTCCCCCAGGTCGGAAAGAAGGATATGTACCTGCTGCACCACGAGGAGATCGAGGCGCTCGGCCGTAATTTCCCGGAGGTGAAACGCATCCGCTTCTTCATGACCTTCGGCCAGAGCTACTTAACCCACATGAAATGCCTGGAAAATGTCGGCATGCTCTCCACCAGCCCGGTCAGCTTCGAGGGACATAAGATCGTTCCGATCCAGTTCCTGAAGGCCCTGCTGCCGGATCCGGCCAGCCTGGGTCCCCGGACGGTGGGCAAGACCAATATCGGCTGCATTTTCACGGGCCGGAAAGACGGGAAGGAGCGCAGGATTTACATTTACAATGTCTGCGACCATCAGGAGTGCTGCCGGGAGCTGGGCAGCCAGGCGATCAGCTACACGACGGGCGTTCCGGCCATGATCGGGGCCGCGCTGGTCGTCAAGGGCCTCTGGAAGAAGCCGGGCGTCTTCACGACGGATGAATTTGATCCGGATCCCTATATGGAGATGCTGAATCAGTACGGCCTGCCCTGGGTCGTCGATGAGAATCCGGTTCTGGTGGATTAAAAATGAAATTCAGTGAACTTACGACCCCCTCCTACATCGTGCAGGAGGGGGCGCTCATAAAGAACCTTTCCGTCCTTAAACGGGTGCAGGATGAGGCCGGCTGCAAGATCCTGCTGGCGGAGAAGGCTTTCTCCATGTTCCGGGTTTACCCGCTGATCGCGGACTATCTGGCCGGAACGACGGCGTCGGGGCTTTACGAGGCGCGTCTGGCCTTCGAGGAGTTTAAGAGCGAATCGAATCCCCATCCGGAAAACCACGTCTTTGAGCCGGCCTATAGTTCCGGGGAGATGAAGGACTTAAGCGGGATCTGTACGCATATTTACTTTAATTCCCTGTCCCAGCTTGACGCCCACCGGCCGATCTGGGAACCTGCTGTTAAAGCCGGAAAAATGAAAACCGCACTCCGGATCAACCCGGAATTTTCCACCCAGGAGGGGCACGCAATCTATGATCCCTGCGGGCCGGGTTCCCGCCTCGGCATTCGGAGGAGCCGGATGCCGGAAAAACTGCCGGAGGGGGTGAGCGGGCTTCATTTCCATACGCTCTGCGAGCAGGGGGTTGAGCCTCTGATCGAGACCTTCCGCAGTATCGAGGAGAATTTCGGCAGCTACCTGAAGCAGGCTTCCTGGATCAACATGGGCGGGGGCCACCACATAACGCGTAAGGATTACGATGTGGAGCGGCTGATCGGGTTTGTGAAGGAAGTGAAGGAAAAATGGAAGCTGGAGGTCTATCTCGAGCCCGGGGAGGCAATCGCGCTGAATGCGGGAACCCTCATCGCAAAAGTCCTGGATATCGTGGAGACCTCTGATCTGCCGACTCTCATCCTGGACGCGTCTGCGGCCTGTCATATGCCGGACGTCCTGGAGATGCCGTACACCCCGCCGCTTTTCGGCGCGCTTTTGAGCCGGGGCGCGGCGGAGCCTCCGGAAGGCGGGGAAGCTGCCGGAGGGGTCTGGCTGCGCCTTGCGTCAAGGACCTGTCTCGCGGGCGACGTGATCGGGCTCTACTGCCTGCCGGAAATGCCGAAGATCGGGGATATCCTGACCTTCGGGGACATGGCGATCTACAGCATGGTCAAGAACAA
>JAILNI010000010.1 GCA_024691765.1 Bacteroidales bacterium | reverse complement strand
TGTAGCCTTCCTTGAGCAGCTCGATCTGCATGAAGGGGCAGTGGCGAAGGATCTGTGCATAGGGGTCGTTCGGGTTGTTGAGAACGAGCTGGTGCAGGACTTCGCTGATGTGTTTGGGCTGGCTCATAAGGCACCTCCTTCTCTGACGAGGATGGCGTTGATGTCGGAGAGCCGGTAGCGGACCTGGACGCCCACTTTGAGCGGGGTGAGGTAGCCGTCCTGCGCCCAGCGCCACAGCGTGGTGACGGAGACGCCGAGTTTCTTGCGGGCTTCTTCCTTTGTCAGGAGTTCATCCTCTTCCTTGGCGGGAGCGGGTTGGGCGGCAACGGTGCGATCAAGGCTGTCGAGGAGTTCGTCGGCAATGGTCCTGCCGGCGGTGAGAAGGTCGTCGAGCGATACCGAGACGGTGAGCCCCGGATACTGCTGAGCAAGTTGGATTAAATCGTGCTTCATAGTGCATTGATTTAATGGAAAAGCCACCCGCGAAGCAGTAAAAACGGTTGCCATTGAAGGCAGTGGCTACATCCTTCGGAACGACTGCTTTAATTCCGTTTCCGTCAGATTGCACTACAAAAATATAAGTATGAAAAGCGGGCGAAATGTTCCTATTTCACCTTTTTTGAGAATTATTTACGACAATTGTAACCACTTGTGGTGGAGCGGTTTATGGGGATTCTTCCTAAAAGTTCCTAAACCCGTTTTACCGGGTGTTCTCAAGAGCTGTGGAAAGAAGCAGGGCTGCCTTTTCCCTATAGTTGTAGAGAGTTTGGGTGACGCCTTTCTTGAGCGCATCCTTCGGGTAACTGTTCGCCGTGGTGGCGGGCCAGCCGAAGGTGGTGAAGACGGTGGTGCGGATGCTGTTGAGCGTACCGGTCAGCGGCTTGCCGTATACACGCTGATTCATCAGAAGGAGAATGGCGGTGACGACTACCAGGTGGGGCTTGTTCTTTTTGTCCTGGGCGAGGGTGGAACCGAAGGCATCGAAAAGTGCCTTCCGCTGGGCGCTGTTGAGTCCGCCGGGCTTGAAGATGGCGCAAAAATCGGCATAGCGCCGAGCCTGGAGTTTTTCGTCGTCGCTGAGTTCCTCGGCTGGCACAGTGAAGTTGACCTGAATGGGCGGCTGGTTGCCGTCGTATGGTCGGAAGGCGTTGGTGCGGCTGCAGGAGCGGAGCTTGACGCCGAATTCGTATGCGTTGGCAAGCAGTCGTCCCTGGGTGGTCAGGCCCAGTTCGTTCAGGCAGCAGGCAACGTCGTGGATAGGCTCCAGCTCAATGAACTGACAGCAGTGGACCAACTCGGAATCGCCGGTGACATTCAGGTTCTCGATGAATATCTGCATATTCTTCTTGCAGAGCAGCTCATCGGAGGGAAGGTTGTCATCGTGGTCGATCAGGGGTGTGCAGTAGATCAGAACGCTGTCCACTATCTCCCGGAGCGGCTTGGGCAGGACATCCATCGAAAGGTGCTTGTCCATATCAGTCTCGGCCTCCTCGCGGTAGTTATATTTCTCCAGAAGCGGCAGGGCTTCAGCTGCCGCTTCGGAGAGATTCTTCAATGATTCCAATAGTGGATGCATAGCTGCAAATTTACTCAAAATAGCGCGATGCCGGATGCTCTTTTAGAGAAAGATATCAACTAATCAAGCAGGGTGGTCATCTCCTTGATCATGTCGTCGTCGATGTCGCGGTAGCGGGCGAACGCCTTGGAGCCTTCGCAGTGGCCGGAGAGCTTGCCGACGAGGTTGGGGTCTTTGACCTTCTTGTAGAGGTTGCCGATGAAGGTCCTTCTGGCCATATGGGAGCTGGCGATGTCGCTGATGGGGTGCTGCTCGGATTGCTTGGTCCGGGGATTGACGATGGTGACGACCCGGTTGATGCCGGCTTTCTTGAGGGCCTGGCGGATGAGGTCGTTGAGTTTGCCGGTACCGAAGAAGGGGAAGATGGTGTCTCTTGTCCCGCCCTGGTAGCGGTTCAGTATCTCGATGGCGGTGGGCGCGAGGTACACTTTGACTACGCGCGGGCGTTCTTCTTTTGTCTTGCTGGGGACGTATTGTACGGAGACGCCGTTGTCGGTGGTGACGATGTTATCGGGAGTGAAGGAGAGGAGGTCGCTGATGCGGCAGCCGATGTAGCATTGGAAGATGAAGATGTCGCGGGCGGCCTGGAGTTCTTTGTCATCGCCCATATCCGTTTTGTACAGCAGGTCGCGCTCTTCGGTGGTGAGGTAGTAGGGGGTGCCGTATTTCTGGGAGCCGACGGAGTATTTGCGGAAGGGATCGTTCTGCGTGTATCCCATATCCATACACCAGCGCCAATAGGCGCGGACGGCGCTCATATAACTGACGATGGCGTTGTCGCTTCGTTCGCGGGGTGCACGTTCGTGCTCGGAGTGTTCCCAGACGTATTTGTATTTCTTGACGGGCTTCAGGCCGGTGCGATATTTCAATTGGACCGGCTCGAAGAGCGTGTGCTCAGTGCGGAAGAAGTCTTCCAGGGCGAGAAGTGTGTTCGCGTTCGATTTGTCAAGGATGATTTCCTTGCCGGTGTACAGCTCGAAGCGGTGGATGATGCGGAAGACGGCTCTGTAGGTGTGGACTCGTTCGCTGGAGAGTTTCTTGTACCGGAGGAACTCCTGGGTCTTGTCCTGGAAGCAGAGTTCGCCTTTGTCGGGCTTGGCGTAGTTCTCGGGGAAGAGGAGCCGGTCGATGGTGTCCTGCAGCCAATCCGGAGTGAAGTCGTCGACGTGGGTGGCGTTGCCCTTTTCTTCGATCTCGGTCTTGATGCGTTCGAACTGGGCCTTGGCGGCACGTGCTTCCTGGACTTCTTTCGTCTCTCGACGTTTGTTGATGACAACCTTTTCTCCGTCCCAGTATTCGGGAAGGATGAAGGTACGGGTATGGGCTCGCTGGGCGACCTTGCGGGTGTTACGGTAGCGGGCAAGGATCTCGGCCTTGCCGGTGTCCTTGTTGGTGACCGTGGAGAGGGTGAATGTTAATGATGCCATAATTTCTTCTTTTGTTAACAATACAAAAGTAAGAAAAACGGGGGACAAAACC
>JAILNI010000012.1 GCA_024691765.1 Bacteroidales bacterium | reverse complement strand
CGGACATCGCCGTAACCGGGGGCTGTCTCTTCATAGAGTCGGATGATTTCTCCTTCCGTAAATACTTTTCCCGTAGCGCCGCAGGCCGATACGATAATGGCTGCGGCAAGGATACTACTGATTCTTTTCATTTTCTTTCTGCTGAATGATTTGTTGTAACATTTCGTCGGTCAGTCCCAGGTGGTGATGGATGAACCAATCGGCCGTATGGGGCTCTTCCAGACTGCGTTCCGTGAACCGTGCCTGAATCTGCTCCCCATTAATGGCCACGCGGTCAATCAGCCCGTTCAGGAGAGAATTCAGATACCCGCAAGGCAGTGCGGCCATCTGGTGGTCAGCACCTTCCACGGCATAGATGACATAGCTTGCGCCAACCGCTTCCAGCCCTTCAGCAAGCTTGTCCGGTCCCGTGACCGTGATGCCGGCGTTAGGGCAAAGTGTCTCGCTATATGGAATCAGCTGATCTTCCGTTCCATGGAAGAAAACGATTGGACAGGGCTTCGATTTCCATACGACAGGGTCGGAGCTCTTGTGCCAGATGGCCCCTGCACACGGGATGACCGCGGCATAGGAAAAGCCTTTCGGGAGATGCTCCTTCGCCAGGGGCATTCCGTTCGCCCGCCAGTATTCGGCCGTGAGGACATTCCCGGCTCCGGCGCTGCCGCCCATGGCAATCACCTGCTCCGGGTCGATATTCCACTGCTTCGCATGCTTGACTACGAACGATGTAGCGTCGTACAAATCCTCCACGGCCATTTCGATGGCATCCATCGTCGTCGCGGCAAATTCGCCTTCATCCAGACGGCCGGTTTCGATAATCGTTGTGAGGGAAGTATCTTCCACGCGGCCGCTGTTACGGGCCATCCGGTAACCGAGCCGATAATCGATGCCTACTACCACATACCCCTTCGCTGACATGGACTGGTAAAGCGGGAACAGGGCACTCCCCATGTCTTTACGGGTGCCGCCCTCCCAACCGCCGGGGAAAGCATAGATAAGCACCGGTCGCTTGCCGGTAAAGGAAGGGTCGCGATACACGTCCATCCGGAGGGTATCGGCCCCCTTGATCGCATAGGTAAAGGTCTCGACGGTCGCTTCCGCGCCGGTAGAATATTGCGGCAGGGCGCCGGTATTCACTTTGCCTGCCGCCATCAGTTTCAAGTTTTTCCCGAAAATCTTTTTCAGGTCACGGACACCGTCCAGGTCCTTTTCGGTATAGTCTATCTGAATTTTCTGGCCGTCCAGGATGAATCGGTCGATGAAATCCAGCATCTGGCCCGTGTAGTCCACCTTTTCCGTGGGCGTGGACTCCATATACGAAGGGCCGAGAGCCATATAATGGTCGGCCTCTTCCACGAACAGGGTTTCGTACGGCCAGCCGTTCTCCCGGAAGATGGATGACAATGTCTGAGGACCATATGCGCCAAAATTGGAAGCGGGAATCATCTGGTCCCAGAACGGTACGATCCAGTCCTTGGTGCCGTGGCAGAACATGTGCGGTGCCGGCTGTTCTTTCCATTCCGGCCTTTCCATGCCGATTTTCCAGACTCCTCCGGCCCAAGGAATGACGCCGGCATAGCGGAAGCCTTCAGGAAGGCGTGAAGTGGCGATTTCTTCTCCGTTGCAGCGCCAATATTCGGCCATGACGCAGTTCGTGGCGCCTGCACTTCCGCCGGAGATAATCACTTTGGCCGGATCGACGCCCAGTTTCTCTCCGTTATCCAACAAGTAGCGGGTTGCATCGTACAAATCCTCTACCGCCACGGTGATGGCATGGCTGAACTGCGCCCCAAAAACCGTGGAGTCACCTATCTCCTTGCCCTTGTTGGCAAGACGATAGCTGATGCTCACGGCATTGAGCCCGTGTTTGGCCACGCGGCCGATCCACTTGGCATCCTTGCGGGTGCCGTCGGCCCAGCTGCCGCCATGGACATAGATGAATGTGGGCTGGGGACCATCCAGGGCAGCATTACGGTAGAAGTCCAGTTGGAGGGTGTCGCTCCCTTTCACCGCATAGGTGTACGTTTCCACCGACACTCCTTCCGGAAGTGCCACATAATCGGCCGGGACTTTGTGTCCCTGGGCACAGGCGGCCAGCGTGAGGAAAGCCGCCGCAAACAAGGCTTTTTTCATAAGTGCATACTTTTTCACGAAGCAAAGTTCGTCATTCTCTTCAAAGGATTTTGAACGATTCGTACACACTCTCCGACGATTTGTTCAAATGCTTGGCAGTTTGACTTGAATGCATTATCTTTACACTATGAAACACAAGACGATAACCTTTTCGCTCATTATACTTTGCGTACTTTCGTCCTGTTCTGCCCCAGACATCCAGTTGGCAGACAAGGCCAGCGTGAAGATTTCCGAGGACCTTTCCAGCCAGCGTATCTCCTGCTTCCTGGAAGATGCCTACGGTTACATCTGGATAGGAACCGAACGCGGCCTCAACCGTTTTAACGGATATGAGTATAAACAATATCTGTACAATAAGGCCGATACCACCTCCGTTTGCGCCAACATCATTACAACGCTCATGAAGGACAGTCGGGGCAGAATCTGGGTAGGGACGATGGACGGCGTCTGCCGATATGAAGGGAAAGACCATTTCCGCCGTTTTACCATTGACGAAGAAGACGCTACGGTCTCACAGATTTTGGAGGCCTCCGACGGAACCATTCTTGTCAATATGGTCCGGCGTTTATATATATACAATCCGGACGAGGAGGAGCTGGAGGTCCTGATTGACGGCTTTACGCCTCAGAACCATTTCCGAAACAGGAGTTTTCTGGACTCAGCCGACCGGCTCTGGAGCATTACGCCGGACAGGGTAACTTGTTATAACCTACATACACGCCAGAAAATCAAGGAAATACCCCTTTCCATTGAGGTAGAGTACAGCGAAATGCTGCCTGGTGGCAACATCTGGGTATTCGGCCGGAGAGGCAAGGCTCTGGTCAATACGGAAACAATGTTCCTGGAATCACTGCCTGCGGCAGCAGAATCATTGCCTACTGCCAGCGACCTGGAAACGGTGAAAGGGGTCACTTTTATTAACACCCCGTCCGACCTCTATCTTTGGGATGGTGAGAAACTCATTTCGGGAG
The DNA here is from genome assembly GCA_024691765.1 of Bacteroidales bacterium. Classification (GTDB taxonomy): domain Bacteria; phylum Bacteroidota; class Bacteroidia; order Bacteroidales; family UBA932; genus Cryptobacteroides. Next base: position 303 of record JAILNI010000012.1, on the reverse strand, counting down.
AGGATTACCTCTTCCCCTACGCCATCGCTCCTGAAATCCGGCAAAGGGCAACCGTCCTATACTTTGACAGTAAAGACAACCTGTGGCTGGCCGGCAACAGGGGCGGTTTTACCATCCAGAAACCCAGGCCTTCCATATATAACACATCGGACGCCCTTTTCACCCATATCAGCGGCTTCCCCGTTCTTTCCGGATACAAAGACAGTCATAACCGATTCTGGTTTCTGTCAGATTCAGACATCGTCCACGTCTATTACCCGGACGAAGGATTCACAGACGCCCTCAGCATCAAGCAGTTCCTTT
>JAILNI010000041.1 GCA_024691765.1 Bacteroidales bacterium | reverse complement strand
CTCCATCTTCTTGATGGCGTCTTTCTTGGCGGATTCTGTGATGTCGATGTAAGGCTTCATGGACTTGTAATCACAGTGACCGGTGAACTTCATCACAACATCCGGCGGTATGCCGTTGGAGAGGGCGAAGCAGATGAAGGTCTTGCGGCCGGCGTGGGTGCCAATCAGTTCGTACTTTGGCTTTACTTCATCGTGGCGGGTGCCGTTTTTATAATAGGTAATCGTGTAGGGCGTGTTGAATTCGCAAATCTCGCAGAGGTCTTTGAGGCAGCGGTTCATCTGCTGGTTGGTCATGTACGGGAGCGCACGTCCTCCGCGGAAATCTTCTCCTTTGTATTTGTCCAGGATGGCAATGGCATTCTCGTGGAGGAAGATGGGCAGGCGGTCGTGGGTCTTCTGGGTGGTGATGTTGAGGGTGCCTTCCTGAATGTCTACGCGGCGGACTTCAACGACATCAGAGTAGCGAAGGCTGGTGAAAGCGCAGAAGCAGAACAGATCCCGGGCACGTTCCATGCCGGCGGCCTCAGAAACGACTTTCTCGTACTCGGAGCCATCATATCTCTTGAGTTTGAGTTTGGTGCCGTTGGCCGGAATCTTGAGGTTGTACAGTTTGTCCAGCTCCTCCTGGGTGAGGAAGATGACGGGCTTTTTGACAACCTTGAAGACCGGCTCGTAGGATTCAATGTCGCGCACGGTTGTGTATTTCTTCCGGATAGCCCAACGGAGGAACCAAGCCAGGTTCTTGTACTGCTTCTCGACGGAATTCTCTTCCAGGCCACAGTCGGAGCGAAGGTAGGTGATGAACTTCTCCAGACCGGCGGCGTTGAAGTAGTCCAGTCCTTCGTGCTTGCGGAACTTGATGAGGTGATTCTTGAAGGACTTGACCATCTTGCGGGTCTCCAGGCTCCAGCCTTTGATGCGACTCTCTTCGTTGATGAATTCGTCCATGTAATCGGCGGCGGGCTTGACTTTTGGCTTCTTCTCCTTGACCTCGGCTTCGGCCACCTTCTGCTCGATGACTTCTTCGGAATCCTGGTTGTTGATGGCGGCAATGCGGGCCTTGTGTTTGTTCACAGCCTTCTCGAATTCTTTGTTGAGGTCTGCGACGGACGGAGCCTCAGAGATGGTGAATTCGTAGGTCTGGAAATGAGAGCGAATGGTGGCAATGAGGGCGTTGATGATACGATAGTCCGCGCCGCTCGATGTGATGACGCCGTGCTTTAACTGCTCACTGTCGAAATTCCACTTGGAGTTTTTCGGATTCTTCTTGTCATAGGGCACGGAGTATCCTATAAGTTTCTGTATACGCGTACCGCGCACGTTGATGTCACAGCGGATTGGAGACTCTCCCGCTTTGTTGACAACGGTGGTTTTGAGGTAGAACCTGATCTTCATACACTTCCTTCCTTTGGTTTTAAATTGGTCTTTACAGATAGACTACGTCTATCTATATGGGGTTCTACGGGCGTGTGGCCGGGATTTTATTGGTCCCAGATTGGTCCCACTTTTTCCGTACACACAAAGATACGCCAATCTACTCTAATATCCAAATAAAAGTGTAATATCTTGTTATTTCGTTAGTTACGGCTATTTTTGGAAACGGTAAAAAACCTTGGAAAATTTAGTTCTATAGTTCCCAGCACCACAAGAACAAAAGGCAAGTATTTGTGCATCAAATACTTGCCTTTTTCCATTTTCGAAGTCTTGACTAAAATGAGGCTATTTCTTGGCTACATATTCTCAAGCGAAGTGTATTTTGATATGATTCGAAGGAACAAGTCACAGGCGGAAGATTCGTCATCAATAGAAATAGCATCAATATTCTCCAATCGCCCTTGGGCGTGAACCCACCACCTGTCAGCGGAACGCGTGAGACAGTAGGTACTAGCTGCTCTCTGTTTGGGAATTGTAATCACGACCGTGATACTGTCATCTGAATTGGAGATCCTTGCTACACTCTTTCTTGTTCCTTTGAATAACTGTTTTGTCAGTTTAATGACATCTGTAGTCTTCAATTCTTCTCTCCCGAGGTCCCTTGACGCGGATTGATAAAGATCGAGATATTTGTTCGTGTCAAACAGCCTCTCGAATTCGGTTATACTCAGCTGTGCACTTTCTTTATAAGCGGAGCATCTGCGGTCAAATATGTCTTTAACTAAGACCGTGCTTTGCAGGAGATTCCCTTGATAATACAGATACTCCGTTCCATAATTGCGGCCTTTCATAATACACCACGTAGCATTCTGAAGACTATATTTGTCCACTATCTTCAGAATGCTCTCCTGTAGTGAGTTTAATTTGGAACAGGTCACCACTTTAAGAGGATACTCCAAATAGAAATATCTACCAAGCCAGGTGGTTTGGATCTTATTTGTATCTGCCGGGTCATCCTCAACAAGGTGTACGGGATAAAAACCTGTTAAAGACCCTTCATCATTTAAATCCACCAATAACTGATGAAGATCTTCAATAACCATCTCTTCCTCGCCCGGTGGAAATGGGATTCCAACCGACATCGATATATATGATTTGGAAAATGGGTTAGACCCATTCCCTTTTTCATAGACATGATAAATGAACCGGATATTGCCGATATCAATCGCAGCCATATGCTGCGTGAGATATTTATGGTCGGCAGGAAGGCTCTCCACCAGTTTCCTGAAATCGCGAGCCCATCTACCCAAGGGGTAAGACAGGAGAATCAATCCTCCCAAAAACCCAAGTATGACAAGCATACGGAAAGAATGGACAACAATTATCTCCAACACAGCAAATGCTATGTAGAATCCGAATATGGTAAACAGAATAATGTTGTTTTTCTTTTGCGTAGTCATCGGAAACAATCTACAGGTCCAGGCTATTGGGATCTTTCAGGAACTGGATGACTGGTATGGTGACAATGCCGTTTTCGTCGCGTTTGAGGCGAACGTTCTCTCCTGTAACGATAATCTTCTTGAAAGAGTCGCTGATGGCATTCAGGGAACGAGTCTCCTGCCGGACCTTATCCTCGTCAGGCATTTTCCATGCAGACTGAATGTAATAACGCTTGCTGCCTTTGTTTGCAACAAAGTCCACTTCCAACGAAACGCGAACGGGCTTGCCGTCACTATCTTTAGTGCGGATGGTTACATTGCCGACATCGACCAGGAAACCACGGTAACGGAGTTCGTTGTAAATGACGTTTTCCATGATGTGGTTTTCTTCATTCTGGCGGAAAGATAGGATGGCATTTCGAAGACCAGGATCCTGGAAGTAGTATTTCGAGAGAGAGGCGATGTAGTTTTTCCCTTTGATGTCGTAGCGGTCCGATTTCTCTGTGAGGAAAGCATCGTCCAGGTATTCCATATACGTAGCGATGGTCTTGTTGGTCAGGTCCTTGGTGTTTTTGAGACTCTTAAAGGTATTTGCCAGTTTGTTAGGATTGAGCGGAGAACCGATGGAGGAGGCCATAACGCGCACGAGTTCTTCGAATTCAGCAGGATTTTCGATTTTGTGGCGCTCGTAGATATCCTTGAGATACACGGTCTGATAAAGATTCTTGAGGAAGTATACTTTCTTGTCTTCGCCTTCTTGAAGCAGCACCTGCGGAAGGCCTCCAAAGGTGTAGTAGTCCAGCCAAGCATCGTTGTAGGAGCCGTCATAGGCGGTGAGGAATTCACCGAAAGAGAGCGGATACATGTGAATTTCGTCTCCTCGGCCGCGGAACTCCGTGGCGACATCCTTTGAAAGGAACTTGGAGTTGCTTCCGGTGACGTATATTTCCGCATTGTCCCTCAGGTTGAGAGAAGCTAATACGCTCACAAAGTCTCCGACTTCCTGGACTTCGTCAATGAGGATGTAGTAGGTCTCATGATCCTTCATAGCCTTATCTACATAGTCTATCAGATAGTCGGGGTCCTTGAAGGCAGCTTGTTTTCTGTCCTCAAGGTCTATTACGATAATGTGGTCCGTGGGAATGCCTTCATGTAGAAGGTGGTCTTTGAAGAGCATCTTCAGCAGATAAGACTTTCCGCAGCGTCGGATTCCGGTGATGATCTTGATGGAATCGTTACCTCTGGAGCGGAGCAGTTCATTCAAATATACGGGTCTTTCTATTCTCATACATTCCAATATTGTGACACTTTTGTCAAAAGTTTGGAAACAAAGATAAAACGTTTCGCTGATATTCGCAAGAATAATAGTAGATTCCGCAAGAAAAACCAATCCAGGAAATGGAGCTGTATTGGGGCTATATTTCCCGAACTGAGCTGAACTCCTACGGATAAATCAGTTCGGAATTCAGCTCAGGGTCATCGTCTTAACGTTCATTTCTGTCCGAAACGGTTCGGGATTGGCCGTTTTCCCAGTACTCAAATACGCATCTGATTATCAATAGGTTAGCAAATCCGCGAGTAGGTCATACTCGAGGGCTTCACTGATATGGACGTTGACGAAGGATCCGACAAGGCTGGAGACGTCCGTGCCGGGAGGGCAGGAGACGATAATCTCCCCGTCCACGTCGGGGCTTTCGAATTCGCTGCGGGCGATGAGCTTTCCGTCGAGAACGGAGTCAACCAGCACGCGGTATTCCCTGCCTACGCGGGAAGCGTTGTAGGCCTCAGATATCCCCTGCTGCAGGCTCATAAGGGCATCGTAGCGGCGCTGCTTTTCTTCCGGAGGCACGTCGTCCTTCAGATGCTGCGCTCCCCAGGTCCCCTCTTCTTCGGAATACATGAACGCGCCGAGACGTTCAAAACGGGCTTCGCGAACGAAGTCCAGCAGTTCTTCGAACTCCGCCTCCCCTTCCCCGGGATGGCCCACTATGAGCGTCGTGCGGAGGGCGACGCCCGGCACCTCTGTCCGCAGTCGATTAATCAGCCGCCTCGTCCATGCCCCGTCTACGTGCCTGTGCATATTGTCAAGCACCTTGTCGGCTATGTGCTGCAGCGGGATGTCCATATAGCGGCACACCTTGGGATTCTCCGCCAGTTCGCTAAGGACATCCTCAGGGAAACCTTCCGGGTAGGAATAATGCACGCGCAGCCATTCGATGCCGGGCACATCCGAAAGGGCCCTGAGTACCTCTGCCAGACGCCTGCGCCCGTAGAGGTCAAGCCCGTAGTAGGTGGTATCCTGGGCGATGAGAAGCAGTTCCTTAACTCCCTGCGCCGCGAGTTTTCCTGCCTCCTCGACTATCTTTTCGATGGGAACGGAGCGATGCGCGCCGCGTATATGGGGAATGGCGCAGTAGGAGCAGCGGCGGTCGCAGCCTTCGGATATCTTCAGATAGGCAGCCGGACCGCCCCCGAAACGGCGGGACGTTCGAAGAGCCTCGCTCGGCCGGACACCAAGAGCTCGCACGACTGGATCGATGTCACGTGCTCCGTACCATCCGTCAACTTCAGGGATAAGGCTCGGAAGGTCCGAGGCGTAACGTTGCGAAAGGCACCCGAAAGCCAGCAGCGTTCCCACTTTGCCGGCCTTTTTGAGTTCCCCCTGCCGCAGCAGTTCCTGTATGCTCTCTTCCTTGGCGTCGGCAATGAAGCCGCAGGTGTTCACCAGCACATAGTCGGCGGGAGCGTCGGAATCTTCAGCAAGAATCATAAAGCGGTCACCGGGCAACTGCGCCAGCAGATGCTCGGTGTCCACGGTGTTCTTGGAACAGCCCAGGGTTATGACCCGGACCGATTTCACTTTTCTTCGGGAGCTTCCTCTTCCTCGGCGAAATCAAGCGAAGCAAACTTCGCAAGGTCGGAATACCACTCGACGACCTTCTTCATGTGGGATGCATAGAAGCGGTCGGGGTCGTAATCCGGAATGGCCTTGTCGAAAAGGGCCTTCACGGCGGCAGCGTCCTTTGCTGCAGGCGCATCCTTTCCCGCAAGGGCTTCCTTGAGCTTGAGGAAGACCTCCTTGAGTTTGAGTTCGCCTTCGGACGTGAAGATGCAGATATCCGCAAGGGTGGTGATGCGGTTGTGGGCGTCAAACACGGTACGATGGCCGTCTTCGAGGGATTCTGCGATTACGGCATTGCCCCTTGAAAGGGCCAGGAAGCGGTAGAGGCCATGCTTGCCGTTCACCGCAAGGATTTTGGAGAGATCTGTCTTATCCATTTTTCAATAATTTGTCAACTTTATCGTTAAGCTCCTCAAGCGAGGAGTCGTTGTCTATGATTACATTCGCCCTCGACGGGTCGACCATGGCCTGGAGGGCAGATCGTATGGCCGCATCAGGATTGCGCGACAGGCGTGTTTCGTACGGGGCCCGGACCAGCCAGACCTCGTCGTAACTGCCGTCAAAGGCCGGCTTCTCAAGCGCTATCGCAGATTCCATGAAGAGGAGCTCTGCTTTCTGTTCCGCCTTCCATGCGGCAAGGTCCTTCTGCACTTCGGGATAAACTATTGCCTCGAGAGCCCTGCGTTTGTCGGCGTCGCGGAAAATTATTCCCACCTCGCTGAAAGGAACGCCCAAAGCCGCCTCAATGCGTGCCTTGAGGCCGGGAACACTGTCATACAGGGCCTTGGTGCGCGAATCACAGTCGTAGACGGGGTAGCCGAGAGCACGCAGACGCTCGCATATAGCCGATTTGCCGCTGCCAATCGCCCCTGTTATGAGAACGGTCTTACTCATCGGCGCTCTCTACGCATTCCACGACTTCCGGTTCAATCGAGCAGGATATCACGCCCTTGGGCAGCGAACTCGTACGAACCATGCAGCGCCCCGTTATACTGCGGAGGAACTCGCCGTAATCCACGCTGAAACTTACCAGCCCGCGGGGATCGTTTATGAGCGGGAACACACAGCGGAATACGGCCTTTACCGAAGATGGGTAAACCCTCAGGGAAACCCCGGGAGGCACGTTGCGGGTAGCCACCTGCGCCTCGACGGCGATCTCCACATAGCGGGAAACCTCCATCGAGTACTCAACCTTGTTTTCCGAAAGACGGGTTCCGGCGGGAGTTTCAAGCCTCACTTCCCCGTGAACGTTGCCGTGAAGGTCGCTCAGTGAAATGGTGGAAGTGAACACCTCGTCGAGCCGGTCGAGAACTTCCGACGGGCCGTAAACCATAATGGAATCGGGCTTCACCACAAGCGGCGAAACCTGGGTATACTGCGCCCGGAACGAGGGCAGGCAGACGGGCTTCACTGCTATCTTCCTGTGATTCTCGGGGATGAAGCGGAAAGAAGCCTTGTCGAAAAGGAAAGCCTCCACCCTTGATCCCGGACCGTAGATGTCGACGGAATAGCGGAGCAGCTGGCTCGCGGAAATGTCGAAATAGTCGCCTTCCAGAGGAGTGAGGTCTTCGGGATTGAAGCGAACCGTCACCGCTCCCCTGCGGAGTCCGATCATCAGCAGGCGGAATCCGGATGCTTCGACCCTGGCCGCCATGGTAACCGCGTCGCTGGAACGCGCGGTCCTGCCCTCCAGGCTGCTCTCGGCCACAACCTCCTGGCTCACTATACTGCTGTGTGGCTGGGAGAGGTTGTAAACGAGCCATATGCTCCCCGAAAGGAGCAGGCACACCAGGAAGACGGACCACTTGCGCATCCGCTACTTCTCGCTCTTGTTGTAGCCTTCTTCTTCCTTTTTGACCTTCGGGGCCTTGGGAGCCTTGGCGGGCTTTTCGGCCTTGTCGGCAGCGGGCTGTGCGGCCGGAGCTGCGGAATCGCTGAAGTCCTTCTGGATGGAGTTCTTGTCCACGCGGAGCTTCACGTCGCCGTCGACCTTAACGAGCACGGTCTTTTCCTGGATTTCAAGCACGGTTCCGTAGATACCGCCTGCGGTGACCACCTTGTCGCCTTTCTTGAGGGAATTGCGGAAGGCCTCGAGTTCCTTCTGCTGTTTGCGCTGCGGGCGTATCATGAAGAGCCACATCACCACAAACATGAGGATTATCATAATCCAGAAACCGGCTCCGCCGCCGGGCTGTCCCTGGGCGGCACCCTGGGCCTGAAGAACAATGAAAAGGTAATTCATAATTATTTGTTTTTAGTATTGATCAGACGGTCGAGTATGCCGTTCACGAAGGCACGGCTCTCGGGTGTGGAGTAGAACTTGGATATCTCCACGTATTCGTTTATAATGATGCCGGCACCCTGGTTGGGGAAGGCGGCGTTTTCCGCCAGGCCGGCCACTATGAGCGAGAGGTCGGTGGAGCAGATGCGGCTGCGGTCCCATTTGGGGGTGATTGCCGCTATGCTGCTCACGTATTCGTCGTAATGCGCGAACGCGGCGCGCAGCACCTTGACTATGAAGGCCTTGTCGCTCTCCGCCTTGTCGGACAGTTCGCTCATGTACAGGGGCGGAAGGGTCCAGCGCTCCCCTTTCCCGAGGGACTCCATGGTGCGGCAGCACCAGCCCAGGGAATATGCGAGGTCGTCGTTCCACCAGATGCCGAGATCTTCGAGTATGGCTTCCAGTTCGGCGTTGTCCTCGAGTTCATTTGCGAAGATATCGCTCCAGAGAGCTGCGTCTTCGGCAACCGACGACTCTTCGGACGCCATGTAGGCGGCGTAGTAGTCGCGGGTGCGGAGCGTGTCGTACAGGTGCCTCAAGAACACGTCGTACTGCTCCCACGAGAGCTTTTTCTTCTGTATCAGCTTGCAGAAATCGGGGTCGTGCGCGAAAAGGTCCGCAACGCGGTTGCCCGTGAACTTCATATTGGGATGCAGCTCCTCTTCGGTGGGGTTGAATTTGCCTTTTGCAGCCTCGATTCGGCTGAGCGCCTCTGCGGTAAGGGCTTCGGGAAGAGCCAGAAGGAAAAGATACAGGTCCCTTGCCGCCTCGCACGAGAGTTCCAGCTGGGCTTCGCCTTCCTTCACGGTCATGGCGGGGTTCTCGGTGCGCGAGTAGATGGTCTTGAATGCCTTAATTCGGAGAATTCTTCGGTTGAGCATCTTTTTGTCAAAATTTAAGCAAAGATAACATTTAGTCGCGAAAAAAAAGTATCTTTGAGGGTTAAATCTTAATTTTTAAGGAAATTATGTACAAAGAAGACAGAGATCAGGACAGATTCCAAAACAGAGATTCCGAAGATGTGTACTCCAAACCTGTGAGGGCCGGAAAACGTACATATTTTTTTGACGTAAAAGCAACCAGGGGCCGCGCCGACTTCTACCTCACCATCACCGAGAGCAAGCGCCGCAACAATCCCGACGGCTCCTTCACCTTCGACAAACATAAGATTTTCCTCTACAAGGAAGACTTCGAAAAATTCAAGGAAGGCCTCGACGAGGTCGTGGAATACATCCGCGTGAACTGCTTCGGCGGCGAAATCCCCGTAAGGCCCGAATCCGCAGAGGCTCCCGACGAATTCTAAACTTTCCGCTATGGCTTCTATCCTGCTTAAGGACGTTACCATAGACGGCGAACACAGGGATGTGTTCATTGACAGGGGACGGATTGAAAAGATCCGCCCCGCCGGTTCGTGCATCGACTGGGACATCGCTGGCGACTGCGACGTATACGACTGCACGGGCAAGGTAGCCATTCCCGGCTTCATCAACATGCACACCCACGCCGGCATGTCGCTCATGCGCGGCATAGGCGAGGACATGGTCTTCCACGACTGGCTTTCCAAGATATGGAAGATAGAGGCGAACTTCGACCACGAGTACGTCTACTGGGCGGCCAAGGTCTCCTGCCTCGAGATGATACGGACTGGCACCACCACCTTCAACGACCAGTACTGGTTCTTCCAGAGCTGCCAGAAAGCTGCCGCAGAAACCGGAATACGCCCCGTCGTGGGTTACGACATCATCGACCACGGCGACCCGGAGGAGGCGAAGCGGCAGATGGACCAGTGCGAGCAGAAGTACAACGAGGTGTGCGACCAGTGGAACCGCGACGGCTCAGTCTACGAGCTTGCCTTCCATGCCATCTACTCGGTAAGCGAACCCATGATGATATGGGCCGCCGAGTTCGCCCGCAAGCACGATCTCGCCCTTCACATCCACCTCAGCGAGACGCAGAAGGAGGTCGAAGACTGCAAGGCAGCGCACGGAGGGCTCACTCCGGTGGAGTATCTCGAGAAGATAGGCGTCCTTGGGCCCAACCTGCTGGCGGCCCACTGCCTCTGGCTCTCGGAGCACGACATCGAGCTGCTTGCGAAATACGGCGTGCACTGCATACACAACATCAACTCGAACACCAAGCTCTCGTCCGGCTACCGCTTCCTCTACAACGAGCTGCGCGACGCCGGCGTGAACATCTGCATAGGTACCGACGGTTGCGCCTCTTCCAACAACCTGGACATACTCGAGGCCATGAAGACCTCCGCCCTCTTCCAGAAGGCCTGGAGGAACGATCCCAAGGCCCTGCCGCTGAACGAGCTGCTCGACATGGCTACGGTCAACGGCGCCAAGGCCCTGCGGCTCAACACCGGAAGGCTGGTCGAAGGTGCTCTTGCCGACATCTCCCTCGTGGAGACCGACAGCACCTACTTCCTCTCCCCCGGCCCCTTCCTTGCCAACCTCGTCTATTCCGCCCATTCCGACTGCATAGTGTCGGTCATAGCCGGCGGAAAATTCGTAATGCGCGACCGCGAGATCCCGGGCGAAAGGGAGGTCATACACGAGGCGCGCAAGGTACTCTCCAAGATTATAATCGATTGAACCACATAAATTATGGACGAAAGAATAGAAAGAATCAACAAGGCTGCCGAATATATAAAGAGCAAACTGGGCGGAAGGCAGCCCAAGGCGGCCCTCATTCTTGGCAGCGGCCTCGGCCCGATTGCCGAAAGCGTGGAAAACCCGGTCGTCATCCCATATAAGGAAATACCAGGATTCCCGGTTTCAACGGCCGTAGGCCACAAGGGCAATTTCCTTTGCGGCACCCTTGCCGGCCAGGAGGTATTCGTGATGCAGGGCCGTTTCCATTATTACGAGGGCTATCCCATGGAAACCGTGACCATAGGCGTGCGCGTTTTCAAGAAACTCGGCATAGAGTACCTCTTCGTGTTCAACGCGGCCGGCGCGGCTAATCCCGCTTTCAAGGTTGGAGACATGGTCATGATAACCGACCACATCAACATGATGCCCAATCCGCTGATCGGGCCCAACATGGAAGAGTTCGGCCCCCGTTTCCCCGACATGACCTGCGCTTACGACCTCGAACTGCAGCAGCTCGCCCGCGAGTGCGCTTCGAAGCTCGGAATCGAGATCAAGAGCGGAGTCTACTTCGGCAGCACAGGTCCCACCTATGAGACTCCCGCTGAAGTGCGCTTCTACCGCAGCGTCGGCGCCGACCTGCTCGGCATGAGCACCATTCCGGAGGTTATAGTGGCCCGCCATTGCGACATTCGCGTATTCGGCATGTCAGCCGTCACCAACGTGTGCAACACCACCAACAAGCCGGTCAATTTCAACGACGGCCACGATGTGGTACACCAGGCCGAGAAGGTTGTGGTTAACATCCACGCGCTTCTCGCCGAAATGCTGCCCCGTCTGTAATGGCAGCGTACGACAGCATAAACGCAGCGGCCTCCTTCCTGCGGGATAAGCTGGAAGGCAGGCAGCCGGAAGTGGGCATCATACTCGGAAGCGGCCTTGGCAACCTTGCCGAGAAGATAGTTGACCAGATTGTCATTCCCTACGTGGACGTTCCCGGCTTCCCCGCGGCCACGGCCATAGGCCACAAGGGCAACTTCATATCCGGGCTGCTCGGTGGCAGGCAGGTGCTGGCCATGCAGGGGCGCTACCATTTTTACGAAGGCTACGGAATGGGAGTGGTTGTACTCCCCATCAGGGTGATGGCGGCGCTTGGGGTGAAGTACCTCTTTGTTTCCAACGCCGTGGGAACCATGAATCCCGAGTATTCCATTGGCGACCTCGTGCTCATCCGCGACCACATAAACATGATTCCCAACTCGCTGATCGGGCCCAATCTGGAAGAACTCGGTCCGCGCTTCCCCGACATGACCTGCGCATACGACCTTGAGCTTCAGGAGAAGATGGTGGCCATAGCCGCACGGGAAGGCTTTGCCATACGGCGAGGAGTCTACGTTTCCACCTCCGGCCCCTGCTACGAAACTCCGGCCGAGTACAAATTCTTCCGCGCAATAGGAGGAGATACCGTCGGGATGAGCGTCACGCCCGAAGTGATAGCCGCCCGCCATGCCGGCCTGCGCGTCCTCGGGATGTCGGTCGTCACAGACGTGGCCCACGAGGCGGGAGACGGCTACGTCACCGATGAGAACGAGATAGTCCGCCAGGCCGACGCAGCCGCTCTCCGCATGGAACGGCTCTTCAGCTGCCTTCTGTCTGAACTTTAAGTTCTCCGCTCTGCACCATCTTCCGGTTGGCCTCTCGTATAGGCGGAAGGAAGCGGTCGACTTCGGCCCTGAAATCGGCTTTGGTCGCTTCCAAATCGTTCGAACACATCACTGAACCGAGGGCCAGCTGTCTGATGCAGGCGTTTACCGCCATTTCCAGCGGGCCGCGAAGATCCGTCATCATTGCAAGCTGAATCTGCCCTATAAGGCAGCACTTCTCCATTTCGGACATGCCCGAAGGGATATCCGTACGGAAGTAAAGTCTTCCGTTACCGTCTTCATAGATGCGCAGTACCGTTCCAGTCATGACAGTGCGAAATTAAGGTTACCGCCCATACGGCGTTTGAACTCATCGCTCACCGGCTTGAGGTCCCTTACCGTGCTCTCGAACATTTTCATCGAGATTTCCGGCCTCTTCGAGGCGCAGACGTCGGCGAGGCCCAGGATGCGTATGGCCTCCAGCCATCTCGCCACCTCGGCGCGGTCAGGTTCGAACATGAGTGCGACGAAGACCATCTGATAGAGGTTCATCCCCTTGAGTGGCCTGTACTCGCTGGAGAAGGACACTCGCCCTTCCCCGTCGATTCTGATTTCCAGCAGTTTTCTCATCAACATGGCATTAATTACTGGGAAATCGGGTCTCCGGCGGGTTGGTTAGAATGTCTTACGAAAAAGATTACGGAAAGTTCTTCAAATGTTCTCTTCACGCCCAGAATGTTTCGAAGCCGGAGACCTTTTCCCGATGCAAAGGTTACAAGCGTAGGCGTCTTTTGCAAGGGGGTAAAATTTTTTCGTGCAGATTTTTCTGTTTTTTAAAATCCGAAAGAAAAAATTAAAAGAAAACCACGCCTTTTCGGGCGTGGCTTTCGAAGGAATCTTTCAACAAAAGCTTACTTCATGATGACCTTTGCCATCTCGAGGACCTTGTTGCTGTAGCCCCATTCGTTGTCGTACCAGGCGCAGACCTTCACGAAGGTGGGATCCAGCTGGATACCGGCCTTGACGTCGAAGATGGAGGTACGGGCATCGCCGCGGAAGTCGGTGGAAACCACCGCTTCGTCGGTGTAGCCGAGAACACCCTTGAGTTCGCCTTCAGAGGCGGCCTTCATGGCAGCGCAGATCTCGTCGTAGGAGACTGCCTTCTCGAGTTCGACGGTGAGGTCTACGAAGGAAACGTCGGAGGTGGGAACGCGGAGGCTCATGCCGGTAAGCTTACCGTTGAGCTCTGGGAGAACCTTACCCACTGCCTTGGCGGCGCCGGTGGAGCTGGGGATAATGTTCTCGAGTATGCCGCGGCCGCCGCGCCAGTCCTTCTTGGACGGGCCGTCAACGGTCTTCTGGGTAGCGGTGGCAGCATGAACGGTGGTCATGAGGCCGCGCTTTACGCCGAAGCTGTCGTTGAGGACCTTGGTAAGGGGAGCAAGGCAGTTGGTGGTGCAGCTCGCATTGGAGATGATGGTCTGGCCAGCATAGGTCTTGTGGTTCACACCATAGACGAACATCGGGGTGGCGTCCTTGGAAGGAGCGCTCATGATGACCTTCTTGGCACCGGCCTTGATATGGGCCTCTGCAAGCTCTGCGGTGAGGAAGAATCCGGTGGACTCGACTACCACGTCAACTCCGAGTGCGCCCCAGGTGATGTTCACTGGGTCCTTTTCGGCGAAGACCTGGATCTTCTTGCCATCCACTACGAGGTAGTTGCCCTCAACCTTGATGTCGTGGTTGAAGATGCCGTGTACGGAGTCGTACTTGAGCATGTAAGCAAGATAATCTGCATCGAGGAGGTCGTTGATACCCACTACTTCAATGTCCTTCGAGAAGTTCTCGACGGCGGCACGGAAAACCATACGGCCAATGCGGCCAAATCCGTTAATACCAAGTTTGATCATATTGACTTAAGTCTTTAAAAATTAGAATATTTCCTAAAAAACGCCTTTTCTTTATCCTTCAGGCGGCGCAAATTTACTAATTTTTTCACTGAAAATCAATATCTTTGCAGAAATTTCAAAAGTAGAACAGAGCGCATGAAAATCCTTGTTACCAACGACGACAGCTACAGAGCGAAAGGCATAAAGGTCCTCGTGGACATTCTCCGGCCCTACGGCGAGATTACGGTCGTAGCCCCGAAATACCACCAGAGCGGCATGAGCATGGCCGTGTCACTCTGCCACAAACCCATGGCGGTGAAAAAGATATCCGAAGTCCACGGAGAGCGCTGGTACTACCTCGACGCCACCCCGTCTTCATGTGTGAAGTACGGTATCGACAACATCTTCATCGACGAAAAGCCCGACGTAGTGGTGAGCGGCATCAACCACGGCATCAACGCCGGCATGTGCTCCCCCTATTCCGGCACCATAGGTGCGGCGTCGGAAGCCGCCCTCGCAAGGGTTCCCTCGATAGCCGTCTCCCTGGACAGTTTCAGCCCCGACGCCGACTTCAGCGTAGTAGCAGGCTTCTTCCCCCCTATTTTCGAAAAGCTCCTGGCGGAGGGCAAAAGGGATTTCGGAACCTTCTACAACGTCAATTTCCCCAATCTGCCGGCCTATAAGGTAAAGGGGGTCAGGGTAACGCGCCTTGGCCGTATGCACTGGGAGAAAGAGTTCGAGCCCTTCAACCCGGCGATTTACGCCGAACTGGGCGTCAGGCCCCTTGAGGACCTCGGTGTCAAGTGGCGTCCGGACCCCGAACCCGGGGAAGAGGTTTTCGAAATGGTGGGCACCACGGTTACCGACCCGGACACGCCGGAAGCCTCCGACCACATCCTCCTTGCCGACGGATATATAACCATTACCCCGCAGAACATAGACAATACCGACCTCGCCGAAATCGAGCGCCTGCGTTCCCTCGGATTCGAAAGATGAAGTACTACCTCATAGCAGGAGAAGCCTCGGGAGACCTCCACGGGAGCAATCTGATGAAGGGGCTCAAGGCGGAAGACCCGGAAGCGGAATTCCGTTTCTGGGGCGGCTGCATGATGGAATCCGTAGGCGGAACCAAGGTGCGCGACTACGCAGCCACGGCAGTGATGGGTCTCGGCGACGTGCTCCGCAAGCTCGGCAGCATCTCCCGCAACCTTAAGGACTGCAAGGCCGACATACTCGCATGGCAGCCGGACGTGGTGATTCTCATCGACTACCCCGGCTTTAACATGCGCATAGCGCGATTCTGCCACGATAACGGCATACGCAACTTTTATTACATAGCGCCCAAGACCTGGGCGTCGCGCGAGGGGCGGAACCGCAAACTCAAGGCCTGGTGCGACAAACTCTTCATAGTCTTCCCGTTTGAAATCCCATATTTCACGGAAAAAGGCATTCCTTTCATATACAAGGGGAATCCCCTTCTGGACGCGGTGGACGGCCACGAATACGAAAGGCCCGTGGAAGGCCGCTACATCGCCATACTCCCGGGCTCGCGCAAGGGAGAGATTTCACACACCATGCCGGGCGCAGTAAAGATGGCTGAGAGCCTCCACGCCCTCCCGCAGTACGCAGGCTGCCGTTTCGTTGTGGCCGGAGCTCCTTCCCGCAGCATGGCCGACTACGAAAAGTACATTGCCGGACGCGACTATATAGAGGTGCTGTTCGGACGTACCTACGACATACTGAAATTCGCCGACGCGGCCCTTGTGAACAGCGGCACCGCATCCCTCGAAGCAGCCCTCATCGGCACTCCCCAGGTTGTCTGCTGGAGCACCCAGCTGATTACGGCGGTGCTCGCGAAATACGTCCTTAGGGTGCTCGACCATGTGAAGTACATTTCTCTTGGGAACCTCATCCTGGACCGCCTCGCCTTCCGCGAGCTCATCCAGTTCGACTTCACTCCCGAAGCGGTCACGGCCGAAATCCGCCGCCTCATCGAAGACCTCCCCTACCGCGAGAAGATGCTCTCCGACTATAAGGAAATCCGCCACCGTCTGGGCGGCAGCGGATCCTCAAAAGAAGTCGCGAAGGCTATGATTGCGGAATTACTTTCCCGCTAATTTCCCGTACCAGTCCTGAAGGACGTAGAAGGCTTTCTTGCGTTCTCCCTTGTCCGATACCACGCCCTTGCGGTTGAAGTCGTCCTGAATGCCGACCAGCGCCCTGCGCGGGGAACGGAAGTCCTTCAGTATCCAGGGGCTGCAGCCCGAGAAACCCGGCATGCGCTCCGACATCATGCGGATATTGCGCCTGTAGCACTCTTCCATGTATTCCTCCGTGAAGCGCACGTTTACGTCGCCGTGGAAGCCGTAGAGCGCCCCCGCGCCGAACTCCGAAATGAACACCGGCATCTCCCGGGCGAAAGTCCATGAGGTGTTGTCGATTTCGGCAAGATCCTTTCCGTACCAGCCGGTATACTGGTTGAAGGAAATGAGGTCGGTGTATTCCAGCAGAGGGTCGTCCACGGTGAACAGGCCTTTTTTAACCTTGACCTTCTCCATGGCGGCGCTCACAAGGCGGGTTCCGTCCATTTCCCTCGCACGGGCAATGAGTTTCGCAAGGAAGGCTGTCCTCTCGGGAGATATGGGCGTCTCGTTGGCTATTGACCAGATGATTATGGCGGCGCGGTTGATGTCGCGGGTTATCATCTCCTCAAGCTGCTGCTGCGCATTCGCATAGGTGTCCGGATTGGTCCAGGAAATGGTCCAGTACACCGGAATCTCCGACCAGATCAGGAGTCCCATCTCTTCGGCCATGCGCACCATCTCCTCGTTGTGCGGGTAGTGGGCCAGGCGTACGAAGTTGCAGTTCAGTTCCTTTGCAAGAGAAAGAAGCTGACGGCATTCTTCAGCTTTGGTGACGCGGCTGCTGGAGCCTATGTTCTCCTCGTGTATGGAAATGCCGCGGAGGAAAACTGGCTTGCCGTTGAGCAGTATCTGCCTTCCGGAAGTGGAAACATAGCGGAATCCGATGCGGTCGCGGGTTTCGTCGGTATCCACGGATATCGTAATGTCGTACAGCTTGGGATTCTCCGGACTCCAGAGCGAGGGCGCTGCAGTAAATATAAAGGTTGCGCGTCCGGATGCATTCGTTTCAGCATTAAGCTGGATTTTGAGTTCCGGGATGCTTATCTTCACAGTCTTTCCCGCTGCGGCCGGGCCGTCGAGCTGAACGTGGCCGTAGATACGGTGCTTCTCCGGACGGTTCCTGCGCACCTTGCCCACAATCTCCGAGTCAAGTTTAAGGGAATAGTCGCGGATGAAGGTTTCCGGCATTTCCACCAGGCGGACGCTGCGGGTAATGCCCCCGTAGTTCCACCAGTCGCTGTTGTCGGTGGGAACCCCGTCCTTGCGGCGGGTATTGTCCACCAGCATCACGAGGGAATTGTCCTTTTCCTTCAGCATTCCGGTAACCTCAATGTTGAACGGAGTGAATCCCCCCTCGTGACGTGCCAGCCGCTTGCCGTTGACGGCGACTACAGCCGTGTTTGCAACTGCACCGAAATACAGGAAATAGCGTTTTCCAGGCTGAGGGGCAGCATCGAACTTCGTACGGTACCACATCATGCCTTCGTAGAGATACAGCTTTTCCTTCTGGGTGTTCCAGTCTCCGGGAACGCGGAGTTTCGGAGCACGGTCGAAACTGTACTCGATGAGTTTGGCGGGGTTGTCGTCGTAACTCATGTCCGCGAAGAAGGATTTCCTGTCGGGAACGGGCTCTTTGCGGTAATCGTAATAACCTATGCCGTACTGGTCCACGAGAGTGCTCCACTCACCGTCAAGTGAGACGGAGGCCCTGTCGGCTATGTTGATGATCATGGGAGCCGCCGGTTCCTCGCCAGCAAAGGCGGGAGCGGAAAGCGCCAGAAGTGCGGCTGCGATGCCGGAAATGCCGAGTCTGTTCATATAGTATTAAACAATTATCAGTATTTACGCGGTCCGAAGATGGCGGTGCCGATGCGGACCTCGGTGCTGCCGTGCTCTACGGCTATGCGCCAGTCGTCCGACATTCCGATGGAAAGCTCACGGAAGTGCACAAGATCGGGAAAATCAGTCCTGCAACGGTCTAAAAGGGCCTTTATACGGGCGAAATCAGCGGCAACCGCCTCCTCGTCGTCGGTATGCGAAGCCATTCCCATCAGGCCGCAGAAATCGACATGCGGATACGCTGCCGCATCAGACAGCAATGAGGGCACTTCTTCTTCGCTGAAGCCCTGTTTGGTCTCCTCCGCCCCTATGTGCACTTCCAGAAGCACGCGGACTCGCCTGTCGTTACGTTCAGCCCACGCTTCTATCGCGTCCAGCAGGTGTATGCTGTCTACGCTTTCCACAATGTACGCATAAGGCAGGACGAGCTTGAGTTTGTTTGTCTGCAGGTGACCGATGAAATGCCATTCTATGTCCTGGGGCAGCTGCACAGCCTTGGCGGCGAACTCCTGCGGACGGTTCTCGCCGAAGACCTTCTGGCCCATGGAATATGCCTCCAGTATCTCGGATACAGTATGGAATTTGGAAACTGCCACAAGGCGGACACCCTGCGGCAGTTCTGCATAAAGTTCCTGGAGACGCTCTGCTATCATCGCTTACCTGCGTCGTCCGTTACGGGCCTGCTGCTGTTGCAGTTTCTGCGCCTCTTCGAGCCTTTGCTGCCACTTGCTCTTGGGCAGCGGCTTGCCCTCGGTCGCACGTACCTTCTCAAGTATCTTCTCGGGATGCACGAAGAACTTCTTGATGAGGAAGATCTGCAGCATGCTTATGAGCTGGGAGATAAGATAATAGTAGGAAAGGGCGCTGGAGAGATTGTTGCAGACGAAGAACATCATGATGGGCATCATCCATACGCTCATGAACTGCATGCTCTTGGCATTCGGGTCGTTGGGAGCGGTCTGGTTGTTCATCATCAACTTGCTGTAGGCCCACATGGTGACCGCCATCAGCAGGGCGAACAGGGAAAGATGGTCCCCCAGAAGCGGAATGCGGGCTCCGAACTCAATTATGCTGTCGGGAGCCGAAAGGTCATCCGCCCAAAGGAAGGGCTGCTGGCGCAGCTGGATGGAGGCCGGGAAGAAGCGGAACATCGCCCAGAGTATGGGGAATGTGAGTAGCGTAGGCAGACATCCCCCCATGGGACTGATTCCGGCCCTCTTGTACAGGTTCATCGTGGCCTGCTGCTTCTTCATGGCGTCGTCCTGGTTGGGATAGCGCGCATTGATCTTGGCTATCTCGGGCTGCAGGGCCTGCATTCCCGCCGAAGAGGCGAAGCTCTTGTAGGTGAACGGGAGCACCACAATCTTGATGATGATAGTCATTATCAGGATAATCAGGCCATAGCTCGATATGAACTTGCTGAGCCAGTCGAAAAGCGGGATAATCACGAACCTGGTGAACCAGCCTACCAGCGAACCGCCGAGGGGAATGATCTTCTCGTATTTCTGGTCGTAGGACTTCAGGGTCTTGAAGTCGCTGGGGCCGAAGTAGAACTCGAAGGGCAGCGCTACCGTCTGGCCAGGGGTGAATTCCTGGCGCATCTCGGAGTTGCAGACCATGAGGTCGCGGCTGTCGTCGTCCTGGTCCACGAAATTGATAGCGAACTTTCCGGAAGAGAAATCGTTCTTGCTGCGCATTATGGCGCTGAAGAACTGCTGCTGGAAAGCGAACCAGCTCACACGCGAAGCCGCGTTCTTGGAGTTGCTGCGGCCACGGCCCATTTCCACGGGCTTCTTGTCTCCCGGCTGGTAGAAGTCGAGCTTCGAGTACTGGCTCTCGTTCTTGTAGCTCTTTTCCATGCGGGGCACGGTGAGCTGCCAGTCTATGTCCACGGAATAGACATTGCGTGGGATGACGTTGCCCATACCGTTGAAGCTCAGCACGTTGTCCACACGATATTCACCCTTGTGGATGGTGTACAGCTGCTCTATGTACCCGCCTCCGGAGAAGGGCAGCCGGAATGCGACGGAACTGTCGGTGCGCTCCGCCACCACGAAGTTGAAGTCCTTGGTCTGGATATACTCTCCGGCGTAAACGCTCACGGAGTAATCGCTTCCGTCGGGTTTAAGTATATAAAGGTCGGTGGAATCGTAGTTGCGGTAGTCCTTGACCTGCACGCTGTATGGCTGAGCACCCTTCGAAGTGAGGGCCATCACTATCTTCTCGTTTTCGAGGGTAACGATCTCACCCTCTCCCCCGTGAAGCGAATTGAGGGAATCATCCTTGTAGATGGCCTTCTCCTGAGGAACGGCCTGAACCGCAGGAACTACGGGTACCGCGGGTATCACCTCGACGGTATCGACCTCCATAATGCGCTGAGCCAGCGCTATGGAGTCCTGCTGTGCCTGCCATTCGGCCGCTTTGCGTGCCTGTCTGTTCTGATAAAAAGTAAAACCGAAAAGGATTGCCGCGATAAGGATAAAACCTATGACTGTATTCTTATCCATTACTCTGCTGTCTCTTCTTTACGTATCTGTTCCTTGAGTGCTGCAAGGTCTTCCTTGCTCTTTTCTATCTTCTTGCGAAGCTGCTTGATGATGGCTTCGGAGCCCTTCGAATCGGAGAAGAAGCCGATGTTGTTCTCGTAGGTCTCGATCTCCTGCTGGAGGGCGTTGTACTTGCGCACGAGCTGGTCCTTGGCGCTGAGCACCTTGCTCTCGGTCCTCGGAGCCCTGCCTGCGCCGCGCTGTCCGTGCCACGACGGGAACTTCTCCTTCATGGCTTCGGAATAGGCGGCGTTAACGGCGTCCTTTTCCTTCATGGGAACGAATCCGGCCGCCTGCCAGTCCGCCGCGAACTTCGCCGCAGCCTCCTGGTTTGCCGCCTCGTCGTCGGAAGGAGTGTAGTCGCGTATGTCTTCGATTATCTGCTTCTTGGCCTTGAGATTGGCGTAGTAGTTGGAACCGCCTGCCGCGCCTGCATTCTTGTCGCGGGCCTCGAAGAAGGTGTCGCAGGCTGCGCGGAAACGTTTCCAGAGGGCGTCGCTCTTCTTGCGGGACACGGCGCCTATTTCCTTCCACCGCTTCTGCAGTTCGATGAAGGCTTCGGCAGTGGCTTTCCAGTCGGTGCTGTCCTTCAGGGCCTCTGCCTTCTGTATGAGTTCCTCCTTTTTGTTGAGATTCTCGTCCATCTCATCCTTGAACTGGCTGTAGAACTCCTTCTTCTTCGCGAAGAAAGTGTCGCAGCCGGCACGGAAACGGTCGTATATCTTCTGGTTGTCCTTCTTTGTCGCGAAGCCTATGGTGCGCCATTTGGCCTGAAGTTCCATGACTTCCTTTGACGCCGCGCTCCACTGTCCGCTGGTGGCGATGTCGCGTGCCACGATCTCCTCGAGTTTCTCGCAAAGCGCGGTCTTGGCCTCAAGGTTTTCCTTCTGCTGGCCCTTAAGCTCCTCGAAATGGGCCTGGTATTTCTTGTTGATTACGGCGGTAGCGGCCTGGAAGCGTTCCCAGATGCTCTCGCGGAATTCCTTGGCCACGGGGCCGAATTCCTTCCACTGCTCGTGGAGTTTCTGGAGTTCGGCGAAGGCGGCCACTATGTTCTCGTTTTCGGCGAGCTTCTCGGCGGCTTCGCAGAATTTCTGCTTGGCCTCCAGATTCTTCTGGAAGTCGAGGTCGCGGAGTTCATGGGAGATCTTGACCTTGTCGTAGAAGCGCTCGACGCCGAACTGGTAGTTGTTGTTCAAGTCGCGGAACTCGCTTGCCGGAACGGGACCGGTTTCGCGCCAGCGGTCCTGCAGGGCGCGGAAAGCCGGGAAGAGGGCGCTTACGTCCTCCTGGCTGTCCACCAGGGAGCGAAGCTCTTCCACGATTCCCTTCTTTATCTCGAGGTTCTCAGCCTTCTTTGCGTCCTGCTCGCGGTTGTACTCCGCGCGCTGGCGCTTATAGTCGGCATAAAGGGCCTTGAAGTTCTCCTCGATGGCATCGAGGGTCTCGTCTACCACGGCGCCGGCCTTGCTGCGGACTTCACCGAGGGTGCGGTAGAAAGCCGATTTGATGCCTTCCGCCTCATGGCTGCGGACCATGCGGTCGTCGCTTGCCATGAATTCCTTGAAAATCTCGCTCAGCTCTGCAATCGTCTTGCCTGCAAAACCGGCCGGCTTCTCAGTGGCGGGCTTTTCAGTTTCTTCCACTACGGGGGCCTGTTCCTCGACGAGGGCCTGATCTTTAATTTCTTCGCTCATACTACCTGTAACTGTTAAACTTACAAATATAATCTTTTTTCTTTAATTTTGCGGAAAATAATCCCGAGATGAGAATCGATATAATAAGCGTGGTCCCGGAGCTGCTGGACAGCCCCCTGAGCCACTCGATCGTGGGCCGCGCCCGCAGGAAAGGTCTTGTCGAGATAGAGGTTCACAACCTTCGCGAATACGGGCTTGGCCCCCGCCGCAACGTGGACGACTACTCCTATGGAGGCGACGCCGGCATGGTGATGATGGTGGAACCGGTATTCAACATCATACGCGACCTCAAGGCCCAGCGCGAATACGACGAGGTGATATACATGTCGCCCGACGGGGAAATACTCGACCAGGCAATCTCGAACGAACTGTCCCTCAAAAAGAACATCATTATACTCTGCGGGCACTACAAGGGAATCGACCACCGCATACGCGAACACCTTGTTACCCGCGAGATTTCAATAGGCAACTATGTGGTAAGCGGAGGCGAGATTCCCGCCGCCATACTCGCTGATTCGCTGGTGCGGCTGATTCCCGGAGCCCTCACGGACGAGACCAGCGCTCTGAGCGACTCCTTCCAGGACGGGCTCCTCTCGGCGCCCGTATACACCCGCCCCGCCGAATTCAACGGCTGGAAGGTTCCTGAGGTGCTTCTGAGCGGGAATCCAAAGCTCATTCAGGCCTGGCAGGACGAGCAGGCGCTTGAAAGAACCAGGGCTTTGAGACCGGAACTTCTTAAATAATTTTAAAAACTCAGCAAAAATTCATTAAAAAATTTTGCGTTTTGTTTGCATATTTAAAAAAATTCCGTATATTTGCCCTTGAAAAATTGAAACAACTACTTCTAACCAACATAGTAAACACTACTAACTAACCACCGAACGCCCGCTGTGAAGCGGGCGTTCGGCGTGTATATATGCGGGATTTCCCTACTTGGCGTAAGCCACGGAGCGGGTCTCGCGTATGACGGTAACCTTAACCTGTCCGGGATAGGTCATCTCGTCCTGAATCTTCTGGGCGATGTCGCCGGAAAGACGCGCCGCCTGCTCATCGGAAACTTCCTCAGCTCCGACTATCACGCGGAGCTCGCGGCCGGCCTGGATGGCGTAACTCTTGGTAACGCCCTGATACGAGGCTGCGAGGTCTTCCATTCCCTTGAGGCGCTTGATGTAGCTCTCGATAACCTCGCGGCGGGCACCAGGCCTTGCGCCGGATATGGCGTCGGCAACGAGTACGATGGGCGCGATGACGGTGGTCATCTCCATCTCTTCGTGGTGCGCACCTACCGCATTCACGATTTCGGGACGCTCCTTGTACTGCTCCGCCAGTTTGGCGCCCAGTATGGCGTGCGGAAGTTCGGGGTCGGCGTCGGAGACCTTACCTATGTCGTGAAGCAGGCCTGCACGCTTGGCGAGTTTGGGATTGAGCCCGAGTTCGGAAGCCATGATGGCGGCGATGTTCGCCACTTCGCGGCTGTGCTGAAGCAGGTTCTGCCCATAGGAAGAACGATACTTCATGCGACCGATCAGCCTTACAAGCTCCAGGCTCATGCCGTGGACACCGAGGTCGATGCAGGTGCGCTTGCCGGTCTCGAGCATCTCCTCTTCGAGCTGGGCGCTCACCTTTGCCACCACTTCCTCGATACGGGCGGGATGTATGCGGCCGTCGAGCACCAGCTGGTGCAGAGCAAGGCGCGCCACCTCGCGGCGAACCGGGTCGAAGCCCGAAATGAGTATGGCATCGGGCGTATCGTCAACCACTATTTCAACTCCGGTAGCTGCTTCGAGAGCACGGATGTTGCGCCCTTCACGGCCTATCACGCGGCCCTTGATCTCATCGTTGTCGATGGGAAAGGATGTGACAGCATTCTCTATGGCGGTCTCGGTGGCCGTGCGCTGTATGGTATTGATCACTATGCGCTTGGCCTCCTTGGCGGCATTGAGCCTGGCCTCGTCGATAGTGTCGTTTATGTACGCCTGGGCCTCGCTGCGGGCCTCGGCCTTCATGTTTTCGATGAGAAGGTTGCGGGCGTCCTGGGCGGACATGCCGGCAACGGCCTCCAGCTGCTTGTTCACCTGGGCGGACAGGCGTTCGTACTCGGCCTCTTTGTGCTCGAGGGCCTCCGCCCTTGCCGTAGCCCTGGCCTCGGCGGCCTCGAGTTCGTGCTGCTTGCGCCCGAGTTCGGCATTCTGCTGCCCGAGCTGGCTCTCTTTCTGGCGTATACGGTTCTCGGCTTCCTGAAGCTTCGAATTCTTTTCGGCCACATAGGATTCATGCTCTCCCTTGAGCTGGATGAACCTTTCCTTGGCCTGCAGAATCTTCTGCTGCTTGATCTTTTCACCTTCAAGTTCCGCCTTTTCGATTATGGCCTCACGCCTTCCGCGCAGGGATGCGCGGTGGAGGAGTATGTAAATGGCGAGTGCGAGGACTGCCCCCGCGACTGCCGACAGTAATAAATAAATCCACATAGTATAAATATTTCAAACAGTCTCAAAACAAAGGCGGCATCCGCACTTGTGTACAGATGCCGCCCGGATAAATCACCGTTAGTCCCTGAGCAGAAATAATTACTGCAGGATTTGGGTTCCGCCGGGTTTCTGGTTTCCCACTCAAGGGCCTGCCATCCCCCCGCCGAGTCGGCCCGGTTCCGAGGAACTTGTTTGTTTCGCTGGGACGGACTAACGGTTTTTTTCTATTCCGGCAAGGTAGTTCCCGAGTTCGTCGTCGAGAGTATCCAGGTCGGACGCAAGCCTCGCGGCCGTGCGCTTGACGGTTATTTTGCTTACCGCCTGACCGAGGCACACAAGCACCATTTTGTCGTAGTCGCTCTTGTCGGGGTAGTTAGCGTTGTAAACGGACAGCGTGTTGTTGATATCCTCCGCAGCGAGCCTGTATACCTGTTCGGCTTCAGGAGATTTCACCCTGAGGGGATACTCCTTGCCGGCGATACGGAGGGTTATGTTCTGTTCGTCCATACTAATCTGCCTTGAGCAACGCCAAGCACTTGTCTATCTCTCCGATGAGGGCCGCAATCGCGCTTTTTGCCTCCTGGTTACCCCCGGATGCGAAGGCGTTCTGCAACCTCCCGTTCTCTATCTTGTCTTTAAGTTCAGCAATCTGCCTTTGACGGTCCTGCAGATCCTCCCGGCACTTTGAAAGCGATTCCGCGAGCTCGTCCGCCCGCTGCTTCTCGCCTTCGTAAAGAGCTATCAGCCTGGTGATTTTGTTTTGTACGTCCTCAAGCATGGGGCCCTGCAGTTACCATTCCTACAAAAGTAAGAAAAAAAACGACAGGTTCGCTTGCTTACTGCTGATTTTTTGGGATGGTGACCTTTTTATAGCGCTTCTGGCGCTTCTGCCAACGGTCCTTGGCGTACTGCTGCATGTCCGAGACCTCGTCGTACTCGTCCATGATTTCAAGCCCGAACACCGTCTCGATTATGTCTTCCAGCGTGAGAATTCCCTGGAAGGAACCATAATCATCGATGATGAGGGCTATCTGCTCGCGGCTCTTCAGCAGGGCCTGCCAAATCTCGTCGAGGTTGCTCTCCTCGTTGAAGTAGGAGATCTCCCGCTTGATGTCCTTCAGCTTTTTTTCGAACTTGTCCTCGGCCAGGTTCTCCAGCGCATCGTCCCGAAGGATGTACCCGGTGATGTACTCCGGACTCTCGGCATACAGCGGGATGCGGGAATGGTGCTCGAAGTCCTCGTCCTCGAAATACTCGCGGAGCGTCATGTCCTCGGGTGCGACGGAGCAGACTACCCTCGGCGTCATGGCGTCGTAGGCCTTGATCTCGTCGAGCCTCATTATGTTCTGGATGACCTTGTTCTCGTCCTTGTCGAGCACTCCTTCCTCTTCCCCCACGTTGGCCATCGCGCTCACCTCCTCACGGCTGACGGTTGTGTCGTCGTCGTCGCGGGCGAGGGATTTCTGGATGAACTGGATGAGTTCCACGAAAGGCCACATGAGGAAAAGCAGCACGCCTATTCCAACCGTGGTGAAGCCCATGAGCCTCTTGTAGCGGTTGGTGCCTATAGTCTTGGGGATAATCTCCGACACCACCAGGATGAGCAGGGTGACGATGGCCGACATCCAGCCCACCCAGGCGCTGCCGAAGGCCCTTGCCGTAAGCACGCCCACCATGGACGCGCCGAAGGTATTGGCAATGGTGTTCATGGCGATAATCGCCGCTATCGGCCTGTCAATCGAGGTCTTGTATTTCTTGAAGCGCGTGGCCGGACGGAAGCCTTCCTCCTCCCTCATGGTGATGTAGGAGATGGGGGTGGACATCAGCACCGACTCGAGTATGCTGCAGAGAAATGAAATGCCCACCGTGAACAGGAGGTCCACGATGAGCAGGAATATGTAGCTCGATTGGCTCATAAAACGTGCAAATATAGCAAATTATCGCCAATACTCACTACTTTCGATGAGCTTCCCTCCACTCCCCCGGGCTCATCCCGGTCTCCTCCGCGAACTGACGCCGGAAATTGGTCTTGTCGGCGATTCCCACCATCTCCGCCACATGCAGTATGGGCAGTTCGGGATGATTCGAAAGGATGCGCGCCGCTTCCCTTATCCGCAGACGCTTTCGCAGGCTCGGGAAGTTGTCGCCATAAATTCTCCGGCTCACCCATGAGAGTTCGTAGCGGGACATGTCGAGCCTTGCGGCAATATCCTGCATGGTCTCGTCCCTGCGGCAGAACTCCTTGGACTTCACCCATTCGTCGAACTTCTCGATAATTTCACTCTTGCAGGAAATGTCCTGCCTGTCGGAATCCTTTGCGAGCACTTCCTGGAAGCGTCGCAACACCTTTGTAAAGGTTTTTCTCATAAGATTGGGTATTTATTGTTTATTCGGGAGGCATTATACCGTATTTTTCGTACTTTTGCACCCATGTTCGAAGCACTTCAGGAAAGACTTGAAAGATCCTTCAAGATTCTCAAGGGAGAAGGAAGGATTACCGAGATAAACGTAGCCGAAACCGTCAAGGACATACGCCGCGCCCTTCTGGACGCCGACGTGTCGTACAAAGTCGCCAAGGAATTCTGCGACGGTGTAAAGGAAAAGGCCATAGGAACGGGCGTGCTCACTGCAGTTAAGCCCCAGCAGATGATGGTCAAGATAGTGCACGACTCGCTCGCCGAATTCATGGGCGGAGGCGGCACCGACATCAACCTCAAAGGCAATCCGGCAGTGGTGCTGGTCGCCGGCCTCAACGGTTCCGGTAAAACCACTTTCAGCGCCAAGCTGGCCCTCAGGCTCAAAAAGAAGGGCACCAAGGTGATGCTGGCGGCATGCGACACCTTCCGTCCGGCCGCTATAGAGCAGCTCAAGACCCTCGGGGCCCAGGTGGACGTGCCCGTGTTCAGCATCGAAGGCGAATCCGACCCGGTCAAGGTGGCGAAGGCAGCCATATCACAGGGCGGACAGCAGGGCTACAGCGTAATCATAGTCGATACCGCCGGACGTCTTGCGGTGGACCAGGAACTCATGGACGAGATCCGCACCATGCATGCGGCCGTGAAGCCTTCGGAAACCCTCTTTGTCGTAGACGCAATGACCGGCCAGGACGCGGTAGCCAGCGCAACCGCATTCAACGAAGCCATCGATTACGACGGGGTCGTGCTCACCAAACTCGACGGCGACACCCGCGGCGGTGCGGCCCTCTCCATCAAGGCCGTGACCGGCAAACCCATCAAATTCGTCGGAACCGGCGAAAAGATGGAAGCGCTCGACATCTTCTACCCCGAGCGTGCCGCCGACCGCATACTCGGAATGGGCGACGTGGTCTCACTGGTTGAAAAGGCGCAGCAGGCAATTGACGAAAAGGAAGCCCGCGAGACTCGCAAGAAACTCGTCAAAAACCAGTTCAACCTCAACGACTTCTACAACCAGATACAGCAGGTCCGCAAGATGGGCGACATCAAGGACCTCGCGGGCATGCTCCCCGGAGTGGGCAAACAGCTCAAGGACGTCGACCTCGACAACGACAAGGCTTTCGGCGTCACCGAAGCCATCTACCATTCGATGACCCCGTGGGAGCGGGAGCATCCCGAAGGCATCAACGGAAGCCGCCGCAAGCGCATAGCCGACGGCTCGGGCACCGACATAGCCGAGGTGAACAAACTCCTCAAGCAGTTCGAGGGGACCAGGAAGATGATGAAGATGGCCGCAGACGGATCGCTCCGCGAGCGCATGAAGCACTTCCGCGGATAGCCGCCCCTAAAACAGCAGCTGCATATCCTTCTCTATCGCTTTGTCGTCAGGAACAAAGCGCCAGTCTCCCATGGCTGGAGTGGGGAAAGAGGCGGGATTCAGAACACCCTCCTTCTCTATGAATTCCTTTATATACTCGCGGATTTCCCTGTAGCGGCCCACCACCCTGGAGTCGAGTTCGGCTTTGGGTATTCCGGCTCCTTTGGTCAGCAGCGCTCCCCCACCGTTTGCGCGGTAGGACGTCATGGCTACGGTATATTCTGCGTCGGGGCTGAAGGGTTTGCCTCCCGCGAGGCTGCTTATCTTCACCCTCGAGCCCGCAGGCTTGCGGAGGTCGACGGTGTAGTTCAGGCCGGCGGCGGAATCGAAATTGTAGCTCGGATACACGAAGGACCAGCTGTCACGCCCGTAACGGGGATCCGCCTTGTGCTGAATGGCGAGGGCATGCCCGGAACCGGGAGCCGCGAGCCACGAGCCATAGGAAAACTCCAGGTAGTCTTTTATCTCCTTTCCCGTCATCCTGAGCACGAACAGCTGGTTCTCGAAGGGATAGATGGTAAAGAGGTCGTTGAAGCACAGCATCCCTGCGGGAACCCGGGCGTTGATCTTAAGCGGAGCCGCAAAGGATATCTGCGCTCCCGACGCATCGAGCTCCACCCTGTGAAGCAGGTCCATGTAGGCGCAGCGGCCTTTGAACGCATCGCGCGAAAGGAGTTCGTCTCCGAGCATGCCTATCTCCTTGTTGGAAAAGGCCTTGACAGCGTCGAAATCGGCCTGGAAGGCCTTCCTCATCACCGGATCGGCCTTGGCCTTGTCCACCTTTATGAGCGAAGCGCTTACCTTCTTCGCGCCCTCTTTGCTCATCTCAACTTTTCCCATGCCCAGATAGGACGACCTGCTGCCCGTATTGATGAGGGCCGTGCTGTCGCCGCGGCAGATTGTCGTCTGGCGATGGTCGTGCGCACACACCACGAAATCCACGCCGTGCAGGGTTTGAAGCAGGTCGAGGGCCTGGTCTTCAAGCACCTTCCCGTCGCCCTTGCCGGTTCCCGAATGGGCGCATACTATGGTCACGTCCGGTTTCACAACTGCCCGGAGGGCGTCGACATCGTTCTGCACCAGAGGAATGAGGCTCTCGAAGTGCATGTCAGGCCACAGTTCCTTTCCGAGCCATGCGGGAATGTTGGGATTCTGGTAACCGAGCACAAGCACCTTCATGCCCCCGCGCCGGAATACTTTGTAAAGCTGGAACACCGGCATGCCGGTGGAATCGCTCACGGCATTGCCCGCCAGGAAGGGTATACCGTGCGAGGAGAGTTCCTTCTCCACCCTGCGATACACCGCCGGGCCGGCTTCGCAGTCGTGGTTGCCCATGGTTATAGCGTCGTAGCGCATGTAGGCGGCCAGGCGGCTGAAGAGGTGCTCGCTCACCGTATCCACGTAATTGTAGTAGTAGGCGGCGTTGTCGCCCTGAAGGCAGTCGCCGGCATCGAGCAGCAGCACGTTGCGCTTGCCGTCAGCCCTGCGTACGCTGTCCACATAGTAGTTGACGGCCAGCAGGCTGTTGCGTGTGCCCGAGCCCGTGTAGGTGGAATCGAACCAGGCGCCGTGGACGTCGTCGGTAGTGAGCACGGTAAGATGTTTCGGCCCCTGGGAGCAGGCGACCGTAAGCAGCAGGGCTGCAAGCAGGATACGGTATTTCATTTACAGTGAGAGATAATGCGGTGTTTTCCTGGGCTTGGGCTCCCCTATGCGGCCTGCGCCCCATTTGGGATGGCGCATGCGGTCGAGGTCGAAGATGAAGCTGAGGGTCTGGGTGTTGCCTATGAATCCTTCGTTGCAGAAATGGAAACGGGCGCGCAGCTCCAGCGACAGGGATCGGCCGAGGCGCGGAGTCCACGCGAGTTCGGCGCAGTCGTAAAGCGGGAAGCCGTAGAAACGGGAGCCGAAGTAGAGGTTCGCCCCGTATTTGTTGCCACCGAGGTCCTTGTTTTCGTACAGATACTGGAATCCGTCTCCGCTGAAGAAAGTGTTGACCAGGGCGAGATTGCGGATTTTCGCCTTAAAAATGGCTTCTGCCCCGGCCTTGATGGTCTGCGACGCCTCGCGCTTGCGGTCCCACTGGTAGGTGCCCATAAGCCCCAGTTTCAGCGAGAGTTCCTGCATGCGCGCCTGGCGGGCAAGGTCGAAACGGACGTAAGGTTCAATGAGGTTGTTGTCCACCACTCCCGGAGCCTTGAAACTGCCCGCATAGTGGTAGAACGTGCCCGCAAAACCCAGATGCAACCAGTCCTGAGGCTTCCACTGCATCGAGGTGAATATCATAAAGCGCTCCTTGCGGAGTGTATCCTTCTGCCCCATCCAGTCGGCCCCGAGCTCTGCATAGAACTTTTCGGAACGGTACTTCAGAAGCGTGCCTTCCAGGTTGCGGTCGGCGAAGAGGGTTGAATCGCTGAAGAATGCCTGTCCGTATTCGCCTTCGCAGTAATGTCTGGGGAAGACTCCGATGATGCCTTCGAAAAGGGATCCGTCCTTGAGGGAGAGATGCCCGTCGTAATTGGCAGTCACTTCGTCGAGATAGCGTCCTCCTCTGCCGGAGCCCATGTCCTTGCGTATGTCCAGCCCCAGCGAAAGCCGATGGTTGACGTTCCCTCCGTCGAAGAAACTGAATCCTACGCCGGGAGTCAGCGCCATGCCGTTGATCGTGGACGATTCGGTCGGACTCGCCACCCTGTAGTCGAATTCGCGGTTTTCGAAGTAATACTGGTAGTAAGTCCCGTATTCGAACTGCACCTTGTTTCCGCGCAGCTGGGCAAGCGCCGCAACTGAGAGCAGCGCAAGCAGGGAGACTAGAAAGAGTTTTTTCACCTTGCAGGGCATTATTTGCGTAAAGATAGTTATTTTTGCTTTATGATAAAACTCAGCACTCCCGTTTTCGCGACTCCACTTCCGGTTCAGCTCTCGCTTGACGACCGCATTATGGTTCTCGGCTCCTGCTTTGCCGATTCAATGGGCCGACGCCTTTCCGACTACGGGTTCGACGTCTGCGTCAACCCTTTCGGAACCCTTTACAATCCGGTTTCGATATTCAATGCCGTCGCAAGGCTGTCTTCCGGTACGCCTTTCCGCAGGGAGGACTGCGTGCAGATGGGGGCAGGCGCCGGACTCGTGTGCTCCTGGTCGCACCACAGCTCTTTCGCAAAAGCTTCGGAGGCTGAGTTCCTTGAGGGAGCCAATGCGGCCCTGGCGCAGGCCTCCACCTTCTGGAAAGGCTGCAACAAGGTGCTCGTCACCCTCGGCACGGCCATGGTTTGGAAGCTGGTTTCGAACGGAGAGGTGGTTTCCAACTGCCTCAAGCGCCCCTCCGCCGAGTTCAGCCACGAGATGCTCGGGCTCGAGCAGGTTTCTGCCCTGCTGCAGATGCTCGAGCGCAGCAATCCCGACAAGGAGTTCATCTTTACCGTCAGCCCCATAAGGCACCTGGGCGACGGGGCCCGGAGCAACACCCTCAGCAAAGCGACGCTGCAGATGGCTCTGGGGCGGCTTGACGTCTGCTATTTCCCCGCTTACGAGATTCTTCTCGACGAGCTGCGCGACTACCGCTACTACGCCGAAGATCTGGTGCATCCGTCGAAACTCGCTGAAGACATTATCTGGGAGCGCTTCGTTGATGCCGCCGTTGTGCCGGGAGACCGTTCGAGGCTCGCCCTGAACGAAAAGGCGGCACGCCGTTCGGCGCACCGCCCTTTGCGATAGTATTTCCAGCCGTATGACGCTCCGAGGTGCCTGTCGGCCTGCAGCCGGACTGGTGCTTAGAGTTTCGCCGCTATTTCGGCGGGGCTTACGCCAAGCAGCCGGGCGCGCTCGGCGAAGGCGGGCAGTTCCTCGCTCAGGAAGCGCTCGCGCGCATCCTTGAGTATGAGTTCCTTCGCATCGTCCGCGATAAAGAAGCCTATTCCGCGCTGCTGGCGTATGACTCCCAGGCCGGTAAGCCTTTCGTAGGAACGCGCCACTGTGTTGGGGTTAACTCCTATCTCTGCCCCGTGCTCGCGAACCGAAGGAATCCTGTCGCCCTGAGCGAGTTCTCCGGAGAGGACCCTGTCGCAGATGGCGTCCGCTATCTGCAGGTAAATGGGCCTGTTGCTGTCGAATTCCATGGGATTAATGCTTTAAGGTTTTCATTCTGAAGTAGAGCACCGCATCCTGCACCGCGAACCATACGATATAAATCATATACACTATCACGTTCATCGAACGTATGAAGCGCATCTCGTTGAAGTCGGTGGTATCTATGTGTATGCCGTTCAGGCCGATCGCGCGCATTACTG
Source organism: Bacteroidales bacterium (assembly GCA_024691765.1). Lineage (GTDB taxonomy): Bacteria > Bacteroidota > Bacteroidia > Bacteroidales > UBA932 > Cryptobacteroides. The sequence continues at coordinate 102,167 of JAILNI010000041.1, read as the reverse complement.
CTATCGTAACGAGACTGATGAGCATGCCGAGCACGAAGGCTGCCAGGAAGGTCTTACCTATCTTGCTCTTCTTGAAGAAGATGGCGCCGGTCGTGAAGAAGAGAACGCATTCGCACCAGCTCAGCCACATTGCCGCAGGCCACGTAATCGCTATTCCTCCTACTCCTTCGATATTCATCTGCGCCCATACCTTCTGCATGGCGGAGACTATTCCGGAAATGGCCGTGGCGCCGTAGGTTCCGCTGAAGCAGAGGCTCATGAGGCCGTCCGTAGCAGCAAGTTCAGCCAGAAGGAAAGCCGGAACTGCGACACAGGTCACGAGAAGCATGGAGAACCATTTCTCAAGGGTCGAAGCGGGAAGCATCAGCCAGTCCGAGCCCTGCTTTTTGTCCGTAAGCCCTCCGTAGTGCTTCGTGGGGAAGATTATGCTGGCCAGAAGGAAGGCGGTGATGTATGCGGGAGCCTTGCCCATGTCGCCCATGGAGAATGCTGACCCTTGAAAAACGAGGGCGAAGGCCTGGGGAATGAAATACTGGAACAGGGGCATCGCGCCTATGATGAGGAGGCTGAGGCCGCTGTCGGCGACCGCCGTACGCATATCGTGCAGCAGATAAGTGCCGAATCTCTTGATGCTGAAAGTATTATTCATGGCTGAAGATTCCTTTAATAAGATCCTTGTGAGCGTGTACTGTGTTGAAGAGGGCTTCCACATTCACCTTGCTGTCGGCGGCGGCTGCATTGTGATACACCTGGATGAAGCCGCCGGGCAGCTGCTCGCTGTAGAGCGACGAAGGATTCAGGGTGGTGCCGTAATCGAAGAAGAGTTTCGAACTGATTTCCTCTATGGAGGCGTTGAGCAGCACGTCCCTGCGGTCCAGGATAACGATGGGGTCGATGATGTTCTCGAGGTCCTTCACCTGATGGGTGGAAATCACTATGGTGCTCTCCTCCGGGGTGAGGGTCATGATTGCCTTGCGGAACTGGGCCTTCGAGGGGATGTCCAGGCCGTTGGTGGGCTCATCGAGGAAGAGGTAGCGGGCGCCGGATGCCAGGGCGAAGGAGATGTAGGTCTTCTTGAGCTGGCCTGCCGACATGGCGTTCATCTTCTTTGACGGGTCGTTTTCCAGGAGGCCCATGGCCTTGAGGAAGGTGTCGTGGGAGTAATAGGGCCAGAACTGCCCGCAGTCGAGGGCCCATGCCTCCGCCCTGCTGTTCACAGGCGCCACTTCGTCGGGGAGGTAGTACTGGTTCTGAAGGAAGGAGGGGCTGCGCCTGCAGGGAGACTCTCCGTCGGTTTCGATGAAACCTCCTTCAGGCTTTTTCAGGCCGCATAGAAGGGTCAGCAGGGTGGTCTTCCCCACTCCGTTCTCCCCCAGCAGGCCGTAGATTTTCCCGGGCTCGAGGTCCAGGGAAATGTGCTCCAGACACGGAACGCTGCCGTAGCTGAAACTGAGATCTTTTACCTTTATCATATTGTTGCCTTTCAGTGTATTAGTTTATTAGTACACTGCAAAGGTACAACAATATTTTTAATCTCCAAATATTTTTAAGAATTTTTTTGCCTGAGTTCCCAGGAATTGACCAGATTCTGCCACAGTGCGTATAATCCGCCGGCAACCGAAGTGACCGGGGTCATATAACCGAGGCCGAGCCAGATAAGGAAACCGGTGTTCTTCTGCCCAAGCACCTGACCGGAAGTAATGCTTTCAACTCTTCCGAACCTGCGCGCAGCTTTGCGGCCGAGCCGGAACTGCAGGAGGCAGGCGGCAAGCGCCACCAGGGCTATCAGCACCGCCGTCCAGAACGGAGTGCGGGAGAGCAGCAGGCTGCGCGTCGCCAGGGACATCGCCAGCATAAGGCAGACGCCCCACACGTAGAAGGCCCAGCCGGTGAAGCGGGAAAGCCACTTCTGCACTCCGGGGAACACGTATCTTATGAACCATGCGAGCGCGCACGGGAGCACCAGGATCGAGAACACCCTCTCCCCTATCACCAGAAGGCGCTGTAGGTAGGTCATGCCTTCCGCCGGATGAACCAGGGGGATAATCAAGGGAATGAGCAGAGACGCAAGAAGGTCGCTCAGCAGCAGATAGGCCATGCCCTGCTGAAGCGAGCCTCCTATTTTGGAAGTGATGACGCCGGACGCGGCCGCCGTAGGGCAGATGAAGCAGAGCATCGCGCACTCTGCAAGCAGGGCGGCGGCAGCACAGTTCCCGGGGGCCGGAGAACCATGAAAACCGCCGGTCAGCACTATCGTCAACAGTGCGGCAAGCCCGAACAGCAGGGTCTGAACCGCAAGCAGACGCGCATGCCAGCGGTGAAGCCGGATGTCGGACGGGGCCGTTACGTTGAACTGCAGGAAGAGCATAACGCCCACCAGCACGGGCTGGAGTCTGCGCGCGACCGAGCTGTATCCCTCTTCCACAGCGGACAGGCCGGGTACCAGATAAAGGATGAGGAAGATACCGACGCCGAGCGACATCGAAATCACCAGCATCCAGTGGCGGAGAAAGCCGGAGAGCCTATTCGACATAGAGAAGCAGCCCCTTGAGATACTCCCCTTCGGGATGATAGATGTTCACCGCATGGTCGGCCGGCTGGCTGAGGCGGTCGAGGACGCGCACCCGGCGGCCCGTCTGCGCCGCTGCGGAGAAAACGGTTTCGAGGAAGGTCTGGCGGTCCACCACCTGGGAACAGGAGAAGGTGAACACGAAACCACCCGGAGCAACGGCTGAGATGGCAGCGGCATTGAGGCGCTGATACGCCCTGAGGGCAGTTCCAAGCGCGCCGCGGTGTTTCGCAAATGCGGGAGGATCGACTATTATAAGATCGTATGCGTCGGGCTGGAGACCTCCGAGATAATCCTTGACGTCGGCGCAGATCTCGGAGTGTGACTCGGGAGCGAACCCGTTAAGATTGAGGTTCTTCGAAGCAAGGGCGATGGCCTTTGCCGACGAATCCACGGAATCAACCCTAAGCGCGCCGCCTCCCAGGGCATAAACGCTGAATCCCCCCGTATAGCAGAAGAGATTTAGCACCCTGCGGCCTTTGGAATACTTTTCCACCAGCGCACGGTTCTCACGCTGATCGAGGAAGAAGCCCGTTTTCTGGCCCTCGCTCCAGTCTACAAGGAATTTGTGTCCGTTCTCGAGCACTGCGCGGGGCCCGTCCACGAAGCCGGACGCCCTGTACAGATAACCGTCGACCAGATCGAGGCCGGCCTTGAAGGGGGCTGTTCCGCTGCTCTTGTCGTAAACTGCCTGGAGTTTCTTTCCGCAAACCTTCTGCAGGGCTTCGCATATCTGATTCTTCGCGCGGAACATGCCTGCCGAGTGGGCCTGCATAACAGCCACGCCGTCGTACCAGTCGATAATCAGGCCTGGAAGTCCGTCGCCTTCGCCGTGAACGAGACGATAGCAACTGGTGCGGCGGGAACCGGCCAGTCCCATAGCCACCCTTGCCTGGAGTGCCGCACCGATTGCCTCAGTCCAGAAGTCCGGCGATTCCGGATCTCCGGCGAAGGAAAGTATGCGCACGGATATCGAACCTATCTGCCAGTGTCCGCTTGCAAGATAGTCTCCTTCGGCTGAAAAGACTCCCACGATGTCTCCTTCGGCTGGATGGCCGACCACGTTCGCAACCGCCCCCGAGAACACCCATGGGTGGAAACGGCGTACGGATGCATCGCGGCCCTTCTTAAGATACAGTTTCGCTGTCATGGCTCTTCTTCTTTCTATTTCTGTGACGGTGGCGGCGGCGTTTGCGGTTGGGATCAGCAGCCCTTTCGGCCGCGAGCCTGGCCTGGTCTTCCTTCGCCTTCGCAATTCTTTCGAGCTTTGCCAGATGCTCGGGCGTGCTCATCTGTTCCGGAGTGAGCGGAGCTCTGGGGCTGTCGCAGAGTTTAAGGTACATCTCGCGGCATATCCAAGCGTCGGTAGCTGCGTATTTCTTCTGGGCCTCAGTCAGCGTATCGGCCTCCCAGTTGCTCAGCTGCTGGGTTTTGGAGATACGGACGCCAAGTATGATGGCCGACATCTTCTTCACGCTCTTGTCCTTGATTCCGTACTCCCACACCATCTTCTGAAGGTCCACGAACGCGCGGGCGTTGAAGCCTTCGATGCGCTGCAGGCCGTGCACGTCGTCGCCCGAAGCGGCTCCCACCTTGATTATGCGTGGATTCGACATTACCCGGCAGACGGGGCCGAGCATGCCCATCTTGCGCACACGGAAAAGGAAGGCCCTGTCGGGTCCGGAGAGCTGGAGTATGGCTACTCCGTGATTGTGCTGGCCGGGAGTGAAAACCGGCCGCGATTCCGTGTCGAAACCTATCACCTTCTGCCTTTGCAGATAGCGCACCGCCCTGTCGTAGTCCGGCCCCGGTTCGTCGATGACCGTTATACTGCCCTCGAAAGCCTGGAGGGGCAGCTTTTCAATCTCTTCCTGGGTGATGCTTATCTGAAATGCCATCTATCGGAGCGGGTCGCCGTTGTCGAAGGGGGTCAGCACGAAGGTGGAGTCGGACAGCATTGCAGTCTTGAACTCCAGTGAACGCGGCAGTGAAATGTTATGTGTGAAGAGGTTGCCCTTCCTGAGGATACGGTAGCATTCGTCGGAAACCGACTCGCATATTTCGATTATCATGCAGCCGGGAGCGATGAGTTTCCCGTAGGAGAGAGACTCCGGATTGTCGGGATTGGTGATGCGGCCAAGAGTCATACGCATGCCCACGGCATCCGCGAACGGGTCGTCGACTATTATGGCGTCGAGCGGACGGACTTTTCCGGCCAGCAGGCAGCTGTCGAGGAACGAAAGCAGAGGATCAGGGGCTGAGAGGTCGGACGCGAACACGACTCCGGTGCATCCAGAGCGCTTGTCGGCCTCGGCCTTCCCCTTGAGGAGGGCTTCGCAGGCGGTGGAATCGAGGCTCTCTTCACCTGTGATGAAGCCGATGTTCAGCGAACCGGCCTTTGTGGCGAACACCCCGTCCAGCATGGTCTCGAGCGGATAAACCACGGGAAGACGGCAACCCAACGACTTGAACAGCGTGTCGATATCGTACTTTCCGTATGCGGCGGCGTAAGGCGAGGCCATCACGACGAGTTTAGGAAGAGGCTTCGAAGCCACGCCGGACCTGTCGTATTCGTTGATGAAGCAAAGCGTGTCCATCGTGACCAGCATGTCGAGTACGGCCACTTCCCTGAGGGCCTCTTCCCTGCCGGCATGCGCCGAATAGGGAGCGTTTGCGAAATCCACCACCGTACACACGAGCTCGCCGGCGAAATCCGGCAGCCCGTCGGGGCTGAGCCTACCGTCGATGTTGTCATGGACGTCTACTTCAAGAATCTTCTGCCTCAAGGCTTCGCACAGCACCGGGCTGCCTACGAGGAAGACGCTCTTGGAGGCGTCGTTCCCGGAATACGAGGCAACCAGCTTGTGCGAGGGCAGGTTGCGGTTTTCGATTATGTAACTGACCAGCGCAATCGGGGGTTCCCCGGTCTCGGCCTTCTTTTTGCATGAAACTGCCACGATGGCCGCCAGACAGCAGGCCAGAGCTAAACAATATCTTTTCATCACTGCAAAGTTAATATAAAAAACACTATCTTTGTAAGAATCTTGCCAACACGCAAAAAAGAATTGTCAGATATGAAAAAGTTAGTAGTTGCAACACTCGCGGCGCTCGTTTCGCTGGGCGCCCTCGCACAGAAGCCAAAGGTACAGTTCCCCGAATATGAATTCGAAACGGTTAAGGCAAACCCGATTACCAGTGTAAAGAACCAGAACCGCAGCGGCACCTGCTGGGCCTTCTCGGCCCTCGGCTTCTTCGAGTCCGAAGCCATACGCATCTGCAACATCAAGGACACCCTCAAATATCCCGACTTCTCCGAGATGTTCGTGGTCCACAAGTCCTACTCCGACAGGGCCGACAAATATGTCCGTCTCGACGGCAAGCTGGCCTTCGCGGCCGGCAGCGAGGCCGACGACGTGCTTGATATCATACGCGACTACGGAATAGTGCCGCAGAGCGCCTATTCCGGAATGAACTACGGCTCCGAGCTGCCCGAACAGGCGGAGATGGATGCCGTGCTGAAGGCTTATGTCAACGCAGTGGCCAAGGTTCCGAACCGTAACCGCCTCAGCACCGCATGGAAGAAGGGCTTCGACGGCGTGCTTGACGCCTATCTCGGAGAGATTCCCACCCAGTTCAAGGTGGACGGAAAGAACTACACCGCCCAGAGCTACCGCGACGCCATGAAGATTGACCCGAAGAACTACATCACCCTCACTTCCTATACCCATCACCCCTTCTACACCGACTTCGCCATCGAGGTCTGTGACAACTGGCGCTGGGATAAGGCCTGGAACGTTCCCATCGACGAGCTTATGAACATACTCGACGCGGCCCTCAACAACGGTTACACCGCAGCCTGGGGCGCCGACGTGTCCGATCCCGGCTTCACCCGCGACGGACTTGCCGTGCTGGTGGACACCGACGCCCTTGCGGCCGGTTCCGACAAGGAGCACTGGGTAGGCAAGGAGGAAGAAAAAGTAGTGGAGGCCCCGAAGGAAAAGGTCGCCACCCAGGAAAGCCGTCAGGAAGGGTTCGATCGCAAATACATCACCGACGACCACGGAATGCAGATTTTCGGCATAGCCCGCGACCAGTTCGGCAACAAGTACTACATGGTGAAGAACTCCTGGGGTGACACCGGCAAATACCACGGAATATGGTATGCCACCGAGGCCTACGTCCGCAACCAGACCCTGGACATCATGATCCACAAGGACTGCCTGCCCAGGGACCTCAAGAACAAGATAGGAATTAAGTAGCCCGCCCGTGGCCCTGAAGAACCACATTCCGAACGCAATTACGTCCTGCAATCTCCTCTCGGGGATTGTGGGGCTTTATTTTGCCTTCAAGGGTTTGCCGGAGGCGGCTTTCCTCTGCATGCTCGCGGCAGCCATGTTCGATTTTCTTGACGGCTTCGCCGCGCGCATCTTTAAGGCCTCTTCCCCCATCGGGGGCCAGCTGGATTCGCTTTCGGACGTGGTGAGTTTCGGAGTGCTTCCGGCCGTTATGCTGAGCGTACACTCCCTCAATCCCCTGCCCCTTCTGATTGCCGTTTTCAGCGCAGTGCGCCTGGCAAAATTCAATATCGACGAGCGCCAGCACAGTTCTTTCCTGGGGCTCCCCACACCGGGAGCTGCCCTTCTGTGCGGGGCCCTCGCCACTTACTGCGGAGCCCGTACTGAGTCGCTGCTCGCACTTCTGTTTTCCCCATGGTGGGCGGTAGCCCTGCTTGCTGCGGCAATCTGCGTCCTGCTCGTTTGCGAGCTCCCTTTCTTTTCTTTCAAAGGACTTGGCAAAAAGGCGGAATGGCCGGAAAACATCAAACTCCCCTTCCTCGCAAGCATGCTGGTGGCAATTGCCGTCCTGACTATAGTTCTGGGATGGCACTGGAGCGCGATACCTTTCGGAATCGCGACCTGCTACATACTTGAAAATCTGGTTTTTGCCCTTATAAAGGCCTGAGTCTTCAGCCCTTGAGAGTTTCCGCCACGGCTGCCGCACAGCGTATGCCGTCTATGGCGCTCGACACTATTCCTCCTGCATATCCGGCGCCTTCTCCTGCCGGCCATATTCCGGGAACTGAAGTGTACTGAAGCGTTTCAGGATCGCGCGGTATTCGAACCGGGCTCGAGGTGCGGGACTCCACTCCCAGCACAAGCCCTGCTCCCGGCACACAGTAGTTCCTTATTTTGACACGCGGGAATACCCTGCGCAACCTGTCGGCAACCATGGGAGGAAGCAACTGATGGAGAGGCGCGCTCACGATTCCGGGATGATATGTGGTCTCGGGAAGAGTCCGCGACACGCGGCCTTCGCAGAAATCCTCAAGCCTCTGGGCAGGGGCCGCCATCGGATTGGCCGGAGCCTGTCCGCCTGCACGCCTTACCGATTCGCAGTATTCGAACATCTTCGTTTCCACGGAATGCTGGAAGTCCATCATGCGGAAGGGGTCGTTGCCGGGAACGTCTTCGGGGTTTATCTGCACCACGACTCCAGAATTCGCAAAGCGGCCGTTTCGGGACGAATTGGACATTCCGTTCAGAACCACCGTTCCGGCCTCGGTTGCAGAAGGAACGAGGATGCCTCCAGGACACATGCAGAAGGAAAACACTCCGCGGCCGTCCTGCTGTTCCACGAAAGAGTATTCGGCTGCAGGCATTCCCGGACGCCAGCGTCCGCTGTACTGGGCATAATTGATCTTCTCCTGAGGATGCTCCACCCTCACACCAAGGGCGAATCCCTTGGCTTCCAGCGCGCCTCCTTCATTCTGCAGCATTTCATAGACGTCGCGGGCGGAATGGCCCGTGGCGAGTATGACAGCAATTCCCTTGTATTCTGTTCCGTCCGCAGTGAGAACGCTGAAGTCTCCCGCCTTGCCTTCGATTCCTATCACACGGGCCCCGAAATAGTACTCTCCTCCGTGTTCAAGCACGCAGTCGCGAATGTTCTCGACTACGGCGGGGAGCCTGTCGGAACCTATGTGGGGATGGGCTTCGTAGAGTATCTCCTTCGAAGCTCCGAACTGCACCAACTGGTACAGGACCTCGCGATTGTCTCCCCTCTTGGAGGAACGGGTATAGAGTTTTCCATCGGAAAAGGCACCTGCACCGCCCTCGCCGTAGCAATAGTTCGAATCCGGGTTCACCCTGCCCTGGCGCGATAGTTCGGCCATGTCCACCTTGCGCGCGTGAACATCCTTTCCGCGCTCAAGCACCACGGGTTTCAATCCCAGTGTAAGGAGTTTTAGGGCTGCGAACATCCCTGCCGGCCCCGCTCCAACCACGATTACTGAAGGAGCCGATTTGACGTCACGGTATTCAGGAAGACTGTAAGGCTGGTATTCTCCGGCGGCATAGGCCTCATACCTGTATCGCCACAGCGGTTCCTTGCGGGCGTCCAGGCTGCGTTTCACCAGCACGGCCTGCAAACCTCCGGCCTGTGCCTCAATCTGCTTTGCCGAAGGCTCATGGCCCACCGGTACCGCTATCTCGAATTCCTTCATGACTATTTGTCTATGACCCCGCTGCCCAGCATCTCATAGTCCTGGCCGCCGGGCCCGGTCTTTATGTACCAGGCGGCGAACTGGCCCGGGGTAATGCTGCGCTGGGGCTCGTCGAAAACGATGTAGAGGCCTGTTTCGCGCATTAAGAGAGTCGCTCCCTGCAAAGGCTGGCGGTAACGTATACGCACGCTCACCCTCAGTTCCTCCGAAGGCTTCAGCGCCTTGTCCTGCCTTATCCAGTGTATCTCGTCCGGGGCTATGCGAAGGGCGCTGCGGAAGAGTCCGGGGAAACGCTCTCCCTCGCCCACGAAAACCATGTTGCGGGCAACATCGGTACCCACCACGAAAAGCGGGTATTGGTGGCCGCCTATAGCCAGCCCCTTTCGCTGGCCCTGGGTGAAGAACTGCGCCCCCTCATGCCTGCCGGCATACTTCCAGAGGCCGTTTTCTCGGAATCGCTCCTTCTTTGTATGGTGCTTTCCGCTGCGGTAGAATTCCTTCTCCAGTTCCACGTCGGCGTAAGAGAGGGGCTCGGCCAGAAGGGCCAGGTCCGCGTCGCTCCACGGGCCGCCGCGGCGGAGGAGTTCCTGCTGTCGCACGTGCAGTCCGTTCGAATCATAGTATGCCGGCAGCATCTCCACCACGTCGCCCTCTACGCTGCGAAGCTGCTGCTGGAGAAAAGTGGGAAGGTCCACCTTCCCGACAAAACAGATGCCCTGGGAATCCTTCTTGTCGGCCGAAGGCAGCTCCGCCTCATGGGCCAGGCGCCTCACTTCGGGCTTGGGAAGGTCGCCGATGGGGAAAAGGGCGGCCGAAAGCTGATCCTGCGTAAGCTGGCAAAGGAAATAGCTCTGGTCCTTGTTCGGGTCGGACCCTTCAAGTATGCTCCAGAGGGGCTTGCCGTCGGCGTCGAAAAGGGGTTTTCCGTCCTGGCCGGTGGCCTGAGCCTTACGGCAGTAGTGCCCCGTAGCCACCATGTCCGCCCCCATCTTGCGGGCGACCGAAAGGAAGGCGTCGAACTTTATCTCCCTGTTGCAGAGTACGTCAGGATTCGGGGTGCGGCCCCTGGAATACTCGTCGAACATGTAGTCCACCACCCTTTTTCGGTACTCCCCGGAAAGATTCACGAAATAGAAGGGAATCTCGAGCTTGCGGGCCACCATTTCGGCCACGAAGCGCTCCTCCTCCCATTCGCAGTCGCCGTGAAGGGTTCCGGTGGTGTCGCTCCAGTTCTGCATGAACATGGCGAACACGTCGTAACCCTGCCTCTTTAGAAGCAGCGCCGCGACCGAGGAATCAACTCCTCCCGACAGGCCCACGCATATCTTCAAGTTCGATTTCACGTCGCAAAGATAGTCAAATTCAAAATTATTTGCCATCTTTGTATTTACCATATGAGAATAGCACAATTCGGGCTTTCAGCCTTAATAATTGTAACCATAAGCGTGTTTTCGCATGGCCCTGCCCTGGCACAGGATTCCGGCTCCTTCCATCTGGAATTCGACCTGGCCGGTTCCTACCAGCTTTCCAACGGTGACGAGAATGCCACGGCCCCCCTTTCCGGGGCTTTCAGGGCAAGGGACTTCCGTCTCGACATGAAAGGCAGCATCAACGACAGGCTCTACTACCGTTTCCGCCAGAACCTGCGCAAACCCTTCGCCGCCGGCAGCCTCGATTCTTTCGCCAAGGGAACTGACATGGCGTTCGTGGGCTACAGCCCCTGCAGCCAGTTTGCCGTGGAGGCGGGAAAGATATGCCAGCACTGGGGCGGTTTCGACTACGACGAAGTACCTCTCTACATATACCAGTACTCCGATTACATGAACCATATCGACATCTTCTATGCCGGTGTGGACTTCATCTGGAGGCCTTCGGAAGTGCATGAATTCGTTTTCGAACTGAGCGATCCGACCAACGACCTCATACCGGCCCGTTATCCTCTGAGCACGCTGCTCAACTGGAACGCACGGTTCGGCGACGGCCGTGTGCTGACCCGCTGCGCCATCGGTGGCATGACCCTCGGAAACGGCAAATATGCAAAACTCCTCAACGGCGGTATAAAGTTCAATTATCCGCACTTCCAGTGGTACGCCGACTTCATGCTCGAAAAAGACGGGGCCGACCGCGTGGGCATAGCCACTTTCGACCTTGGGGCCGCCGCCCTCTCCGGAAAGGGAGAGATATGGTACAACAGCAAGATACTCAAGGCTTTCTGGCAGTTCGCTCCCGGATGGAACCTGGTCGTCAAGGGCTGCTGGGACGACGTTGCCTTCGACTCCGGAGGCCGCTATCGCAGCAGTTTCCTCGGCCTCTGCAGCCTCGAATACTACCCGGTGGAATCGCAGGACCTGCGCTTCTTCATCTGCGGTACCGCTCATCACATCATGTTCAACGGCCCTTCCCTGCCTTCGCCTTTCACTACGGCGAGGGCTGAAATCGGCCTGATTTACAAGCTCAGAATTCTTTAGATATGGATAAGCAGATCAATATAAAGTACCACGAATACAGCTCCCTCGCCGAGCTGGAACCCGCCGACAGGACCCTTGCCGAAGAGGCCATCAAAGCCATGCAGGGAGCCTACGCCCCGTATTCGCACTTTCACGTCGGAGCGGCCGTAAGGCTCACAGGAGACGTGATTGTCCATGGCGCCAACCAGGAGAACGCCGCATTTCCGAGCGGCCTCTGCGCCGAGCGCACCGCCATGTTCTCTGCAAGCGCCAACCATCCCGAAAAGGACATGGAGAGCATAGCCATCGCGGGGGGTGTCCACGGGCGTCTTGCCAAAAGCCCCGCGACTCCCTGCGGAGCCTGCCGCCAGGTAATGGCCCAATACCAGACCAAAGCCGGCAAGCCCATGAGCGTAATCATGGTAGGCGACGGCATCATCTGGAAGTTCGACCGCGTCGACGACATCCTGCCACTTATTTTCGACAGCATTTAAACCAGGGCGGGTTTGCATTTGTGACCTTGCGCGCCCCCGGTGTTGGGTGAAGCACAACTCACTAAAGAAGAGCCTTAGCAGCGGATTCGCCGGCAAGTTTTCCGGTGGCGAAGGCGAGATGCAGGTTGTAACCGCCGGTGTCGGCGTCGATATCCAGTACTTCACCGCAGAAAAAGAGACCTGGCATCTTGCGGGATTCCAGAGTCTTGGCAATCACCTCGGAGGTGTCCACACCGCCTGCAGTAACAACTGCGCGTTCGTATCCTACGTAGCCTTCCATATCGAAGCGCCAGCACTTGAGAGCGCTTGCTATGACGGCCGGCTCTTTCAACCCGGGATTCATGAGCCTGAAGGCAGGAATCAGGTCCCATGGCATGAGCTTGCCCAGCAGGATACGGTTCTTTTCCTTGTCGGAAAGCCTCCTGCTGCGGGGATCTTTCTCAACCTGATTCTTCAACTCGGCAATGCGAGCCGTGAGTTCTTCCTCGGGCACCCCATGCTTGAGATCCAAAACCACGGCCACGCGGGAACCGTTAATCATGGATTTGACGGCCTTTCTGCTGATCTGGAACCCGAGCGGCCCTTCGAGACCGCCGTCGGTAAAGTCGATGTCGCCAAATTCTTCCTGCGCTACAGTGCCTTCCACGAGCAACTGAACTCCTATGTTCTTCAGCTGCACGCCGCAAAGGGCCTTGCCGAGATCCGCCAGAGGTATGCTTCGGTCTACGTGATGAGGATTATCAGGCTGTGGCACAGTCTCGACAGGCGAAAGGCCGCTTTGTTTGTAACCTTTTGGAACCAAGGCGGTCAGCGACGGGAACAACGGAGTGATGCTGTGGCCGGCAGCTTCGGCGAAACGGTAGCCGTCACCCGTGCTGCCTGTTGTGGGATAGCTGAGCCCGCCGGTTGCAATGATTAGGCAGTCTGAACGGTAGTTCCCGTCTACCCTGAAGCTTCCCTGACCGGTTTTGGTGGAAACTCCGTATTCTATCTGTTTGGCCTCGACCCCGGTGATAATCTTCACGCCGGCTGCGGTGCAGGCGCGGACCAGCGCGTCAACCACGTCGGAAGCATGATGGCTGGCCGGATAGGCACGGTCGCCACGCTCAACCACCGTGGGCATGCCGAGCCCTTCAAAGAAGGCCAGGGAATCTGAAGGCGTGAAGTTGTAGAACGCAGGCCGAACGATATTCGGGTTTGTGCGGATATGGGAACTGAATGAATTCCAGTCTTTTACATTGGTGAAATTGCAGCGGCCCTTGCCGGTAATCATAATCTTGCGGGCCGGGCGGGGCATGCGTTCGAGCACCGTGACCGAGGCGGAAGAACCCGCCGCAGCCAGGGTACGCGCCGCGCTGCAGGCCGCCATAAGACCCGCCGCACCGCCGCCGATCACCAATACATCGGAATACATAACAAAAAAAGGGAAAGCTTAGCACATCGCACCGCTACGACCTCCTACCCTTGCTGCATTCCTGCCCTGGGGGAGTTCAGAGGGAGCTGGTCGTGTACGACTTTCCCCGGCGCAAAGATAAGAATAATTTTTAGAAATCAGCCATTCTGGAAACCGGGGCTACGTCGAGTGACGCACGCTCCCCCGCGAGATAACTGTAGTAGCCCGCTATGGCTATCATGGCGGCATTGTCGGTGGTGAACTTGAAGGCCGGCAGATAGGTGTTCCAGCCGCGCCTGCGGCCTTCTTCCTGGATTCGTGCACGCAGTCCGCTGTTGGCGGAGACTCCCCCGCCGATGGCTATCTCGCGGATGCCTGTCTGCTTCGCGGCCTTCACCAGCTTGTCCATCAGTATATCGATGAGGGTTTTCTGGAATGATGCGCAGATATCCTCCTTGTTCTTCTCAAGGAAGTCCGGATCCTTTGCAATCTCGTCGCGGACGAAATACAGCAGCGAGGTCTTTATTCCACTGAATGAGTAGTCCAGCCCGGGGATGTGCGGCTTTGCGAACTTGAAGCGGGTCGCATCGCCAAGCTTTGCGAGCCTGTCGATGACCGGACCGCCGGGGTACCCCAGCCCCATCATCTTGGAGCACTTGTCGAAGGCCTCCCCTACGGCATCGTCTATGGTCTGTCCGAGGATGGTGAACTGAAGGGGCGCGTCCACCCTCACTATCTGGGAGTTACCTCCCGAAACAAGCAGGCAGAGATAAGGGAACTGCGGCTGCCTCACGGGGACGCCTGGTTCCTTCACGAAAGAGGCCAGGATATGACCGTGAAGATGGTTCACCATCACGATAGGAATATCCAGGGCGAGGCCGAGGGCCTTGGCGAAAGACGTTCCCACCAGCAGCGAACCGAGAAGCCCCGGACCGCGCGTAAACGCGATTGCGGTCAGCTCCGAAGCACTGACTCCGGCCCTCGAAAGCGCCTCCGAGACCACGGGGACGATGTTCTGCTCGTGGGCCCTCGAAGCCAACTCCGGAACCACGCCTCCGTATGCCTTGTGGACATCCTGGGAAGCGATTACGTTCGAGAGCAGCCAACCGTCGCGGATAACGGCCGCAGAGGTGTCGTCGCAGGAGGATTCTATGCCTAAAATGATGTCTGCCATATTTGCGAGGGCAAATTTAACAAAAATTTCATATTTTTGTAGATTGCATGGATAGTACCCAGACCACGACATGACAAGCGGACGGAACAATGACATAGCGGCGAGAATCTTCGGGTTCCTGGTCACCCTGCTCGGAACGGGGTGGCTGGCCCTGCAGACTCCGCAGGTTCAGACCGGTCTGGCTGAGAAGGTCCTGGAAAAACTGCAGGCCTCGGTTCCCGCCCGCATCGAAGTGGGTGAAATCTCCATCGAGCCCCTCAACTCCTTCCGCATAAGCAACATACTCATACTCGACGATTCCCCGAAGTGGGACGGCGCTGCGGTGGACACCCTCTTCCGCGCTGCCCATATCTCCGGGCAGGTATCGCTTCGCAGCATACTTGGAGGCGGAGCCCTGAGCTTCGGCCGCGTGCGGGTCGACGACAGCATGATGCATCTTGTCATCGAGCCCAGCGGAAACGAACGCCATCCGGCCACGACCAATCTGGAAAGGATTTTCGGCCTCGAGCCGCCCGAGCACGAGAACTACCAGGATTCTCCCGACCTCTTCGAAATAGACAGGGTTTCAGTCAACGGCTTCCGCTACAGGATGCACGACATCGCAAGTCCTTACAAAGGGGCCGAAGGCAGCATCAACTGGTCAGACCTCGACCTCATATCCGACATCACCGCCCACAAGCTCAAGTACACCGGAGGCCGAATGTCCGGAATAGTCGACAGCCTCAGCCTTACCGAGAAATGCGGCTACAGCATTGATTTCCTCAGCGGAAGGGCTCGCGTCGGCATGGGCAAGGCCACGATTGACAGGATACATCTGCGCGACGCATGGTCCGACGCCGAAGTCCCCCTCTATGCAATGGGCTGGGACCATGTGGAAGAAGATTTCCGCAATTTCTGCGAAAAGATACGCCTCGAGTGCACGGTTGGAGAAGGCACCCTGTCGCTCAACACCATAAGGGCACTGAGCGGCGCTCCCCTGCCGGAACTCGACCTCGAGTTCAAAGGCGGGCACATGAAAGGCTACGTGAACGACTTAGAGGTAAAGCACCTGCGTTTTACCGAAAAGCCCGGCGACGTTGCGGCCGACCTCTCGCTGCGCCTCACCGGCCTGCCTGATGCCGGCAATCTGCTTGCCGACGCGAAGGTGAACAACATGACCTTCACCACCGCCGGCATTGCACGACTGCTCCGCGGAGTCGGGGTAAGGGACGATCTCTCCGGCCTCACCGCAATCGCTCCCGGAAAGGTATTCTCGTTCAGCGGGCAGGCAAGGGGGCCCCTGGACAACCTTAAAGCCAGCGGAAAACTCGGATCCCGCATAGGCCGCGCATCTTTCAGCGCGAGCATAAAGAACCTCACCGACAAGCGCCGGCCGCTTGAAATACGCGGCACCGCCGGCACCAGGGGGCTTTCGCTTCCCGAATTCACCGGCTCGGACATACTTGGCACCTGCACCGCGGACGCCGGCTTCCGCCTGACACTCGGCGACAAAGGACCTTCCGTAACGCTTGATTCCCTGCTCGTCGACAAGCTGGGCCTGATGGGCTACGAATACACCGGCATGAAGGCTGTCGGAGACTATTCCGGCAGTTCATTCAAAGGCAGGGCCATCTGTGCCGACCCGAACCTCAACCTCATGCTGAGGGGCAGCGGCGACATCTCCGCTAAGACCTTCGACCTCAGCGGCAACATAGGCTACGCCGACCTCCAGGCCCTCGGATTCGACCGCAGGGGCAAGAGCCTCGTATCCTGCGGAATTGCCGCCGGAAGCGTCAACGGCAGGACCAGCGTTTCGCTGAGCGACCTCTGCGTAGAGAATGAACTCGGCCGCAAGGAACTCGGCGACGTTGCCGTAGACGCCCGTATCGCCCCCGACAGGGAGTTGCTTACCCTGCATTCCGCCTTTGCCGACGCCCGCTACGAAGGCGACCGCAGCCTGAAGGACATGCTCGAAGCCCTGCAGGACATCACTCTCCGGAGGGAACTCCCCTCGCTCTACAAAGGCGCAGCGCTCTCGAAGGGAGAACTTCCCGTCTGCAACGCGAGCGTCGACCTTCACGATACCCGCGACCTGCTGTCCTTCCTGATGCCCGGACTCTACATAGCGGACTCCACGTCGGTGCGCTTCTCTTCCGGGGGTGACGGACTCCTCACGGCCGGAATCAATTCCTCGCGCCTTGCCTGGAAGACCAACTACCTGAAAGGCCTCAACCTCAGTTTCGACAACCGCGACGAGAGCCTCAACGCACTTCTGCTCAGCAAGGAAATGAGACTCGAAGGCATAGGCTTCTCGAATGCGGCATTTACGGCATACGCCCACTCCGACTCCTTCTTCGCAGGCTTCTCCTACGACGGCATCAGGGGCCTCGAGAACGTGGGCGAAATTTACCTCACGGGAGAACTGGCCCGGAACCATGGCGATTCCCTGCTGGTCACGGCGCGTCCGCTCTCCTCGTTCGTGCGTTTCGGCGGCGAGCAGTGGGACCTCGACGAATCGCAGATTACGCTCGAGGCAGGCATGGCTAAGGTCGAGAACTTCAGCATACACAACGGCGGGCAGGTCATCCGCATCGACGGCGGCGTTTCGCTCAGCAAGGCAGACACCCTCAGGGTATCGCTCGACAAGGTGGACATGGCCGTGATCAACTCCTTCACCAAGGGAGATTACGACATACACGGACACACCGGAGGCAGGGCCATACTCACTTCACCGCTGAAAGACGGATTCAAGGCCATAGCCTCGCTCGACTGCGATTCCCTCAAGGTTGGCGGAGTGAACACCGGAACGCTCAGGGCCGGAGCCTACTGGGACAGCTCCAGCGACAAGGTGAACGTGATAGTGAAGAACATCATGGACGGCAACGACGTGCTCAGCGCCAGCGGAACCTACCATCCCAAGGCCGGCAGCCTGGATGTGGGAGCCAACCTCGACGGAGTGAACCTCGTGATGGCGAAACCCTTCGTGGGCAGCTTCCTCACCGAGATTTCCGGCGGCATGAAGGGCACCCTCACCGCATCCGGCACCCTTGACAGCCTCAGGCTTTCCAGCCGCGGAGCCGCTTTCGACCATGCCCGCATAGGAATAGCCGCTACCGGGGTGAGCTACAACATCGACGGTCCGTTCCACATCGACAACGACGGAGTCCACTTCGACGACGTCGCCATCAGCGACGACCGCGGAGGCAGCGCCACACTCTTCGGAGGAATAGGCATACAGGGTCTCGAGAAGATCATGCTCGGGGCGGGACTGCGCATGCGGCGGCTCGAGCTCCTCGACCTCAAGGGCAGCGAAGGCCTGCGCGGCAACGTGTCCGCAGGCGGTCAGGTGTACGTGTCCGGTCCGCCCGACGCCATCCTTCTCGACGCCGACATCGTCACCGCAGGCGAAGGCAACCTCCACGTTCCGCTCAACAGCGCCATCTCGGCCAGCCGGAGCGACCTTCTCACCTTTACCAGCCACGAAGTAGTCTACAAAGACCCGTACGACGACGTCCTCGCCCAGCTCATGGAGCAGAGGCGCCGGGCAAGGGAGAGGGAGAGCAGCGGCGGCGACTTCATAGCCCGCGTGCGTCTCAACGCCACGCCCGACCTCCAGACAGCCCTCGAACTCGACAACACAGGCGACAACCTGCTCAAATTCAGGGGCGAGGGTGTAATCGGCCTGAACCTCCGTCCGTCCAAGGACATACTCGAAATAAGCGGCGACTACAGCATCAACGACGGCAGCTACCGCTTCGCCATTCCGGGCATCGTGAGCAAAGACTTCAGCATCAATCCGGGCAGTTCCATCTCCTTCGGCGGCGACATAGCTGAAAGCGTGCTCGACATAGGCGCTTCGTACTCCCTCCGTACCTCGCTGAACAGGCTCCTCGCGGACACCAGCTCCGTATCCACAAGGCGGCCCGTGAACTGCGGCATACATATCTCCGACCGTCTTGCAGCCCCGGCGGTTCAGTTCAGCATAGACGTTCCCGACCTCGATCCGTCCACAAAATCCGAGGTCGAAGGGGCCCTCAACACCGAAGACAAGATACAGAAGCAGTTCGTCGCCCTGCTGGTCACGGGCTCCTTCATCCCCAACGAGCAGTCGGGTATAGTCAACAACCCCAACATACTCTACAGCAACGTGTCCGAGATAATGTCGCAGCAGCTCAGCAACATACTCGCCAGGCTTGAGATACCTCTCGACATGGGACTCGGCTACCAGCAGACAACGGACGGCACGGACCTCTTCGACCTTGCGGTGCGTACCGAGCTCTTCAACAACCGCGTAGAGGTGAACGGCAGCGTGGGCAACCGCCAGAGCGCCACCGGCACCACCACCTACGGCGACGTCGTGGGCGACCTGGACATCGACGTCAAGCTCGACAAGAAGGGGCAGGTACGTCTCAACCTCTTCTCGCATTCGGCCGACGAGTATTCGGCCTACCTCGACAACACCCAGCGCAACGGCGGCGGCATAACCTACCAGAAGGAGTTCAACACCTGGGGAGAGTTCTTCCGCGGCCTCTTCAAACGCAAAAAGAAGACTGAAGATGAGTAAGTTGTACCTGATACCCACGACTCTGGGAGATACGGCCCCGGAGCAGGTGCTGCCGGCCGGGACGCTTGAGGCCCTGCGCGGGCTGCGGGTATTCGTTGTGGAGGAACTGCGGAGCGCAAGGAGGTTCCTCAGCGCCGCCGGATTCCGGGGGCACGTAGAGGAGCTTGAACTGCATACCCTGAACGAGCACAGCACTCCAGCCGAGGTCGCGGCGCTCGGTTCCCTTTTCGAACGCGGAGACGTCGGACTCATCACGGAAGCTGGCCTTCCGGCCGTGGCCGATCCCGGATCGGCGCTGGTGGCCTTGTGCCACACCCTCGGCGTCCAGGTGGTTCCGCTGGTCGGCCCGTCTTCACTCATGCTGGCGCTGATGGCATCCGGCCTCGACGGCCAGAGTTTCGCCTTCCGGGGTTACCTGCCAGCCAAGACCGAGGAGCGCAGGGCCGCGATACGCCGCATGGAGAAGGATTCAGCCGCGCTGCGGCAGACCCAGATATTCATCGAGACACCCTACCGCAACGACGCCCTTCTGGCGGACTTCCTCTCAGGGCTCTCCGGCAGCACCATGCTCTGCATAGCGGCCGACCTCACCCTCCCAACTGAAACTGTGCTGAGCCTTTCCGTCGCCGAATGGCGCAGGAAGGCCGGCTTCACAATAGGTAAAAGACCATGCGTATTTCTGATATTGGCACGATAAGCCTCGAAGGCATGCAGTTCTTCGCCAACCACGGAGTGCTGCCTGAGGAACGCCACGACGGCAACCTCTTCCTGGTGGATTTCAAATGCCGCTACGACATAGCCGCGGCAATGAAGTCAGACTCTTTGAAGGATACCCTCGACTACGGCCACATCCACAGCATAGTTGCGGAAGAGATGGCCGTGCCATCCGACCTTATGGAACATGTGGCCGGACGCATTGCCCGGAGGATTGCCGGCGAGCATCCCGAAATCCAGTGGTTCGAAGTAAGGATTTCCAAGCAGAATCCCCCCGTCCAGGGCCGTGCGGAATGGTCCCGCGTCACCGTGGAAGGAGGGCCCGAAGAATAGCTGACGATGAAGATAGCGCTGGTCACCCTGGGCTGCAAGCTCAACTACGCCGAGACCTCCACCTACGAAAGGGGTTTCATCGCGGCCGGGCTCGAGCCTGTGGGCTGGCGTGACGGCGCTGACGCTTTCCTCGTGAACACCTGCACCGTTACCGAAACCGCCAACCGGAAGTGCCGCAGCGAAATCCGCAAACTCCACCGGCTCAACCCCTCTGCGCCGATCTTTGTTACCGGCTGCTACGCGGAACTGCGCTCCGAGGAAGTGGCCGCCATCGAGGGCGTTGCCCGGGTGTTCCGCGCCTCGGAAAAGGCCGTAGTGGTGCCGGAGACGCTGGAGTTTTTGAGAGTAAAGCCGGACGCTGCCACGTCGCCTGCGTTTTCGCCCGATTTCGTAGGCGACCCCACTTCAAAACAGGGGGTCACCGACGTTTTGGGCGGTTTTCGTAGGCGAGCCTCCAACGATATCTTCGGGGCATATTCTTCCGGAGAGAGGACCCGCTCATTTTTGAAGGTGCAGGACGGATGCGACAATTTCTGTCGCTATTGCACCGTGCCCTACGCCCGCGGCCGCAGCCGCAATATCCCCATATGCGAAGCGGTACGCATGGCGCGGGAAATAGCTGCCGCAGGAATCCGCGAGATAGTCCTTACCGGCGTGAACACCGGCGATTTCGGACGCAACACCGGGGAATCGTTCCTGGATCTGCTGAAGGCGCTTAACGAGGTGGAAGGCATCGACCGCTACCGCATTTCCAGCATCGAGCCGAATCTCCTCACGGAGGAAATCGTCGACTGGATAGCCTCGGGGACCAAGTTCCAGCCTCATTTCCACATTCCGCTTCAGGTCGGCTGCGACGAACTCCTCGCCTCCATGGGGCGCAAGTACACCACGGCCGACTTCGCCGCAAAGATCGCCTATGTCCGCAGCTCGATGGAAACTCCCTCCGGGGCACCGCTCACCGGTGGCGAACGGCTACCGGTATTCTTCGGGATAGACGTCATGGTGGGGCTTCCGGGCGAAACTCCGGAACTCTTCGAGCGCACTTACCGATTCCTCGAGGAACTGCGCCCGGCTTTTATCCACGTGTTCCCCTACTCCAAGCGTCCGGGCACTCCCGCGGCGGTAATGCCGGGACAGGTCCCGCCGGAAGTGAAGGCAGAGAGGGTCGCAAGGCTGGAAGAACTCTGCGCGCGGCTGCATTCCGAGTTCGAAACCCGTTGCAAAGGCATGCGCGCCACGGTGCTTTGGGAATCCCGCGAAAAGGACGGCACCATGGGAGGCTACACCGACAACTACATACGAATCACCCGGCCCTACGATCCGGACCGGGTGAATACTCTTGAAAAGGTAATCATTTAATCCGATCAGTCGTCCACGCGGATCAGTTCGCCCTTTTTGTTGAATTTGAGTTCGAGACTGTTTCCCAGCTCAATTTCATGGCCGTAATTCTCTTTATCGATCATCACTATGATCTGTGAGGGGAAATTGGCGGAGACATAGGCGGCTATAGCCTGGGGTATGAGGGCGGAAGGCACGGCGATTGTGTCCCTGTCAACCTTGTCCCATTCTCCCTTGGAATTGAAGTCTATCTCGGTACCGTCTTCAAGACGCACTTCGTAGCTTGTTTTTACGAGTTCAATATCCTTCTTTACAAAAGATACGTTCTGGTCGGAGAAATAATCCTGAAGGAAGGTCCTGGCGGCGGCGGGAAGCTGATTGACTGTGATGATATGGTCGCGGTCCGCCTTGCATGAGGTGGTGAAGAATAAAGCTATGGCTGCAAGTATGGATACTATTATGTTTTTCATGACTGAATATGTTTAAATTGTAAATAGTAAGGGATATAATGCCGCAGGGGAATAATCTGCAGCGAGGGAAGAATTGAAAGCGACGGCTACAATCGCAGGGAACAGATTTCGTGGATGAATCTTTCGGTATGCAGATTCTGCCCCTGAGCGGCCGGAACCGAGGCGTCGGACACCTTCGTCCTGCCTGGCCCCGGAAGCCTTTTACAGGAGAAAAACCTTTTTATGGAGGGCCTGGCTGAACGCAGCTCGGCGCAGTCGTCTTCCACAGGATCGTCCGACTCGCAGATCAGGGACATCTCCCATGAAAAAGCCTCGCACTCCGTCATTTCCACGGGGAAAACGACAAAGAATACCATGAGTATGGCCACAAGAAAGCGCACGTACAAAAATAAGTATTTTTTGTTGATTATCATCCCGACAACTCCATCCGCGTCTTCCGCCCCTAAGGCCCGGAATCCTGCATCACTGCGCCGGATCAGGTGTTGTTAACCGGTAAAAAATAGCCGGTTTACAACGAAAAAGGCCGAAAACGTTATTAACCGGTAAATTTTTTACCGACTAATAACGCTTCCTGTCAATTAAGGAGGGCAATCGGACTGTTTGAACTTAAAGATTAACTTACCCAGGCCAAGAAGTGCTGTAGGCGTCCCAAAATACGGGACGCCTACCGCACCCAAAGAGGGTAAACGCAGGTCTTACGCACTCAGAAGGCGCTCCGGAAGGGCACCGCAAATGAGAGCGCGGATACGCACGCGCCGCGGAACGCGCATTGAGACCGCACCTTTACTCTGATTCCAATACCAAACCGTCGTAGGCGGGATGGACGTGGGGTGGAAGCTCCGCCGCGAAGTCCGCGTGGCGGGGCAGGCGGTGCGAGAGATGGGTGATGTAGGATTCACTGGCTCCCACCCTTTCGAAGAACTCCAACGCCTCCGGAAGCGAGAAGTGTGAGAAATGCGGATCGCGCTTCACACAGTTCACAGTAACGGCATCCAGACCCCGCAGCTTCTCGAACTCTGAATCCGGGATTGAGTTCATGTCGGTGATATAGGCGATATTCCCGAAGCGGTATCCCAGCACTGAAAGTCCAGGCTTCTTATGATGCCAACCGTGGATTGGCACCACCTCCACCGAAGGCACATCGGCCAGGCCAGCCTGACCGGTATACTGATATCCGGAACCGCTCACCCACACCAGTTCCCTCTCGGCCTCGTTTGAATACACGCGGAACGGCTCATACGAATCCAGTATGTGCATGTGCCACTCGGGCGAGCCAGGATAGCGCGGCTCGTGGAAGGCGTAGGCGAACATCTGCCGGAGGCTGTCCTCCACATACTTTTCACAATAGATGTTTACGGGCTTGCGCTCGAAGAGGTTCAGCGCGCGGGTTTCGTCGAGACCTCCCACATGGTCCATGTGGTTGTGTGTCAGCAGTATGGCGTCGAGGTGGCAGACCCCGGCGCGGAGAAGCTGCTGCCGGAAGTCCGGCCCTGCGTCGACGGCTATCGTCAGCCCTCCGCACTCCACCAGCACCGAGGCGCGCAGGCGCTTGTCCCTCGGATCCTCCGATTTGCATACCGGACAGTTGCATGCTACCATAGGCACTCCCGAGGATGTGCCGGTTCCAAGAAATGTTAGTTTAACCTTCATCGAGTATTTCCCTGTATATTTCCATTGCCCTGGGGCTCAGCCGGTTGGCCGGATTCGAGCAGAACGCGCTCACCTCGGTCACAGTCGCCCCGGGATGATTCTCCATCCATTCTTTCAAACGCGCGCGCGTGCTCTCTTCATGACGGCGCGCCCTGCACACGTCGCAGCTCCCGCAGTCGGAAGTCTCCTCCTGTCCGAAATAGCGCAGAAGGGTGCGGGAACGGCACTCCGAGTCTTCCGAAACGAAAGATACCATCGCCTCCGTCCGGGCCGCCGACATCTCCCTGAGTCGAAGGTAGTCCGCTTCGCGGAGGTCCAGGTTGCCGGGAGCGAGGTGCCCGTGGTGAAGCAGTATCACGTCGGTCGTCTCGCCGGGGATGTAGCGTATCACGTGCTCCAGCGAAAGCCGGTAGAGCAGCTGGTGGAAAGCAGGAACGCCCATCCCCATTCTGGACGCGAGAGCCTCGTCGCGTATGTAAATGGGGAAATCGAATATCCCAACATATCCCCGCATGAGATGCTCAAGCAGTTCTTCCATCGCGGGCTCGGGCAGCTTAAGGTCGTATAGTTCCTTGCGCGGCAGAACTATCTTCACCTGGGTGGATATATCCGCCCCTTCGGTGAAACTGATATGGCCGGAACGCTCGAGATAGTGAAGGGCGTTGAGCACCTGTGGCCGCGAAAGGCCGAAATCCCGGCAGAACTCCTCCGCGCTGAAACGGAGCTGCCTCCCCTCTCCCTGGTCGTAGGGTATCTGGTAGAAGACATGGAGTTTCTGGTAGATGTCGGCAATGTACTCAAGGCTCGGGAAGGAAAGCGATTCCAGCTGATGCGCCCGGCGGATGTCGCCGCTGTTCCACAGAAGCACCGCGTAGGATGGCTTGCCGTCGCGTCCGGCCCTGCCCGCCTCCTGGAAGTAGGCTTCGTGCGAAGGGGGAAGGTCGCAGTGCACCACGAAGCGCACGTCCGGCTTGTCTATTCCCATCCCGAAGGCGTTCGTGCACACCATCACCCTTGTCTCCCCCGATTTCCAGGCAGACTGACGCCGGCTGCGGGTAAGTGCCTCCAGGCCGGCATGGTAGAACGATGCGCTGACGCCCTCGGACTTGAGGAAAGCGGCCGTCTCTTCACAGCGGCTGCGGCTGCGCATGTACACTATGCCCGAACCCTGCACCCCCCTGCATATATCCAGCAGCTGCCCCTGCTTGTCTTCGGTTTCACGCACTATATAGCTGAGGTTAGGCCGTTCGAAGCCGGATTTCAGGAGGTTCTGCGCTGCGAAACCGAGCTTTTCCATTATGTCGTCGGCGACCTCTGGGGTGGCCGTGGCGGTAAGGGCTATTATCGGGGCATGCACAGTCTGGCGAAGCTCTCCTATACGCAGATAGTCCGGCCGGAAGTCGTAACCCCACTGGGAGATGCAGTGGGCCTCGTCCACAACTATGAAGCTTATGTCCAGCACTTCCAGATAACTGCGGAAAAGGCTCGTTCCGAGACGCTCAGGCGAGACGTAGAGGAATTTGCAGCCTCCATAGGCGGCGTTGTTCAGGGCAAGGTCCACCTGATGGTGCGACATACCCGCATGAACCGCTATGGCCCTTATGCCGCGGGCCTCGAGATTCTGCACCTGGTCCTTCATGAGGGCGATAAGCGGAGTTACCACGAGGGCGGTACCTTCTGAGAGCAGGGCCGGAACCTGGAAACAGACGCTCTTGCCTCCGCCCGTGGGCAGTATGGCGAGGGTGTCTCGGCCCTCCATTGCGGAAACGATGATCTCCTCCTGCATGGGCCGGAAGGAGTCGTAACCCCACACCCTTCTCAATATGTCGAGAGCCTCTTGCATGCCATACAAAATTACTAAAAAAATGCTATCTTTGTGAGATGTAAGACAAATAACAAAACCTATCTTATATATGGATAAAAAAGCTCTCGCCAAGTATGGCATCAGCGGCGTAAAGGAAATCCTTTACAACCCCACCTATGAGGTTCTCTACAACGAAGAGACCAAACCCGGACTGGAAGGCTACGACAAGGGCCAGGTGACCGAACTCGGAGCCATCAACGTCATGACCGGAATCTACACCGGCCGTTCCCCCAAGGACAAGTACATCGTGTACGACAACACCACCAAGGAAGGCAAACCCGGAGAAATCTGGTGGACCACTGAAGGCTACCCCAACGACAACCACAAGATGAGCGTCTCCACCTGGAAGGCCGTCAAGAAGCTCGCCCAGAAGCAGCTCAGCGGCAAGCGCCTCTTCGTGGTCGACGGATTCTGCGGCACCCACGCCGACACCCGCATGAAGGTCCGTTTCATCATGGAGGTCGCCTGGCAGGCCCACTTCGTCACCAATATGTTCATCCGTCCGAAGAACCAGAAGGAATTCGACCAGGAGCCCGACTTCGTGGTGTATTGCGCTTCCAAGGCCAAGGTCGAGAACTATGCAGAACTCGGTCTCAGGAGCGACACCTGCGTCGCCTTCAATGTGACCAGCCGCGAGCAGGTCATCCTCAACACCTGGTACGGTGGTGAAATGAAGAAGGGAATGTTCTCCATGATGAACTACTACCTGCCTCTCAAGGGCATTGCAGCAATGCACTGCTCGGCCAACACCGATATGAACGGCGAGAACACCGCCATCTTCTTCGGCCTGTCCGGCACCGGCAAGACCACCCTCTCCACCGACCCGAAACGTCTCCTTATCGGTGACGACGAGCACGGCTGGGACAACAAAGGCGTGTTCAACTTCGAAGGCGGCTGCTACGCAAAGGTCATCAAGCTCGACAAGGAGTCCGAACCCGACATCTACAACGCCATCCGTCGCGACGCCCTTCTGGAGAACGTCACTGTGGACGCTGCCGGCAAGATCGACTTCAACGACAAGAGCGTCACCGAGAACACCCGCGTCAGCTATCCGATCTACCACATCGAGAAGATCGTTCGTCCCGACAGCCACGGCCCCGCAGCGAAGCAGGTTATCTTCCTCAGCGCCGATGCTTTCGGCGTGCTGCCCCCGGTAAGCATCCTCACCCCCGAGCAGACCAAGTACTACTTCCTGAGCGGCTTCACCGCCAAGCTGGCGGGTACCGAGCGCGGCATCACCGAGCCCACGCCCACCTTCAGCGCATGCTTCGGCCAGGCCTTCCTGGAACTGCATCCCACCAAGTACGCCGAGGAGCTCGTCAAGAAGATGAAGAAGAGCGGAGCCAAGGCCTACCTCGTGAACACCGGCTGGAACGGCACCGGCAAGCGAATCAGCATCAAGGACACCCGCGGCATCATCGACGCCATCCTTTCCGGCGCCATCGACAAGGCACCCACCAAGCACATCCCGTTCTTCGACTTCGAAGTGCCCACCAAGCTTGAAGGAGTGGATACCGGCATACTCGATCCCCGCGACACCTACGCCAAGCCCGAAGAATGGGAAGAGAAGGCGAAGGACCTCGCAGGCCGCTTCATCAAGAACTTCAAGAAGTACGAAACCAACGCTGCCGGCAAGGCC
The DNA here is from genome assembly GCA_024691765.1 of Bacteroidales bacterium. Classification (GTDB taxonomy): domain Bacteria; phylum Bacteroidota; class Bacteroidia; order Bacteroidales; family UBA932; genus Cryptobacteroides. Next base: position 75,037 of record JAILNI010000041.1, on the reverse strand, counting down.
CTCGTCAAGGCCGGCCCGAAGCTGTAGTTCCGAAGTTGTCGCCGGCTTACGCAACCTGGCGGCCAACTCGCTATCAGTCAACCATTTACTTAAAATGCTACCCCCTGACTTCGGGGGTAGCATTTTGCTTAAGTAGCTGATTTAACGGCACTTACGCGCCAGGCTATTCCCAGACTATGCGGATCTCGTTGAAGTAAAGCGCGTTGTCGTCGGAGCGAAGGCCTACGAAGGCGTAGTTTCCCGTAACCGTAAGTTCCGTACCGCTGCCGTAGACTATGGTTCCAAGGAGAGTTCCGGCGCTGGCGGCCGAATAGAGTTCGTTAACTTCGGTATAAGCAGAGTTACTGCCATAGACGTTGAGCGTGTGGCTCACGCCGGCGTAGTTTTTATCATCCCACTTGACCGATATCTTCGAGACCCGTCCGCCGGATGCCGTGGTGATGATACCGTAGTCACCATGGTCGCTGTTGTTCATCTGTATGGCCTTGTCCTGGAAATTGGCGGTATCCCCCGCATAAACCGCGGAAGATTCGCTGCCCTTCTTGTCGGACCACTTGTAATAGGTGCCGCCGCTGCGGACACCCGTGAAAGAGACAGTCAGCACGTCGGTGCCGGGAGTGGTATCGCCCGGAGTCGGCGGGTCATCTCCCTCCTGTTTGTCCGCATCCTTGTCGCTGAGTGTGACAGTCATCGACGAGATGCGACGGTGGCCGCTGGTGCCGTCGATGGTAAATACAACCTTTCCTGAAGATCCCGTCCACTGAGGCTCTGCGTATGAGCCGCAGTCGGCCGTGATTGCGTTGTCCTTATCGTCCTTCCCGAAGTACAACACTATGGAAGATATCTCCTTTGCCGAACTGACCGTGACGGTGGAGCCGGAGTACGCCCGCACCGACTGGGCGTTGTCGAACCATTTTGCATCGCTGAACTCCACTTTGATTCCATCCTGCGAAACCAGAGAGACCGGCTCCTGATTCGCGAATTCAAACGAAGAGAAATCTATTTCGTAGGTTCCCGCTTCAGCGCCTTCGGAATCGTCCGGATTTTCCGGATCTTTCGGGTCATCGGGATCTTCCGGCCCCGGCGTATCAGGGGCTTGCGGTGTTTGCGGGTTTTCGGAGCGATTCGCTTCGGAAGGAGTGCATGCGGCCAGCAATACGGAGAGAAGGATGGCCGGGGCAATTCGAAGATATCTCATGGTTGTTTGATTTCTCAGCACAAAGGTACTACAAAAACATATACAATAGCAAACGGCCAGTCGGAAATCCGGCTGGCCGTAAGCGTTATGGTGCGTAAAGACCGCTACCAGAGGGGCGTCGCCACCGACTCGGCCGCGTTCTGCAGCGACGTGGGCACGCTCGCAAAGAAGTCGAAGCCGGCCCTGGTCTCGATGGCGTCAATCGTTGTGACGTTGGCGTTATCGTAGTAGTTGCCGCCATGGGCTTCGTTCGTGAAGATGTAGGCGATGCCGCTTGCCGCAGTCATGGTGCCGCCGGCATTGAAGCTACACTTCATCAGACACTTGTAGAAGTGGCTGGGAATCGGAACATTCAGGTTTCCGGAAGGCAGGGTGCTGACATTTCCTTCATAGAGCACGCCGGTAACCACATAGAGCGTATCCCTTCCGCTCGGCGCATTGGCGGCCACGGCTTCTTCAAGGGAACTCCACACTCCGCTGTTGAAGCTGTTCTGCCACTGGGGAGCCTGGTTGCTGTAGTAGAAGGTCTGCTTGTTCTGCTCGACCGAACTCTGGCGGTAGTTCGACGCCACGAGGTGGCCGCGGCTGTAACCCACGCCGTTGGCATTGTCAAGTCCAGACTGCTGTGTCAGGTCGATGGCGGGATCCGATGTCCAGCTCTCGTTGCGCCCCACGCCTTTATCCGGCCACATCGACGAATGCATCACATGTGCGGTCCACAGAGGAGCGTACCTGGTTCCGTCGTAGAGAACCGTATAATTGCGCACCTTGTTGCCCGATGTCGGATGGGTGAAGGTATGCGTCGCAATCTGGCGGTTGCTGTTATTGGTGTAGTACCTGTACCAGATGTCGTCGCGCGCCGCAAGAGTTCCGCTTTGGCTGGAGCCGGACAGGATGCCGTTCACAGCAGGCATCTCGTAGCAGCCCAGATATCCGGGAAGGGACTGCTGGGCGGGAGACGTCGTAGTGAAGCTCTGCTCAGTGCCATAACGGTACTCCGTTCCGGAGGCGTTCTCGTTATACTCCACGACGTAAGCCTTGAAGTAGTACGTGGTTCCCGCGGTGAGTCCGGTGAGGGACTTGCTGAAAGGAGTCGTGTTGCCGTTGGTATAGGTATCCTGATCCAGGTTGCCCGAATTGGTGCCCCACTTGAAACCTACCCGGCTTACGGTTCCCGTAGCGTTTTCGTAAGAACCGTTCAGGGTGGCCGAAGTCTGAGTTACACTTCCGACAGCATTTGTGCTGACGTCAGCGGTAGCTACAGCCTTGGTGTCGAATGACTCCTCATCGCCAAGCCGCTCTTCACCTCCCTCGATCACATATGCCTTATAATAATATGTGGTATTAGGCGTCAGCCCTGTGATGGCTTTACTGAAGGGCGAGGACGTACCGGTGGCCATCACCTTGGTGCCAAGGCTACCGGATGTGGTTCCGTAGTAGAACCCCGTTTCTGTGATTGATCCTGTTTCTCCCGAGTAGGAGCCCTGGAGGGTTGCCCCTCCAGAACTCACTGCGCCGGTCCCTCCGGTAACGACATTAGCTGTCGCCTGCGGAGTGGGTGAACTTCAGTTAGTGCCGTAGAATTTAGCTTCGGAGAACTCTATATACTTGTTCTTGGAACCAGAGACGGTCACGTTGTAAACAATCCTATAATAGCAGTTCGCCCAACTGGTATCATCAGCTTTATTAATAGTCACATCATCATTTGCCACATACTCGGGCGTAAACGATGCTACTACGTTGGTCGGTGTGCTGGCGGCAGCTCCTGCTGCGGTACTGCAAACATATACCTTCATCGAATTAACTGTTATGCTACCGCTAGTGGCTCCATTAGTAATGACGATTTGGGAAATATTTGCAGAAATGGCGGTCTTGCTATAAATGACCCGGTCTGTATTGGTAATACTCTTTCCGCCTAACCGCCATGGAGTCAGAGTAGCGTTACCCGTAACATTCCAAGTAATTTTGTCAACAACGATATCTTCACTGCCCGCATAACTGTTGTCTGAACCGGCTGTCGGGGTCAACGTGTACTGTAATGAAGGTCCTCCGCCAGCACCTGCAGCCTGATTGACTACGACCACTACGTTGTCGGCGCCGGTATAGGAAAGCGTAATATTGCCGCTACGTGCAGGATCTCCCGCCGTTTGAGCATCAACTTCAAATGACACCTCGCCAGCAACACTGTAATCAAAGTCATGAATCCATGCAACATTAGCAGATGCGCTAATTGAAGCACCTGAAGGATTGCTAATAGTGTACTCAATTGCGTGCAAATCATTTTCATTACTTACAGCCATTGGGTTGGAAGAAGTGACATTGATGCGCGGAGACGGGACGTATGTTCCAGATGCAATCTCTACAGAATAAATACGGCCACGCTTGGAACTGGTAGCAATCGTTACCTTGGACTTTTTGGTATAAGTGCCGGCAGAAACGTTCGCATATAGGACGTCTGAGAAGTCATTTGAACTAATAACAGGATCATCATCATCGATTGAAACCAGGATGCTTCCGGTGTCAGTATTGAACTGACCTGCTTCGATGGCGATGTAGAAAGCGCCGCTCAAATCAAGATCTTTGGTAGTAATTGAACCTGCATAGGAGCCAGATCCCAATTTCGCTCCTCCAATTCCCTTGTATAAATACGCAGCTGAAGAATACATGCTGCTGGATACAGATGCGACAGTGGATGCAATATTAGTAGTACCATCACTTGCCCCATTATTCGCCCACGCCATGTCATCATCGAAGGGCAGAGGATCGCCAGAAGAAGACGGCGTTATATGGGCATCAGCAAGAGTGATGTTCAGCGTGGTAACCTGTCCGCCAACAAGGTCAATGTCACCAGCAGGAACAGTTATTTCCTTGCTGATTGCATAATTTTCAGTTTCGGCAGCCACAGTAAGAGTGCTTCCGGCCGCAAGAGTCTGTGGATAAACTATTAAGTAAGTCGCGTTCGAACCGTTGATGAGATATTTGGTACTTTCAGTATATGCTGCGTTTACCGTTGCTGACTGACCATAATAGAGTTCTCCAAGCTCCTGATTAACCATATCCAGGTAAACACGACCGACGAGATTTGATGCGGCTGTGAGGGATACTGATGCAGGATGCTCTCCGGAAAGGTCATAAGTGCCAGACCCGTCAATAAGAACCACCTTCACGATGGCGCATAGTCTTGCGAACTCAAGGTTATTGATGGTTGTCGTCTCCGTAGTAGAAACGGTGAATGACTTTGAAACCATGAGGTCCGCCTTGCCGTCAAAAGAGGTTGCTGTAGGATTCTGGGTCGCAGGAATGTCTGCCTTTGCACATCCCGAGGCAGTAACTCCGTTGGATGTGTAAGGATAGTACGCATAGTACGTTCCGGTAGAAGCAACACTTCCGCTGAAGGTAGCAGACGTTGCGGTCAATCCTGCCTCGATGGAATACTCATTGAACTTATTCTGTTTATCGGAACTACCATTAGTTACGCCGATAGCATCACCGTCACACCAGTAGGGGGTGGTTCCGGACATCATGGTCATGGTAACAGGAGCCCCGGTGTTAATGATTACGGGAATACCGTCTTCATCGGGATTCACAGGTGCGGAAATTTCCGCTTTCGAGCAAGCGATGAGAGCTATAGCCGCTGCGGCCAGAGTCACAAAAAGTTTAAAAGATTTCTTCATGGCTGCAATGGATTAAAGGTTGTACGTATCACCGCTGCCGATTTCACCGCCGGCCTCGCCGGGATCACCGTACACGGGACTTCCGCAAAAGACCTCCCCGCCTCGTACCACGAGGAGCTCCACCTCAGGTGAGGTGTAAGTTGTTTTTTTGAAATAGGTTTTTTTCATGATATGTTGGAAATGATTACTTTATTTCAACGCATTAAGCCCGCCCATAAGGACAGGAGTCGCACTTATTGAATTGCTTTGACACAATTAACACTACTACTTTGAGCCACAAAGGTACCCATTCTTTCGCACACGCGCAAGAGTTCCCCTCGGAAAAATTAAAAAATTTAATTAACAAAGTTATCCACAGGCCGCAGACCGCGTCCGGTGGCATACTCGATAGCCGTCGATTCAGAAAACGATAATAAACTTCCTATTCTCATTAATTCATGCTATATTTGTGGTACTCGCTGTACACCAGCGGAGTAGTTTCATACGGGAATCTATAAAGCCGTTCGATTGTTCACCAGTCGGGCGGTTTTATGTTTAAATGAGAATAGAAATGGAATACATTATCTACTTCGACGAATCTGTCAATGACGGAGAATATTACTCCGACTTCTTTGGAGGAGTGCTTGTTCGCAATACTGATTACGACGTTGTTAGGTGTGCGCTGGATACCATGAAACAGGAACTCAATCTAAATGGAGAGATTAAATGGATAAAGGTAACTGCAAACTATCTGGAAAAGTACAAGCAAATCATGAACCTATTCTTTTCCTACATCAAGGGCAATCGTCTTAAAGTACGCATCATGTTCCGTGAAACTTCTCAAACCCCTTCAAATTTGAGCGCAGAGCAAATACACAATCGATACTCACTCCTTTACTATCAATTTGTCAAGAATGCATTTGGTCTTATATATCACGATAGTTCAGATAGAACGCAGACATTCCTGCGTCTGTATTTCGACGAGATTCCGTATCCCCTCGATCAGCGCGATTCGTTCAAATCCCACATCCTCTCTTCAGCGTCACTCCCGGTTCCGCAAAGCTCACCTAAAGATTCGCATGGACGATGTAGTGGAAATAGACTCCAAAAAGCACGTAATTCTACAATGCATGGATGTTGTTTTGGGCTCTATTTCCTTCATGCTTAATAAAAAAAACGAAGTCATCCCTAAAGGTGCGGTGAAAAAAGGACATCGTACAATGGCGAAAGAGAATCTATTTTATCACATACTTCGTCTGATACAAGAATCGGACGGTATTGACTTCTTCGACATCAGTAAGACCACACCTATAGTCGTCCCTAAAGACTTCTGGAATATGCCCTATCGACACTGGAAATTCACGACACCTGAATATCGTTCCGAAAGAAAAGTATAAAAAAAAAAGCCCCGCTTAAGCTACATTAACCGCCTTGGTGGAACCAGGGCCTTCGCTTCCGAGTAGGACTTTTCTTGTGCAAATATACAAATAATTGTTAAATCCGCAAGTACAATCGACTTCCTCAGATAGCTTGAAAGATTGTACTGCGACTGAACAAGATTAATCCGACAGGATTTGCATCAGCGACGTGTTGAACCAGATGAATTCCTTGCCTACTTTCACTTTGCTCAGAATTCCCAGAGTTTCAAACTGGGAGAGATACTTCTTTGCGGTGTTGACACTCTTAATCTTTTCTGAAAGCAGATTCTTTGGCCGTATGTACGGTTGTTCAAATAGTTTTGGAATATCCACGCGAGCAATTGGCAAACCGTTCTCCAACATGAGCTCTCGCGTTTTCTCCATAAGCCCCTTTATGCGAAGAATCTTGTCAACCGTGTATTCAGCGGTTTGCAAAACCGCTTCCAACATATACAAAATCCATGGTTTCCACTGTTGAGTGCCTGTTATACCATTCAGACGCTGATAATAATCTTCTTTGTTCTGGAGGATAAAGGCGCTCAAGTAAAGGATAGGTAAATCCAGAAGGTGCTTCTGGATAAGGTAAAGGAGACAGAGTATTCTTCCCGTGCGGCCGTTGCCGTCACGGAACGGATGGATAGCCTCAAACTGATAATGGGCCATAGCCATTTTCAGCAGCGGATCAATGGGGAAACGAATGTCGTCGTTCAAGAACTCAAGCAGTTCCGCCATCTTCTTCTCCACCACACCTTTGCCTCTCGGAGGCGTATAAACGGTCTCCGCGACCAGCGACCCCCAACCTCTTTTCTTGATTACCACCTCTGCTTGATAGGGTCGTATACCGTCTCGAGTGAGTTTTACCTCACGGTATATATCTACAACTGTTTCCAATGTCAATGATTCCTTGGACACGATGTCCTTGTAACCTTTCCAGAGCGCCTGACGGTAGTGAAGGATTTCTTTGGCCGGACCTTCAATGTGATCATCTTCCTGAAACGACAGTGACCGATACAATTCGTCGTCAGTTGTGAATATGTTCTCGATGGCGCTACTGGCCTTGGCTTCACGCAGAGCAATTGTATTGACAAAAATTGACTGGTTTGGCAGTGTCGCTGCCAGCCCCTTCAGTTCCGCCAGACAACGACTGGCAGACATCAATTTGTCCACTACTTCTTCATCGTGATATAAAGCTGTTGCCGGGGGCAGCGGGGGCAACTGATTATATGGTTTGTTACGATCGTAGGCTTCCATCTTTTTGACACTTTTTCTTGCAACTGTCAAAAATAGCGAAATTTTGACAGAAACCAAAACAATCTGTCAAAAATCACGCAAATTTGATCATTCCCGCGAGTTGCAGGAAGTAGTCGTTGGACCAGATATCGAGATAAAAGAGTCTATCACAAACGGGCAAATAGTTTCAATAGCGTTTGTATTGAACCTTTCTTCTTATAGCCCTCTGCGGCGCACTGTCGGAGAATATCCTTATTGAAAGACTTGAAGGTGTCCATGTCCAGACGAAGGTCTTCCTCCAAAAAAGCCTGAGCCTCCTTAATATAACGGAGATTCAGACCGGTGGTTTCCCGAATCAGATCACAAAGAGCCTTTTCCGGAGATGCGATTATGAATGATGACTCCCCGGATACTTCGTTACGAAGGCCGATGGGGAAATAGTGCCTGTCTACGTATGTGTACTCGAACAGACCGAAGTGATTAACAAAAGCGCGGGAATGCTTAATGGTCATACTTTGAGTGACGGCAACTCTTTCGGGAATCAACCCGTACCACCTCAGGGCGGTATGCATGGAAACGTATGACGGGGAATAAAGATGGTTTGCTATCAACTCTGTGCTTACAGGCACGCCGCTGAATTCAGGATTCACCACGTACATTCCCCTCTTAAGGCGAATAATGGCCTCAGCCTTCTCCAACTGATTCACCTTTTGGTTTCCATATGACAACTTAGGATACAGCGAAGCTATTGCCGCCGAAGAAACCGGAGTGCTTCCCAATATGTCCAATTCATTCTTCATACCGGCAAAGATAGTAAATATTTGAATAGTTATTATTATTTTTTACTATTTTATGTTCAATTTTTAACCGTCACTTCCTTCACAGAAAAAGAAGCAACACTTTCTTTTTCATGCAGATAATGATGCTTTTTGTGAAGCGTGGAGGCGGGCTGGGACGCAGCGACTTACAAAGGGAGTCGGTGGCACAGCCAGGCCGAGGGGCCGGGAAGCGGCGTCTCGATGCGAGCACTGTCTGAGGAGGTTAGACCGAACGCAGCGAGAGGCTAAGACTCCGAGTTGCGCAGCATAGCCGCTGACGGCCCCGAGGCCAGACTCCCTGCAGCAGGAGCGAGGCCCAGCCCGCCTCCCCCGCTGCCAGTCAAAAGGAACCTGGACAGAAAAACCCCGAAAACTGTGCAGGTCCACCGTCAAAAGCAGGAACCTGGACAGAAAAACCCCGAAAACTGTGCAGGTCCCTCTGGAAAAACAGGGGATTTGGCAAGAAAGAACAGAACTTCAGCCCGCCTCCGCGCCTCGACCACCTGCCGCTTTGTCATTTTATTTTTTTATTCGCATTGCAACTAAATTTTAGTTACATTTGCACATGAAAAGAAAAGACTGAAGATGAATACACTTAAGTACAAAGGTTACATTGGCTCCGTTGCATACAGCGAACCTGATAAAGTCTTCTTCGGAAAGATTGAAGGCATAGACGGATTAGTCAATTACGAAGGCGAATCTGTTTCAGAACTCACCAACGCTTTCCACGAGGCCGTGGAAGATTATCTCGCATTCTGCGAAGGCGAGGGAGTTAAGCCGGAAAAGAGTTACTCCGGCTCGTTCAACGTTCGTATCTCCCCGGATACCCATCGAAGCATCGCGAGGCTTGCAAGCGAAGCGGGGGTATCCATCAACTCTTTTGTAAAAGATGCTTTGGCAAAAGCTGTAGAAAAACCCTTCATTGGCACCTCGGCTTTGGTGGACGGCTATTGCGCCCCAGCGCGCCCGGCCGCATCCCTTCGGGAATCCTCTCCGCTTGATGGAGAAAACGCAAAACTCGTTCTTGATATTCCTTCCTGTGAAATCCCATTTGCAAAACAGCTCTTCGCACGCCTCGGCTGGAAGGTAGAATAGCTATGCACTTAACCTTCTTATGGTGATTTTGTAAAAAATATTTTATAAATTTGTAAAACAGTTCTTCGCACGCCTCGGCTGGAAGGTAGAATAGTGCCCCGCGTCTATTTTTGACGGAAAATGACTATCTTTACACCGTGAGCAATTTGGATTCGGACATACAGTATCTGCCGGGAGTGGGGCCGAAAAGGGCCGCGCTCATAAAGGCCGAGCTCGGGGTCTCCACCATGGGGGACCTCCTGCGTGTGTATCCGTTCCGTTACATCGACCGCAGCCGCATCTGGAACATAGCAGAAATCGCAGGCGAAGAGGCCTACGTCCAGATTCGGGCGCGGGTGGTCAGCCGCACGCTCTACGGCCCGAACGGAGCCGTGATTCCGCCCGGCGACAAAAAGCTGCAGTACGCGGTAAAACGCCTCAGCGTCATAGTGGAAGACGCTTCCGGTCAGATGGAACTGGTGTTCTTCAAAGGCTTTAAGTGGAACTACGCCAAACTGGTGCCCGACTCCGTTTTCGTCTTCTTCGGAAAGCCTTCCGCCTTCAACGGCCGGCTGAACATGGTGCATCCGGAAATCGACGCTCCCCTGCCGGAAGGGTCAGATCTGCAGAGCGGCCTCACCGGGGTTTACCCGAGCACCGAAAAGCTGCAAAGCGGCGGCGTCACCGGCAAGGTGATGTGCAAGATGCAGAGCGCCGCGCTGGCACTTTGTTTACCAGAGACAAGGGAGACATTGCCAGAATACGTACTCTCCGAAAATGCCCTCTGCGGCCTTGCATACGCGATAAAGAACATACATTTCCCGGCGGACCAGTACGCCTTGCAGAAGGCCACCCGCCGTCTTAAATTCGAAGAACTATTCCTGCTGCAGCTGAGTCTTCTGAAGCAGAAGTTCATACGTTCGCACGGGGGCCCCGGGCTCGTGATGGCCAAAGTGGGCGACGCCTTCAACAGCCTTTACGGCTCACTCCCCTTCCAGCTTACCGAAGCGCAGAAAAGGGTGATTCGCGAGATCTTCGAAGACATGCGCAGCGGTCACCAGATGAACCGTCTTCTCCAGGGAGACGTCGGATCCGGAAAGACGATGGTGGCGGTACTCTCGGCCCTGCTGGCAGTGGACAACGGCTATCAGGCATGCATCATGGCGCCCACCGAAGTGCTTGCACGCCAGCACTTTGCGAACATAAGCAAGTATCTCCGCCCGACGGGCGTCCGCTGTGCCATACTCACCGGCAGCAGTACCGCCAAAGAGAGGCGGGAACTGCACGCCGGGCTCGAAGACGGCAGCATAGGCATAATAGTAGGTACACACGCGCTCATAGAGGACAACGTCGTCTTCAAGGCCCTCGGGCTCGCGATTATCGACGAACAGCACCGATTCGGAGTGGACCAGCGCGCCAAGTTATGGGCGAAGGGGCCGGGCTGCGCACCTCACGTGCTCGTCATGACCGCCACCCCCATCCCCCGCACGCTCGCGATGACCGTTTACGGCGACCTCGACGTTAGCATCATCGACGAACTGCCCCCCGGCCGCAAGCCGGTCAAGACGGCCATCATGTCGGAAGGAAAGATAGCGTCAGTGTATGCGTTCATGCGTAAGCAGATAGCGCTCGGAAGGCAGGTGTTCGTAGTGTATCCCCTCATTTTCGAGAGCGAAAAAACCGACCTCGCCAACCTCCAGCTGGGCTACGAAGACATCGTCAAGCACTTCCCTCAGCCGGATTACAGGGTTGCCATCGTTCACGGACAACAGACGAACGAGGTGAAGAACTTCAACATGGACGCATTCGTTTCCGGGAGGGCCGACATCCTTGTTTCCACCACGGTTATAGAAGTGGGCGTGGATGTTCCCAACGCGAGCGTGATGGTCATTGAAAGCGCCCAGCGTTTCGGACTGAGCCAGCTTCACCAGTTGCGCGGACGGGTTGGACGCGGCGCCGACGAGAGCTACTGCGTACTGGTTCACGACTACAAGACGGGAAAGGAAGCACGCGCGCGACTCGAACTCATGTGCCGCACCAGCGACGGTTTCGAGATAGCGGAAGAAGACATGAAGATGCGCGGCCCCGGCGACCTCGAAGGCACGGCCCAGAGCGGAATGCCGGTTAACCTCAGCATCGCCTCTCTCGCCCGCGACGGCCTGATGCTGGCCGAGGCGAGGGCTTACGCCACCAGGATACTGGAAGCCGACCCGGCCCTGCAGGATCCACGCAACGCCCTGCTGGCCAGGGAATTGCGCAAGAGTAAATACGATATCAAAGATTACAGCAAAATATCATGAAAACCTCATCAATCCTGGCGATCGGCCTTGCGCTGACCGCTGCACTCAGTTGTATGAAAAAAGAAGAAAAGGGCGGGTATTTCGGCCCGCAGGAAGTGGAGATTGCGGACGGTCGCATGACCCCCGAAGTGCTCCTGTCTTTCGGTCGTCTGAGCGACCCGCAGCTCTCCCCCGACGGGAGCAAGATCCTGTATGGAGTGTCCTATCAGAGCATCGAGGAAAACCGCAGCTGCCGCAACCTGTACCTGTGCAATCCCGACGGCAGCGGCCGCGTGCAGCTGACCCGCAGCGGAAAAAGCATTAACTGCGCCCGCTGGAGCACAGACGGCGGCAGCATCTACTTCGTTCAGGGCGGTCAGCTCTGGAAGGCTCCGCTCAAGGGCAGCAAGCTCGGGAAGAAGGTGAAACTCAGCGACATACCCGCCGGAATCGGAGAATTCAAAATCTCTCCTGACGGGCAGCAGATTATCTATACAAGCACAATAAAGAACGCCGCGCTGGTGCAGCCAGCCGACACCGACCCGGCCCTCGACAAAGCGCAGGCCTACAGCACCGAGAACCTCATGTATCGCCACTGGGACCACTGGGTGACCGAGGTTCCGCGCAGCTACGTCGCCACCATGGTGAACGGCACCATCACCCCGGAAAGCAGCCTCGACATACTCGGTACCGAGAAGCTTTTCGAACTGCCAACCGAGCCCTTCGGCGGCATTGAACAGCTCGACTGGGCGCCCGACAGCAGGCATATCGCGTACAGCTGCCGCAAAAAAGTGGGCAAGGAGTATGCATTCAGCACCAACACCTCTATCTATATATATGATGTGCTGACCGGAGCGACGGTGGCCGTCACCGAAAAGGGCGGATACGACACCGACCCGGTCTGGAGCCCCGACGGAAAGCATCTCGCCTGGGTTTCGATGGCGCGCGACGGTTATGAGGCCGACCAGCAGAGGCTCTTCGTAGCCGATGTAGCCTTTGGAGACGGCGACGCCGACGGACAGGATGCGGAGCTTCGCATCTCCAACGTCCGCCGCCTCGGAGCCGACTTCGACCACGACGTCACCGGTCCTGTCTGGCACGGCGGACAGATCTACTTTGCAGCCCTTGTGGACGAAGCGGTGCAGAGCATCTTCCGCGCCAGCCTCGACGGCAGCATAGAACGCCTCACCCCCGGCTCATGGTGGACCGACCTCTTCTCCCCCTTCGCCATCCTCGACCGTGAGGACGGCAGCGTGGAGATGCTAACCAGCTACTATTCGCTGGAGTTCCCGGTCGAACTGGCAAGCGTAGTAAGCGGAGCGGAACCGTCACTGAAGCAGATCACCTTCGAGAACAAACATATCCTCGACGCCCTCGCCCCCATTCACGAGGAGTCGGTATACGTTGAGACGGTGGACCACAAGCAGATGCAGTGCTGGGTGGTCTATCCTCCGGAATTCGACGAAAGCAAGGTATATCCCGCAATAGAAATCGTGCTTGGAGGCCCGCAGAGCACCAATTCCCAGGACTGGAGCTATCGCTGGTGCTACCGCCTGATGGCCCAGCAGGGCTACATAGTGATACTGCCCAACCGTCGCGGAACCACCGCGTTCGGGCAGGAGTGGAAGGAAGAGATAAGCGGCGACTATCCCGGCCTGAACATGCAGGATTACCTCTCTGCCGGACGCTATATCAAGAGCAAGCCTTACGTGGGTAAACTCGCATGCGTGGGAGCTTCCTACGGCGGCTATTCGGCCTACATGCTCGAAGGTCTGCACGGCGACCTCTACGACTGCTTCATCGCTCACGCCGGCATCTTCGACGAAAAGCAGCTCTGGTTCACCACCGAGGAAATGTGGTTCGCCAACTGGGACAACGGCGGCCTTACCGAATACGCCTACACTCCCGGACAGCAGGGCCCCGCGGGCGACGGAATCACCTTCGGCGGAATGCAGCAGGCCGGTGCGCCTTATGCGTCCACTCCCAAGGCAAAGAGGCATTACGGCAGCTCGCCTTCGTCCATGGTTACCAAGTGGCACACGCCCATACTCTGCATACACGGAATGATGGACTACCGCATCCCCTACGAGCAGGGCATGGCGGCCTTCAACGCAGCGCAGATGATGGGAGTTCCCTCGAAACTTCTCGTTTTCCCGGAAGAGAACCACTGGATACTGCAGCCGCAGAACGCCCTCTTCTGGCACCGCAATTTCTACGACTGGCTTGACCGCTGGTGTAAATAATGGAGCAGGCGCAGGTCGAAAGGTTGCTCCGGTTGATGAAGCTTCTCACCGGGAACACCGTTTACACGGTGGACGAACTGGCAGAGAAGCTGGACACCAGCTACCGCAGCATTTACCGCTATCTCGACACCTTCCGCGAAGCAGGATTCGCCGTGCGGAAGGTGCGGAGCGGGGTGTATGAACTGGTGTCGACCGGACGGCGGACCCGCGACCTGGACCGCCTGGTGTATTTCTCCGACGAAGAGGCAGGCATCATCAACGGACTTATCGAGAGCCTGGACAACACCAACGCCCTCAAGCAGAACCTCCACCAGAAACTGGCTGCCATATACGATGTAGCTCCGGTTACCGACTTCATAAGCAAGCGATCTAACGCACTTAACGTCCGCGAGCTGTCCGACGCCATCCAGGACAGGCGCTGCGTCGTGCTTCACGATTTCAAGTCGTCTTCGGGCCGCGGCGGAGACAGGCGCATAGAGCCTTTTGCGTTCACCACCAACTACATACACGTTTGGGGATACGATCTCGCCGACGGCCGCTGCAAGATGTTCGGAGTTGCCCGAATCGGCGAGGTGGAGATTCTCCGGGGCGAGCCGTGGACTCATGAAGACGAACATCGCCGCACCGAGATGGACGTATTCCGCATGAGCGGAGAGAGGAAGTACCACGTCAAGCTGGCACTCGACCAGCTGGCCCGCGACCTGCTGCTGGAGGAGTATCCCCTGGCGGCATCTGAAGTACGTTTGAGTGATGCGGCGACGCCCCCCTGTTCCTCCTGGATCTTCGAGTCCGACGTGTGCGCCATGCAGGGAGTCGGCCGCTTTGCTATAGGCCTTGCCGACCACGTGCAAGTGCTGGATTCCCCCGAACTGAGTGAATATATCAAAGATTTTTCAAAAAAATATTTTGCCGGATAGTTTTTGACGCTTATTGGCAAAATCGCGCCATATCTTTGCATCGTGGACGAAAGGATTCCACGAATGAACGAAAACAATTAAAAACGCAAAGATATGTCAGCAAGCCAGATTTTTTCACTCCGCAAGAGAGTCTCCGACGAACTCACCGCCAACTCCTACAGGCCCGACGAGGCAGCCTTCATCAGCCGCAGCCTCTCCGCCGACGCCCTCTCCCTCATCGCCGAACTTGGCCTGGAGGTAGCCTAACGCTTCTCCGGGCGGAGTTTCGCGTATTTGACGCCCCGCCGCCAGGGGGTCAACACGTTTTGGGCCTTTTTCGTGTTAGCCACCCATCATGCACCCCGGGGGTGAACACGTTTTGGGCTCTTTTCGTGTTAGCCCCCAAAAGAATATCGGATAATCGCCAAATTTTTCGTATTTTCGCCCTGCGATGGACGAGAAAGCGGCAAGAATCCTGGAAGGGCTCGACCCTCAGCAGCGGACGGCGGTGGAGAATATCCACGGCCCCATGCTCATAGTGGCTGGAGCGGGATCCGGAAAGACCAGGGTGCTTACATCCAGAATCGCATATATCCTTGCTACGGAAGATATCGACCCGGCGCGTATTCTCGCCCTCACCTTTACCAAGAAAGCCGCCGGCGAGATGAAGCAGAGAATCGCCGTGATGGTGGGTGACCGCAGGGCCGCAAGGCTTGTGATGGGCACCTTCCATTCGGTGTTCGTGAGGTTCCTGCGGGACTATGCCGAATCCCTCGGATATCCCCGGACCTTTACCATCTACGACCAGTCGGACTCCACCTCTGCAGTCAAGGCGTGCATCAAGGAACTGAAACTCGACGACAAAACGTACAAGCCGCGGGAAGTGCTGTCGCGCATTTCGGCCGCAAAGAACGCTCTGGTGCTCCCGCAAAGGTACAACCAGGACAGGCAGTATTTCGACGCCGACTCCGCATCGAAGCGGCCTATGATAGGCAGGGTGTACGAACTTTACCAGCAAAAACTGAAGCAGAGCGGGGTGATGGACTTCGACGATATCCTCGTCCAGATGAATATCCTCCTGCGTGACAATCCCGAGGCCCTTGAAGAGATCTCGGCGCGTTTCTCCTATATACTCGTGGACGAGTACCAGGATACCAACCTCGCGCAGTACCTTATCATCAAAAAACTCTCGCAGAGGCATCACAACATAAGCGTGGTAGGCGACGACTCCCAGAGCATCTATGCCTTCCGCGGCGCCAGGATAGAGAACATCCTTAATTTCCAGAAAGACTATCCCGAGAGCAGGATCCTCCGTCTCGAACACAATTACCGCTCGACCTCCAACATCGTGGAGGCTGCGAATTCAGTCATCGAGCACAATGAAGGACGCATTCCCAAAAAGTGCTTCGCAGGAGACGAGAAGGGAGAGAAACTGGAACTCATGAAAGCCTGGACCGAGCAGGACGAGGCCATAATGATAGTCTCCGACATCATATCGCGAATGCAGCTGGAGCGTGCACAGTACCAGGATTTCGCCGTGCTTTACCGCACCAATTCCCAGTCCCGGGCACTCGAGGAACAGCTCCGCCGCCGCAATCTGCCATACATGATTTACTCCGGCAATTCCTTCTTCGACAGGGCTGAAATCAAGGATATGACCGCATATTTCAAGCTGGTTGTGAACATTAACGACGACGAGAGTTTCAAGCGCGTGGTGAATGTTCCCGCAAGGGGGATTGGCGACACTTCGATTTCGGCGCTGAACGAATGTGCCCGGGCTCATGGCTGTCCGCTGTTCAAGGCGGCTTTCATGCAGGACACCGGGCTTTACGGTCTTCGGCAGGCGGCGCTCGGCAAGATCCAGGCGTTCTGCAGCATGATAAACGGCCTTGCGGCAAAAGTGCCGGAGACCGATGCCTACGATATGGCGAAGATGATTGCCGACGCCTCCGGGTATTATGCTTTCCATAAGCTTGACACCTCCATCGAGGGCATGGCGCGAACCGCAAATCTGGACGAACTGCTGAACTCGGTGGCCGGTTTCGTTGAAGAAAGGCAGGATGAATTCGCCGACAACGGTGTTCCGGAGGACGAATTCCAGGTCGTTACGCTGGCGGATTTCCTTGAGAATATAGCGCTGCTTTCCAATGTGGACGTTACAACCGACGAAGACACCAACAATAAGGTTGCTCTCATGACTGTCCACTCGGCCAAAGGGCTGGAATTCCCCTATGTGTACGTGGCTGGCTGTGAGGAGAATCTTTTCCCAGGAGGAGGGATGCTGGCTTCGAAGCAGGATATAGAAGAGGAAAGGCGCCTGTTCTACGTGGCGGTAACCCGCGCCAAAAGGGCGGTGTCGCTTTCTTACGCCTGCACCCGAATGCGCAACGGCAAGCACGAGAGCAATCCTCCCAGCCGCTTCCTTTATGAAATAGACGACCAATACCTGGCAAATCCGCTGCCGAAGGAGCGACCCGAGGTGCCTTCGAGCGCCCTCGGCCGTTTCGGCGGAGTTGGCGGCTCCTACGGAGGCTTGGCCGGTCGCTCTTTCAGCCGCGGTGCCGGCTCTTCAGGCAACTCATTCAGCCGTAGCTCAGGATCTTCGGGCAGTTCGTTCAGCCGTAACCCTTCGTCCGGCGGGGGCGGGTATCGCTACGGAAAGTCTTCAACGGTCCGCTTTGAGCCTCGCCGTACTTCATTCGGGACATCTCCCCATCAGGAGTCTCAACCCAGCCCTGTATCGCGCCCGGTTCGCCCGACATCTGCGCCTCCTGTAATCGACGCCGATTTCGTTCCCGTTCCCATGACAGAGCTTTATGTCGGCGAGCGCATAGAGCACAACCGTTTCGGCGCCGGCAGGATACTGGAAATCACCGGGGAAGCCCCGGAAATGAAAGCAGTGGTCGAATTCGACGACTACGGCCGCAAGCAACTCCTTCTCAAATACGCTAAACTCCGCCCGGAGAAAGCGTAGTGGTTAACACGATAACAGCCCAAAACGTGTTAACCCCCGGGATGCAGGATGGGGGGCTAACACGAAAAAGGGCAAAAACGTGTTAACCCCCGGCGCCAGTAGAACCCCTCGAAAAAGATATTCCGCGTATCAATATTTTTCGCTATCTTCGCAAGTTATTATACGATTAATCGGAATAATCGAAATTACACCAACAATATGTCCAAAAGAATCGTTTTGACCAAAGGACTCGACCTGCCGGTTACCGGGAAAGCCGAACTCCGTATCGCCAAGACAGTTACTCCCGACATAATAGCCATCCGCCCGTCCGATTTCAAGGGCTTCACTCCGCGTCTTCTCAT
The DNA here is from genome assembly GCA_024691765.1 of Bacteroidales bacterium. Lineage (GTDB taxonomy): Bacteria > Bacteroidota > Bacteroidia > Bacteroidales > UBA932 > Cryptobacteroides. The sequence continues at coordinate 56,913 of JAILNI010000041.1, read as the reverse complement.
AAGGGAGGGCGACGCCGTGAAGTGCGGGTCGCCGGTACTCTCCGACAAGAAGAGGCCGGAAGTGCTGGTGGCTTCGCCCGTCAGCGGTGTCGTGAAGGAGATTGTCCGCGGCGAGAAGCGGAAACTGCTTGCGGTCGTACTCCAGTCCGACGGACGCAGGGAAGCGCTCGACTTCGGGAAAAAGAATCCTTCGGAACTGGATGCAGACGCAGTCAAGGCAGCCATACTCGAAGCCGGTCTGTGGCCCTTCGTCATCCAGAGGCCGTACGGCATCATAGCCAATCCGGCAGACACGCCGAAGGCCGTGTTCGTCTCAGCCTTCGACACCGCTCCCCTTGCGGCATGCCCCGAATTCACCCTCGGCGACCGCCTGGTCGACATCCAGAAAGGTGTCGATGCCCTCGCGAAACTCAGCTCCGGCAAAGTCCATGTGGGCTACAACGCAGCCAACTTCAACCGCAGCCCCCTCGCCAGGCTCGAGAATGTGGAGAAACACGTCTTCGAAGGAAAGCATCCCGCCGGCAATGTGGGAGTGCAGATCAGCCATGTGTGCCCCGTCACCAAGGGCAGCGTGGTATGGACCGTATCCCTTCCCGGCCTTGCCGCAATAGGCGCCCTCTTCAACACCGGCCGCTACGACGTGCGCCGCAAGGTAGCCGTGGCCGGTCCGGCCGCAATCGAACCCGCCTACGCCGACATGTATCCCGGATCGCCCATGAGCACGCTGGGAGCATTCTTCGGAGCTACTGACGACCTGCGAGTGGTGAGCGGCAACATCCTCAGCGGCGAAAACGTCGGCCGCGACGGATACCTCGGCTTCTACGACAACCTCGTGACGGTGCTCAGGGAAGGCTACGAACCCGAACTTCTCGGCTGGGCACGCCCCATACGCTGGAAGCAGTTCAGTACCGACCACAGCTACTTCTCGTGGCTCATGCCCTGGCGCAGATACGACCTGGACACCAACCTCCACGGCGGTCCCCGCGCGTTCGTGATGAGCGACGCCTATTACGCCAAGGTTCTGCCCATGGACATCTTTCCGGTTTACCTGATCAAGGCCTGCCTCGCCGGCGACATCGACAAGATGGAGAAATTCGGCATATACGAAGTCGTTCCGGAAGACCTCGCCCTCTGCGAGTTCATCGACCCCTCCAAGAACGACATTCAGGAAATAATCGCAAACGGCATACGCCTCATGCTCAAAGAAATGGAATAGTATGAAAAAGTTCTGGACAGCAACAGTCGATGCGTTTGCAACCTTCCTCCATGTGCCCGGCACGGTCACCCGCAAGGGTGCGCACGTGCGCGATGCAGTGGACCTGAAACGCATCATGATAATAGTGGTGATAGCCCTCGTTCCGGCAGCCCTCTTCGGCATGTGGAACGTAGGTTATCAGCACCAGCTCGCAATAGGCGGCGGCACTTCGGCCAACATACTCGCCAACTGGTGGTGGGGCTTCCTGAAGACGCTGCCGCTCTTCGTAGTCTCTTACGGAGTGGGCCTTTTCATAGAGTTCTTCAGCAGCGGTCTCCGCGGTGAAGAGGTGAACGAAGGCTACCTCGTATCGGGCTTCCTCATTCCCCTCATCGTTCCGCCAACCACTCCCCTCTGGATGCTCGCGCTCGCGGTCGCATTCGCCGTCATCTTCGGCAAGGAGGTCTTCGGCGGCACAGGAATGAACATCTGGAACCCGGCCCTTCTGGCACGTGCGTTCCTGTTCTTCAGCTATCCCACCGCTATGTCGGGAAGCGAAGTCTGGATTGCAAAGAAGGCGTCCGAAACCTTCGCAGACGGCTTCACCGGGGCCACTCCCCTGGCACTCGACGGAGCCGCCCAGTACAGCAACGGCATCTGGAGCCAGATTATCGGAACCATCCCCGGCAGCGTGGGTGAGACCAGCGTAATCGCCATCCTGCTCGGCGCGGCCATACTCCTCTGGACGGGAGTCGCCAGCTGGAAGGTAATGTGCGGCAGCGTGCTCGGAGCCCTCCTCGTAGGAGGAATCGCCGACCTTGCCGGCATCAGCGCGATGCCCTGCTGGAACCAGCTTATCGTCGGCGGTTTCGCCTTCGGTACCGTCTTCATGGCCACCGATCCCGTCACTTCCGCCCAGACGGAGTGCGGCAAATGGATATACGGCCTGCTGATCGGCATGCTTTGCATCACGGTGCGCCTCTTCAACCCAGGCTACGCCGAGGGAATGATGCTGGCCATACTGATGGGCAATACTGCCGCTCCCCTCATCGACCACTGCGTGGTTTCTTCGCACATCAGCCGCAGGGCACGCAAACTTAAAGCAAACGCCTAGCCATGAATACCAACGGAAACATCTACACAGTAGTCTACACTACCATAATAGTTGTGGTGGTGGCTGGCATCCTGGCTTTCGCCGCTTCCAAACTGGGTCCGGCCCAGCAGGCAAACGCCAAAGCAGAAACCCTCAGGCAGATGATGGCGGCGGCCGGCACCAAACCGACCGAAGAGCTTTATGCCACGAAGAACGCCGACATACTCCGGCTTTACGCCGACAGCATTCAGGAAGCCTACACCATAGGCCTCGACGGAGAGAAGAACGGCGAACTTGGCATCGAAGAGGACAACATCCAGCTTGTGGACAAACTCAAACCGCAGGACAGGGCCATAAAGGCCGGCGGCGAGGCAAAGCTCCCCGTTTATGTGTTCAAAAGCGGCAGGACGGTGATTCCCGTCTACGGAGCGGGCCTCTGGGGTCCGGTCTGGGGTTACATCGCGTTCGAGCCCGACCTTCATACAATCGCAGGTGCCTACTTCGACCATGAGGGCGAAACCCCGGGCCTGGGCGCCAAGATAAAGGACGAACCCTGGTTCCGCGAGAAATTCGCCGGCAAAACCGTAGAATGGGGCGACAAACCCGCCTTCAGGCTCGAAAAGAACGCCGAGGCCTCCGGAGCCGCCAACGCGGTCGACGCAATCACCGGCGCAACCATGACCTCCAAAGGCCTCAACGAAGCCCTCAACGTCTGGTTCGACGCCTACGAAAAACATTTGGGTAACGCAGCGTTCTTCAGCATGCTGGAGAATCACGCCATCAACGCAGAGGAGGACTAAGCCATGACACTGAGAGAAACATTCCTTCAGCCTCTCTTCAAGGGCAACCCCATTACCGTGCTGGTACTCGGTATATGTTCGTCGCTCGCGGTTACCGTAACCCTTAAGGGCGCGCTTGTGATGGCGCTGTCCGTCACCGTGGTCTGCGGCCTTGCGAACCTGGTGCTGAGCCTTCTGCGCAAGGGCATTCCCAACCGCGTACGCATCATCGTGCAGCTGGTCGTGGTCGCGATGCTGGTTATTCTGGTGGACCAGATACTCAAGAGCATCGAGGTCACCTTCCCCATCGACAAACAGCTGTCCGTTTACATCGGCCTCATTATCACCAACTGCATAGTGATGGGCCGTATCGAAGCGTTCGCCCTCGGCAGCAAGCCCCTTCCCTCCCTTGTGGACGGTCTTGCCAACGGCTTCGGCTACGGCATGATACTGCTTATCGTTGCCTTCTTCCGCGAACTCTTCGGAAGCGGCACCCTCTTCGGCCTGCAGGTTATGCCGGCAGCCTATGTAACCAACAATCTTGTAATCCTTCCGCCGTTCGCGCTGATACTCATAGGATGCATTATCTGGGTACACCGCAGCGTCGACAGGGAACTCCAGGAAAAGTAAAAGCACAGCCATATGGAATACGTAAGCCTTTTCGTAAAGTCTATCTTCGTAGACAACATGATATTCGCCTACTTCCTGGGTATGTGCTCATACCTGGCGGTAAGCAAGACTGTAAAGACGGCAAACGGCCTCGGCCTCGCCGTGATCTTCGTGCTGCTCTGCACTCTTCCCCTGAACTACCTGCTCAACCGCTACGTGCTCCAGCCCGGAGCGCTCGCATGGCTGGGTCCGCAGTTCGCGGAGGTCGACCTGAGCTTCCTCAGTTTCATCCTCTTCATCGCGGTCATCGCAGCCTTCGTGCAGCTGGTCGAGATGGTGGTGGAGCGCTATCTTCCGGCTCTTTACGGGAGCCTCGGCATCTTCCTTCCGCTGATTGCGGTGAACTGCGCCATACTCGGCGGCAGCCTCTTCATGCAGCAGAAAGACTTCGCGAACGTTGGCGAGAGCGCCGTGTACGCACTCGGTTCAGGCATTGGCTGGTACCTTGCCATCGTGATGCTGGCCGCGATTCGCGAAAAGATGGCCTACAGCAATGTTCCCAAGCCCCTCAAGGGCATAGGCATCACCTTCATAACGGTGGGCCTGATGGGACTCGCCTTCATGATTTTCATGGGTATCAGCTTATAGGAGGGAAAGGTTATGACACAGGTAATTGTAAGCGCAATAGCCATAACGGTCCTGGTGACCGTCGTGCTGGTGATCCTGCTTCTCTGGGTGAAGTCGGCCATCACTCCTTCCGGCACCGTGAAGATAGACATCAACGACGGGAAGCGGGTGCTGGACGTTCCCCAGGGCGGCGACGTGATGCACACCCTGGCCGACCAGGGCATCTTCCTCCCCTCAGCCTGCGGCGGCAAGGCCAACTGCGGCCAGTGCAAGGTGCAGATGATCGAGGGAGGCGGAGAGATACTCGAAACCGAAAAGGGCCAGTTCAACCGCAAGCAGATAAAGGAAGGCATGAGGCTGGGCTGCCAGGTGAAGGTGAAGGAAGACCTCAAGATACGCATTCCCGACAGCACGCTCAGCGTGAAGAAGGTGGAGTGCGAGGTCATTTCCAACCACAACGTGGCGTCCTTCATCAAGGAATTCACCGTCCGCATCCCAGAAGGCGAGCACCTCGATTTCAAGAGCGGCGAGTACATCCAGATCGACATTCCCAAGGGCGTGTTCGACTATAAGGACATCGACGTGGACGAGCCATACAGGGCCACCTGGGAACGCTACGGCTTCTTCGACCTCAAATGCGTGAACCCCGAACCGACTGTAAGGGCCTACTCCATGGCTTCCTATCCGGCCGAGGGGCAGATCATAAAGCTCAACGTCCGAATCGCCACCCCGCCGTTCGACCCTAACGCACCCAAGGGCAGCAACAAGCTGCTGCCGGTGAATCCTGGCATCGCCTCCTCGTATGTCTACACCAGGCATCCGGGAGACAAGGTGACTATCAGCGGCCCGTTCGGCGACTTCCTCCTTCCGGAGAACGATCCAATCGAAACGGAATACATCTTCGTGGGCGGCGGCGCCGGCATGGCCCCTCTGCGCAGCCACATAATGCATCTGTTCCGCACGCTCAAGACAAAGCGCAAGGTCTCCTTCTTCTACGGCGCGAGGAGCCTTTCCGAAGCCTTCTATCTCGAAGACTACTGGGCCATCGAGAAGGACTTCCCGAACTTCAAGTTCTACCTCACCCTCGACAGGCCCGATCCCGTGGCCGACGAGAAGGGTGTGAAGTACACCGCAGGCTTCGTGGCGCCCGAAATGGGCAGGCTCTACCTAAACGAGCATGAGGCCCCGGAGGATATCCACTACTTCATGTGCGGCCCGCCCATGCTGGTGAAAACCGTGGAGAACCTGCTCGACAGCCTCGGCGTCGACCTGGAGACCAACCTCCACTTCGACAACTTCGGTTAATCGTTTATTAAACGTTTATTCACTTACCCCCGGCGCCTGAAAACGACGGGGGTAAATGTTTTACGTTTTTTTATGTTTTTAAAAAACAGAAAAATCTGCACGAAAAAATTTTACCCCCTTGACAGGCAGCTCCCGGAACCATAGCTTTGCAGTCGGATTCCCAAAAATCTTCTTCATGTTGATGACTCGCATTTTTCATGTGTTTGTGGCCGGTGGGCTGTTTCTCGCCGCCGTGACGGCGCCGGGGTGCAGCGAGGGGATTCCCCACACGGAAACGGATACCGCCGGGAGCCTGTCTCTCAAGGACACTCTCAACACTACGCTATGCTTTACGGCTCCCGGCGGCGTCCGTATTTTGGATCTGCTCATCTACAGCGATACTCTCACCAAAGATCTTATTTCACACATACGCAAAGAAAAGCCCAGTAAGCATCTCAAGGCCGCCATTCCCGGCAGGGGCGACGGGATTCTCGTTGCCATAGCCAACAGCCCGGCCCCGCTCAGGGTTGAAGCCCTTCAGCGCTTCGACAGCGCAGAGCGCCTGGAAATGCTGTACCGCGACGAAGACCCGGGGTTTCCCCTTATGAGCGCGGTCCTGAGCATTCCCCGCCATCCTCCCCTAGATACGGTTACGGTACGGCTCACTCCCCTTCTCTGCCGCGTGGAGCTGGCCTGCATAAACAACCGCAGCGGTTCGCCGCTTACGGATGCGGAAATCAGGCTGCGCAACGTGAACGCCAGGGCGCAGGTTCTCCGCAGCGACGGCTTCCACATAGCGGAAAGCGAGAGCCTGCCTGAAGCCCTTGCGCATCCGGAAATGATGCTGTACGAATACGCCGGCACCATTGGCGAAGAGCCCTGCCTGCCCGGGGTCTCGCTATATTGTTATCCTTTCGAAAGGGAGGGGCCGTCCGATACGGAACTGGTATTCTGCGCCACTGCGGATGGTACCCGAAGGGAATGGGTTTTCCCCCTGCCGCCCATGCAGAGGAACGGCAGCGCCGAAATGCTCCTTTCGCTGTAACTCTGGATTTTTTCGTATATTAGCAGCCATATGAAACTAATAATCAAACAGCTGCAGGAAACCGGCATCACCTACGCGCAGATTGCGGACTTCATGCACGAATCATTCGAAGAGAGGCTTCTGCAGGGGCTTCGTTTCACCTGTTCTTTCATGAGCGCCGCCCAGTTCGAGGAAAAGATGAAGGACGGCACCGTGTTTGTCGCCCTGGACGAAGACTCCGGAGAGCTTCTCGGCACCGCAGTCCTTCATTTGAAGACCGACAGAAGGGGCCGCACTTACGCCTACCATGAGTACCTTGCCGTAAGTCCGAAGGCCAAACACCTCGGAGTAGCTACGCAGCTGGCAGTCGTCTGGAAGGCCTGGGCCGTGGAAAACGGCGTGCAGTACGTTAAGAGCGACACCGCCACGAGGGCCGAGAGCTCTGTAAAATGGCATCTCAAGAACGGTTTCCGTATATACGGAGTAAAGGCTTTCAAGAATACCAATTACGTTTCATATATTTTTATAATGTACCTCGACGAGGCGACGAAAAAGAGCCCGACATATGTCAGGCTCCATTATCTCTATTCGAGGCTTCGTTATTTCTTGTCTTTCCAGAAGAGGCGGATATAGCCCAGGGACCTCCATTTGCGGTCTTTCTCAGGAGGCAGCTGCATATAGTCGCCGAACCACTCGGTGAGCACCTTGTCGTAGTTGGCCGGGGCGCTGAATGACGTGTCCTCGAAAGGAAGCTCGATAAGATTCTCGAAATCCTCGACATCGAACCACTCTCGGATATTGCGGTCAGGGCAGGCATACTGCGAGAGGTGCTTTGTCGGCTTCGCGCAGAGTTTGCGCTGAAGGAACTCCAGCCACGCCGCCGCCTCTTCCGCGGTCTGACGGGCAAGGCGCCTGTTGTAACGGTTGCTGTGGACGAGCCTCTTGATATGGAATTTCAGGGGCAGTCCGGGGATGGCTTTGACGTTGGCCTTGCGAACCCGGTTCGAAAAGTCGTAAAGGGTGCAGAAAAGCTTATACTGCTGGAGCTGCTCCTTCTCGTCATCGGGAGCGTAGTCAAGAGGGAAAACATCTATGCGCACGCCCTGGTCCTGCCTGTTTCCGGCCCACGGGATGTAGGTGCGGGATTCGGTATCCCTCATGTCGGCGACCCTGGCATAGGCCACGTACGCATCGGAATTCCTTGCGGAGCAGAACAGTTCGTACCTGTCCGATTTGTACTCCCGGCAGAAGCGGTCATAGTCTTCACGCATCATGACGATGTCGATATCATCGTCCCATGGGATGAAACCCTTGTGGCGCACCGCACCGAGCAAGGTTCCGTAAGCCATGGAATATCGGATTCCGTTTGCCTTGCAGAAAGCGTCGACCTCTTTCAGGATTTTCAGGCTTTCCTGCTGTAACTCTTTTTGGGTAAGCTGTTTCATCTTTACATTCAGATAGTTTCCAGTTCTTTGATGCGGGAGGCAAGGAGCGCCAACTCTTCATCCGTCTGCTCTCCCATGTGGGAAATACGATAGAAGCCCGGAATGGATCCCGGCATTATATAGGTTGCGTATTTTTCGATCAGGCCGCGGAACACTTTGCGTGACGCATCGTCCGCAGTCTGTATGGCCGTGATTGCGAATGTCGGCGATTCGGTTGGCATGTCCCAGCCGTATTTGCGGCACTCCGAGCGGAAAAACTCAGCCCTGTGATGCACCCTGGCTATATTAGCCGCCTCTCCCCCTTCGGCTTCGAGCTGTTTCAGCCTGGCGTGGAGCTGAAGGAAGATTATGGTTGCGGGGCTGTAGGGAGTCTGGCCGCGGGTAAGGTTCCTGAGGTTCTCCTCGAAGTCCCAGTAGTAGCCCCTGTGCTTGAAGGGGAACTTCGAAGCCTTTTCGGAAAGGAAGACCACCGAGAGGCCCGGAGGCACGTTGAGCCCCTTCTGGGTGCTGGTAACGCAGACGTCGGCGCCGATTTCGTCCATGTTGAACTCCTCGGCGAGGAAACTGCTTATCACGTCCACCACCAGGGATACCCCGTAACGGCGGCAGATTCCTCCTATGCGTTTCACGTCGAAGAGCACTCCGGACGAGGTTTCGTCGTGCTGGCAGAGCAGGACGCCCGGACGTTCGGAAGCTATGGTCTCCTCAAGCGAGGAGTAGTCGATATCGTGGGCGAAAGGCACCTTGAAATGCACGAAGGGCAGGCCGTAGTAGCCGCAGAGGTCGGCCCAGCGGTGTCCGAAGGAGCCGCCGTCGATTACCAGTGCCTTTTCGAAGCCGGATGCGTAATTCTCCACGATTGCGCTCATGGCCCCGGTGCCGGAACCCGTGTAGATGATCGTACGCCCTCCGCGGCAGTGAATCAGATCCAGCAGTATGCGCTCGGATTCGAGGTTGATGCGGGAGAACTCGTCGGTGCGCATGTAGGGAATGGGCTCTGAGCCTATCCGGGCTATGCTTTCCGGTATGTCTCCGGGGAAAGCGTATGAATGCATGGGAAGATTCATTTGAGTACTTTCAGATTATGCTTGCGGTTGAAGGCCTCCTGTATGCCGGCCATCGCTATTATCTCCTTCTCGGGCAGTTTGGTATAGAAATACCCTTCCGCCATCACAGCTGATACGAATTCCTTGATTTCGTAGCGCAGGCCTTCGCCGGCAAAGGGATAGAAACACTTCTTGTTCTGGTTCTGGTCTTCGTAGCGGAGTTCGAAGAAATCCGTCTTCCACCAGGGTGCGGGCACATATGCATAGCCCTTGGTGCCGGATACCACCATGCTGCCCTCGGTCTTGGCACCGAGCCCCACCTCGAAGCTGGCGGAGGCCGAATCGAATATCATGACGGCCTTGGTGTAGATGTCTACGCCGCCTTTCATCCGGGCGACGAACAAAGTCTCACGGACGTCGGTTCCGAGCAGATGGAATATGGGCAGGAGCGGGAAGCAGGCGTTCTCGTTCATGCTGCCGCCGAAGCGGGCGCTGTCCATCTTTTCCGAACTGAGGTCGGTGATGGTCGTGGTAGCCGCCTTGATGTCCACTATATCCCCTATCGCACCCGACTGGAGAAGGGTTACAAGATGCCCGAACGCAGGGCAGTAGGCAGTCTTGTGCGCCAGCATCAGCACGAGTTTCTTCCGCTTCGCAAGGCTGAAGAGCTCTTCCGCCTGGGCCTTCTCGAGCACGAGGGGCGTCTCGCAGAGAACGTGCCTGCCGGCATTGAGGGCCGCCTTGGCATACTCATAATGGGTATAGTGGGGCGAAGCTATGTAAACTGCATTGCAGGCCCCGAACAACTCTTCCGCACTTCCGGCACAGAGAGGAATCTCGAATTCCCTGCAGAAAGCCTCGCCCTCCGCACGGTTGGGGTTATAGGCCGCCGATATGGCCACGCTGTTCACGAAGGACGACTCCGGAACGAAACGCCTGGCTATGCTGCCGGTGCCGATTATGCCTATGCGCAGGCTTGCCTGTTCCTGACGCAGCATGGTGCTGGATATACCCTCCGTACGTGGGAGGTAAACGACCTCGCAGAACTCCTTGAGATAGTCGAAATAGCCTTCCCAGTCGGATCCTATGGCGAAGATGTCCACTCCGTATTTGTGGATGTCGTCTATCTTCTGCCCGCGGTATTCTTCTATTATAACCTGGTCGGCAAGGCCCGTGGCGCGCACCGCGTCGATGCGTTCCATCACGTTGTTGCAGGTGTTGAGCTTGCCCCTCTCAAGGTCGAAGTTGTCGGTGGTGACGCCGACGATGAGCCAGTCGCCGAGAGCTTTCGCCCTCTTGAGCAGGTTTATGTGCCCCTGGTGGAAAAGGTCGAAAGTGCCGTAGGTTATTACCTTCTTCATAACTTGCAAATATAGTTATTTCTCCGGAAGTAGGAATACGGAGAGTTCGTGCGTCTTGCGCCTGTCCTCCGGAGGAAGCTGCATGTAGTCTCCGAACTGCTGGTGCAGGAAAGCGTCCCAGTCGCGGAAAGCCATGAAGGAGCCGTCCTCGAAAGGCAGCTCCACATAGTTCTCGAAAAGGGCCCTCGGGAATATCTCGGCATTTCCCACATAGCGCACCGAAACGCTTCCGCAGAAACGCGAACCATCGAACGGGATTGATGTCATCTCAGCCCTCATGCGTTCGAACCACTGCCGCGGAGTCATGCGGTACGATGCCAGATGGCCCGGCAGAGGATCGTGGAAGCTTAAAGGCCAGAGGGGCCTCAGCCTCATGTAAAGGTGATGCACGTCGCTGCAGAGGGCGCGTTCGCGGCGCAGGTTGAAGTCCATGTCTTCGGGTTTGCCGTCGACGGGGAAGATGTCGATGTTCAGGCCGAAATGGTATGCCGGCATGCGGGGTTCGATGCTGCGGGTGCGGGTGTCGTGCACCTTGGCAAAGAAGTTCATGAACGCCGCTTCAGGCTTTTCGGTTCCGTAAAGCACCTCGTACGGGCCGTGCTTGCCATACTCGCTTACGAAGCGTTCGAAATCCGGCCGCGGCATGAGCAGGTCGATGTCGTCGTCCCACGGGATGAAACCCTTGTGGCGCACGGCACCGAGAAGGGTGCCGTAGGCCATGGAATAACGCAGGCCCTTTTCGCGGCAGAAGGCGTCCACGTCGCGAAGTATGTCCAACAGTCGCATCTGGATTTCCCGGCGCTCCAGCGGCTTTCCGCCCAGCCCCGTCATGCGCTCCAGATAGAGAAGCACCTTCTCCTGCTCGTCGGGGGTGCAGTAATTCAGCGAGTTGAAGCAGACGAACTTGCCCGTGGTGTCAGCCTCGAAGGAGGCTATCTTGCTGTCAACGTAGCCGCGAGATCCGCGCCTTTTGAAATAACGCACCCTGTCTTTCTCTTTCTCCAGGATGAGCCGCCCCTCGGCAGCCATCCCCAGGTAGAAAGGCTCCTGCGCCTCGAACTGACGCACGTCACGGAACCTGTAGCGGAGATTGTTCTCCACCATATCGGGCCTCCGCTCCACCCACGAGGCATACCAGCTCTTGAGAAGCGGATGCGGCGTATGCACCATCAGCACGAAGCGGCGGCCTCCGCCCATCATCTCGAGAGCCCGGAGCATAGACGCCTTGAAGCCTATGTGGGAAGGCTTGAGCGCGCGAAGCAGACGTTCGAACCACGCGGGGCACCATCTTCCATAGCAGACCACCTTCCCGTCGCGGAAGAAATCCTCGGGCTGAACGGGCCGCATAAGCATCAGGTCGTCGTTGAAATAGATGAAATGCTCCGAAAGCCCTGGTATATTCCAGATGAGGGTGTCGATGGAATTGGAATTGAACACCGGCAGGAACTCCTCCCTTCCGCGGAAGATGACCTTATGGTCGACGGTCACCACGTCGCCGGCGCGCTCCGGGAAATGCTTTTCGAGCATGGCTCCTAGAGCCGGATCCTGACCGTCGGTCACTATGAAGATCTTTCGAACCCATGGGGCGAAGCGAAGGATGGACGCCACGCTGTAGCGCAACTCCCCTATCTGCTGGTATCTGGTGGGGCCTCCCGATTCGTCGTTGGCGGTTTCGCTGCCGGTGGCAAAGGATGCCCTGCGCGCGGAGAGGACGGGATCGCTTCCGTCCACCCATGGAATTACAGCGTCTATCGGGAAGGGAGCGATCATACTATATCCTGGAATCTTTCGGGGATGCGGACTATTATCTTCGCGCCGAACATAGCCGGCTTGTTCCATGCATAGGGCGGACGGACGATAGTCTGGCAGATGCGGGCGAGGCGCGTCCAGCGGGCGAAGTCGCGGGCTTTACGCTCGGTTACCAGACGTATAGTGCGGGAGCGCTTCTTCATGTGCTTGCCCCAGCCCTGGGCCAGGCGGTCCTTGTCGGAGAAGCGGTCCTGCAGGCGCTTCATGTCGAAGTAACCGAAATGCAGCAGGTAAAGGTCCTTCTGTATATGGAAGTTATGCCCTTTGATGCGGTGGAAGCCGCTTCCCCAGCGAAGGGGCGCGGCGAGGACGGAGGGCTTGGTGTAGCGCGTTCCTATCTGGGCGTAATGCCTCTGCCGCAGGAAGGGCCTGTCTTCGGTGATGTCTGCCTCCTCGCCGAGCTTCTGGCCGAAATCGAGACCGAGGCCGGATGCGGAGCCCTTGATTTTCAGGCTTCCGAGATACTCGGCCAGGCTTTTTCCGAGAGCCGGATCCACCACGAGGAACTCGTCGGCGTCGACGCCTATCACCAGGTCGTAACCGGATTTCATGAGTTCGAAAGCCCTCATCGAGAGGAAAGCCAGACGGCCCTTTTCGGCGGAAACCACCTGCGTTCCTATCTTCGGAACCCTCTCGGCATGGGTTCCCTCGCAGAAGGGGGCTATCTCCTGGTCGAGGCCGTCGAAATAGATGTAAAGGTTCTCCTTCCCTCCGAGTTCGCGTCCGTAGTACTCCACCCACTTGCGCAGGTAGAAATCATCGTTGCGGACCATCGTGAGTGCTGCGATTCGGGTCATGTTACAAATATAATCATTTTTCGCGGAGATACTTCGCCGTGTAAGTATCTCCTTTGGCAATCAGATCTTCCGGAGTTCCTTCGAAGACCACTTCCCCGCCGTCGGCACCCGCATCGGGCCCCATGTCTATCACCCAGTCGGCGGCGCGGATGACGTCTGTATTGTGCTCCACCACCACTATGCTGTGGCCGGCGTCGAGAAGGGCGTCGAAACTGCGCAGGAGCTTCTCCACGTCGAAGAAATGCAGGCCGGTGGTGGGCTCGTCGAAGATGAACAGGATGCGTTCGCCGCCACGGTTTCCGCCGCTCAGCGAGAGGAAGTAGGCAAGCTTTATGCGCTGGCTCTCGCCTCCGGAAAGGGTGCTCGAGCTCTGGCCGAGTTTGATGTACCCGAGCCCGACGTCTACCAGAGGCTGGAGTTTGCGGGCTATTTCCTTCGCTCCGTCTTCTGTTCCGAGTGAGAAGAAATCTATAGCCTCTTCCACGCTCATCGAGAGTATGTCGTCGATATTCTTTCCGCGATAGCGCACCTCAAGGATGTCGGACTTGAAGCGCTTGCCGCCGCATTCCTCGCAGACCATGGTGACGTCGGCCATGAACTGCATGCCTATGGTAACCACGCCTTCTCCCTGGCATTCCGGGCAGCGGCCGCCCTCCTGGTTGAAGGAGAAGAAGGAGGGGCCGTAGCCGTTCACTTTCGCGTACTGCTGTTCGGAGAGGAGCTTGCGGATTTCGTCGTAGACCTTGAGGTAGGTCACCGCATTGCTCCGGGTGCTGCGGCCAATGGGGTTCTGGTCGACGTATTCCACGCGGGAGATGCGGTCGAGGTTGCCGCCCAGGCCCTTGTGCGTACCGGGCACCTCCCCGCCTTCTCCCATGCGGCGCATCATGGCCGGGTAGAGTATGTCGCCAACGAGTGACGACTTACCCGAGCCGCTCACGCCGGTCACCACTGTAAGTGCCCTGAGCGGGAACTTAACGGTGATGTTCCTGAGATTGTGCTCCATGGCCCCTTCCACCGAAATGTAGTAGTGCCACTGGCGTTTGGTCCTACTGTAACGCTCCTTGAGGCCGTAAACGTACTGCAGCGTAAGGGATTCGGGAGTCTTTGCGGGGGGATTCGGCCCGAGCCGTCCCTTGAACACGATCCGTCCTCCGTGCACGCCCGCCATAGGCCCCATGTCGATGAGCAGGTCGGCGGCGCGTATGATGTTCTCGTCGTGCTCGACTACTATCACCGTATTGCCGAGGTCGCGAAGGCGGCGGAGCACCCCTATGAGCCTGTCGGTGTCGCGCGGGTGCAGCCCAACAGAAGGCTCGTCGAGTATGTACATGCTGCCCACCAGCGAACTGCCGAGGGCGGTTATGAGGTTGACCCTCTGGCTCTCGCCGCCGGAAAGGGTTGCCATGGTGCGGTCGAGAGTGAGATAGCCGAGCCCAACTTCCGAAATGTACTGCAGGCGGGAGCGTATCTCGCGCAGGGGTTCTGCGGCAATCTCCTTCTCCCGGGCGTCCAGTTCCAGCGAATCCAGGAAGGCCTGAAGGTCCTCCACGGTCATGGCGCACCACTCGTGTATGTTCTTTCCGCCTATCTTTACGTTGAGAGCCTCCGCCCGGAGCCGGCTGCCGTGGCAGGATTCGCAGGTTGTGCGTCCGCTGAAGCGGTTCTCCATGAAGCGGTACTGTATCTTGTAGCGCTGGGTATGCACCCAGTCGAAGAATTCCCGTATGCCCACTATGCTGTCATCGTCTCCCTGGATGCTGTGGCCGTTCCAGATGATGTCCTTCTCTTCCGGAGTGAGGTTGCACCACGGGACGAACGGCCTGATGCCGTAGCGGGCTGCCACATGCACCAGATGGTCCTTGAACCAGCTCATGTGGTCTCCCCTCCAGCATGCAATCGCTCCCTCGTATATGCTCTTGCTCTTGTCGGGAACCACCAGGTCCTCGCTTATGCCTATCATCTTCCCGAGGCCGCCGCAGACAGGGCACGCCCCGAGGGGAGAGTTGAAGTTGAGCAGGTCTTCATCGGGTTTCGGGAAGACGATGCCGTCCTTCTCGAAGCGGGAACAGAAGCGCCGGAGGCTCTCCCCGCAGACCACCGCCATGTCGCCATCCCCCCTTTCGAAGGCATCGCCCACGCTCTGAAGCAGTCGCGTACGGAGGTCGGGGTCGGAAGCTATCTCATCCGGGCTCTCGAGGCGCAGGCGGTCTATCAGCAGCATGGCCCCTTCCGGGCAGCTGCCGCTCCGGAGTATGTCTTCGATGTCGAGAGCACGGCCGTCGGCGAAAAGGCGCGAGTAGCCCTGTTCCTTCAGGGACATCAGCAGTTCAGTATGGTCTCCGCCGGATTCACGGCCAAGGTCGGATAGAATGTAGAACACCGTCTGTCCGCTGCCCTGCATGTATTCGAGCACGTTCTGCACGGAGTCGGCCCTGACCTCTTCCCCGCTGACCGGAGAATAGGTGCGGCCTATGCGTGAGAAAAGCAGGCGCAGCAGGTCGTAGAGCTCGCTCGTTGTACCGACGGTGCTCCGTGGATTCCTTACCGAAACCTTCTGTTCTATCGCTACTGCCGGCGGAATGCCGTCGATGAAATCCACGTCCGGCTTGGACATGCGGCCGAGGAACTGCCTCGCATAGGAGGATACGCTCTGGGCGAAACGCCTCTGCCCTTCGGCATAGAGGGTGTCGAAAGCGAGGGAGCTCTTGCCGCTGCCGCTGATGCCGGTAACCACCACCAGCTTGCCGCGCGGAATCTCAAGGCTTATGTTTTTGAGGTTGTTGACCCTCGCACCCTTTATTACTATGCTTTCGGACATCTCACAAAGATAACTACAATTCTCAAAAAACTTCTTGCAGGTTTGAAAAATATCCTTATATTTGCATCCGCTTTTGACGGAAGACCCGCAAGGGAACGCCCGAAAAAGCTACCCGGTGCGGTAGTTCAGTTGGTTAGAATGCCGGCCTGTCACGCCGGAGGTCGAGAGTTCGAGCCTCTTCCGCACCGCCAAAAAGCCCCAGGAGAA
Organism: Bacteroidales bacterium; assembly: GCA_024691765.1. Classification (GTDB taxonomy): domain Bacteria; phylum Bacteroidota; class Bacteroidia; order Bacteroidales; family UBA932; genus Cryptobacteroides. Next base: position 40,816 of record JAILNI010000041.1, on the reverse strand, counting down.
ATCCCGGGGCTTTTTCGTATATTTGCAACGATATGACACAAAAAGTAATACTCATCACGGGAGCGAGCAGCGGTATAGGATACGAAACCGCAAAGAAGCTCGCCCTTCAGGGCCACAAGGTTTATGGAGCTGCACGCAGGACTGACAAGCTCGAAGCGTTGCGCGAATTCGGGGTGGTTCCGGTGCGCATGGACGTAACGGACGAAGTCTCCATGAAGGAAGGCGTGGACGCAGTCATCAAGGCCGAAGGACGCATAGACGTGCTGGTGAACAACGCCGGCTACGGCTATTTCGGAGCGGTGGAGAACGTCAGCATGGAAGAGGCCCGCAGGCAGGTGGAAGTGAACGTCTTCGGCCTGGCCGCGCTTACCAGGATGGTGCTTCCCTACATGAGGGAGCAGCACTCGGGCCGCATCATCAATACCGCATCGATTGCAGGCAAGGCAGTGGTTCCATTCGGGGGATGGTACCATGTGTCGAAGTATTCGGTGGAAGCCCTCAGCGACGCCCTCCGTATGGAAATGAAGCCTTTCGGGATCGACGTGGTGATCATCGAACCGGGCGGCATCAAGACGGACTGGGGCCTCATCGCCGCGAAGCACCTGGAGGAGTCTTCAGTCGGCACGGCTTATGAGAAGCCCGCGCTCAGGATGGCAAAGACCATGACCATCGGCTACTCGTCCAATATCATGTCCAAGCCGAAGATCATTTCGAACGCGATTTCGCGCGCGGTCAACGCCCGCCGTCCCAAAACCCGCTACCGCAGGGGCATAGGCTCCGGCTTCGGTCTCTTCCTTCACGCCATCCTTCCCGACCGCTGGTGGGACGCCCTGATGAGGAAAGTACTGTAAGATATGAAAGCTGTCAAAACCCTTCTGCGGCTGCTGCCGCTGCTGTGCCTGATGAGCTGCGCGACCACTCGTTTCGCAGGCACCACTTATCGTAACGTTTACAACGAGGAAGAACGCATGGCCATCGCGCGCCAGCAGAGGCCCGACCTTGTAGACTATAAGCACATTTAGTACGGTTTTCTCTCACTACAAATCGGTAGTTCCTTTCGTGAGATTATACGTATCTTTGCACCACCAAACAAGGGTATTATATGAAAAAGAGTTACAAGATAGAAGTAGATTGCGCCAACTGCGCCAACCTGGTGGAAGATGCAGTTAAAAAGGTGGCAGGCGTAAAGGACGCCTCGGTGGTGTTCATGACCCAGAAGATGAAGGTCGAATTCGAAGACGGCGCAGACCCGGAAGCCGTGATGGCTGCCGCCCTCAAAGCCGCGAAAAAGGTTGAACCCGATTTCGAGATTATCGGCTAAATGACAACCAAACAGAGGAATATGCTCGTGCGTATCGTGGTGGCCGCAGTGCTCACCGCGACGCTCGTGCTGCTGCCCGACGTGACGGTCCTTCCTCTGGGAGGAATAGGCAAAGGCATACTCTATTATCTTATCGTATATGCTATCATCGGCTGGGATATCCTTCGGAAGGCCTTCCTGGGCATTGGCAACCGGCGCCTCTTCGACGAGAACTTCCTGATGACGGTCGCCACTGCCGGCGCTTTCGGGCTTGCCCTTTACGAACGGAGCGGAGACTATCTCGAGGCCATCTCGGTGATGCTTTTCTACCAGATTGGAGAGTTCTTCCAGAGTTATGCCGTAGGCCGGAGCCGCCGCAACATCTCCGCCCTGATGGACATTCGTCCCGATTACGCCAACGTGCCCCGGGAAGACGGGTCGCTCGAAAGGGTTGACCCCGACGACGTGCAGGTTGGAAGCGTAATCGTCGTCCTTCCGGGAGAAAAAGTGCCTATCGACGCTGTCGTTACCGAAGGGACCTCTTCCCTGAATACCGCAGCCCTTACCGGGGAATCGCTTCCCCGCGAGGTCAAGGCAGGCGACGAAGTGCTTAGCGGCAGCATCAACCTTACCGGCGTCCTGAAACTCCGCACGACCGCAGAATTCGGTGAATCCACCGTTTCTAAGATACTTGAACTCGTCGAGGACAGCGCTTCGCATAAATCCCGTTCGGAGGACTTCATCACCCGCTTCGCGCGCATATACACTCCCGCCGTCGTAGGAGCCGCCCTCGCGCTTGCCCTGCTGCCTCCACTCGTGAGGCTTCTCATACCCGGTCTAGACCCGCTTTGGAACGAGTGGATTTACAGGGCCCTGACCTTCCTTGTGATCAGCTGCCCCTGCGCCCTCGTAATAAGCATCCCGCTGTCGTTCTTTGCCGGAATAGGCGGAGCCAGCCGCGAAGGCATACTGGTCAAAGGCGCCAATATCCTCGAGAATCTCTCCAGGGTCCGTACCGTGGTAATGGACAAAACGGGTACGCTTACCCTCGGGGTGTTCGAAGTATCCGCAATGCACGACATACACGACCATGTGGAAACCGACGAGCAGGAGAAGCGGCTCATTACCGAACTCGCCGCAATAGCTGAATGCGCGTCGTCGCATCCCATCAGCAAGACCCTCCGAAAGGCTTACGGACAGGATATCGACCACAGCAGGATAAGCGACATCCAGGAACTTGCCGGTCTGGGAATAACCGCCTTGATAGACGGGCGAAAGGTTGCCGTGGGCAATGAAAAACTGATGGCAAGCCTCGGGTTGGAGTACTGCCATTGCGGAACGGCAGGAACCATCGTGCACGTAGCCGTCGACGGCCATTACGCCGGTCACATAGTGCTGGGCGACGTGCTCAAGCCTCACGCGGAGGAAGTGGTAGGCGCTCTTAAGGCCTGCGGAATCCGGCGCACCGTAATGCTTACCGGAGATTCCCGCGACGTTGCGAATCAGATGGCTGCCGTACTTGGCGTCGACGAGGTGCATGCAGAGTTGCTCCCGGCGGACAAGGTATCAAAGGTGGAAGAGTTGCTTGCCGCACAGCCCCGGGAAGAGCGCCTTGCCTTCGTTGGCGACGGAATCAACGACGCCCCGGTGCTTTCAAGGGCTGATATAGGCATTGCGATGGGCGGGGCCGGAAGCGACGCCGCCATCGAAGCGGCCGACATCGTCCTCATGGACGACAGCCCGCTGAAGATAGCCACCGCCATAAAAATCTCCCGCAAAACCCTGAGGATAGTGCGGGAGAATATAATCATGGCGCTCGGAATCAAGGGTGTTTGCCTTATCCTCGGCGCCCTCGGCATCGCCAATATGTGGCTGGCAATCTTCGCCGACGTGGGCGTGATGATCCTGGCCGTCCTCAACGCCATCCGGGCGATGGTGGTGAGAAAGTCTATTTAATAAAACTACAGGCGCTCCTTTCAATTATTGCCACAGGACTGTCCCATAGGGGGAAGTCGCTGAAGGCGGTGGAGCCGTCTTCGCGGTTATGGTAGCGGGGCGTAATGCGCAGTTCGTGGACGTAGCCTGTGAGAAGGTCCACATATACGGGATCTTTCATGGTGATTCCCTCCAGGCGTATGTCCATGAGGCGGCGCTCAAGGGAACGGGTGGGCCGGTCGCCGCAGAGCCATAGGACACATCCGACGGCTTCCCCGTCTTTTTCCAGGCCGAACGAATTGTAAACGGCCGGGGTTTCCAGAGTCACCGACACCTTTTCGCTCGCCTTCATTTCGGGAGTAAAGAAAGCAGTGACGTGCTGTACGGCATAGAATTTAGGCCGCAGGTAGACCGGTTCCTTCTGCCCGTTCATGCGGATGAGCCCGAACGACTGGAGCATCCATCCGTAGTTCAAATCCACCATCGTAAAGAAGGAATACGGAATGCCTATTCCAAAGTGAGTCGCGGCCTGCCTCAGATCCCATTTGGCCTGTTTATACTCGTCCCATTCGATGTTGGCCATCGCATGCCCGTACTCCAGTTGTCCGGCGCAGCCCGCCTCTCCCATAAGCAGGCCGATTGAGGGATTGTACCTGTCCACGTCGGCCCTGAGTTGCCGGACCGCGGGGATAATCCTTTCCGGTACGGTCCAATAGGCGTGGTATGTTATATAGTCGATGAGGGGGATTCCTCCCGCCTTGTCGATGAGTTCGAGCGCCTGGCGGATATACTCCCGGTCCGGGCTGCAACTGCCGAAAGCGGCTATCTTCGCCTCCGGATCCACTTCCCTGATCGCTTTCGCCGTGCGGACAAAGAGATTGGCGTACAACGCATACGAATCCAGATTCTGCCTCCCGTCAGGTTCATTCCACACTTCCCATAGCGTCACCTTGCCCTTATAACGCTTTACGATGGCCTTTACGTAACGCACCCAGGCCTCCATTATGGGGCCTTCCGGAAAAAGTTTTGCGTTGAGGTCGTGCCCGTGTTTCGAATAAAGCGGGTTGCCATAGCAAAGGCACATCCATGGATGAAGCCCCTCGCCGATAATCCCGTCTACGTGCGCGTCCAGCCACGCGAAATCATACTTTCCCTTCTTCTTCTCGGTCTTGGCCCAGCCGCTTTGCAGACGGGCATAGCCGACCCCGGTCTCCCCCACGTAGCTGCGGAATTGTTCGAAATCGGCATAGTCCCTGTCCATGGTTTCCACGCCTATTGACCAGAACGAAGTACCGTCAAGTGAAGAGCGCACGCTTTGCAGCTCCCCCGCTATCGGAAGCGGTGCCGGATGGGCCCTGAAATTCTCCCATGTAACGGATTTTTTAAGTTCCTGGGCCGATGCCGCCAGGCACAGCCCCATTGCCAGAATAATGGTAAGCCTTCTCATAGTACTGATTGAAGTACGTTCCAGACTGCATCGGCCATGAAGGTCATGCCTTCCGGAGTTGGATGAACGTTGGTGCCGTTGGAGTAACGGCAGGTAGCACGCTCCGCGCCGTAGTCCACTTCGGCACAAAGAACGCCGTAGTGAGAACATATCTCACGAACCACGGGTGCATGGGCAGTCGACGTGCTGTCGAAAAAGCGGTCGCCCATGACGCAGCAGATTATGGCCGATGGATACTTCGCCTTCAGGAGCCTGACAAGTTTGTCGTACGCCTGGGCGAACTGGTAGGTGTCAAGATCTTCCGTATCAATGGTGAAATCCAACGAACCTACCGGCAGACCGCGTGAAATGTCGTTGGTGCCTCCGTTGACGACAATCACATCCGGATTGCCAAGTTCCCCGTAACGGTTCAGGAAGCCGTAGCCGGGATGTCCGTCCTTGGTCGTATTCTGGACACAGGTGCCGGTGATGGAAGAATTCACCTCCAGCATGGCGTCCGTCATCCTGTTGTAGATGAGCTGGTACCACCAGGTCTGGGTAACCGACGTGAAATCAGGATACTTGTCCTGGGGATACTCATAATTGTTCGGCAAAGTCGTATAGCCCTGATACGTTGTGATGGAATCTCCAAGCAGGGACACCCTTATCTTGCCGGGAACCGCATCGCTGCCTGCGAGAGCCGTTCCGTAGGGAACCGGATATCCGTTCGTGCCCATCACCCATTCTGCGGCCGTTATGCCGAAAACGGGCGCGCCGGAGTTATAGTCGTTTGCAGCAGCATTCAAGGCATCCAGGAAACTGCCGTAACCGGTGCCTGTGGAAGGACGTGTCACTGCACCCGTGTTCTGCATCTGGGCACCCGTGAGGGCCTGCTCGCTCTTTGCATAAGTCCAACTGCCGCTGAAATTACCAGCTTTCCAGCCGCTCAGGTAGTACACATCCTCCAGAATGCCGGCCAGGGAGCCTTTACTGTCGTTGTGTCCGCGCAGCCATCCGTAGATGGTACCGGCCGAGCCTGAGCCGTCGTTGGCGCTTCCATTATAGAAACACGAGGGTTCGGAGCGGCTGTAGCAGTTCTTAATCGTAACGGTATTCACGTATCCGCCGATACCTGCCATGTTTGCAGATGCGGTCGTAACCTTTGACGGGAAGGCACAGCAGTTCACGATGATTGAGGATCCCAGTGCGGTGGAATTGGAACTGAACTGCCCGCAAATGCCGGCGACACCGCTGCCTTTGGGGGCCGACAGTTCTCCGTCGTAATACACGCAGTTGGCTATTACGATATTGAGCGTACTGGTCCAGCCTGCGATACCGCCCACATTTGAGCCATTTGCGCTGACTACGTCAATGCTGGCGCTGCAGTGGTTGATTGCGCCGTAGGTATTGCAGCCGCCAAGTATGCCTCCTGCTATACCGTTGGAATCGGCAGTAACGGCCAACCCCGGACCTCCTGTAACAGTGCATCTCTCCACCTTGCTGGTCGCGGCGGACGTACAACTGTCCATATTGCCCAGGATTCCGCCCGCAAGTTTGGTTCCGGCGCTTATGGAACTGCCGGACACATGGCACTGGGCGATGTATCCGCCCGTCTGGAACAGGCCGCACATACCGCCGGCTCCCATTCCCCCGCTGGATACGCTCGAATTCCTCAGCTCACAGATAGTCATGGAAGCATTGGGCATCATTCGCCCGGCACCGCCGCCTGCATAGTTGCCGGAGGAATCAAGGCTGAGGCCATCCATGATGCAGGATTTCACGATGCCGCTTTTGAACTGGCCCACGATGCCGCCCACGGTTGCTTTACCTTTGACGGTGAGATTCTTTCCGGAAGGGATGCAGCAGCCTACGACGCTGCCCTTTTCCAGCCAGCCGACTACGCCGCCCGTATAGGAAACACGCTTGTCGGCCGCTCCAACGCTTCCGCTCACGAGGCAGTTCTCGACATAGCCAGTGCCGTGGACGTGACCGCAGATACCGCCTACGCGGCCGTAGGTGTCTCCGCTGGTACCACTTTCGTCCCAGTCGGAAGCGACGCTGCCGCTGAAGGAGCAGTTCCTGATGACAAGGCCCTCGTCGCGGCCTGCTATTCCGCCGACTTCGTAATAATGGCCGATTACCGTTCCGGGGAAGGAGCAGTTCTCCACCTTGCCGCCGGTCGCCGACGTGATGTAGCCCGCGATACCGCCGATATTGATTCCGTTGTCGGCAACCGAACCGCCCTCTACGACCGTAGAGGCGCTCGTCGAACAGTTCGTGACCGATGACGAACCGACCAGTGAACCCACTATGCCGCCCACGTTTCCGCAGGCGCCGGATGCTTTTCCATCGAAGAAGCAGCCATCCACGAGACAGCCGGGATTGCTCACCTGCCCGACTATACCGCCGGTGCGGTGTTTTGTACTGGCCGTTCCTGTCACAGTACCAGAATACGAGCAATTTCTGATGGTGCCACCCATCAGTTTTCCGCATATTCCGCCATTGTCAGTATTGTTTGAAGATACGCTTCCTCCAGTCACCACGCAGTTCTCCACAACTGCGGTAGAAGTGGACTGAATGCATCCCACAATCGTTCCGTTGTTCCATGTTGCTGAACTAACGGTCACGTTTTCCAGTTTAATGGCGTCGATATGGGCGGCTCCGTCGATATAGCCGAAAAAGCCGTTGGCCTTGTCGGCGTTGGAATTGGCTATTACGACGTTGCTAACCTTGAAGCCGTTGCCTTCATAAGTTCCCTGGAAGAAAGAGCAGGGCTCCGAATTCGTATTGCCTATGGAAAAAAGAGTGTCGCCCTCAAAATCGATATCAGCGACCTGCCTGTAGCAGGCAGTCCTGAATGCAGCCTTGTCCTCGTCGCTGCTTGCCACCCAGGCCGACAGGTCCAGCAGGTCCTGTCTGGTGGCTATCTTGTAAGGCTTCTCTGCCGTTCCGTATCCGCCGCTGAAGCAGCCGTCTCCGGGATCATCGATTTCCTCCTGAGGTTTCTGTTCCTGAGACTGTTCTTTTCGAGGCGTACGCTCATCTGCCTTGTTACAGCAAATGAGCAGGGTAACGGAAGCCGCAACGGCGGCGATCAGGAACCGGAGTCTCATGACCGCGGCTTAGTTCTGGTATGCGCCGGGCCACCAGGAAGCGCTGCGGGCAGTTCCCCGTCCGTCGACGTTCAGGGCGTTGGGCGTCAGGGATGCCAGCCAATCCATAAAGGCTCCGCCGATATTTTGCATAAGGCCGCTCACATCCACGTTGAATTCCTCCATGGCCCCTTCCACATCGGACTTGCCTGCCGCCGTAAAGCCGGCGAGAGTTCCGTTCCAGGTGTAAACTCCGTTGCTGTAGGAATGCTCCCCAAAACTGGATTCGGTGCAAGAAGTGAGATCTGTGGCGTCTGCCGAGAAGGAGTCGAAACCCGACACTGCGCTCATGGCGTTGTGGCCCCGGGAAAGGGAAACCGCCGTGGTATTGCCTATAAGAACGGTCTTTCCCGAAGTATTCACGAGGATATTGTTGCAGAGCACCTGTTTACCGGCATTGTCGTCGATTCTCAGCAGCCCGAGCTGGCAGGATTCGATAACCGTGCAGTTGGTCATAAGCATGGAATGGTATCCGTTGATTGCAGCGTTGTTGTTGCCTGCGGTAGTGCTGGCGTTGGTATTTCCGTAAATGGTGGAGTTATGGATGCACAGATAAACCTTTCCGTGAATGTCCACTCCCCAGCCGTTGTTGTCGGTGGTATGGTTGTCGTGGAAAGTGCTGCCGTTGATGAATACTACTCCGCCGTTGCCCTGGATCATTCCGCGGGAATTGGCGGAATTATCCTCGAAAAGACAGTTGTTCACCTTGAGGACCACCTTGGCATTCACACTGATACCAGGAGCCTGTTTTGCATAATTCTGTTTGAAGGTGCAATTGTCAAAAAGGACCTCGTACGGGCTGCTGGCCGATTCGATACGTACCGAAGCTCCGTACTGGTCGGTAGATGTAGTCTCTATACGGTTCCCGGAGAACAGGCAGTTCTTGAAAACAGCCGACTGCATATTGCTCCCCAGATATATCGCTCCTCCGTTGTTGTCGTTTTTCCCAGAGCCTCCGTTTGTCTTGTTGTTCTTAAACGCCGTTCCGTCTGCCGTGAGCGTGCAGTTGTCGGCATAAATAGCGGCGCCGTGAGTGGTGCAGTAGCCTCCGGACAGAGTCATGCCCTTTATTGCAAGGTTGACTCCGCCGCCCAGATTGAGGATGCGGGTTTTGCCGTCACCGCTGAGGACCGCTCCCTCTCCTCCCTCGAAGATAAGGGATACCGCATTGCCAAGCGAAAGGTGCGTGGCAAACACATATGTGCCGTCGGCGAAACTGAAAGTCTTGCCGGCTGCGGCTGCAGTCACGACAAAGGTCTTGAAACCATCGAAATCAAGGGCGTTTGAGGCATCCTCACCAGTCTTGCTGCCGCTGCCCGATACGCTCACGTAGTACTTGGTAATAACCACGGGAGGGTTCGGGTTATCGGGATTGTCTGGATTGTCTGGATTGTCTGGATTGTCCGGGTTATCAGGATTGTCGGGGTTATCAGGGTTGTTCGGATCTTCCGGATTCGGATAATTCTTATTATGTTCCGCTATTTCCGACGGCGTCAGGACTTTTGCCTGCCGTATCTCGGCCGGTGAACAAGCGAACGCCGCAATCAGGACAAACAGTATGAATAATATCTTTTTCATGTCAGTCTAATCAAGGTTTGGATCATATGCGCCGGGCTGGAAGCCGTCGTCGCCGCGAATCTCGCCGCGGCAGTCGACTGCGAAAGCATTTGGAGTGGCCCATGTGGCGAAGGCCCTTCCCAAAACCGCAATCGAACAATAACCCGAAGGTTCGAAAAGCACTGCAGCATCGTATACGTCGTCGGTAACTGCGAATTCGAGGAAATCGTCTTTGATTTGGTCAAAATCCCATTCCCAGCAGAAAGCTTCTTCGTCCAGACTACCCGCGAGCACGACATCCTTCTTGAGGTCCGATGTCAGCGTAGGATCAGAGCATCCGTCAGCAAGATAAGCGCTCTTTATCAGGTTGTATCCCTTTGATAGGAGCGTGCCGCCGGCGTTGAGTATGAGTCCGTAGCCTGCGGCATTCGTACTGCCGAGCACATTGTTGATGAGCATGGTTCCGCAGTTAGCCTTGGACTCGCAGCGGAATGCCGCGTTGTTGCTGCCGGAAGGCTCTGCATCGTCGAGTATTGTGCAGTTTGCAAGGAAGAAGGCGCCGCCGCCGTTGAGGGTGGAGCCGGCTCCCGTATTCTGTATCATAGTACAGTTGTTTGCGCAAATCACTCCGGCTGAATTCTGGATAGCCGAGCCCCACTGTGCCTCAATCCTGTTGCCTTTGAAGAAACAAGCGTCGAGGAAGATTACCGCAGATTTCCCATTGGTGCGTATGGCGCCTCCGCGGCTGTTGGCTGCATTGTCTATAAACGCACAGCCCCGTGCCTTGAAATAGCCTTCCCACACATAAGCGCAAGGGCCGCCTTCCTGATTCGCACTGGATGAAATGCCGTTCGCGTTACCCTCAAATATGCAGTTCCGGCATTCTACGGAAGTGGTAAGATACTGTCCGTTGATTCCGAATACAGCTCCGCCTTTGCTTCCTAGTTTTGAATTCAAAGCCGGACTCAGATAAAAGTTCCTGAAGGTAATGTTTTCGAAGCGTACCGAAGCCTCGCTTACATAGGCAAATGCCGCATCACCGTCGTTTGCCACTCCGTCACCGTTGACATCTCCCGTAAATATGGTAGGATACATGTCGGGGTCGCATTTGGAAAGGTCATCGTACTTAAGGTCGCTGCTGTAGCCTCCCCTTATGCAGAGGATGTCCGAGTTAAGCGTTATGCAGGAATCTTTGGCATTCAGAAGGTATGTGCCTTCCTGAATGTGGATACCGGCATCCGAGAACGACGCCGCAGATGACGAAATCCTTTGTATAAGGGTCTTGAACGGCAGGGCATTGGACCAGTCGCTGCCGTCTTTGGAGCCGGAGCCGTTCTGCGTCACGTACCAGTTTTCGGTAAATTCCTGGGCGACCGGGCCGCTGCCGTCAGGCGGCACCATGTCGAAGTGTGGTTGGCAAGCCGCCAGAAGGACGGATAATAATATAATGCTGTACTTCTTCATGGTTACTTAATTAATGCCGGGATAACCGGGATTCTGTTTAAGATATCTGTTGAGTTCCAATGTGGACTTGGCAAGAGGATAGATGCGCTTGTGGGTATCTGAATCCGCTGTCTTTTCCCACCAGGCTTCCTCGAAACGCCCCCAGCGGATAAGGTCGTCGCGGCGGCGTCCCTCGAATATGAATTCCCTCATCCATTCATCGATGAACTCCTGGTCGGTAAGCACTACGCTGCCTCCGTCGGAGCCCTGGTAGGCGATGGAGGATTTGAAATTTTCATAATTGCGCTTGCGAACCGAATTCAGCAGTTTGCCGGCTCCTGTCTTGTCGCCTTCACGATAGAGGCATTCGGCTTTTGAATAGATTATTTCCGCAAGCCTCATGTCCGTATAGTCCGGCTCCATGTAATAACCTCCCGCATATGAGTAGAAAGGATACTTAACGCAATACAGACCGGAATTCATGTCACCGTTGAAAATTGTGGATTCCGAGCGTTTGGCATCGGTTATGGTTCCGGTAGGAGCTCCTGACATAAAGCCTCCGCACTGGTCAAGCAGATACAGGTCGTATCCTGCATGGGCCGTGGCCCTGTTGCCATCCTTGTCTACAATATAGCCTTCAAGGAAGAACATTCCCTCGCGTGTATTGACCGAGGTATTCTTGTACTGTTTGTAGCGCAGGTCTCCGGGGTATTTCTCGAATTTCTGCGTAGGACAGCCCAGGGTATAGTTATATGGAGCTCCAGTGAACGGACGCCGCGGGCTGCGATTGTCGAACGAAGGCGACAGATGCCAGCGGGGGTTGCGTGAACCGTCCTGGTCAATTTCAAGATACTTCTGGCTGTTGTAGGGCAGCCCACGGCCATAGACGGTACGACGGTCGTTCTGCATGTGCCACGAAGTGGTGCCGAAGGATGCCGGGAAACCGAAAATCACTTCTGGGCACTTATCGTTGTCCCAGTCGAACGGGGCGTACCAGTTTTCCGCCAGGGCGTACGTACCGAATTCGCCGCCCAGGATTCTGTCGCACATCGCCTTGCATTTGTCGTAGGCCTTATAGCCCATCCAGACTTCCGTATTCAGGTAGAGGCGCACAAGAAGCGTCGCGGCGGCACCCTTGGTAAGTTCTCCCTGGTGGGTATCAGGGCCTCCGGTGCCAATTTTCGAAGGCAGGAGGTTGATGCAGTCCAGCAGTTCATCCTCGATGAAGTCGTACAACACCTGGGGTTTCACTTGCTTTTTACGCTCCACTTTCTCGTTTTCAGTGGTGGAAGAAGAGGTAATAAGCTGGCAGTTGCGGTAGAAATTGAAAAGCTTCAGATAGGCGTAAGCCCTCATGCATCGCAGTTGAGCCTCGAAAGAGCCCCACTCCGCTTCCGTTATGTCCGGAAATTTCGAATGGTCCAGCCTCTTTATATCGTCAAGCACCAGGTTGCACTGGGCTATTCCCTGATAGGTATTTGTCCAGAAATCACCGACTTGGCTCTCCACCAGGTCGCCGGAAATGTCCTGCCAGTCGTGCTTATGCCACTGGTCCCATTTACCGCCGTCCCACCAGCCGTAGTCGTCCATCTGCGGAGTGAAGAATACGTCGGAGCAAAGCTCCTGCATGGGAATGTAACGCTGTACCGATTCGAAGTAATGCTCAAAGGGTCTGAATACAGCCTTTACGACGTCCGACTTCTTGCGGTAATAGTTGGCGCTCATCAGAGATGAGTAAACGTTTTCGTCCAGGTTGGTGCAGGATACCGCCGCCAGGGCGATAATTGCGAATGTCAATATCTTTTTCATCTCAGAAGCCGATTTGAAGTCCCAAAACAAACTGGAAGGCAGACGGATAGTACTTTATGCTGCCGCCGAAGGTGCCCGGAGTCATACCGTTAACCGGATAGTTGGAAGGATCCACTCCGGTGAATCGGGTAAGGGTATAGATGTTGGAAGCCGTGAAGAACGCACGTACGCTCTCCAGATACTTGCTCTTGAATTTGTGCGTGTATCCTGCGCTTATCTGGTCGAGCTTGAGATAGTCTCCAGGCTCGAGGAAATAGTCGGTCAGCACGTTACGGCCCTTGCTTACGGCAGCGTTTTTTGCATAGGCGCTCGTAAGCAGGTTAGTCGTCATGCTCTGCAGACCGTAATAGAAATCGTGAACGTTGAAGATCTCGAAACCAAGCGCTGAGCGAAGCGATATCCCAAAATCGAAGTTCCCGTATTTGATATTGTTTGTAAGGGAGCCAGTGAACCAGGGCAGGCCGTTGCCGGTGACTGTCCTGTCGGCGTCGGTACCCTCGGTGATGGGGATTATCCTGCCGTCAGCAGCGTAGATTAGCCAGTCTCCCCTGGTATCCACGCCGGCATAACGGTAAGTGTAGTAATTACCCACGCGCTGTCCTTCCTCGAGCCTCTGCAGCGGACCGGGATTGTTGGGATTGGCCATCGTGCAAGTGGAGACATAGCTCTGTCCCTTGAAAATGTCATTGGAGAAGCTCTCGAACTTGTTGTTGGAAGTAGCTCCCACCACGGTGAAGGACCATTCGAAGCCCTCGCGCCGCAGCGGAATGACTGTCAGGTCCACTTCTATGCCCTGGTTGCGCATGGAACCCACGTTGGCCGTAATCGTAGACGATATGTTGGGCGGTACGGCGACGTCGTAGCTGCCCAGCAGGTCCACCTGATGACGGTTGAAGTAGTTGATGCTACCAGTAATACGGTACTTGAGAAGGCTGAAGTCCAGACCGAGATTCTGGTTGTAACCCTTCTCCCAGCGGAGGTCCGGGTTAACGTTGCCCGACGGGCCCCACACGTTAAACCTCTGGCCGTTGTACTGGTAATAACCGTAGGCACGGTAAGTGGAAAGCGAAAGGTAGTTGCCTATATCCTGGTTGCCGGTGACGCCGAAGTCGTAACGCAGCTTGAGGTCGTCAACGATGCCGGAGGCGAAGCCCATGAAAGGCTCGTCGCTTATGCGCCATCCCACCGAAACGGCCGGGAAGTTACCCCATTTGTGGTTGGCTCCGAAACGGGAAGATCCCTCATGCCGCAGCGATACCGACAGCAGGTAGCGTTCCTTCCAGTCGTAGTTCACTCGTGCGAAAAAGGAGATGAGCTTGTTGTCCGATTTCGAGGAGGACATGAGCTTTTTGCCGTCGAGGGCCGCCTCTGCGCCTTCACCCAGATTGTTGTAGGTCGTGGCGTCGGTGGTGAAGTCGGAGTTGTTTGCGCTGAAGCTCGAGCTTACATTGTACGCATAGGAATAGCCCGCCATTGCACGGACGCGGTGTCCGGAAAGTTCCATGGAGAAGTTGGTAACCCACTCCAGGTTCATGAGCTGCGAGGCGGAAGTAGCTTTTTCGGCATAACCGGTATGGCCGGTGTTCTGTTGTCCGGAATACGTGGACGGTTCGTAATAGTTGTTGAACTTGTCGGTAACATGGTCGGAAACCGTCACGAGGCTGGTAAGTTCATACCCCTTGTGCGCAGGTGCCAGCAGAGGCAGGAGGTTGAGTCTGGCGCTGCCGCTCATTTCCAGGAGGCGGACCTGGTCGAAATCAATCACCTGGGTGGCTGTTTCCACAAGGTTCGACCCGGTAACGCCCGCGGCGAACTGGTAGTAGCCGTTGGGAGAATTCTCATCGTACACAGGGTACGTGGGGTTGTTCTGCAGCACGGCTCCGAATCCCACGGAATTGTTCTTTGCGATTACCCTCGGAGTAATGCTTCCGCTGAAGGTGAAAAGACCGCTGGAGGTCGTATGGTTCGCCGTCGCCCTCGCCCCGTATTCCTTGCGGTCCGAGCGAAGGTCGATACCGGTCGAATAGCGGTAATCGGCGGTAACCCGGTAGTTGGATTTCGCCGAGCCGCCGGAAACGGTGAGGGTATGCATCTGGGACGTGCCAATGCGGGTGGATGCGTCGAACCAGTCGGTGTTTGCGCCGAAGTCGCCAAGCGGGTTGCTCGCGCAGCGGTATGCCCTGTACTGGTCAGGCGTGAGCATCTGAAGCTCGCGTTTAGGAACATTCACGGTATAGGAGCCGCTGTACTTGGTATGCACTGAGCCGTCACGCGCACCTTTCTTCAGGTTCACCAGGACAACGCCGTTACCTCCGCGGGTTCCGTAGATGGCCGATGCAGCACCGTCCTTGAGGATATCGATGGACTCGATGTCCGCAGGGTTTATGTTGGTCATGTCGCCACCCGGAATGCCGTCAATCACATACAGGGGGCCTGTTCCAGCCTGACGCGACGAAACGCCTCGAATCTGTATGCTGGCCTGGTTGTTCGGGTCGGCGAGCTGGGTGTTGTCCACATTCACGCCGGACACCTTTCCCTGAAGCAGCATCCTGGAATCGAGCGAAGTCACCTGGTTGAAGTCCTTTGAAGAGACATGGGATATGGCCGAAGTCATTTCCTTCTTCTTCATGGATCCGTAACCGACCACAACGACCTCGTCGAGTGCAGTGGTGGCAGCCTCCAACACGATTACGAGGCCCTGCTGTCCTTCGAACACCAGTTCCCTGTCTTCGAAACCGATATAGGAGACGACCACTGTCTTCCCTTTTGCGACAGTCAGTGAGAAGGCTCCGTCGAGATCGGTCATCGCCCCGTTCTGGGTACCCTTCTCATAAACGAACGCACCTATCACAGGCTCCCCTTCCCTGTCGGTGACGGTTCCGGAGAACACGCTCTGGGCGAGGGCGGCGGCCGGAATCATAAGCCACAGGGCAAGAGCCGCAAGGCAAGTCTTCAATGACATAGTTATAAGATATTTAGTTAGTTATTCAACAATGCATACCCTTCAGCCAACAGGGCGTTGCGGGCTTCCGCAGGGGTGTCCACGTGCAGGCACTGCGTGGCGGGGAAGGTCTTGAAGATGTCAACCACCTGCTCCCGCTTGAAATCTTTAGGCCAGAACTGTGCAGTGTTGAGGGTATAGATGGCGTTCACCGTAATGATGGTACCGTTTGCAACGGCAGTGGCGACTGCGCTTGCGGAAGTAGGCTGTTTGCCGGAGTCCACCTTTCCTGTCCTCGAAGCCTCCGCGGTAGTCGGGTTCCACGTGCACTGCGTAAAATAGATGTTTCCCGGCAGGCCGGCCTCGACAAGACTGGTCGAACTGCCTCCCGTAGGGGAATAAACGTTGCAGTTCGGGTTGGTCTTGAAAGCAGCCTGGATCTTGGTCTTGTCGTTGCAGTAAACAAGTACCTGCTCTGTCATACCCTTTTTCTCTATCATGGTCACAACCGTCGGGATATCGGCATCACGGTCTCCTATGTCCACGTTGACGTAGATGCGTCCCTTGCAGGCATCAAGCAACTCGTCGAAGGTGAGCATCTGGTAGTCCGTGACATTCCCGTTGCGGTCCTTGAGGTGCAGGCTTTTTATCTGGGAAAGGGTCTTTGAGCTGATGTTTCCGCTTCCGTCGGTCTCGCGGTTCAGGGACGCGTCGTGAGACACAACCAGCACACCGTCCTTGGTGGTATAGAGGTCCGTCTCCATGATGTCCACTTTGTCCGCCACGCATTTCTCGATGGCTCCCAGCGAGTTTTCGGGTATGCTCCAGTCGGAGGAATTACCACGGTGGGCCATCGTCAGGCAGAGATTGGGATTGGCCTTGAGTTTCTGCGCAAGCACCTGAAGGGCGTCCAGTTTCTCTATGTACACCTTGAAGGTCTGCTTCTCCACCTCCTCCGGGCTCATGGTAACGGTAATGGTCTTGGATCCGGGCTTTTCGAAAGCATAGGAGATGGTTCCCGCTCCCTTGCGGGTAAGGGTCTGCTCCTTGCCGAATTTAACCGTCACCTCCGTGGATGAGGAAATATTGGACGCACTCACGACTATCTTTTCTCCGTTCATTGCAGTCCCCGAAATCGCCTGGTGGCAGATTACCGAGGGCTTGAGGTCCAGTTCGGGGCCTTCGTTCTTGTTGCAGGATACCATTGCGGCCAGTCCTGCGAGCATGCAGTATATGATTCTTTTCATTATTTCTGATTACCGGAATGACATGCGTCAGCGCCTCTCTGAGGCCATGGAGAAACGGAACTCGGCCCCTTGGTGCTCTTGAACGAGAGACGCATCACACGGGCCTGCTTGGTATTGCCCGATTCATCCTTTGCAGTGACCCCGATATACATCTTGCCATCCTTTCCGAGCACTACCGACGTCCAAGCGCGAACCCTGTCGCAGGTTCCCATGTCGACGCCCTTTACCAGGACATTGAGGTCTGCCACAGCTACAGGCTCGCACGTACCGTTCACATAGTCGGGACGCACTATGGCATAATAATCCGCGCCGCCACTCTCGTCACCTATGATATGTATGAATCCGTTGTTGTCCACGGCGCAGGCACCGGTCACATCCTTGCCCCCGGGAAGCGTATACGAATACGCTACATCTCCGTTGGGCATTATTCCCTTGATGGATCCCGGAGTTCCCTTGAGCGCCACGACCGCTTCACCCTGCGGGCCTATCACTATGCCTCCCTGATCCTGGTTGGTAACATTCTCTATCTTCTTGTCCAGGGTGAACTTACCCTTGGTGTAATCTCCCTGCTTTCCGGATTCGACCTTGGAACAGATAACGTGCAGGTTCCATTGTCCACTGGTAGTCTGTTCCATAACCGTCGCCCAGACAGCGTCCACCCCGTCTATCTTTGAACAGGCAATGCCGCTTCTGGAGGATTTGTACTGCCAGCCATGATAGAAATGCTGGGCCCAGGGCACGAATGCTCCGTATGTGTCGTGAATCGACACAGGAGCATCCAGAAGGGCCTTGTCGGCCGTAAAGATGCCGTAATTGGCAACCCAAGCCACTTCCCCGCCGGCTGTAATGCCCACACCTGACTGAGCACCGCCAGCAGGCCCTCCGATACCATCTGTCGTGTCGGAGACATAAGCGACCCTTTCTCCAGTGGTTTTATCGATGGCAAGCACGGTTCCGGCAGTTCCGGCATTGCCGACATAAATGCAGGTTTCGCCAATTGCCGGAGTCACCTGGTTGAAGTTGGGAGCAGGTGTGCTTCCGTTACCGAAAAACTTATCCGGGCCGAAGGTCCATTTGACCAATCCGTCCGATCCGTTGACGGCCATGACGCGGCCGCTGCCGGAAGAGCCACCGAGAGCGTAAACCACGGAGCCGTCGGCTTCGCAGGAAGGCGAAGCGTTGTTCTCGGGCGTGTAACCCATATCGACAGACCACGCGACGGAACCGTCGGCCGGCTTCAGTTTATAGAGCTTGGCATCGCCCTTGGAGATCTGGACGTATACATTGCCGGCATCATCCACAGCCGGGTAATTGCTACGCATTTCCGAAGCTTCAGCGGACTTCAATCCAAGCGCCGGACTCACCCAGTCGAGTGTGATCACCGGATTGAAAACGGTAGCGCTCACGGTGAGTTCCAGCTCTTCGCCCTCTCCGATGGAATTTGCCAGAGTCAGTTCAGTTGTGTACTCTCCTTCGTTGAGCGAAACGCTTATCTTGTCTCCTCCCTTCCACATCGCAGCTATCGACGCTTTGACTTCAAGGCCTTCCGTCATCGTCTGGCCGTTCATGTCGAAAGAAAGCACGTTGCTTCCGTTCAGTGCCGAGAGCATCTGGGAAGGCTGAATCAGGTTAGCCGAATACAGGCCCACCATGTTCCGCTGACCCGTGATGGTTATGTCTTTAAGATCAATGCCGTCAATCGGAGTGCCTGAAACCTTGTCGAAAACAAGCTTTACCGTTGCCAGCTTCGGCACAAAAGTGAAAGCTATAGCTTCACCGTCCTGATAGGATGCCAAATCAAAACGGGCGGGCTCGTCTCCGTATTTCACACCTTCAGGTATGCTTAGGCGCAATGCGTCAAGGCGCTCTCCCGCATCCGTGTCAAATGGGAAATACGCGCCGAAAACGGCAGCGTCCCGGGTAATCTTTCCATTGAAACGGGCGCGATCCTCCTTGCCTGCCTCAAGATAATCCAGCTCGAAACGGGAATTGAAATCGTCGGAAGTATACAGGCCTATGGCGTCCCCATTGTGCCAAACCAAATCCGCGGGAGTGCGGGCCCAGAGCTGCAGGGTTACGCCTGATTCTGCCTGTCCGTTTTGATTATCCTTTTCTTTCTCCGACTGCTTTTTGCAGGAAACCGCAACGGCCAGCATCGCCAATGCCAGTATTACCAGTCTTTTCATGCTATCTTAAACCTTTGGATTTCAAATACAAATTCGCTATTTCCACGTGGTCGGTCTGTACGAAGTCGGAGCCGGAAGCTATGAAGCGGTCGAGAACCGTACAACTGCCCTCGATGCCCTTTTTGTAATAGTTGTTATACCAGTCCCGCAGTTGTTTGTCGTAATCAAGGCTGTTCGAATAGGACAGTCCTCCGGCCTCATGGCATTTGCTTCCGAACTTGTCTATTGTATTGTTATAATAGACATCATAGTTATACTGGAACAGCTTCGCACAGTCGTAATAACCTGTTGCATAGTTCTTTATGTTGTCAGGAGAGCTGATGTACGGGTGAATGGCAAGCCAGCTGCCGCAGCGCTCGTAACCCTTGGTAATGTACTCCTTCTGCTCGCTGGCCCCGTTCGCTCCGTAAATCATCACCTGGTCTACGGTTCCTGTGTTCATGATTGCCCGTACAACCCCTGACGGGGAGCAGTTCTTGCCCGAAAGGTCGAGATTCACATAAATCTTCCCCTTGCATGCCGCAAGAGCCTGCTCCAGGGTTGGCACACGCACCGGCTGCCCGTCGACCTTATAATAGGTAGACGCGCCCCGGGCCTTCATTTCAAGACCGTTGATGTATTCGTCGGTCAGGGTTTCAATGCTTCCCTTACCGTTTGTGGTGGCATTCACGGTCTCGTCGTGCATGAGGTACAGGGTGCCGTCCTTGCTGGGACGCACGTCCAGCTCCACCATGTCAGCACCCTTGGCAATCGCCATCTCGATATTGGGAATCGAGTTCTCCGGAATGGAGTTCAGGTAAGCCTCGTAAGTGTTCGCCCTGTGGGCGCAGATGAAGACGTGGCTGGTCGGAACCGTGGCATCCTGGTTATACTCCGCGATTTTCTCCTTCAGAAGTGTGAGAAGGGTCGTGTTCGCAGCCGACGGCGTGTCTTCCGGCACATCTGGTACGGTAGGATTGTCCTTACCATTATTCCCGCCTTCGTTCTCCTGAGTGTTGCATGAAGGAGCGAACAGACAAAGCGCGACGACTAAAAAAGCGAAAAGCTTTTTCATGACAACATAAGTTTAGATTTGTTTTCCGGTGTGGCGGCAGTCATGCCCCATCATGGGCCATTCGGATTCCGCCGGGCCTTCGCATCCCGCATAGCTCAGGCAGGCAACGCCGCCGAAAGCACGGGAGTCGTCGTCGGTGAAGCAGATGTACATGCGTCCGTCGTCTGCTATGACTACCGAGCACCAGATCTTTGCAGTGTACAACTTGGAGAAGGATTCCGCATAACGGCTGTCCTCAACCACCATTTTCGCCAGGTTGCGCTTGACAAGCAGCTGGCAGTTGTCGCCGTCCGGCTTGACAACATAGTAGAAACCCGATTCCGTACCGAAGTGTATGTTGCCTGCTTTGTCGACTGCGGGAGAGCCTGAAAGCTTCTCCTGAGTGCGGAAACGACATACCACCTTGCCGTCGGAAGGATCAATGAAGATAACGCCGCCGTTATCCTGACCGAGAGTATAGTTGAGGCCGGCTACGAGGTTGCCGTTCTTGTCCACCACTACGCCTCCCTGGTCCTGCGCATCGCTGTCGTCGATGTAGCATGTACTCACAATTTCACCGCTGGAGGCCTTGGCTACGTATACCTTTGTTCCCTTACCGTCAGTCGCTATGCCTGCGACGCAGGGAGTTCCGCCAACCGTAAGGCAGGCCAGCTGGCCGAGCGCGTTGGTGGTGGCATATTCCGCACTGCCGCTGTCGCCGAAGACGCGCCATTTATGGTTCTGTTTGTCGGCTCCGCCGCCATCGAGCGAACTCTTGTCTATGCCGAACAGGCCGAACTGTCCTCCGTACCAGTGGATCGTTCCGGCCTTCGAGATGGCGATACCGCTTCGGGCGCCGCCGGCAGGGGCGGCAAAGCCGTTGCGGGCTCCGGTAGCCTTATTAATAGAGGCCACGATTCCGTTGGTTCCGGTGTGCCCGTAATAAATGTTGTCTCCGTCGATGGCGGCAATGACACCCTGGCATGTAGGCATGGGTGTTCCGCTGGAAGCCCACCATTCGCTGAAGCTCCATTTTACGCTTCCGTCCGGATTGAAGGCCTTGAGAGTGCCGTCGCCAGCCGTATCGCTCTTGCCGTCACCGCCTCCGATAAATACGGTGCCGTCGGTGTCGATAGAAGGCGTTCCGTATGTCACGCTGGTCGATTTCGCGGTAGGCTTGAATATCTGTTTCACCCATACGGATTCACCGGATGACGACCATTTGTAAAGGTTATTGTCGCGGCAGGTGGTGTAAATGGACCCGTCGGGAGCTATCGCAGCCGAGGACTGCGAGTTGTATCCTCCCATGCGTCCTACCCAGTTGAGCGTCAGTTCACCTGTTTCAGGTATCTTGGCTGCGTTGATGACTACCACCTTGCGCTTTTGCGCGCTTGCTCCGGCGGCATCGGAAACCTTCAAAAGCACTATTTCGCTTCCGTTGGTCTGGAAAGTATAAACCATAGACGCCTCCTTATGGGCCTGGACTTCGCCGCGTATCGTCCACTCATAGCTGTAGGGCTTCTTACCTCCGCTGACTACCGCCTCGAACGACACCGCATCACCGGCATATATCATTTCAGGAGAAACGCTCACATTTACGTTGAGAGGCGTGCCGTCGCCTTCGGAATTCTTGTTGCAGCCGCACAGGAAAGGCAGAAGGGCTGCAATGATGACTAAAAGCTTTTTCATATTGTTTATTGTTTATTGTTCATAACCGGGATTCTGGGCAAGTGCGCCGTACGACTTGTCGCGCTCGGCCTGGGGGATGGGCCAGTACATGAGCTGATGACGGTCGTTCCAACCGTCAATGGCATAACTGTCATTCCCCGGGTAAACCGTCTTTATCCAGGTGGTGAAATCCCCGCCTGAATAATCTGTTGCACTTACATAACCGTGATGCCTTATGGCCAGGCGCTTGATGTCGAACCAGCGGCGGCCTTCCGCATAGAACTCCCTCTGCAGTTCATCCAGAAGAAGGGTTTCGAAGTCGCTGTCGGACATCGTTGCGGGAAGGGCCACGGTAGCGTAACGCTTCTCCATGAGGGCTTTCATGGTCAGCAGGGCGTCATCCACACTGCCGCCGAGCCACTGGGCCTCCGCTTTCATGAAATATGCGTCCGCCACGCGGAAAACAGGCAGCGGCGATTCCGACGGTGCCGGGTTCGCGACGAACTGCCCGCCCTGACCGTTGGGGAACTTGATTACGCGGTTGGCATCCTCGCCGAAGGTAGGAGCCTTGCGAAAATCGTCCGCCGCAACTGCCTTGTCGGCAAAGAGGCCCGCAAAAAGTGCAGGTACAGGGGAATAGTTCCAACTGCCGTCCGTATCGTTGACTTTTTCGAAGAGACGTATGTAATCGGTTGAACGCACGTTCACGGGGGCGAATACAAGTTCCTTCGAAGCGCTGCCGTTCACGAACATTTTCGCCCAGTCAGCGGCGTTGTCGCTGAGACTCAGAGCGGCACTGCCGATAACCTTGCCCGCTTCCGTAACGGTCTGAGCGTACTTCCCTTCCCACAGGAAAACCCTGGCCCTGAGCATGGCCACTGCTTCGGGCGACACGTACGCAAACGAACTGAACTGTGTGCCTGCCGAGGTGAACATTGCGTCAGCCCTGTCAAGGTCGTCCTCTATGAATTTCCATGTGGCTGCCTCGGAGGCGCGAGTCACCGAAGCGTCCAGGTTGGTGGGGGCATCGATAATCGGAACTCCTCCGTAGCGGGTGACCAGATTGTAATATATGTACGCGCGGAAGAAGTAGCCCACGCCGAGAGCCTCCTTGGCATCGGCCGAAACGCCCTTCTTTGCGGCATCTATCAGCAGGTTGGCATACTGGAGCTTGCCGTAGCAGTACTGCCAGCGGGAAAGCGCGGTGGAGGACGCTGCGGACTGCGTTTCAGCATGGGTGTCGCTGAAACTGAAGCCCGGGCCCGCCGCGTAGTTTTCGGCAAGATAATCCCCTTCGAACCAGAGGTTGCTCACAATGGCTTCGAACTGGTGCATCACTCCGTTCGACAGCAGGGCGATATCGGAATCGCTGAGTTTGTCTGTGGTGATGGCTCCCTTCGGTGAAATGCCGTCCAGCATCTTTCCGCAAGAGGAAAGTGCCAGAACCATAAGGAACAAGATGTAAAGATACTTTTTCATGATTCCGGGCATTTAGAGTTTGATGGAGACACCTGCAAGGAAACTGCGAAGGGTAGGCTGCCAGCCGAAGTCCACTCCGTAGTTGGCGGTAGCGGGGCCCGATGCCATGGAGACCTCGGGGTCGTAGCCGTCGTAACGGGTGAGAGTGAGTGCGTTGTCGATGCTCAGGAACACTTTCGCCCCCGCTATTCCAGCCCTGCCGATCAGGCGTTTGGGAAGGTTCCAGGCAAGGGTGACGGTCTTGAACTTGAAGTAGGATGCGTCCTCGAGGAAACGGGACGAAGTGAGGATGTTGTAATCAACGTCCCAACCGGTATGCATTCCGGAAACTGTTGGACGCGGAAGAGTATCCGATGTTCCGGGGCCCTTCCAATAACCCAGCGCCGCATCGCGGCTGACGTTGAAGAACTGGCTGTAGCTCTTTCCGTTGTCGGCGGTAACACTGCCGGCGGACAGGCCCAGATGCTCCGCGCCTTCCTGGCCGGCTCCCTTCCACGCTGCAAATATCTTCCCGCCAATGCTATACTGGCAGAACAGGTTGAGTTCAAAGCCTTTCCAGCGCATGGTGGAGGTGAGTCCTCCGAAGAAATCCGGAGTGGCCTTGCCGGTAATGGTGCGGTCGTTATTGTAGTCGATGTCGCCGTCGCCGTTGATATCGCGGTACTTGACGTCACCGGCCCTCACGCCTTTGGCGTAGAGTTTGGCCGGCACCTCGCTGTCGTCCTGGTAGATTCCCAGGGCTTCCAGAGTGTACCATGTGGATATCGGCTCATTGGTAATGATGGCGTGCTTGTTGCCGCCGTACAGGTTGCTGGAGTTGACGAATATGATGTCCTGGTCTTCAAGAAGGCTCACGAGCCTGTTCTTGGCCCAGGAGAAGTTGCCTGAGAGGTCCCAGTTGAAATCCCCCGCCTTGAGCACCGTGCCGCTCACGTTAAACTCCACGCCGACGTTCTCCATCACGCCAATGTTGGAAGAAAGCGAAGTATAGCCCGATGTGGCGATGACCGGCTTGGAGTAAAGAAGGTCGTCGGTCCGGGAGTAGAACACATCCAGCTGCGCCGACATCCTGTCGTCCAGCCAGTCGGAGTCGAGTCCGAGGTTGTACTTCGTGGATTTCTCCCACTTGAGGTCCTGTGCAGGAGTGCTGAAGGCGAGTCCGGAAACGCCGTTGTAGGAAGAGCCGGCGCTCACGAGGTTCATTGCCGCCCAGTTGCCTATGCCCGCCATTGAGCCGGTCTGGCCCGCGGAAAGGCGGAATTTGAGTTCGTTCAGCACAGGGTTTTTCGGGAAGAACTTCTCATTGGTCACTATCCATGCGAGCGATGCTGCCGGGAAGAATCCGAAACGGTTGTTCTTCGGGAAACGGGAGCTTCCGTCGGTACGGAACGAGACATTGAGTATGTAACGGTTGTCCCAGTTGAGAGCGCCGCGGGAGAAGTACGACTCGAGGGCGTAGGCGTTGTAACCTATGCTTCCGGCATAGATGTCAGTGCCGGAGGTGATGAGATTGAAAGACGAGGACGGATATGCCGAATTGGCATAGTTGTCGGACGCCGCACCAAAGGTGTCGTACTCGTATTGCTCGTAGGAGTGGCCCGCCATAATGTCGTAGGTGAGGCGGCCCCTTTCCTGATTCCAGCTCAATACGTTGTCGAACACCCAGCGCAGTGAATTGTTCTTCTGTATGCTCAGGGCGTGCCAGCCGTCCTTGTAACCGCGCTCCGTATTGAGCTCCGTAAGTTTCTTGGTCGAATTATCGAAGATGGTATACCCGCTTATGGAAGGAGTATACCTGAGCCCCTTGACAGGGGTAATGTCCAGTGATGCCGTTCCGGACAGCTGGTATTTGTTGTTCCAGTAGTCCTCTTCCTCTATGCACATCACCGGGTTGTGGCGGGCGAGGCCGTCCACGCTCATGGTACGGTAGTCGCCGCTGTTAGCATTCGCACGGATTTCGCGTCCGAAATCGTCTATGCTGCGGGTGCAGTACGGGGTGTACCACGGCTGCTCTTCGCGTGCGGCGCGAAGCACCTTCAGGCTCCCGTCGGTTTCTTCCGTCTTGTCGTAACGTGCATAAGCACCCGCCATGTTCACGTTAAGGGCTATCCACGGCGCGATTTTGTGTCCTATGCGCGCACGCACCGTGTATTTGTTGAAGGCCGTCTTGTTGAGGTAGCCTTC
Organism: Bacteroidales bacterium; assembly: GCA_024691765.1. Lineage (GTDB taxonomy): Bacteria > Bacteroidota > Bacteroidia > Bacteroidales > UBA932 > Cryptobacteroides. Next base: position 15,456 of record JAILNI010000041.1, on the reverse strand, counting down.
CTGGCCGTCGTAGCCGGTCGAAAGATAAAAGGTCGTGGCGTCGTTGCCGCCGGAAAGGCTTGCCGAAACGCTGCTGCGCTTCGCCCACCTGCGTGAGATTGCGCCCACCCAGTCGAAGTCGGCCGGATTGTCGGGGATGTAGAGTTCCTTCAGGGAACCGCTCCCCTTCTCCGCCACATAGACGTTCCAGTTGTCGACCGCAGCCTGCATCACGTCGATATACTGAGCGGTGTTGGCCATCACGATGTCGTGTGCCACCTGGGCCACTCCGAAATGGGCGTCCACGTCGATCTTCGACTTGCCCGCCTTTCCGCTCTTGGTGGTGATTATCACCACGCCGGCATTTGCACGGCTGCCGTAAATGGCAGTTGCGGAGGCGTCCTTGAGCACCTCCATACGCTCGATGTCACCAGGATTGATGTTCGGGTAACTCTCCGCCGGGATTCCGTCGACTACGTAAAGGGGCGACGAACTGCCGGAGATGGAGCTGACGCCGCGGACTATTATGTTGGGGCTCTCGCCCGGAATACCCGACGGGCTTGTCACGCTCACACCGGTAACGCGGCCCTGGAGGCTCTTCACGGGGTCGGTCTCGGCTCCGCGGTCGATGTCGTCCATCTTCAGCGATGCTATCGACGACGAAACGAGACGCTTCGAGGCCATGCCGTAACCGACGACGACGACTTCGTCGAGCACCTGGTTGTCAACGGTGAGGACCACCTTGATTTCAGTCCTCCCCGCCACCGGAACGTCCTGGTTCGCAAAGCCGAAGCACGAGACCTCCAGCACTGCGTCAGGACGTACCTGCATGGCAAATTCGCCGTCCAGGCCGGTAATCGCGCCTTCTGTCGGGGCGCCCTTTACGACCAGCGCCGCACCCACTACGGGTTCGCCCTGTTCGTCGACCACCGTGCCGCTTAAAGACAGCTTTTGCTGCGCTCCTGCAAGTGTTGCGATGCAGGAGAGCAGCAAAGCCAGTATGAATTTTCTCATAGTAAGAAGTTTGCGTTAACTAATACTGATATGCACCGGGCCACCACAGGCTGCCGCGGGAGTTCCCTGCTGCATCCTTGCCTATGGCGTCGATGCTCACCAGCCATTCGTAAAATGCTTCTCCGATGGTCTTGGTGCCAAGATACGGATGGGTCTTTTTGGTTGGTCTTACCCCGGCTCCGGTCTTCAGGATTTCTTCGAAGTCGGAAGATGCCATCTTGGTAAACGATCCGTCCGGACCGTTCCAGAGGTAAAGGTTGGAAGTAGCGTTGTAACTGCCGCCCTCCAGACTCGCTTCCGTTGCATCCATAACATCGTTGTGGCTCGAATAATTCTCCGGAGCGGTATAAACGGAACCCATGATGCAGTTGTAGGAACTGCTCTTCGCGGGCTTCAGTTTATCGCTTGCTATAAACGGTTTTCCGGATGAAGTGTTGAGCACTATGGAATTCGCCAGAAGTACGCAGTTGCGACCGTCACCGTCGTTGGTCGCGGCACGTACGCTCACGAGGTCGTCGGCTTCGATGAAGGTGGAGTTCAGCAGAATGATGCTGCCGTCGGTATTGAGGCCGACACCGTTGCCGCCTGCCTGCTCGCGCGTATTTCCATAGAACGTGCAGTTGTTGAAGCAGGCCACGGCCGGATTGCCGCCATGCAGGATATTCCCCCACTGGTTGGTCTTCATCTTGTTGTTGTAGAAGACGCAGTTGTTGAAGAATCCTACGCTTGCGATATCGTTCGCGCCGCTTCCGTTTCCTTTAATGAGACCGCGGTCGCTACCGGTGTTGTTTTTGAATACGGTGTTGTTGCACTTGAAGAGATTGTCACTGCCCTGAAGGAATATCAAGGCGCCGGCAATGCCTTCACAATTCTCAAACACCGAGTTGTTGATGGTAAAATCAGCAGTCTGCACCGAAATGATTCCGGATTCCTTGTTGGAGGAACTTGCATCTTTGGTCCTTGCCTTGCAGGCATGGAAAGTGCAACCATCCACAACGACGACACAGTTTGCAGCGTTGGCATGGAGCGCTCCGCCGCAACCTGAATAGGTGTAGCAACCATCAAAGGTACAATTGGTGAAATACTGCTTTCCCTTGGAGTTGTTGGCAGCGCCTCCGGTATTGTAGCTGTACGATTTGAAGGTACAGCCTGTGCAATTGACCACCGCAGCATCGTTGTTTGTAAAGACGGAGCCACCGTTGCGGGCGTGGTTTGTCTCGTCGAACACGCAATTCACAAGATTCACGGTTCCCTTGGCGCAACGTATTGCACCGCCGCTGTTGCCCTTGTTCTCGGAATTGTTTTCAAGGCACCTGTTGTTGGAGAAAAGAGTTCCGTTGGCGTTAAGCGTAGCGTTTCCGCTGCCGCCTGCTGCGACCGAGATTCCGGCGCCCTCATCGCTGATGAAAGACTCGAGGTTGCCGTCCTTGACAGCCATACCGTTAAGGGTGAGATTGATCTGGTTTCCAAGGGTAAGAACCCTATATTCATTGCCACCGCTGAGTATTGCGGCGTTGCTGCCTTCGAAAGTGAGATCGACCTGCTTCGGGTAGCCGGTGAACTCAATCTTTGCAGGATGTTCGGAACCGTTTACGTTCAGCACATAGGTGCCGTCTGCGAAATGAACGGTAGTGCCGTCGAGGATGGCTGCCATAAGGTGGGCGAGCTCGTCTATCTGATTGCCTTCTCCGTCCAGAGGCTGGGCGACGAATGCGCGCAGAGAATCAAGACTCATAGCGTTTGCCTCGCTCCTGCCGTCCTTGTTTCCGGAACCTGCTTCGCTGACATAATAGTCGTACACTATCATCTTATCGAGCTTGCCGGCAGATGCGAGCACGGCGGGATCCGCCTTGGTCGCACCTTCGAGATAAACCATCGGTGCGGCTTTCTCTCCCTTGTAGAAGGATGCGAAGACGCCCTTTTCAAGGGTTCCTGGGAGGACTGAAAGATAGTACACTCCCGGGCCAGGGATGGCCATCTGGATGGACTCGGCGGGATCCGCCACCTCTTCTCCGAATACAAGGCCTTCCTCGCCGAAGGATACGGATACCGTTCCGGCAAGGGCTTCTCCGTTCGCAGCGCGGAACACCACCCTGTCGTACTCGGAACTTTCCACCTCAAGCTTCACAAGCGCCGTCGCCGGTTTGAAGGCGAGACTCTTGTCTTCGGCCGAAGTCGAAGCAAGCCAGATGTCTACATCGGAGAGGGCCCCGTTCTGCACGGAGGGCACGGAGAGGCTGAATACGCCGTCGGCAAAAGATTCCACGCCGGTAGCAGGATAGATCGCGTAGTAGGCCTCGGCCTCTTCGATTTCATCCAGCTCGAACTCAGTATTCTCGCCGGCTTCGGAGGCCTTTGCGACCACGCGGCCGTCGGCACTCCACCAGATGGCTATCTCGTCTTCCGCAGCCCACTGAGCGGCAAGGCCTTCGCGCTGAGCCGCAGCGGCCTGGAAGGTTATGGTCTGAGGTTCATCCTCGGGATCCTTGGGGTCATCAGGGTTCGAAGGATCATCCGGATCCTTGGGCTCCTCTTCCTGAGGTTTCTCGTTTGGCTTGGGCTGCTCTTCATTTCCGGAGCATGCAAAGCTCAACCCTCCTACGATCAGGAGGGTGAGCAAAAGATTGAATATGCGTTTAATGGACATATTGACGTCGGGTCTTGTTAGTTCTGCTGGTATGCGCCCGGCCACATGGTGCCTTCGCGCGTCACGCTGCGGCCGTCAGCCTGGTAACCCTTCGGGCTGAGGCTGTCGAGCCATTCCTTGAATGCGGTACCTGCGTTGGAGACGCCCACTCCGCTGACCGCCTGGGTGTAGGCAGCGATTGCGTCTGTGACGTCACTTTCAACCGCCGGGGTGAATCCGGGCAGGCTGGCGCCGCCGGTCCAGCTGTAAACGCCGTAGTACGGGGACGAGGCCGTATTGGAAGACCATGCGCCACTGGTGAGGGTGGACATCGTGCAGCTGGTAAGATCCGTCACGTCGTCGGCTGCGCTGGTGCCGCTCATAATATTGTGGCCATATGAAGTCTTGGTGCCGGTATTGCTGTGAACAATGTTCGCCGCGGTTCCGGGATTCACGAGGATGTTGTTGCAGAATTGCAGCGTCCTGCCGTTCGCACGGAGAAGGAATGCCGTGTTGTCGAGTATGGTGCTGTTTACAATCAGCATCGGAGAATCACCATTCACTGAAACATTGCTGGTCGTGCTCGGGGAACCGTTCGTGCTGCGGTTGTTGTAGGCCGTGAGGTTGTTCAGGCAGATACCCGCGTTCGCACCGCCGCCATGGACGGTAAGGCCCCATGTGGTGGCATCGGAGAAGGTATTGTTGTAGAACGCGCAGTTGTTCATGAATATCAGGCTATTGTCGCCATAATTAACGGTACCGCGGGATTTACCTACATTGCCGGAGAACACGCAACGGTCGGCCTTCAGGAAGCAGTACTTGTTCAAGGAGATTGCGGTTCCAAACCTCTTGGCTTTGTTTCCGGAGAAGAGACAGTCGGTAAGGTTTATGGTAATCACTTTGCCTGAAGCACCCTCGGTACGGATGGCACCGCCCTGCTCAGCGTCATCGCTATAACTACCACACTGATTGTCAGAGAACGTGGTACCCGTTGCATTAATGGTAACTGCACCGCCATAGGTTCCGCCGGTATAAACCTGGATGGCGCCACCGCTCTTGGCGGATGCGCTCTTGCATCCAGACACGGTAGTATTATTCAGGTTAAGCGTTCCTTTAATAAAATACAACATGCCACCCTGACCAGTTCCGGAATCTCCTTCGCTCACCGTACCACCGCTGATGGTCAGCGTTCCGTTTTCCCAAGTGATAGAACCACCAGAGCTATTGCTATCATTATTGGAGAAAGAGCAGTTGTTGCAAACCACGGTATTGGCTGTATTGGAATGCAGGGCTCCACCTCCATTATAAGCCACGTTGTCTGTAAAGGAACAGGTGTTGAACGTGGTGGTTCCGCTGCCGCCGAAACGGGCCACGGCTCCGTGGAAATTGCCGGAAGTGCCGTCTTTGGAGGCACCCGAACGGCCGACGTTGTCGTGGAAGTCGCAGTTGGTAAACGTAGCGGTTTTTCCGCTTCCGAGTTCAACGTTGAGCACACCTCCGTTACGTCCGCGGCAGGCGGTGAATTCGCAGTTGCTTGCCGAGAAGGAATTGACGGTCTTGATGCTGATTGCGCCGCCGTTTGAATAGTTCACGGTACTTCCGTCTTCCTTACCGGCCTCACAGCCGTCGAATACGGCATAGCTCATAGTCGTCTGGGAAGATGCACCCAGCCAGATGGCGCCGCCGTTGGCGTGCTGGTTTCCGGTGGCAAGCGTCTTGTTGTCGGTGAAGTTGACCTTGGATGCGCTTTCGCCGGTGATGAACAGTTTGCCTGCACCGCGTACATAGATGGCTCCGCCATGGTTATATGCGGTATTGCCGGAGAAGGAAGTTCCTGCATTGACGTTCAGCGTAGCGGCCACACTTTCATACGCAATCGCACCGCCGCTGCCGTTAGGAGCTGAATTATTGGTAAACGTGCAGGAATTCAGGGTACAGACCGAAGTCGCATCATGAAGGATGATCGCACCGCCCGCATAGGCTCCCAGATCGTCATCCGTTTCCTGTGTGTCAGATTTGGATCCCTTGGTAGCTGTGTTGCCTGTGAAACTGCAGTTGGTGAATGCAGCAGATCCCTTCTGGATACTGATGGCGCCGCCCTGACCTGCAGAATTATTGCTGAACGTGCAGCCGCTGAAAGTAGTCGATGCACCGGATGCATTTGTATGGAAGGCGCCGCCGCCGTAGCTGCCTGCAGTGTTATGGTCGAAGGTGCAATCGGTAATGCTGACGGTCTTGGTGCTTCCGTTCTGTACACAGGCGGAAGTATTGAAGGTGGTGTTGTATTCAAACAGGCAATCGCTTATTGAAACAGTTCCGTTTCCTGCATCCAGGTTGATACAAGAACCGTTACGTGCATAGTTACTTGCGAAATAGCATTCTGAAATGGTCGCAGAACCCTTCTTGATGTATACGCCAGCACCAGTATAATCATCGGTATTGGCATTATTGATGAAGCGGCAGCTGGTAAGGGTGAGAGAGCAATCTCCGCTCTCCGCATCTGCCATCAGAGCGCCGCCGTCGACTGCACGGGTTGCTCCCTTAAAGGTGATGCCCTCAAAGGAAACATTGGTCTGGTCGCCAAGGGTAATGATGCTTCCTGCCACGCTGGAAGTGATGGCGCTGCGGTAGGTCGTGGTGTCGCGTTCTGCTACGGAAGTACCGGCAAGGCCAGCGGGATAACCACCCTTGAAGGTGATGCCTACCTGGCTTGCATAGCCGCTGAACTCAATCTTGGCCTCTCCTGCGAAGTCGTAGTCGCCGGCTGCCATATGGATGGTTGCGCCGTCGAGGACGGCCGCCTTTGCAAGGGCCGCATCGTCAATCTGGTCGCCGCCGCCGTCAACGGGCTGATCCAAGAAAGCCTTCAGTGCAGCCGCATCGAAAGCATTATCCCAGTTGCGCCCGGTCTTGTTGCCTGCGCCTGAAGGAGTTGCGAAAAAGTCGCTCACGCTCTTTCCGTCGAGGCTGCCCAGATATACGATTGTTCCCTTTGCGAAATTGATGCTATGAGGCATGGAGACAGTCTCGTCGAGGCTGGAGCCCTTATAGAGCTGAACCATGTAACCGTCGGCGAGAGTCTGGGGAAGGATGGAGAAATAATAGGTTCCCGTTCCGGAAACAGTTACTTCAACACTGGATCCTGCAGAGGCCGCTGCGCCGGGAGTGACTCCGGTAACGACACCGAGTCCGTCCTTGTCGAAGGTGACGGGAACGATGCCGGTGATGTCTTCACCGTTGGCACCGCAGAACACAGCCTTGGTGTAACCTGCGCCGGCGAGGTCGAACTTCACGAGGGAGGTCACATTGTAAAAGTGGAGAGAAAGCTCACCTGCCGGAGTGGTTGCCACCGACATGTTGGCGGATGCAAAGTTTCCGTCCTGGGCGGCGGGAACGGTTACCGAAAGGTCGGTCCCGTCGAAAGCGGAAATGCCCGACGGATATGAGGCATAGTAATCGGATGCTGCGCCGAGACCTTCGACCTCGAAAGAGGTGGAGGTGCCTGCGGTAGCGGCGTTTGCGGTAACGCTGGCGTCGGCGGCGTACCATATCTTGATCTCGTCACCTGCGGCCCACTTGACTATACGCTCGGAACCGGCGCCGTTTTCAACGGTGGTCCTGGTCTGGGCTGCATACGCCTGGAATATGATTTTGCCGGAATCCGGATCCTCAGGAGTCGGGGCCGGGGTTTCCTTGGCACATGAGAAAGCGAGGGCGGCAATGGCAAGCCCCGCGAAGATTGTATTGATATAACGTTTCATAATCAATTGCTCTTTTAAGGGTTAATACTACCAGAGATCAGACTTGTCGTCCTCGGAATAGACCTCGACTTCGTTGATGTAAGTGCTGGTTTGCAGACACTCCTGAATTGCCACTTCAATTTCCTCGCACTGCGGCGCGGGATAGGGCCTTTTGGTTAGTGTTCTAGTTTTGCTCATAATGTTTTGTTTATATTGTTTGTTGTTGTTTCTTTTCCGGTGTCGTCACCTCCTGCGCTCCCGCCGCGCGCGTACGCATAAGGAAGCGCCCGCCACGCAGACTACCGTGGCAGGTCAGGATAAAATATGTAAGTTGCTGATTTTAAATAAGTTATACCCCCCCCCATTTACATAGGAGAGCCTGCATGGGCAGGTTGTATCGTGCTTATTTGGTCTCATTTAGTGTTATTATACGAGATACAAATATAGCACTTTTTTCCGAATAGTATACTCTTCACCTCTTTTATATATACACGCGCGAGGCTCAGCAACGAAAGAATAATAATCCGAAGCCTGGCTGAGGGCTGGTTGGAGGGCGGAAGAGCCCACTACAGCAGGAAGAACAGGGAGACGCCGGCAACGGAGACGGCGGCGCCGAGGAGGCTGCGCCAGGATAGCTTTTCGCCGAACATCCAGTGCGAAGGAAGGATGAGGAGGATGGGGGTGAGGGCCTGGAGCGTACTGGCTATGCCGGCGGCAGTGTAGCGCAGGGCCATCAGGGAGAAGCCGACTCCCACCACGGGGCCGAAGATCACCACGATGGCGAGGGCTCCCATGGATTTGCGGTCGCGGGCCGCCGAGGCGACTTCCTTCATGCGTCCAAGGGCGATCATCATAATGAGGGCGGCCAGGAAGCCGGAAATACAGCGTATCATATTGGCGCTGAACGGGATGAAGGCTGCCTGCGAAAGCGCTTCAGGAGGGAGTTCGGCCATATAGCTCTTGAGGCCCAGGCCGCTGATTACAAGGCCGAGCCCCTGGCCAAGGGCGGCGGCGACGCCGAGCAGCACCCCTTTCAAGGGAATCTGCAGCCTCACACCGCCGGCACCGCGGTCCTGCGCACCACTCCCCCGGCTCAGGACTGTAATTCCTATACCCACGAGGGTTACTCCCATGGCAATCAGGCTCTTCAAGCCAAGACTCTGCCCCAGCATGATCCAGCCGAAAACTGCGGCGAAAGCGGGGGCCAGCGTCTGGAAGAGCTGGGTGGTGCGGGCGCCTATGATCACATACGCTCCCAGCAGGCAAAGGTCTCCGAGGAAGAAACCGATGAAGCCGCTCAGGGCCAGCAGCCCCCATGTTCCCCAACCGGCAAACGCCGGCCAAGGCCTGCCGAGGAAGGCCCAGCACATAAGCGTGTACATCAGCACGGAAAAGCCCATCCGCCAGAGATTCATGACGGACGCACCCAGGCGCTTGCTGCTGTATTCGCTCCAAAGCGAAGCGATGGTCCAGCAGAGGGCCACCCCTATCGAGATTATTTCTCCCAGATAAGCCAAAGCAGTTGCAAATATAGCATTATTTGCTTTGCAAAAACGGAGAGGAATTAGTATTTTTGTTGGATTGGACGAACAATAACCAAAGCACCATATGCAAGACAAATTACAGGAACTCACCGAAAAGCTTTATAACGAAGGACTTTCGAAGGGAAAGGCCGACGCGGAGCAGCTTCTCGAAAACGCCAGGAAGGAAGCATCGGTCATCGTAGCCAAGGCAAATGAAGATGCCGCAGCCATCATGGCAAAAGCCGAAAAGGACGCCGCCGCCCTCAAGGATAAGGCGGAATCCGACATCCGTATGGCTTCTGCCCAGGCCCTCCAGGCCACGAAGAAGGATATCGAGAACCTGCTTACCGGCGGTCTCGCGGACGCAGAGTCTCTCGAAGATCCCGCTTTCCTGAAGGAAATCATCTTGGCCGTAGCGCAGAAGTTCGACGCCCAGCAGGCCGTGGACCTCTCGCTGGTACTGCCCGACAAGCTTCGCGGCGAACTCGAGCCCTGGGTGGCCGGGGAACTCCGCAAGTCTTTGAATCACGGGGTCGAGGCCGGCTTCAGCAAGAAGGTTGCCGGCGGCTTCAGCATAGGCCCGAAAGACGGCGGCTGGTTCGTCAACCTTACCGAAGAGAACTTCAGGGCACTCATCGCCGAGTATCTCCGTCCCGTAACCCGCAGGCTTCTGTTTGGCGAATAGGATCAAAGGGTGAACAATTACGAGTTCATAACCGCCGGACTCCCCGTCCTTCAGGCAGACTATCGCGGTCCGCTTGATGCGGGAGCCGTGCTGGAGGAAATCCGCGAGCAGTTCTCCGAATCTGACGCGGCCGCACTTCAGTTTGTACTGGACGGCTGGAAGGCGGAATGTCTTACCGAAGAGTTCTACGCTAAGGCCGCAAAGAGCCGCAGCGCGTTTATCCGGGACTTCTTCCACTACGACCTTCAGCTTCGTAACGCCAAGGTCGCGTGGCTCAACCGAACACTCGGAAGGCCGGAAGGCCGCGACATCATGCAGTTGCCGGGCTCTGAGCAGGGCCTGGAGGAAGACTTCGAAGACGCCGCAAAGGCAGCGGAAGTGCTCTCCGGGAGCGACATCCTCGCCCGCGAAAGGGGGCTCGACTCAATGCTCTGGGAGCGTATCGACGCGCTTACGGTAATGCACGTCTTCGACCTCGACCTTATCCTCGGTTTCGCGGCAAAGCTGCAGATCGTCGACCGCTGGCTGAAACTCGACGAGGCCACTGGCCGCGAACTCTTCGAAAAGATGGTCAGGGATATAAAGGCAAACTTCACCATAGAATAAAACAACTACGATATAATGGCAACAACAGGAAAAGTAACGGGAATCGTTTCCAATCTGGTGACCGTGCAGACCGACGGGCCGGTGGCGGAGAATGAGCTCTGCTACATCGACCTTGCCGGCACGCAGCTTCTGGCCGAAGTCATCAAGGTTTCCGGAAACAAGGCGTCGGTACAGGTGTTCGAAAGCACCCGCGGACTCGCCGGGGGCGCGAAAGTGGTATTCCTCGGCCGCATGCTCGAGGTGAGCCTCGGCCCGGGGCTTATGGGAAGCGTGTACGACGGCCTCCAGAACGACCTCACCACCATGAGCGACGTGTTCCTCAAACGCGGCGAATACACCGACCCGCTGGACCACGAAAAGCTTTGGGATTTCAAGCCCCTTGCAGCTCCGGGCGACAAGGTTCAGGCGGCGGACTGGCTGGGCGAGGTTCCGGAAGGCTGGCTTCCCCACAAGATAATGGTTCCCTTCAGCCTGAAAGGCGAATTCACCGTAAAGTCGGTGGCTCCGGCAGGCTCTTACAACATCGACAGCGTAATTGCCACCCTGGAAGACGAGGACGGCGCCGAAGTGCCCGTGACCATGGTGCAGCGCTGGCCGGTCAAGGTTGCAGTGAGGGCGTATAAGGAAAAACCGCGTCCGGAGAAGATAATGGAGACGGGTGTGCGTGTAATCGACTCCTTCAACCCCATTGCCGAAGGCGGAACCGGTTTCATCCCCGGCCCGTTCGGTTGCGGAAAGACCGTGCTGCAGCATGCTATAGCCAAGCAGGGCGAGGCCGACGTGATAGTGATGGCGGCCTGCGGCGAGCGTGCTAACGAAGTAGTGGAAATCTTCACCGAGTTCCCCGAACTCGTCGACCCGTACACCGGCCGCAAGCTCATGGAGCGCACGACCATCATCTGCAATACCTCCAACATGCCGGTGGCGGCACGTGAGGCATCGGTCTACACGGCCATGACCATATGCGAGTACTACCGTGCGATGGGGCTGCGCTGCCTGCTGCTGGCCGACTCCACCTCCCGCTGGGCCCAGGCGCTCAGGGAAATGTCCAACCGAATGGAAGAGCTTCCCGGTGCGGACGCCTTCCCCGTGGACCTGTCGGCCATCATTTCCAACTTCTACTCCCGTGCCGGAATGGTGGTCCTGAACAACGGGCAGAGGGGTGCGGTAACCGTCATCGGCACCGTCTCCCCCGCCGGAGGCAACCTCAAGGAACCGGTCACCGAGAGCACCAAGAAGGCCGCTCGCTGCTTCTACTCCCTTGAGCAGAACCGCGCCGACCAGAAGCGTTACCCCGCCGTCAACCCCCTTGACTCCTATTCCAAATACCTCGAATATCCCGAAATCAGCGACTACCTCGACACAAAGGTAGAGAAAGGCTGGGTGGACAAGATAGTTAAGGCCAAGATGCTGGTGCGCCGCGGCAAGGAAATGGCCGACCAGATAAACATTCTCGGCGACGACGGCGTGCCAATGAGCTACCACGAGGCCTTCTGGAAGAGCGAAGTGATCGACTTCGCCTTCCTGCAGCAGGACGCCTTCGACGCGGTGGACGCCCTCTGCCCCATGGAGCGCCAGAAATACATGCTCGACCTCATACTTGAGATATGCGACAGGCATTTTGAATTCGGGAATTTCGAAGAATGCCGCGACTATTTCAAGAACCTTATCAACCTGCTCAAACAGATGAACTATTCCGCCTACGAAAGCGAGCAGTTCAAGGACTACAGGGTACAAATCGACAAACTCCTCGAAGAAAATGGCAGATCCTAAAGTATTCCAGAAGATATACACGCATCTGGAGGCCATCACCAAGGCCACCGTATCGCTGCACGCCCAGGGCGTGAGCAACGACGAACTGGCTACCGTGGCGGGGCGCCTGGCGCAGGTCGTAAAGACCCGCGGCGACCTCGTGACCATGCAGGTCTTCTCCGGCACCGAGGGCATCCCCACCGACGCCGAAGTGGTGTTCATGGGCGAGCCCCCCACCCTGAAGGTCAGCGAACAGCTTTCTGGCCGTTTCTTCGACGCCTACGGACATCCCATCGACGGAGGTCCGGAGGTGGAAGGCGAGGAGCGAAAGGTGGGTGGCCCTTCGGTAAATCCCTACAAGCGCCGCCAGCCCTCCGAACTCATCCCCACGGGTATCGCCGGCATCGACCTCAACAACACGCTCGTTTCCGGGCAGAAGATACCTTTCTTCGCCGACCCCGACCAGCCCTACAACAAGGTGATGGCCGAAGTGGCCCTGCGGGCCAACGTCGACAAGATCATCCTCGGCGGCATGGGACTCAGCAACGACGACTACCTGTACTTCCGGCACGCCTTCGAGAACGCGGGTGCGCTCGACCGCATAGTCTCTTTCGTGAACACCACCGAGAATCCCCCTGTGGAGCGTCTTCTGGTGCCCGACATGGCCCTCGCTGCGGCTGAATACTTCGCCGTGGACAGGAACGAAAAGGTGCTGGTGCTGCTCACCGACATGACTCTTTACGCCGATGCGCTTAGCATAGTGAGCAACCGAATGGACCAGATTCCCTCGAAGGACGCCATGCCCGGTTCGCTCTATTCCGACCTTGCGAAGATTTACGAGAAGGCCGTGCAGCTCCCGTCCGGCGGCAGCATCACCATTATAGCTGTGACCACCCTCAACGACGGCGACATCACCCACGCCATTCCGGACAACACCGGTTATATCACGGAAGGTCAGTTATATCTGCGTGCGGACCCCGATTCGGGCAAGGTCATCATCGACCCGTTCCGCAGCCTGTCCCGTCTGAAACAGCACGTGCAGGGCAAGAAAACCCGCGAGGACCACTCCCAGGTGATGAACGCCTCCGTCCGTCTGTATTCGGATGCCGCCAATGCCAAGACCAAATTGGAGAACGGTTTCGACCTGAGCGACTACGACCTTCGCTGCCTCGATTACGCCAAGGATTACGCCACGCGCATCCTGGCCATCGATGTCAACATCTCCCTGGATGAGATGCTCGACACGGCCTGGGCCCTTTTCGCCAAGTATTTCTCCCCGGCGGAAACCGGTATCAAACAAGCGCTTATTGACAAATACTGGAAGAAATAATGGCAGTCAAGTTCCAATATAACAAGACTTCGCTGAACACCATCACCAAGCAGCTCAAGATGCGGGTGAGCGCCCTTCCTACGCTCAAAAACAAGGAAAGCGCCCTCCGGCTGGAAGTTCGCAAGGCGAAAGAGCGTTCGGAGAAGTTGCTCGCCGAACTGGACGCCGCTTTGCAACGGTACGATTATCTGGCCTCTTTGTGGAACGAATTTGACGGTGGACTCATTTCTATTACGGATGTCGATCTGTTCGTGGAAAAAGTCGCGGGCGTCAAAACGCCGGGCTTGGGAGAAATTCACTACGAGATTCATCCTTTCGATGCGTTCTACTCCCCTGCCTGGTTCGCCGACGGTGTGTCCATCTTGCAGGAACTGAGCCGCCTGGGCATTGAGTCCGAGGTTTATCAGGAGAAAAGCCGCATCTTGGATTTTCAACGCCGCAAGACCACCCAGAAGGTGAACTTGTACGAGAAAGTGCAGATTCCGGGCTATCAGGAAGCCATCCGCAAGATCAAACGCTTTATGGAGGACGAAGAAAACCTGAGCAAAGCCGCTTCCAAGATTGTTAAGGCGCGTCATACCCAACAAGAAGAAGAGGAGGAAAGCCTATGATTGCTCCGATGACCCGCTACAACTTCATCCTGTTGAAGGGAGAAGAATCCGGACTGCTGGACAATTTGCAGGAAATGGGCCTGATGGACATTACCCGCAGCGCCAAGCCGGTGGACAACGCTTCCGCCGAACGGCTCGCCGCCATCGAGGACCTCAATACCTTGCTTCGCAAACTGAAGGCCTTCAAAGCCCCGGAAGGGACGGCAGCAGCCTGCGCTGATAGCAATTCCGTAAAAGACGGCGCTGCTTGCCCCAAGGACGGCTGTGATTCGAACCTGTCCGGTGCCGCCTTGGCCGAATCGGTCCGGGATGCCCTGACTGAATACGACCGCATCGGCGAATCCCTCAAATCCCTCAGCAAAGAGACGGCGACGCTCCGCGTATGGGGCGACTACTCCCCCGAAATGCTGCGCAGCCTGCAGGATGCCGGCATTTCGCTGCATTTCCATTGTCTCAGCGCCATGCAGTTCCAGTCTTCCTGGGCGGCGGACTATGCCCTCACCGTCATCGACGACAGCGACAAATCCCATATCTGGTTTGTCGTAACCGGCACCGATGACCTTCCCGGTGAGATAGCCGCTCCCGAGCGGCCGCTTTCCGCCGCGGAAAGCGAACTGACCGACGCGACCTCGCGTAAAGCCGCGCTCGAATCCCGTCTGAAGGGCTTGCAGGCCCGTATTCCGGAATTGGAAAAGATGCGCGACGGGCTTGTTTCTCAACTCGACCTCTACCTGGCCGGCGTTTCCGGCAATGCAGTTGCTGAAGACTATGTGCTGACCTTCGAGGGCTTCGCCCCCAAGGAGAAAGAAAGCGAAATTGCCGCCCGCCTGGACGCCCTCGGCGTGCTCTACATCAAAGAAGATGCGAAGGTGGAGGAGAATCCCCCTATCGCCTTCAAGAACAATGCCTTCGTGCGGATGTTCGAGATGCTGACGGATATGTACGGCCGCCCGGCTTACAACGGTTTTGACCCGACGCCTTATATTTCCGTATTCTTTATGCTGTTCTTCGCCTTCTGTATGGGCGACTGCGGCTACGGACTGGTGTTGATAATCGTCGCATTGCTCCTGAAGAAAGCGGACGCATTCAAATCCCTTGCTCCCCTTGTGTTGACCCTGGGTGGCGCAACGGTGATCATCGGTTTCCTGTTCCACACCTTCTTCTCGATCGACATTGCCAACTGGAGCATCTTCGAACCGATCAAAGGCGTCTTCCTGCCGTCCAAGATCATGGGCTACGACGGGACGATGGTGCTGTCGCTGCTGGTGGGTATCTTCCACATCTGCCTGGCCCTCATTGTGAAAACGGTGATGGCGACCAAGAACCAGGGCTTCCTCGGTTCGCTGGGAACCTGGGGCTGGACGCTGCTGATTGTCGGCGGTATCATCGTCGGAGGCATCTCCCTCGCCGGTGTGCTCTCTTCCGAGGTCACGCAATGGATCATCATTGTGCTCGGCGTACTGAGCGGATTGGGTATTTTCCTGCTCAACGACCTGCACCGCAATCCCCTGAAGAACATCGGCAGCGGCCTGTGGGCTACCTACAACACCGTGACGGGCCTGCTCGGCGATGTGTTGAGTTACCTGCGTC
>JAILNI010000036.1 GCA_024691765.1 Bacteroidales bacterium | reverse complement strand
AGATGACGGGAAGGAGCGAGGGCGGAGCAGACCATCGGCCTCTCCATGAACTGGAGATAACGGCTGGTGGTATTGCGCTGGATGGAGAAGTTCTCCTTGAAGTTACCGACCTGAAGGTCGAGGTTGGGGATGCCGGTGTAGCGGATGATGGCGTCCTTGAGTTCCACGAGGCCGTTGGCCAGGTCCATGTCGAACTCGCCGTACCACTTCTCATCGATCTGGCCCTTCACCGCGAAACGGGCGCGGCGGATGCTGGTGCCGTTACCGATGGCGTCGGCATAGTCGGGTGCGCCGAAGTAAACGGCTCCGTCGGCCTGTGCACGGACGTCGAACCAGAGTTTGTAGCCGCTCACGGGCGACTCCATTACCAGGATGCCGTCCTGGGCTTCGACGTCGAGGCGGTCGGACTGCACTGCAACGCCATACTGGTTGTACTTCTGCTGGGCGAAGGCCGCGGTTGCGGCTATCGTCAGCGTTGCCAAAATGAGTAAGATTTTACGCATAAGATTAAAGATAAGGTTATTGATTAAATGGATTAGTTATGCTTTTTGTCCGAACAGTTTCCTGACCAGTTCGGGGATATCGGCCACCTTAACGGCCTTGATGCCTTCCATTGGCGGAAGCTTTTCGAAACTGCTTACGAAGATTCTTTTGAAACCGAGACGGGCTGCTTCCGCCACGCGCCTGTCCGTCTGGGGGACGGGGCGGATTTCGCCGCTCAGGCCAACCTCTCCGGCAAAGCAGACATCCGCCGGGAGAGCATAGTCGAAGTTACTGGAAAGAACTGCCGCAACCACCGCAAGGTCGGCTGCCGGTTCGGTCACTTTCAGGCCGCCCGCCATGTTCAGGAAGACGTCCTTTGCGGCAAGATGGAAGCCCGCCCTCTTTTCGAGGACGGCCAGGAGCATGTTCAGCCGCCTGTAATCGAAGCCGGTTGCGCTTCGCTGGGCGGTCCCGTAGACGGCCGAAGACACGAGCGCCTGAACCTCGAACAGAAGCGGCCTGGTGCCGTCGAGGGATGCGCAGATCGCGGCACCGCTGAGCCCTTCCCCGTGCATGGGGATGAGCAGTTCGGACGGATTGGCGACCTCGCGCAGGCCGATGCCCGTCATTTCGAAGACCGCTATCTCGCTGGTGCTGCCGAAGCGGTTCTTGATGCTGCGGAGTATCCTGTATGCACCGCGGTTCTCGCCTTCGAACTGCAGCACCACGTCCACGATGTGCTCGAGGATCTTCGGGCCGGCGATGAAACCGTCCTTCGTGATGTGGCCGATCAGGATTACCGGAACTCCGGTTTCCTTCGCAAAGCGCAGCAGCATGGCGGCGACTTCCTTGATCTGGCTCACAGAACCAGGGGCGGAATCGACGCTTTCAGTATACATCGTCTGCACGGAATCCACTATCATCAGGCCGGGCCTGCTTTCGGTAGCTTCCGCTATCACATTATCTATCAGGGTTTCGCAATAAATGTTGATATTGTCCTGCACTTTGCCGTCCTGCTGCTCTCCGGTGGTCCCGCCCGAAAGCCGGTTCGCCCTCATCTTCACCTGCCTGGCGCTTTCCTCGCCGGTGACGTACAGGGTGTCGAGCCTCTTGGCGCACAGGGGAATCTGCAGCGAAAGGGTGCTCTTGCCTATGCCGGGCTCGCCGCCTATGAGAACCAGCGACCCGGGCACCATGCCTCCGCCGAGGAGCCTGTCCACTTCGGGCATTCCGAGGCTGATGCGCTCTTCCTTTGAATAGTCGATTTCCTTGAGCCTCAGCGGTTTGCGCTCTGTTTGGCGAGCCTTTGCCACGCCCTTGGCGCCGGCAGCGGCCTTCCCGGACTCCACCGTTATCTCCTTCATGGTGTTCCATTCCCCGCATGCGGGGCACCTCCCCAGGAACTGTGGGTACTCGTTTCCGCAATTGGTGCAGTACCAAACTGTCTTAGTCTTTGCCATGACTTCCAAAGATACAAAAAAAATAGCCTGCAGCAAAAGCGACCTTTACCCGGAATAGGGTCGCGAAGCGACGGGAGCGTTGCTGCAGGCTATTGTTCAACTGCGAAAAACTGCCGGTCGCGAAATACCTTCGGGGCCGGCAGAATCTCAAATGAAAAGAATTA
>JAILNI010000046.1 GCA_024691765.1 Bacteroidales bacterium | reverse complement strand
CCTTTAACCTTCACAACGTTGCCCGCGAGGAGCTCTGCGCTCACGCCGGCCGGAAGGTTTACAGGTAATTTACCAATTCGTGACATTGTATTGTTCTGTTAATGATTAATATACGTAGAACATTACCTCGCCGCCGACGCCCTGTTCGCGGGCCTGCTTGTCGGTGAGGATGCCCTTGGAGGTGGAGACGACTGCTATTCCGAGGCCGTTCAGCACGCGGGGAAGTTCGTCGGCACCCTTGTACTGCCTCAGACCCGGGGTGCTCACGCGCTCAATCTTCTTGATGGCGGGCATCTTGGTCTCGGGGTGGTACTTGAGAGCTATCTTTATGGTGTTATAGGGCTGGCCCTCGACTACCTTGTAGCTGAGGATGTAGCCCTGTTCGCACAGAATCGCGGTGAGAGTTTCCTTAACCTTTGAGGAAGGAATCTCGACCACCTTCTTTCCTGCCAGATAGGCATTGCGGATCCTGGTGAGAAAATCTGCGATTGGATCAGTCATATCTTTACTTCTTTTAATATACTACCAGCTTGCCTTCTTCACTCCCGGGATGAGACCGTTGGAGGCCATCTCACGGAACTGGATACGGCTGAGGCCGAACGCCCTCATGTATCCCTTGGGACGACCGGTGAGGGAGCAGCGGTTGTGCAGACGCACAGGGCTCGAGTTCTTGGGGAGCTTGTCAAGGGCGGCGTAGTCGCCGGCCTCTTTGAGAGCCTTCCTCTTCTCGGCATATTTGGCTACCAGCTTCGCGCGCTTTACTTCGCGGGCTTTCATTGATTCTTTTGCCATATTCCTATAATTAATTGCGTTTCTTGAAAGGAAGCCCGAACGCTGCGAGAAGCTCGCGGCACTCCTCATCCGACTTGGCGGTGGTCACGAAGGTGATTTCCATGCCGTGGATGCGGGGGTTCTTGTCGATGTCGACTTCCGGGAAGATGATCTGCTCCTTGATGCCGAGGGTGTAGTTGCCGCGGCCGTCCATGGAGTCGGCGATACCGTTGAAGTCACGGATACGGGGAAGGGTCACACGGATGAGCTTCTCGAGGAACTCATACATCTTGACATCCCTGAGGGTCACCTTGCAGCCAACCGACATGCCCTTACGGAGCTTGAAGTTGGAGATGTCCTTGCGGGAGTTGGTGATGACGGCCTTCTGACCGGTAATGAGGGCGAGCTCGGCGGCTGCATCCTCAACGACCTTGCGGTCCTGGGTGCCTTCGCCGACGCCTTCGTTGATGGTGATCTTCACCAGGCGGGGCGCCGCCATCGGGGTAGCGTACGAGAACTTCTTTACGAGGGCGGGAACAATCTCTTCCCTGTAAAGTTTCTTGAGGGCGGGCACATAGCCCTTCGGGGCTTTCTGCTGCTCTTCTGCTTTATTAGTCTTTGCCATAGTTACTTGATCTCCTGTCCTGATTTCTTGGCCACGCGCACTTTCTTGCCATCTTCAAGCTTGTAGCCCACGCGGGTGGGAACCGGCTTGGCGGCGGTGCTGCTGGGGTCGAGAAGATTTACGTTGGAAATGTGAATGCCGGCCTCCTGCTTGATGATGCCGCCCTGGGGCTGCTTGGAGTTGGGCTTGGTGTGCCTGCTGACGAGGTTGATGCCCTCGACGATGACACGGTCTTTATCCTTGAGAACGGTGAGGACCTTTCCGGTCTTACCCTTGTCGTTTCCGGCGTTGATGTAAACGGTGTCGCCTTTCTTTATCTTGAGCTTTTTCATTTCTTCAGAATTTTAGAGGACTTCCGGAGCCAGTGAAACGATCTTCATGTAATTCTCGCGGAGCTCGCGGGCGACCGGTCCGAAGATACGGGTGCCGCGGAGTTCGCCGGCCTGGTTCAGGAGAACGCAGGCGTTGTCGTCGAAGCGGATGTAAGAACCGTCCGGACGACGAATTTCCTTCTTGGTACGTACGACGACGGCCCTGGAGACGGTTCCCTTCTTGGCGTCGCCGCCGGGGATGGCGCTCTTGATGGCCACGACGATGGTGTCGCCGATGGTCGCGTAACGGTGGTGAGTACCGCCAAGTACGCGGATGCAGAGGACTTCCTTAGCTCCGCTGTTGTCGGCCACCTGTAAACGTGTTTCCTGCTGTATCATGATTACTTGGCTTTTTCTACGATTTTAACAACTCTCCAGTTCTTTGTCTTGCTGAGAGGACGGGTCTCCATGATGAGGACGGTATCGCCCTCGCCACACTCGTTCTTCTCGTCGTGGGCAACGAACTTGGCGGTGGTCTTTACGAACTTGCCATAAAGGGGATGCATCTCCTTACGCTCGACGGCAACAACGACGGTCTTGTCCATCTTGCTGCTGACGACCACGCCCTGTCTTTCCTTACGAAGATTTCTTTCCATGGTATCTTAATTCAATTTGTTTTCTTTCTCGGCCAGGACAGTGATCATGAGAGCAATGTCGTGACGGGTCTTCTTGAACTTGGAAGTGTCTTCCAATGGAGAAATCGCGTGATTGATTTTCATGGTGTCGAGATTGTTCTTCTCGACCTGGATACGGTCGCGCAGGTCTGCTACAGACATTTCGCGTGCTTCTGCTGCTTTCATTTCTTTCTCCATTAAAATTATTCAGTATAATCCCTGCGGACCACGAACTTGGTGGCGATGGGGAGCTTGTTTGCGCCGAGCCTCATGGCTTCCTTGGCGACTGCGAGGGAAACACCTTCGGCCTCAAAGAGGATGCGACCCGGAGTGATGGGGGCTACCCATGCATACACGTCGCCCTTTCCCTTACCCATACGGGTGTCGAGAGGTTTCTTGGTGATAGGCTTGACCGGGAATACACGGATCCAGATCTGGCCTTCGCGGTTCATGTAACGGGAGATGGCCTGACGGGCGGCCTCAATCTGCTGGGCCGTGAGCCAGCAATTCTCCAGGGTCTTGATTCCGAACGAACCGAAAGCGAGCTGGTTGCCCCTCTGGGCCATGCCCTTCATCACGTTCTTCTGTTCCCTTCTGTACTTTGTACGTTTTGGCTGTAACATCGTAATATTACTTTAAAAAATATTAAATTTTCATTTAACTCCCTGAAACACAGCGGTTTGGATACTCCACCTGCCGATTTTGGGATTGCAAAGTTAGTAAAAATTCCTTTACGCGCAAGAACTTTTGCAAAAATTTTCGAACTTTTCGACACGAAAACCGAATAGTCAACTTGCGTTTTTACAAAGAGTTACGTTTTGGGGTTAAAAATTTTTTGTTACCTTTGCGACCACGAAAAATTCAGTGCTCATATCGCTTGCCCTCCTGCTGCTGTGCCTCCCCTCGGAAGCGCAGTGGTACAGGCTTCGCCGCTCCGCGGAAGAGAAGAACCCCGCAGCCGCAGCGGACGCCGCCGGGAGGGACCGCCCGCACAAGCCCCAGGTGCCGGAAGGAACCCCCATGTTCTACGAGGTTTTCGACGGCGACACCGTGTACATGGACGTCATAGATCCCGTATGGGTGTTCCCGAGGGGCCGCAAGATGAAGGGGAACGACTGGCGGAAGGACTACAAGCTCGTGTACAACTTCAACAAGGTCTACCCCTACGCCCTTGCGGGGCGCAGGATGATGGCGCAGGTGGACAGCACCATAGCGGCCGACGTCACCCGGAGTTCCGAGCGCAACTCCTACACCCACGACGTGATGATGGAACTCTTCCACATCTTCGAGAAGGACATACGGAGCATGACCGTATCGCAGGGCATGCTGCTCATGCGCCTGGTGGACCGGGAATGCGGAATGCCGCCCTATGAGATAATCCGCACCTACCGCAGCGGCTTCACGGCCAGCTTCTGGCAGATGGTGGCCAAACTGTTCGGGGCCGACCTCAAGAAACGCTACGAGCCCACGGGGATGGACAAAAAGACGGAACAGCTCGTGCGCATATGGGACAGCGGGGCCTGGGAAGGATTCTACTATTCAATCTATTTCGAGTATCCGAAGAAAACGGTGATTGCCCGGGATTACCTCCAGAGCACGGTAAGCAGCCGCAAGAGCGCGAGGGAAACCCGCGAAGCGGAGGAGAAGGAGGCCGGAATCATGCGCCGCGCCCTCGAGACGGCGCTGGAGGACTAGCAGACGGAGAGGGTGCCGTCGGGGCTCAGGGCCGCGAAGTGCACGCCGCCGCCTATCCAGTCTTTCAGGACAATCAGACGAGAACCAGATACAGGCATGTCCACAGCATCGTGGAAATGCCCGAAGATGAAGCAGTCCACCGGAGTGCCTGCGGCTGCGGCCTTTTCGGCCTCGGCGCCGCACCAGCGCCAGAGAGGCTCCTGCTCCCCGCGGAATCTGTAGCCGCCGTGCTTGCGGCGGTTGCTGTTGCTCCAGTCGGTGCCGAAGCGGTATCCCAGCCAGGGATGAAGGGCGCTGAAAAGGGCCTGGCACACTTTGCTGTGGAATATGCGCAGCATCATGCGGTAGCCCCACTTCGCCCCGCCCAGCCCGTCTCCGTGGCCGACCACAAGGCGTTTTCCGGCCACTTCCAGGGTCTGCGGCTGCGGCCTTACGTCGACGCCCAGTTCCTGCCAGAAGGAATAGAGCCAAACGTCGTGGTTGCCCGGGATGTAGTGAATCTTCACCCCTGAGTCGAGAAGGTCGATCAGGGCCGCCGTAACCCTTATGGCCTCACGGGGCATGACGTCGCGGTACTCGTACCAGAAATCCCAGATGTCGCCCAGGAGCCAGATTTCCTCCGTGTCGGGTTTGAGAAGAGAACGGAGCCACGAGGCGAAACGCTCTTCGCGCTCCGCCGGCCCTTCCGGACCGGCCTTCAGGCCCAAATGTATATCCGCCACGAAGTAAATCATCCGTCGAATTTTATCCAAAAATAAGAACCAGGGCCCCTACGATTGCGCAATAAAGGGCGAACCAGCCGAGGCGGGCCCTGCGCACCAGTGCTATCATCACCCTGCAGGCGAAAAGGCCTGAGGCGAAAGCGGCCAGGAAACCGAGGGCCAGAGGCAGCGCGCCTATAGAGGAAGCGGCCATGTCGCCCCCGACGACATCGAGGAAAGCCTCACCCAGTATGGGCACAAGCACCATAAGGAAAGAGAACTGGGCCATCACTTCGCGCTTTACCCCGCACAGCAGGCCGGTCGAGATGGTGGTGCCGGAACGGGAAAGCCCGGGGATAACCGCGAGCGCCTGTCCGACGCCTACAGCCAGGGCCTGCCACCAGGAGATGCCGTTACGGGCGGAATTCTCCGTCTGGGCGCGCCTGGAAGCGAAGTCTGAGAAGAACAGCAGCAGGGCCGTCACTATCAGGGCGAAGCCCACGACCGTCAGCGAAGCGAAAAGCTCCTCGACGCTATCCTTGAAGAACACCCCCACCACGAACACCGGAATCATGGAGACCAGTATCTTGAGGATGTAGTCGGTCTCGTCGTTCATCCTGAAGCGGAAGAGGCCCTGGAGGAGTTTCCATATCTCCTTCCGGAAGACGAGTATGGTGCTGAGTACCGTAGCGGCATGCACCGCCACTTCGAACACAAGGTCGCCGGAAGCCTCAACCCCGAGGAGTTCGCGGCCTATGGCCAGATGTCCGCTGCTGCTTACCGGAAGGAATTCGGTAAGGCCCTGAACCAGCCCGAGCAGTATAGCTTCCCACCACTCCATGGCCTAGTCTTTATTTCGCATTATAGCCACGGCTGTCACCACGACTCCGGCCACTATGGTTACCGGAGCGGCCACGAGGCGGCGGAAATCGAACATATCCCAATTGAAAACCTGCGGATCCTTCACACCCCCGCCCGAAAGCAGGATGAAGCCCGCAAGCATCACGAGCACGCCGGCAATCATAAGCATGACGCCCTTGCGGCTCATCGGCATCTTATCTTTCTTGTCTTCCATCTGTCAATAGTAAAGTTTGTCCTTGTCCATGCCGAGGAGACGGTTCACCGCGAAGAAGGTGCTCAGCAGGCAGATTCCAACGCCGGCGGCGAGCACCACCCCCGCCACGACGGCAAGGCCCTTCACGCTGAAGAGACCCATCATCTGCGGGAAGCTCTTCCATGAGAAATACACCCCTGCGCCGAGGGCGGCGATGGCCAGCAGCGAGCTGACGAGGCCCAGCACCAGCGCGTCCGTCATGAACGGACGGCGTATGAAGGAACGCGACGCCCCCACTATCTGCATGGTATGGACCGTGAAGCGGCGGGCGTGGATGCCGAGGCGCACCGTATTGCCTATCAGCACGAAACTGATGAACAGCAGAAGGAGGATGAACACCCCGAGCACAAGGCCTATTTTGGAGAGATTGGCGTTCAGCGCATCCACCAGCGGGGCGTGGGACTCCACTTCGCCCACGAGGGGAGATTCCTTCAGCTGCGCCGACACCACGGCAAGGCTGTCCGCGTTTACATAGGCCGCCTTGAGGGTGAGTTCTACCGAAATGGGAACCGGCGTGCCTTCAAACATCTCCAGGAAGTCCTCGCCGAGCATTCCCTTAAGGTCCTTCTCCCCCTCTTCGCGGGTGATCAGACGGGCGGAATTGACGTACGGGAGGCTCTCCAGAGACGCCTTGAAAGCTTCGGCCTGAGGCTCCGAAACCTCTTCACGCAGAAGCACTTCCATCTGCATGTTCTCCTTGAACCAGCGGGTGATGCCACGGGCGTTGACGACCAGCAGCGCGGCCAGTCCGACCAGCAGAAGGACCAGCGAAATGCTGAGTGCGGAGGACACCCTCGCCCCCGCCAGACGGCGCTTTACCGATTTGTCATTCTTGCCCATATTAGGCACCAAAGTTAACAAATTAACCACAATTCAAAAAAATTTTCGTACCTTTGTTAAGATGAGCGACGCACCACAGAAAATCCTGTTCGTAAATTCCGAGATTTTCCCCTATCTCCCGGAGAGTCCCGCCGCACTGATCGGCCGCTATCTCCCCCAGGGAATACAGGAACGGAAGAAGGAGACCCGTATCTTCATGCCCCGCTTCGGCTGCATCAACGAGCGCCGCAACCAGCTGCATGAAGTGATACGCCTTTCCGGCATGAACATCATCATTTCCGACGTCGACAGGCCCCTGGTGATAAAGGTCGCGTCCATCGCCGCCGCCCGCATCCAGGTTTATTTCATCGACAACGACGACTACTTCCACCGCAAGGCCGTGTATGCCGGGGCGGACGGCAAGTTCTTCCAGGACAACGACGAAAGGGCCATCTTCTTCGCCCGCGGAGTACTCGAAACGGCCAAGAAGCTGCGCTGGGCGCCCGACGTCATTCACTGCAGCGGATGGTTCTCCCAGCTGGTGCCGCCCTATCTCAAGAAAGCCTACCAGGGAGACCCCATCTTCGCATCGGCGAAAGTAGTCCTGTCGCTCTACGGAGACACCCCGTCCGAGAGCTTCCCGGCAGCCTTTGCCGACAAGGTTCCCTTCGGCGGTCTGGGCAGGGAAGACCTGCTCCTGGGAGATGCCCCCAGTGGCATAGAACTTGCTAAAACGGCCATTAAGTACTCCGACGGCATCATCCTCGGCGCTCCCGACGTTCCGAAGGATCTGGTATCCTTCGCGAAGGAGCTCGGCCTGCCCGTTCTTCCCTTCAACGCAAAGGGCCTGGAGGACAAGTCCTACATCGACGAGTACAATGCGTTTTATGAGCAGTTGTAAGATTCTTCTCGCGTTCACGGCGGCCGCAGTCCTTGCCGCCTGCGTCAGGATAGACCCCGAACTTGGAGCTTCGATGATGCCGGTAAGCGGCACCTACAAGACCGTTACCCCCAAGGCGAGCCCGCTGTCCGTGAAGCAGCTCATGGCCGACAGCCTTTCCGGCTTTTCAAGCAACCGCATAACCATAGGCGCCATACGCCAGGACGCCGACTACGGGCTTACCACAAGGTCGAGCGTCGTATCCCTCGTGCCCCTCTTCAGCAAAAAGCACGACATGGGAAAGAACCGCAAGTTCATAAGCATGCACTTCGCCGTTGCCCTCGATACCGTATCGGTGGAGAACGAGGCGGAAAAGGGAATACTGCAGAGCGTGGGCGTGTATGAGGCTTCGCGGCCTGTGGATTTCATCAAGGACGGCAACTGCAACGCCACCTTCCCGCACGGAACCGAGCGCGTATCCGACGGAGTGCCGGTAATCAACGGCAGCGACTCGCTTTCGTTCTGGTTCACCAAGGAGTTCGGCACCCGCTATCTCGACGCCGACCAGTACATGTCCAGCTTCGCCGAGTGGTCGGAGCACTATCCCGGCATCTACCTGGATACTCCCGTTCCCGCAGGGCAGGGCGGACGTATCAACCTCTTCGAACTCCAGCTCGGCTACAACAGCGACTACGGCTACATATCCGGCAACTACGTGTCCCTCAACTACTCGGCCGAGTATTCCGGCGAGCGCAAGGACACCTCGGTGTTCTTCTACCTTGCCGCGACCGGGCTGTACGACCTGGATTCGCTGGCCACCAATTCCGGAACCGGCAGTTTCCCGCAGTACGCCCTTAACCTTACCGGCCACCAGACCGCAGGGCTCGCGGGCGACGCGGCCGCCCAGGTGCTCGTTGAAGGCGGAGGCGGGCTTAAGCCGGTAATAGGCGCGGCGGACATCCGCAAGGCCATCATCGACACCATCGACGCCCGCGAAGGTGCAGGCGCCCACAAGAGGGCCATCATCAACAGGGCCTCTCTCAATTTCCACTATGTGAACGAATTCGCCGGAACAGGAGACTACGAGCTGCTCTACAAGCTGCCCGAAGTGCTCAGCCCCACCTGCCGTCTGCATCCCACGGACAGCACCGTTTCATTCATGGGGCTTACGGATTCCTCTTCGAGCGAGGAGAACCAGGGAGAGCGCGACCTGTCGCTGCTCAGTTTCAATCCCGACATAACCTACCACGCCCAGGAGCTCATAGGCATGGCAGACGACAACGCGGCCCTGCTGGCGGGGAGCTACGACATCTGGCTGCTCATAATGCACAACGACATCGTCACCACTACGACCAGCGGCAACTCCGACCTCAGCGATTACTACCAGTATCTCGCCTACCAGAGCTACATGTCCAACATGTACGGCGGTTACGGCGGCTATGGCTACGGGGGTTACGGTTATGGGGGCTACGGCTCATACGGCTACAGCAACTATTACAACTACGCCATGCTGGCGCAGATGTACGGGCAGTCCACCACCACTTCGAGCACCCAGGTCAACCTCGACCGCGACCGCTACTACTGCTGCCGCCTCTACGGGCCTGCAGCCACGGACACCGCACTGAGACCCTCCCTCACTTTCACCTACTCTATCCCGAGGGAATAGGTCCGGGGCTTATTTCAGCTTGAAGGTAAACAGTATCGGATAATGGTCCGACGGATGGCAGAAGCCTCCCACTTCCTTGCCGCGCGGATCATGCTTCAGGTCGACATATCCGTCGTAAAGGGGCTTGGCTGACGTTACGAGCTTGAAAAGCGCCGGAGTAACGTAGGCGAAGTCGATGCGGCGGCCGCTGAGCGTGCTCTTCATGAATTCTCCCGGATAAAAGCGCTCGATGAGGTCGATGTAGGGCGTGTTCGCGCGGACATAGTCGTGCACGAGAAACGCCGGGAGGGAAGCGTCTCGCTCATAGTGGAAATTGTCCACCGACGAGATTGCGTTGAAGTCTCCCGTCATCAGCCAGAGCTGGTTCTCCGCGCCCGGAACGGTGGCGATGGTCTCCTCGCAGATGTACTTTATCTCGGAAGCGCGGAACCTGTCTCCCTCGCGTGCCTCGGCGCTGGCCTTCTTGTCTTCCGCCTTGTATCCGTGCCTGTGAGGCCAGGTGTGGACCGTCACGATGTTCAGTTCCTTCCCTTTCCCGAGATCCACCTTGGCCCATCCGGCGCCGTGCGCGACCACGATGTCATCGCCGTTGCCCGTGACGCGCTTCACAATCTGCAGGGGATACTTCGAAGTTACCACCTGGGGGAAACCGTCGCGTTTGCCGCAGAGAAGGGCGTAGCTGTGGCCGTAGCGCGCGGCGAGAAGGTCCCAGTTCCACGGGAGATACTGGTGCTCAGAGCCTTTCAGCCTGGTGTTCGTGTCGGTAATGTACCTCGATTCGGCTTCGGCCCAGATGCAGATGTCCGGGTCCATCTCCTTTACGAAGGCGACGAAATTGTCGTAATTGTTTCCCTGGTCGCTCCACATTCCGTTCTGGATGTTCCAGTAGAGCACCTTGATTTCCTTTCCCTTTCCGGACGAGGCGGCGGAAAGGGCGAGCAGCATGGCGATGATTGTCAGTAAGCGTTTCATGGTTCTTTTAATGTCTTGCGGAAAAGCCCTTGCGGAAAAGCCCTTGCGGAAAAGGCGCGGGCCTCCCGGGTGTAAAGATAGGAATTTTTTACGGGAACGTCCGGTCGGGCCGCTTTTCGCTCTGCGCTGAATTGCAGCGAAAATTACTATCTTTGCAGCCGGATCGGACCGCCCATCAGTCCGATTCCACGCCTTGGTGGTGGAATGGTAGACACGAGGGACTTAGATCAATTTGAGTGCACTCTCCGAAAGGGGAGATGTAGAATGCCGTAAATTCAAGGAAACCTTAACAGGTAATGCTGAAGGCAATCTTGAGCCAAGCCTCTAAGAAAGAGGAAGGTGCAGAGACTAGACACGGCACGCCTAAAGAGCCTGGCTCCATGGCGAAGGAATAGTCCAGACCACGAACGGAGCGCAGAAGATTGCGCAGTCGGTGGCGAAAGCCATAGTGGCAAGAAAATCCCTTGGCCCGCAACGGCCGTATGGGTTCGAGTCCCATCCGAGGCACAACAAGACCTTGTAAATTGCTGATTTATAAGCACTTTGCGAGGTCTTGTTTATTTTATCCCCCAAATTTGGTCACATTTGGTCACTTTTTCTTCCAGCAGAAGAGCAGAGAGACCGACAGATAGGTGTTTACACCTTAATCTTTCTTATCAGTGAGAGGTCACCGCTGGACAGAGCCTCAAAGTTGGCCTCGATCTTCTCGATGTCCCAATCCCACCACTTTAGGGCCAACAGATAGTCGATAAAATCGTCATCAAAACGCTTTCTGATAACCCTGCAGGGATTTCCGGCAGCAACAGCATAAGGGGGAATGTCGGAGGCTACAACTGAATTTGTTCCTATGATAGCACCATCACCTATATGAACCCCAGGCATCACGGTTACATTCTGTCCTATCCAGACATCATTACCGACAATAGTATCGCCCTTCAGGGGAAGTTCATCTTTTACTGGTGCTATTGCGCTCCCCCAGTCTCCTCCCATAATGTAGAAAGGATATGTGGTCACCCCATCCATTCTGTGATTAGCGCCATTCATCACGAACTCTATCCCTTTTGCTATAGCACAGAACTTCCCGATTATCAGTTTGTCGCCGATGAAATCGTAGAAGTGGGAGACGTGCGCTTCAAATTGGTCAGCTCCATCCACATCGTCATAATAGGTGTAGTCCCCAATGATGATACGGGGATTCTTCACCACGTTTTTAATGAAGCATAGCCTTGGCAGATTCGGATTGGGAAATGCCGAATTAGGATCTGGTCTTTTAGCAACTTTGCTCATAATGAAATCATCATCAAACATACAA
>JAILNI010000023.1 GCA_024691765.1 Bacteroidales bacterium | reverse complement strand
CGACCGCCTCCTGGGGCGCCCTGAAGGCGCCGACATGGACCTCATCACCTACGTGACCGACCGCGCTGGTCACGACCTCCGCTATGCGATCGACAGTACGAAGCTGCAGCGTGAACTCGGCTGGGAGCCCTCCCTGCAGTTTGAGGAGGGTATCGAGAAGACGGTCCGCTGGTACCTGGACAACCAGGCCTGGCTCGACAATGTGACTTCGGGCGACTACCAGAAGTACTACGAGAGCATGTACAAGGGCAGATAATGGCCGACAATTATCTCGAAAAGCGTTTCGAAGAGTTCCGTCATCCGGAGAAAAAGCCTGTCCGGAAAGGCGGGCCCTCGCTGGATTCCCTGCTTCTGCGCAACCGTAGCACCAGGGGCTTCTCCCACGGAAGAAAAGTCAGCGAAGACGAGCTCCTGAGGATAGTCGAGGTCAATACCAGAATTGCGTCCTCGAAGAATCAGCAGGCCCTTCGTTTCAAGACAGTCTGCGACGAGGACGGTGTCGCCCTGATGAATGCAAACATCAAGATGGGAGCCCTTTTCCG
This sequence comes from Bacteroidales bacterium, assembly GCA_024691765.1. Classification (GTDB taxonomy): domain Bacteria; phylum Bacteroidota; class Bacteroidia; order Bacteroidales; family UBA932; genus Cryptobacteroides. Next base: position 11,012 of record JAILNI010000023.1, on the reverse strand, counting down.
CGTGCGCCGCGCCGCTGATCCGTCGGTGCCGGAGCAGGACTGTCCTTCGCTGCCGCTCCCGGGAACCGAACCTCAGGCCTTCATAGTCGTTTACGGTACCCACCCCGAGGACGCCAGTCTCGACATCGACCTTGGTATCGCCCTTCAGAGCATGAGCCTCAAGGCCGTTGAGATGGGGCTTAACTGCCTGATGATAAGGGCTTTCAACCGCGAAGCGATGCTGTCATTCCCCGGAACTGAGGGCCTTTTCCCGCTGGCTGTGCTGGCCGTAGGCAAGAGCGCCGAACGCATCTTCCTGGTCCCTGTTGAAGACGCCCCCCTCGACTACTATCGCAAGGAAGGCGTCCACTACGTTCCCAAACTTTCGCTGGAAAAGATACTCCTCTGATTGTCAGTTGAGTATGTAATGCGGCTGGAGGTCTATCCAGAGCAGGCCTCCGGACTCCGCCGCCTCGGCCTCGAGTACGAGGACGGCATTCTCGTTGTCCACCAGCGAATTCTCGAGAAGGCGCGGCGTGCCGTTCCATTCCAGGAAGGGATTGGGAAGACCCGTGGAATAATCCGTACGTTCGGTGGTCGCCAGGTATTCGCTTACGGCCAGTTTCAGATGGCGCGACGCCCAGTCTCCGTTCCAGCTCCCGTTTTCATATATCACTGTGCCATCCTTCTGCAGCGACTGAACATGGCAGGCGCCGTTGCCCTGGGAGTAATAACAGTTGATGCCGGTCATGCGCGACAGCATGCTGCTGCCGCCGCTCGTCAGGGAGTATTCAAGGGCTGTGAGAAGATCTGCGTAGGAAATGTCGTAAACGTAAATGGTGTTGGCGAACGGGAATATTTCGTAAACGTTGGCTACGGTTATGTCCCTTCTGGATTCACCGTTGAGGGAGATTGTGGTGCGTATGCCACCGCTGTTCACGAAAGCCACGTCCGCCTTGCCTATTCTCCGGATTATGTCGCACATCCAGTTGCCCATGGGAGTCGCCCGTCCTCCGCTTCCGCCTATCGAAGAATTACCGGCGCCGACACCTATGTATCCGATTACCCTGTTCAGCTGCGGGGCGCACGCATCCAGCGCGGCGTCCGAGACTGCAAGTATGTCCTTGTCGAGATACTTGTCGTTCTGCCCCCCGTCGCTGTGGATGTCGCGTGAAGAGTCGACCGCCAGGGTCTGGAGATACTCTGCGCTCAGGAAGGATACTTTGCCGTCTTTGCCGACCATGAAGCGAAGGGTGCAATAAGCGAAGTGCTCCGCGTACCGTCCTCCCTGAAGGTAGGCGAGCCCCCAGGACGTCTTGCCGGCAAGGGTTCCGTGGCTGTGGCCTCCGACCACGAGGTCGATTACGCTTCCCGTGCCTATGCTGTTGGCTGCGCTTTCGGCATGCCCGTGGGTCAGAAGGATGGTTGCGTCGCAGAGCCCTTCGGATTCGAGGCGGTATGCGAGATTGCGTGCGATGGAATAGTCTTCCCGTATCGAGAAACAGGCTCCGGTGAACTTGGAGGTCATGATGCTGCCTGCGTAGTTGGTGGCGAAACCGATTATGCCGATCTTTACCCGCAGCGAATCCCCTTCGGCGTTGAAGGCGGTTTTCTCCACTATAACATAGTCCCTTGTGGCAGAAACCCGGTCGCCGTCGCGGTAAAGGTTGGCGCACACGACGGGTACGTTGTTGGTGCAGGTCTGCCCCTGCCACTGATAATCCGGCACTGTGGCGTCGGCATCGACGGTGTTCTCAAAGCCCCAGTCGAATTCGTGGTTGCCAAGCGCCACGGCATCGTATCCCATACGGTCTATCGCCGTGAAAAGCGGTTCGCCCCCGAGCAGGTTCGATACGCAGGCCCCCTGGTAGATGTCGCCCCCGTCCAGAAGCAGCAGGCGGTCCCGGCTGAAACCGTGCCCGCGCTCGCGCAAGGCCCTGACCTTGTAGGCAATATAAGCCAGGCGGTAGTGCATGGAGCCGTCATCGGAGTTCACTATATGTCCGTGAATGTCGGTGGTCTCAATCAGCTGCAGGTAATAATCCAGGGGTGTGCCGGGTCCGGTCTCCTGCTTCTGAGTCTCCTTTTCGGTCTCAACCTCCTTCCCGCAGGAAAGCAGAATACCGGCTGCAAGGACCGATATAACGAAAATGGTAAAGATTCTTCTCATCCGGGCTTTGTTTTTAAGCTGACACAAAGGTAAGTATTATCACCGGATTATCGTATATTTGCACTCAGTTATGGCAGAGTCCAATTTCATCGATTTCGTACGCATACGCTGCGTCTCCGGGCACGGAGGGGCGGGGAGTGCGCATCTGTACCACGCCAAGTACCAGTACAAGGGTGGCCCCGACGGCGGCGACGGAGGTAGGGGAGGCAGCGTGATCCTGCGCGCCAACCCCCAGTTCTGGACGCTCATTCACCTGAAGTACCGTAAGAACGTGATAGCCGAGGACGGTCAGCCCGGTTCGGGCGGCCTGCAGACCGGCAAGAGCGCGGAAGACGTCTATCTGGACGTTCCTCCCGGCACCGTGGTGAAGCGAGTCAACGAAGACGACGGGTCTGAGGAGCAGATAGGTGAAGTGGTCGACCCCGGACAGGAGTTCGTGCTCTGCAGGGGAGGCCGCGGCGGACTCGGCAACAACAATTTCAAGAGCGCTACAAACCAGACGCCCCGATACGCCCAGCCAGGCGAGGAAGGGGAAGAAGGCTGGTTCGTGCTGGAACTCAAGCTCCTCGCAGACGTGGGCCTGGTGGGTTTCCCCAATGCGGGCAAATCTACCCTGCTTTCCACCGTAACGGCCGCCAAACCGAAGATTGCGGACTACGCATTCACCACGCTTGAGCCTAACCTCGGAATAGTGAGCTACTACGACGACCGTTCCTTCGTGATAGCGGACATCCCCGGCATCATCGAAGGAGCCCACGAGGGCCGCGGAATCGGTCTGAGGTTCCTGCGTCACATAGAGCGCAACTCCGTCCTGCTGTTCATGGTTTCGGCAGAGGAGGACGACATAGCCGCAGGCTATCGTACGCTTCTTGACGAGTTGAGGCAGTACAATCCAGAACTCCTTGCGAAGGACAGGGTTCTCGCCGTTACCAAATGCGACATGCTCGACGCGGAACTCGAGGCTGAAATCGAGCCCACCCTGCCGAAGGACCTGCCGCACGTGTTCATCTCGAGCGTGACGGGCGAGGGCCTGAAAGAGCTCATAGACATGCTTTGGAAGGCTTTGCAGGCATGAGCTGGATAATGTTCCTCCACCATCTGGACCAGCACCTCACACTGGCGCTGAACTCCCTGCATTCGCCTCTCTCGGATGCGGTATGGATACTTTTTTCCGACAAGAAGGTCTGGTACCTGATGTATCTCGTTCTGGCCGTGCTGCTTTTCAGAAGGGCCGGCTGGAAGAAGGCGCTGGTGGTGCTCGTCTCCGTCGCGCTGACCGTAGCGGCCTGCGACCAGTTCGCCAACCTCATCAAGTATTCCGTGGCGAGGCTCCGCCCAGTCTGGGACAACTGGATGGTTGCGGGAGGCCTTCACAGGCTCGAGGGAAGGGGGAACTTCTATGGATTTTTCTCCGCCCATGCGGCCAACAGTTTCGGCGTCGCGGTGTGCGTGCTGATGGGTTTCCGCGGGGCGGACAGGAAGCATGATTACAGCCGCATGGCATGGATACTCTTTTCGTGGGCGGCCCTTGTGGGCATCAGCCGCGTATTCGTGGGAAAGCATTTCCTGGGAGACGTGCTGGTGGGCACGATGGTGGGGCTGCTCTTCGGCTGGATAATCGGAAAAATTCCCTATATTTGTAGACTATGGGAAAAATTATAGCGATAGCAAACCAGAAGGGCGGAGTAGGGAAGACCACGACGGCAATCAACCTCGCGGCTTCACTCGCGGTTCTCGACCGTAAGGTGCTGGTAATTGACGCCGACCCGCAGGCGAATACCACGAGCGGACTGAACTTCTCGCCCGACAGCGACGAGAAGCGCACGATATACGAGGTGATGGAAGGCAAGATATCGGCATCCGACGCCCTTATCCAGACGGAAATAGCCAATCTCCACATGATTCCCTCCCACATCAACCTTGTGGGCGTGGAAATCGAGATGCTGGAGGTTCCCGAGAGGGAATCGGTGCTCCGCAAGGCGCTGGAGCCGCTTAGGGCCGACTACGATTTCATCCTCATCGACTGTTCCCCGTCGCTCGGCCTCGTCACCGTAAACTGCCTTGCCGCGGCCGACTCCGTAATCATTCCCGTACAGCCCGAATTCTTCGCCCTCGAGGGTCTGGGCAAGCTCCTGCAGACCATCAGGCTGGTTCAGGACGGAGTGAATCCGGCCCTGACCATAGAAGGATTCCTCGTGACCATGTTCGACGGCCGCACCCGCGTTCACACCCAGGTCGTGAACGAACTACGCGAACACTTCGCCGACATGGTCTTCCGTACCATCATCCAGCGTAACATACGCCTGAGCGAGGCTCCCTCGCACGGCAAACCCATAGTGCTTTACGATATCATGAGCACCGGAGCGGGAAACTATCTCAATCTGGCGAAAGAAGTGCTCGAAAAGAATGGCACACCCGTAGAATAACATGGCAAAACAGCAGCACGGTCTCGGGCGCGGCCTCAGCGCCCTCCTCGGCGAGCAGGCCGACCAGTTCCGCAAGCCGGTGGGATATGTGAACAAGGATGTCGCGGGGGCAAAACCCGCGGCCCGCACTTCCGACGTACTTCGCATCCCGGTGGATATGGTCGAAGCCAATCCCTTCCAGCCGCGTTCGTCCTTCGACCAGGAAGCGCTTGAAGAACTCGCGGCGAGCATCCGCACCCTCGGCCTCATCCAGCCTATTACGGTACGCAAGGTTTCCGAAGGCCGCTACCAGATAATCAGCGGCGAGCGCCGTTTCAAGGCCAGCCGCATGGCCGGAATGTCGATGATTCCCGCCTACGTGCGCGAAACCGACGATCAGGGCATGCTGGAAATGGCCCTCGTAGAGAATATCCAGCGCGAGAACCTCGACCCGATCGAGACCGCGCTGAGCTACAGGCGTCTCATGGACGAATGCCACCTCACGCAGGAGGTAATGGCCGACCGCGTCGGAAAGAAGCGCGCATCCGTGGCCAACATGCTGCGTCTTCTCAAGCTTCCCGTAAAGGTGCAGCACGACCTCAAGGTGGGACTTCTGAGCGTCGGCCATGCCAAGGTGATACTCGGGGTTGAGGATCCCGAAATCCAGCAGCAACTCTGCGACCTCACCGTAAAGGACGGCCTGAGCGTACGCGAGCTGGAGGAGGAAGTGAAAAAGTATCTTCGCAAACCCCGCAAGCCGGCCTCGAAGCCGGATGCCCCGGAGCTTCCCATGGAATACACACGCCTGCTCAGCCATATCGGCCGCTTCTTCTCCGAAGACATCTCCCTTAAGAGGGGAGCCTCCGGTAAGGGCTCCATGACCATCAGGTTCGCTTCTGACGAAGAGGTGAACGCTTTCCTCAAGGCCCTGGAAGAGGCCGGAATCTAGCCCCTGTATCGCATGAGGCGCATCCTTCCCATACTGTTCGCCCTGACGCTGGCCTTCGCCGCCGGCGTTCCGGCCCGTGCGCAGTTCAAGGAAGAGGCTTTCTCGCAGAGCTACAACGACGACCCGTCCGACCCAAAGGATTCCACCGACGTGCTCTTCTCCTTCAAGGACTTCTTCGGAGGCATCAGCCACAAGCACGAGATAAAGATAGGCGTGATGTTCGCGGGAAGCACGGTGTTCCTCGGCAGCAGCCAGATTTACAACAGGGACTACTGGAAACTGCCCCTGGTGTACGGAAGCATACTTGCGCCTGCGGGAATCGGAGTCTGGCAGAACATGCAGGGCAACCACGATACCGCCAAATGGTGGTTCGTCGGAGCGGGCGTGGCATACTGGGCCACCCTGATGGACGGAGTCATCGCCTTCAAGCCCAACGACTATCCGCATCACGGCAAGGCCACGCTCTATTCGCTGCTGGTCCCCGGCCTCGGTCAGATATACAATCACGAGACCTGGAAACTCCCGCTATACCTTGGAATCATCGCGGGAGGTACGCACTTCTACTTCCTCAACCGCACCAACTACCTGCGTTTCCAGCGCATCTACCGCGAGATGACGGACAGCGACACTTCCAACGACGGACCGATCTCGGCCGAACGTGCGCTGTATTACCGTAACGTCTACCGCCGTTACCGCGACTACTCCCTTCTCACCATATTCGGGGGATACCTGCTGCAGATAATCGACGCCAACGTATTCTCATATATGCACGATTTCTCGGTATCGGACGACCTTGCCGTAAGGATCAGCCCCACCGTGATGCCGACGGGCGCGACCTATGCCATGGGGCAGAGTCCGGCGTTCGGCATGCATTTCGGCATTTCGTTCTGATGAAAAGATTCTTCCCGGCGTTTGTTCTCCTGCTGCTGGGCTGCTTTACGATGGCGGCGCAGAGCGATACCCTGAGCCATCCTGTGGACAGCCTGCTGACGCTGTGGTACGAAGGCTGGGCTGACGACAGCCCGGTGTACGACATGGACTCGGTCCAGCTCTCTTCCAACGTTTCCGACGAAGAGCTTATGCGCCGCCTCGAGGCCATGAACCCCTTCATCACGCTGCCGTTCAATTCGACCGTAAAGAACTACATGATACTCTACTCCGAGAAGATGCCGCGCGCGATGTCGCAGATGCTGGGGCGTGCGCGCTACTATTTCCCCATCTTTGAGGAGGTCCTTGCGAAATACCATCTGCCGCTGGAACTCAAGTACATGGCGGTGATTGAGTCGCACCTGAGCCCGGTCGCGGAATCGAAGGCCGGGGCCCTCGGGATGTGGCAGTTCATGTTCCGCACCGCAAAGCTCTACGGCCTTAAGATCACCTCGTTCATGGACGAGAGGCTGGATGTGGAGAAGTCCGCCGATGCGGCGGCGCGGTATCTGCGCGACGCATACAGGGTGTTCGGCGACTGGAACCTCGCCATCTGTTCCTACAACTGCGGTTTCGGCAACGTCCACAAGGCGATACGGCTGGCGGACGGAAAACGGGATTTCTGGAGCATCTGGCCGTATCTCCCGCGCGAGACCAGGGGCTACGTGCCCGCCTTCACGGGGGCCATGTACGCCTTCCACTATGCCCGCGAATACGGACTGCAGCCTGCGGAGGTGGGGATGCCGGTCGCGGTGGACACCTTCGAGATAAGGCGCAACCTGCATTTTCGCCAGATCAGCGAGGTGCTGGGGGTGCCTTTCGAGACGGTGAAGATGCTCAATCCCCAGTACACCCATGAAATAATCCCCGGGAACAGCGGCCCTTGCACGCTCAATATCCCCTACAACTGGACCGGATCTTTCATCGACGCGCGTGATTCCCTTTATGTGCACCGTGCCGGCGACCTGCTGAATCCCCAGGTACTCAAGAATATAGAGGAGGCCGGAGTGCCGCAGAGGGTGGCCTACAAGGTGAAGCAGGGTGACATACTCGGACGCATAGCTCTCAAGAACGGGGTGACGGTGGCCCAGATAAAGAAATGGAACCACCTGAAGAGCGACACCATACGCCCCGGGCAAATCCTTTACATATACAAAAAATAACGGCGCCCTTGCGGACGCCGCTTTTCTTCGTTGCCAAGCCTGCGCTTATGCCATTATGGCGCCGACCAGGCCGAGAATCGCGTAGAATTCCGGGAGAGCGGCGTAGATAAGGGTGTTCGCGAAGACGTTGTGCCCCTGGCTGATGTTCACGATGCCGTTGGCGCATACCTGACCCTGGCGTATGGATGAGAGCATGCAGACTATTCCCACGAAGAGGCCGATGCCGAAGATCTTGACTCCGAGGGTGGGGTCGTTGTTGAACTTTCCCATCATGATAAGGAAGGCCACGAAACCGTAGATGCCCTGGGTGGCGGGAACGGCGGACAGGACCATGTAGTTGCCCGACCCCTCCGGATTCTTCCTGAGGGCGCCTTCAGCGGCGTTGCCGGCGATGGTGGTTCCGTACGCGCTGCCTATGCCTGCGAGCGAAAGCACCGCGCCGAGTCCGATGTAACCGAGGATTGAAATGACTTCTGGTGACATAATTTATTGATTTTGATTGTTTGAATTATCTTTTGAGAGGGGATTGTATTTGCGTCCGGTGCCCTCATAGCCGGAATTCTTGAAGAACTCCAGGAAGTTGAGGCGCAGCGGGTGAACGAAGGCGCTCAGGGCGCACATGGCTATGTTGAGCACATGCCCTATGACCAGCAGCGCCGCGAACCAGACCCAGCCTAATCCGCCGTCGCCGCGAACCATCACGGCGAGGTCGTTGAACGCTCCTCCCAGCAGCCCGCCGGCAAGCCCGAGGGCGTAGAGACGGAGGTAGCTGAGCACGTCGGACAATAGCCCCGTGGCAGTATTGTAGGTCTCCCAGAGGCCGTTTCCGAAATTGGCCAGAGGGTTCTTGTTGAGGTCGCGGAGTATGAAGATGCAGAGTGCGGAGATTATACCCACGATTATTATAGCTGTCTTGGTGATGTTGCTGTCGAGCACACCCAGCAGGCCGAAAGCGCCCACCGCGACGCCGCCGACGATGAGCAGCGTCCATCCCCAGGTGCCAAGGCTCCCGAGGAAGCCCTTGTTGCGGGTTTCCACACAGGCCTTGGTAAACTGGGCAAGAGATATGTGAACTACGCCGCAGATAAGTGCGATGACCATGTTCCAGTCGTAAGCGCCCATGCCGGGAACGACGAACTGGCTGTCCGAAGGCACCATTATACGGTTGAGCCCAAGGTTCTGAATGAATTCCCACCTGCTGATGTCCAGGCTGAAGAAGCTGTGGAAGAAAAAGCCTATGACGAAGGTGGCTATGCCCAGAGTGACCACAAGTGCGCTCGTCTGTCTGCCAAGGGCTCCCTTGAGCAGGAAACCGAGCAGCAGGAGCACGAGGCCGTAGCCTGCGTCGCCCATACAGAAGGCGAAGAACAGGGTGAAGAAGATGCTTATGAAAGGCGTTGGGTCGAAGCCGTCGTAGGCGGGCCTTCCGTACATATCCGTGAGAACTTCGAACTGCCCCACGAACTTGTTGTTGCGGAACTTCACCGGAGGTTTGTCCTCCACTGTGGCCGCATCCTTGAACCATACTGCGGGAAGATCCTCCAGGGATGCTTCGAAGCCTGCCGTCTGCTCGTCGGGAACGAAGCCTTCGAACACTACGAGAGCGTCGGCTGCGGCGTTTTCTCCGCTGAGCCCGGCCAGATAAACCGATAGCTCCTCGCGTTTTGCAGCCAGAGCCTTGCGCAGGGCAGGCAGTTCCTCGGCGCGGTCTTTCAGGGCCTTGGCGTAAAGGGCCGTTTCGTTCTGTTTGTCGTCTATCGCCTCGCTTGCCTCGGCGTACGTCAGGGCTGGGGCAGGGAGCTCCTTAAGCGGGAACCCTTCGTTGCCGCCGACTATTACAAACCAGACCCTGCCGTCTTCTTCCGCAACTTTCTGGATTGCGAACTGTTCCGGCCACGACGGGTCGAAACGCCTTGCGTCAGTCATGTAGAAATGAAGGTCGAGCCCGGTTTCAGCCAGAAGCCCGCGGTTCCAGCTGCCCCATACGGCGTTCTCGTCTCTCTCTTTCAGGAGCGTTTTGAGCTCGTTCTCAAGATCCTTAAGGTGAGCGTCGCTGCCCGCCGAGATGTCGGCTATCTCCTTCCTGAGCCTTTCGGCTTCGGCAAGCAGGGCGGCGGAATGCTCGTCCACGGGCTTTTCGCTGCGTGTGATGTCCACCACGCCAAGCTCCTGCAGACGCGACAGGAACTCTTCCTTCTGCTGCGAGAGGAGAACGAAGGAGTATTTGGTCATTCTTTCTATCATGCTTCTTCCTCCTCTTCTTCAAGCTCGTGGCGGCTCTTGACTATCTTGGACGAGGCCTTGCTCAGGTTCTCCTCGTCTTCCATGTAGCGCTTTATCTTGAGTATGGCTTCCTGGTAACCCGGAATCTGCACCTTTTCGTAAAGGTTGACTTTCTGGGTGGTCTTCTTGCGCTGGAAATCCAGGATGCGGCTGGTCTTGAGGCTCACTTCGCTTTCGAGCCCGAGGCGCGTGAGTTCCTTGAGTATACGCACTCCGTCGGCGTACCAGGCGGGAGCGGCGAAAGCGTTGAACTGGGCCAGTTCGTAAAACACTTCCCTCAGTTCGGGGCAGGCCACGCCCGCAATCTTCACGGTGGCGAGGTCCACTCCCGTAATTTTAATAAGCCCCGGGTCGAATTCGTTCCAAAGCGCCGCCAGGTAGTCGTACTCGGCCATGCGGGTACGCAGCTCCCTTTCGAGGGCTTCCGATTTCTTGCGGGCCGCAAGGGCGCTGAACCGCAGGGCGCTCTCCTTGTTCTTCAGGGTGGGGAGGGCGTTCCGGCGTATCTTCAGCTGCTTGCCGAGATTCGTCAGCGACGTCTTGTTATATTGGAACTTGATGGCCATGCTCAGTCTTTCTTCGGCCAGTATTTATCGATGAAGGCCTGCCTGATGCCTGTTTCCGCGGGGGAGAAGTACTTCGCGAAGAGCTCCCAGGCGGTGTCGAGCATCTGTTCTATGCTGATGTTCACGTCTATGCTGAGTATGCGAGTGGCGTAATCCACGGCGTACTCAAGGCAGCGCTTGTCGTAGTCGGACAGGTCGAAGCCGTTCTCCTGCTTGGTCTTGGCGTTCTGCGCATCGGCATAGAGGCGGACGCCTGCGTTCATCACCTGGCTGTGGTCTTCGCGAGTCTTCTTGTTCTGAACGTTCTGCTTGAGTCGGGAGAGGCTGCGGAACGGGTCCACGATAACCTTGCCGCTGTCGGGGTCGGCCCTCAGGAAGAGCTGGCCTTCGGTGATGTAACCGGTGTTGTCCGGAATGGCGTGGGTGATATCCCCGTCATTGAGGGTGGTGACGGCTATGATGGTGATGGATCCCTCCGTAGGGAGCTGTACGGCCTTCTCGTAGATCTTTGCCAGGTCTGAATAGAGCGAACCGGGCATGGAGTCCTTCGAAGGTATCTGGTCCATTCGG
>JAILNI010000004.1 GCA_024691765.1 Bacteroidales bacterium | reverse complement strand
CAGTGAATCTACTATTAATTAATAATAGAAGTATGAAATTGTAGCTACCACAACTCATCCGAAAATTCCGAATTCGTTATTCTAGCTAATCTAATTTTCTATCTTTACCTCTTTGTGTCTCTCAATATTTTCAAGGAACTGAATCCCGTTTCAAAACCACTGTTTCTCAAACGGGGCTGCAAAGATACACACTTTTTTTATACCTGCAAATTTATTTTTAACTTTTTTAATAAAAAGTGAGGGCCGCCCTAAAGCGACCCCCATTCAAGCGGTGAATCCAAAGGATTCAACTACACAATTTCCTGCTGTTTGCGCCTCCAGTTAAGGATGGGCAGGAGGAAGGAAATCACCGCCGCACCTATCCAGAAGATGCTTACGTAGGTGTAGTCGTGAACCATGGCTCCGTTCACCTCCATCATGTGGCCGTCGAGCAGAATGCCGGTGACGACATTCTGCAGACCTGCCGCGGCATAGGATGCCATACCCACGATACCGAGGGCTGCTCCGGTAGCCTGACGGGGAACCAGGTCGATGGCCATAAGGCCTCCGAGGAAGCTGATGAGCACGCCGATGGCGATGCCGAAGAGCACCATGGCCAGGATGGCCACCCACTTCTGCGGGCCTCCGAATAGGAAGAGCACGAGGGCTATTGCCTCGAGGATACCAGCCACGAAGGCCGGATACTTGCGGTCGCCTTTGAAGACTGCGTCGGACAGCCAGCCCGAGAAAACGGTACCGAGCACGCCGAAGATGGGATTGATGCCCACTATGGCGCCGGCTTCGGCCAGGCTGTATCCGCGGGCCTCCTGAAGGAAGATAATGCCCCATTCGTTGATGGCGTAGCGGCTCATGTACATGAAGGCGCTTGCAAGCGCGAGGATCCACACGCCGGGGTTACGGATAACCTGGGCCTGGAGGCGGCGGGTCTCCGCACGCTTCTCGGAAGCGGGAACCGGTTTGGGCTGGGGTTCGCCGGCGAGGGTCTCGATCGAGGGCAATCCCTTGCTCTCCGTGCTGTTGTGAAGGAAGAAAACGATGATTAGGACGCCGAGGATGCCGGCGAGGGCGGCTCCGAAGAAGCCCCACTTCCAGCCGAGGGCGGCGACGATGGCACTCACGAACACGAAGGAAAGGCCTTCGCCTATGTTGTGCGACGAGCTGAAGAAGCCGTAGAAGGTGCCGCGTATGCGGAGCGGGAACCAACGGGAAAGCGAGATGATGGCAGGGGGCGCTCCCATTGACTGCGCCCAGCCGTTGACAGCCCAGCACACCGCAAAACAGATGAAGAGAGTGCCGTTGGCCATGTTGCCTTCCGTGGCGCTGACGCCGAGTATACCCATGATGAAGTTCATCGCCACGGATGCGATGAGGCCGAAGGCCATGAAGCGTTTGATGTTGGCACTGTCGGCGAGGAAGCCGTTGATGAGCTTGCCTATTGCGTATGCCCAGTAAAGGCAGGCGCCTATGATACCGAGCTGGGTAGCGTTGAGAAGGCCCGCATCGATGATGGGCTGCTTCATCACGCCCATCGACAGGCGGCACACGTAATAGAGGGCGTAGCCTAAGGTGGCGGCAAGGAAGGTCTGGATACGCAGACGCTTGTAGGTCTTGTCTACCTTTTCGGCAGGAACCGTGGCGGCCGGAGCCGGGACGGCATTCAGGAATCCTAGAAACTTCATATTATCAATACTTTAACTTAGCTACGATGGGATAGTGGTCAGATATGAACGGCTTGCCGTCGAACTTTTCCGACACGACGCGGAACTCCCTCGCCTGCGAGAAACCGTTGTAATAAATGTAGTCGATAACCTTGAGCGGCTTCTTGAAACCGTTGAAGGATGCGGTGGTGTCGGTCCGGGCCGCAGTGGTGCGTGCGTCGAGCATCAGGCCTTCGAGGGCCAGCAGGGCCGAGTCGGCCGGTTCGACGTTGAAGTCGCCCACGAGCACCATGGGCACGTCGGAATTCATCTCCTTAACCTTGTTCACTATCATGAGGAGGCCTTCGCGGCGAGCGGCCTTCCCGCGGTGGTCGAGATGGGTGTCCACGAAGTAGAGCTCGCGGTCGCACTTGAGGTCCTTAAGAAGGGCCCAGGTGGCTGTGCGGGGATATTTGGCATCCCAGCCCTTGGACGGAACGTCGGGCGTCTCGGAGAGCCACCAGGTGCCGCAGTCCTCCAGCTCCAGGCGATTCGTGTTGTAGAAAACGCTCATGCGCTCCCCGTTCTCGCCGTCGTCGCGGCCTATTCCGTAGCACTTGTACTGCGGTGCGGACTCAAGGATGTAGTCGATCTGGAAAGGGAGGGCCTCCTGCACGCCGAACACGTCGGGCCGCACCTTTTCAAGCATGGCCGTCGTGGCGCTCTTGCGCAGGTCCCAGGAATTGTCGCCGTCGTTCGCAGCTCCGTAGCGCACGTTGTAGGACATCACCGTGAGCGTTTCATTCTTGCAGGCCAGCGGCATCAGCAGCAAGGCGGCCAGCAGAACGGGAGAAAAACGGGAGAATATCTTCTTCATGTTATAGCGTTATTTGTTCGATGCGGTAAATTTAAGCAGCAGCACCCCGTGCGCCGGGATCTGCGAACTCCAGTTGTCGCCTGCGGAGAAGCCGCCAAGGTCTTTCTGGCGCCAGAGGTCGCGAACGGAGAGCTGTCCGCTCATTCCGGCGTAGGAAGGCCTGAAACTCACCATCGCGGGGGCATCTTCGGTATTGAAGAGTCCAACGGCGACGGAACCGTCTTCCAGAGGCTTAACGAACACTCCCGGAGCCATCTGCGAAGCCTGAACGCCCAGAGGGTCCTGGTTGACGTCGAGCACCTCGGTGTTGGAAAGGAGGCCGAAGGTGAAGGGGTCGATGCTCTCGAGGTCGCAGCCGATGAGCAGGGGCGTAGCCAGGAGGGCCCACAGGGAGATGTGGGTGTACTGCTCGTCGGCGGTGAGGCGTGATTCGCGGACGGAGGGGCCCCAGCCCACCTTGCCCACCACCAGCATGTCGGCATCGGGCCAGTGGCCTGGACAGCGGTAAGCCGCCCAGCGGTCCTGCTCCCCGAAACCAATCCCGTAGACGCTCGCCCAGGTGTCACGGATGTCGTCGGTGGTGCGCCATGCGTTGCTGAGGCGGCGCCATACCGGAGCGAGCGCAAGGGGCGCGCGGTTGGAAAGGCTGTACACTATGTCGCGGCCCGATTCGTCCAGGGCCTTCGCCATCTCGGCGGCATGCTCTTCATCGTTGGGATACCAGTCGTACTTGAGGTAGTCCACTCCCCATTCCGCCCACTGGCGCACGTCGGCCCGCACGAAAGAGTACTTGCCGAAGTAGCGGACGGACTTGCGGTCCACCTTCTTCCGGTCGAGCTTGTACACGCTGTCGCAGAGGCCTTTCGTGATGTAGTCGTAAGTGCCGTCGGCGTTGTCGCAGGTCTCTCCTATATGGCCGGCGTAAGTACCTACCCACGGTCCGGAATAGATGCCGAACTTGAGGCCCATCGCATGTATCTCGTCGGCAAGGGCCTGCATGTCGGGGAACTTGGAGTTTGGCTGAATGGCCTTGTCCCTGCCGGCGCGTATGCCCTGCCAGCCGTCGTCGATGTTGATGTAGCTCCAGCCGCAGTCGGCAAGGCCGCTCTCAACCATGCCGCGGGCCGAGCGGAGCACCTTTTCCTGGGAGACGCTGTTGCCCCAGACGTTCCAGGAGTTCCAGCCGAGGGGTGGAGTGAGGCAGATTTCCTCGCCCGCGATTATACGAAGGGTGCGGGAGTCGGTCCCCTTTTCGTTTTGGGCCTTAAGGGTGACTTCCCATCTGCCGGCCTTTTTGACCTTACCGGAGATGATGCCGCTTTCCGCATTGAGTTTCAGGCCCTTGGGCAGGCCTTCGGCGGAGAAGCGCATGGGCCGCACGCCGGTTGCCGGGATGCGGTAAAGGAAGGGCGAACCCGGGCGCACGCCATAGACCTTGGGGCCGTTGATGCGAGGACTTTCGGGGGCCGGAGGGGTGAGGATGTATTTGTCCGCGGGGGCGGCGACGCTTTCCGCAGCCATACCGAGGGTTTCCAGAAGAACAGCCTCCATCACCTTGTATCCGGCCAGGTTCGGATGCACCGCGTCGGTCTCGAATTCGGGCCTGAGGGCGCCGTCTTCCGTCTTCATGGCGGAGTGGTAGTCGGCCAGGGGGATGCCGTTGGCCGCGGCGTAGTTCTTTATGAGGACATTGAGGCTGTCGATGGACGGACGCGGGTCGCCTATGCGCTTGCGCCAGCCTATCTCGCGGGCCGGGAGCACCGTACACATGACGGGCTTGATGCCATGGGTCTGCGCCAGTTCCACCATGGAGACAAGATTCTTGAAGATGTTGCCCACCTTGATGTAGCCGTTATTGCGGGCTATGTCGTTGATTCCGGCGAGGATGGCCACATATTCGGGTTCCAGCTCCAGCACGTCGGGGCGGAAGCGGGAGAGCATGTGCATGGTGGTCTGTCCGCCGATGCCGCGTCCGAGAAAACGGTGCGCGCTGAGCCAGGCGTAGTCGTTCTTTTCCCAGTTTCGGGTTATCGAGTCGCCGAACAGCACCGCCACGGGCCTGTCCTTCACTATGGAATTGTAATAGGCATAACGGGAAAAGCGGGGCCAGTCCTTGTCTTCACTCGTGGGAGGGTTCTGGGCAAGCGCCGAGATGCCTGACGGCAGCAGCGCCAGCACCAGCATAATGACGTGGAAACGTTTCATGCTATAAAGATACGAAATAAACCGGAAAAACGGTGAGGCGGAGCGTCGTGGAGCCGTAGGGCACCAGGTCGATGTATTGCTCCGGGCCGGTCGGCTCCGGCCTCGCCGGGAGATCCGGGGTGAGCAGCTCCCCTGCCGGACCGCGGTCGAACTGCCAGTCTATCGGGCGGACAGGTATGCGCAGGCCGCCTGGAACGGGAGTGGCTTCGGCGTCGGCCGAAACGGCAAAATTCCACGGACCCGATGGACGGATGTCCCAGCACGGAAAGGCATTGTCGTCGGCCGGATACTTGCCGTTCATGTTGGCGTATCTGATCGTATCTTTCTTATATTCAGCCGGAATGGCGTAGCTGTATACAAGCGGGCCGCGTTCCCACCACACTCCCCCGCCGTAGGCTTCGCAGCGCTTCACAGGCATGGGGAGTTGAAGCTCGATGCGGTCGCAGTCTTTCCACTTCCGGTCGATGGAGACGAAGCTGCCGGGGTTCAGCGGGATGCGGGAGAGTCTGCCGTTGATGCGCAGGCTGGCATTCGTGCACCAGCCGGGGATGCGGAGGGTCAGCCGTGCCCTGTGCCGCCCTTTCGCCGCCTCGGCACGGATACTCACCGTTTCGTGGTAGGGATAGTCGGTGTCTTCCACGAAAGTGAGGGCATCGCTGAAACGGAAACGCGACGGGCCGTAGAGGGCCGCTACCGCTTCGCCGTCTCCCCGGAGCCACATGCGGGCCGCGTAGTTCGGAAAGAGACGGTGGATATTGCCGGCACAGCACTCCGTCTGGTGAGTGGGCCTGTAAGCCATCCAGGTGGAGCAGTAATTGTCTTTATTGTGGTTCGACGTGCCGGTTGCGATGAACTGATTGACGGAAGAATAGTACTGGAGAGCCTTGAAGTCCTGCGTGACGCTGCCGGCGCCGGCGTTGAAGACTATCTTCTCCAGCATATCGGCGTAGCGCGGCTGGTGCAGGATCTCCAGGAAGTAACCGAGCGTCCAGCTCATGTCCACCGCATTGCAAGTCTCGTGGCTGTGGCGTATTCCGCGGCCCTGGAGCCATTCGGCGCTGGTAAAGAGCCCGTCGGGGAGGCCGTCCTCGGCGTAAAGGCGGTCGAGGGAATTAACCGCCAGATCGCGGAACCAGGGGTCGCCTGTGGCCTCGAAGAGCATGATGGGAATCTTGAGCATCTCGCTCATGGTAACGCCGTGCATGTTGTAGGGTTCCGGCGCGGTGAGGAATTCCGGAGTCACGCGGTCGTCGCGGCTGAGTTTGCGGTCGCCCAGCAGCTCTGTGCGCAGGCGGAAGGCGGAATCGGCCCTTGAGACGAGGGCGTCGTCACCCGTCCTTGCGGCTGTCCAGAGCATGCCTTCGATGGAAACGATGTCGCGTTTGCGGACAAGCTGCCCCATCGGGATGGAATAATAGTGACGCCTCAGCGCTTCAAGTATCTGCGGGTCCGGGTTGACGTCGTAGGCAGCCCTCACGGCACGGAAGAACACGGCGAACGGCCAGGTGTTGGTGATTACTTTCGAACCCAGGCGGCCGTTCTCCCAGGGATGCACGAGGGTGTAGTCGATTCCTGCCTCGCCTTTGGCGATGAAGGTGCTGTCGCCAAGAAGATAGCCCATGCGGAGCAGGCCGTCGGTATAGTAGGCGGTTTGTTCGTATCGCCACCAATCCTGCCCGTGGGTGCCCATGCGCGGGATTTCCCCTGCCCAGAGGCAGGTGTTATACGGGTACGACAGCGCTTCCGGATGGCCGGTAAGGCCGCTGCGCTGGGTTTCCAGTTGAGCTTTGAGCCAGCCTTCCGGGGTGACATCGCGCAAGCTCGGCTCCTGCCATGAGGCAGGTTGCGCCTGTGCGCCCGGCAGGACCGACGCGAGGATGGCCGCCGCAATGGTTAGGGTTGCGAAGAAGTTCATGGGCTGCTACCAACTGACGTGGCGGGAGTAGTTATTGCCGAAACGGTCTGTAACGGATACGGTACCGCCGGCGGGAGAGGCATCGGCCGGAGCACGGAAGAGCGTTGCGATGGAACCGACTTCACTTGCCGTATAGCCGTCGTCGTTTACGAAGAATCCTACGTTGGCTTTGTAATGTGTCCTTATTTCCGTATTAGCCAAATCGTGAATCTTCTCCGTATCCAGAATATATGAACCCTCAGTATCGTGCAGGAGGGTCATGGCGACCGGGGCGCCTCCGTCCGGAGTCCATACCGGAGTCTGCCACTTGTCATCCCAAAGGAAGACGTTGGCATACACATAGTTGTCGCCGTATGCTCCACGCGGATAGACATGAATCTGATAGTCTTCGGTAAGAGAACCGCCACCTCTCATCACGGCCACGCCGCTGCCGTCGTAATCCCAGTCGCGCCAGTCATAGTCCGGTGCCCCGGCAAGGCATATGCCGGATGACACTCCTACGAAATCGCCCGTCTGACGGGTAAGAGGATGGAAACGCCATGATATGTTGCCGTTGTCCACCTCGACAATCGTGAAGCCGCGCGGAGTACCGGCAGCCAGATATTCATTGGTCCAGAGTTCCCCGGTTGAACGGGCAAGGGTATGCACCTGCACTTTCTTGTGACGGTGGTTGCTGGGATAATTGTAATTGAAGCCTACATGAGTATGACCGGCCCATGCGTGAACTTCGGTATAGTCGTTGATAAGATCACCATAGGCGGTTCCATGCAGTGCCTTTTCGTCCTTTGAGCGCTCAGCTCCGCTTATAAGCTTGAACATCGGAGAATGGGCGCAGACCATGAGCTTCGTACTCGTGGGAATCATTGCCAGATCGGCTTGAAGCCACGCCCAGATCCCGTCGGAAAGCCCCTGTTCAAAATAGGTTAACTTGTTGTCGTTACCCGGGTCCCGACTCATTACAAGATTGTCCAGCATCACATAGTGTATGCCTCCTATGTTGAAAGAATAGTTCCGGGGTCCGTAATACGATTCGAACGGGGCCGCGCCTTCGTCGTCATTCGCGCCTGAAGGATCGTTGTCGTGGTTGCCTATGATATTGTAAGTAGGATATCCAAGGCGCGCCAAACCCGCGTTGTAATTGGCAAACAGGCTCATGTCTTCGTGAACCACATCCCCAAGGCAAATCCCGTATACCTGACGGCCAGTGATACCTGCTGCGACGTCGGCAAGCTCGTCATAGAGGTCTTCGCAGACATCCAGCGACCTGAAAGCAATGCGGTCGTTGTTCCATGCTGAATACTTTCGAGGCTGCGGATCCGCCGTGATGAGCAGGGTGTATCGATCGGGGTTGGCCACGGCCGTCAACTCATAGTCACCGAAGTCGTAGACCCCCGCCGAAGGGGTTATGTCCGCTTTCTTCTTGTAGAACTTCGGTATGCCGCCGACCACCTGAGGCATGTAGCCGGACGGGGTGCTGACGTGGACGAATTTCACGTTTTCGATATCGGAAGTCATGTAGAAGGAGCCGTCGAACATGGTGCGTACACACTGGGTTCCGTCGCTCACAACCACGCCTGCGAGGCCGTTGCCGCCGGTGTCCACCACCCTGCCGGTGACGTTGTAGCCGTCGGGGACCAGCACTTCCTCGGTGATATCTTCAATAGTTATGGGAGAAGCAAGCGCCGAAGGCACGAAGTTGAAGGCCGTCATCTTCTTGAGTTTGCCCGCCTGGAGGGTGATGGCATCGTCCTTGACCTTGGTCATGGTGCGGTGCATCGCGTCTTCCAGAACCACTGTGAATCCGGACGCATACTCGCCTGCCGGAACTACCAGAAAGAGGTCGAGGGCGGTGGATTCGGAAAGGGGCTGCCCTATCTCCAGGGTAAGCTCGCGGCCGACTCCGGCTTCGGCGGCACCCGTAAGCGAAGGAGTTTCGTAGTTGATGGTGAAATCTCCACACACCTGTTCGCCGGCATTCCCGGTAAAGCGGACGGAAACAAGGTTCGAAGCGCTCACGCCTGCGTCCTTCTTGACCGCAAGGTGGATTATGGACTCGAGATGGCCGAGGCTGATGCTGCCGGAGCCGCTCTCGCTGTAGCCGGCGAGGGGGGCGGTGTCGGGAGCGAAAGAGCCGGCCACGTATTCCTGGGTCGAGGGGAGAGTAACCGTGGTGGAATTATTAAAGAACGATGCCGGATAGAGTATCCTGTAGGGAGCGGAGATGACGCCCGGGAAGGTAAAAGTGGCGGAAGCCTGCTCAGCGGCCACGCCGGTGAGCGGATTGGACGCCGTGCCGTTGAGCGAGAGGCAGTCGCCGTCGGTCCAGTAAACGGAACGCTTGTCGTTCACGGAAGGGCCGAGCACGGTCCTCGAGACCGGGCCGGGCGCGGCGATTTCCAGAACGGTAACTTCGGATTCGGGAATACGGTTTTCAATCCTGTTGCAGGACACTGGTGCCGCCAATGCAATGGCGGAAATGGTGAGGATGAAGAAGCGTTTCACGGCTGCTATCGAGTGGTTATTGTTATTATTCGTAAATATACAAATTATTTACGCACATGCACGCGCGACGGGCATAAAAACAGCCGGCGCAAGAGGCGCCGGCTGAAGAAAGGTATGTTACCCGGAGGACCGGGAGAATGGACTAAAGGTCGTTTGCATTGGCTTCCCCGCCATCGGAGAAGTTGGAATCACCGCAAATACTGATGGAGGATTTGTAGTGACTGTTCTTGATGTATGTGCCGGCAACAGATTGCCCTGCTATACCACCTGTGGCCGAAACGGCAGTGCCGTTCTTATTAACGGTAGTTGCAGAACTCGAGCAGCCGTCAACCGTACTTCCTGTATCCAGTTTGCCTACGATGCCTCCGCCAATCTGAATCTGGGAACTCTGAATAATAGTTCCGGTATAAGAACAGGAACTGACAGTGCTGTTCTGAGCCGCACCTGCGATACCTCCGTAGAAATAGCCGCTGCCGGAGAAGTTTACAGGAACCGTGCAGTAGGAGATGCTTGCATACTGGGCCATGCCAACTATGCCGCCGACCGCTCCGCGCCTGGAAAAAACCGCCTGATTCCCGCTGGTGCCTACCGTGCTGCTGACGGAGCAATTGGAAACAGGGATTGGCGTTTCCGCAGTGCCTACCACATGACCGGCGATACCGCCGTTCATCGGGCAGTCATAACTCGTGATGCCACGGTTGCTCCAGTGGTCATTGTATGACTGGCCGGAGCCAGAGAGTTCGCAATACGCAATAGAGGATGCTCCGGTGATGCAGCCGACGATGCCGCCCACTTCGAACGAAGGAGTCTTCTGGTTATTGTTGGCATTCCCGTCGCCGCCCTTGATGATGCCGCTGTTTGTACAGTGGTTAGATACATCACCTTTTATGGCAGCATTATCTGCGTAGCCTACAATGCCTCCAAGGTAATTATAATAATATCTTGTTGCAGTATTGGTGGTGGCGTCGTATTTTGCAGAAGCCGTAAATGTAACGTTGGCTGTATTTGAGCAATGTTCAACGTCGACCGTAGAGTCTGCTTTCAGCTTGCCTATGATACCTCCCAGGTAAACATACTGCGCTCCGATGTTTGTCGCAGAGCAGGTATATGTAACACTACCGCCGTTGGAAACATTTTTCACGGCTTTTGTAGCATATCCCACAACACCGCCAAGGCTGTATCCATAATCATTTTCGGCAGTAGGAGTCGCACACATTACAACACCGTTGGATTGAGCAATATTTCCGGAATTGGAGATTGTGCCTCCGGCATTCGTCCCGTCAACGACTGCATCGCTCTGGCCAATCACACCACCAATTCGATGGTTGACTCCTGTCGTAGACTCCACGCGAGAGACGGTTATTGCAGCCGCATTCTGAATGTTACTAATCGTAGCGGAGGACCTGTTGTGACCTATTACACCACCAACGTAGGACATGCGGGCGCCATAAGGAGATAAATGAGAAGTGCCCATGCCTATCGTAGCTGTAGATGCGTTCTCACAAGAAGAAACTATACCGTAATTCCATGCTACTACTCCGCCAACGTATTGTACTTTAGGATTTGCACGTGTAATTATGGCGCCATTATTGGTACAACCGGAAACCGTCTTGCCGGATGAGTTGAACCCAACTATGCCACTTACCTCAAGATAACGGCCATTCATATTGCCGCTGGTTCCGCGTTCCGCAGAGAAGATATTGAGGACCGTTGCATTGTTGGTACAATCCTTAACCGTGCCATCATTGCGGCCCGCGATACCGGCTATTGAGTAGTGATAAGCGTTGGTGGAATGAGTAACTACGGTGCCTGTATAATTATGGTCCGAAACGTCATTCAGCGTTACAGTAATACCCGTAGCATGATTGGCCACGGTACAGTTATCAACAGTTCCGGTATTAAGGCCTATAATACCACCTATCATCAATTGAGGATTAGCCTTGAAATCATCGGTTTCAGAAGCGGCTATCATCTGGCCCTCATTCTCGATCGTTCCTGTAAAGAAAGAATTCTGAATTTTGCCTTCAGCGTTGGAAATAATACCGACCAGTCCTCCAATGGAAATCTGCTTGTCTGCAGCAGAGAACCCGGACGGTACACTGATAGCACCGGAATAGGTGCAATCGTCAACGACTCCTTCACGGATGCGGCCGACAAGACCTCCAAGGCGTGTATCTGCTGCAACATTAGCGGCATCGGAAAGGGACACGGGAGCATTTACGGTAACGCCGGATAACAATCCTTTATGATACCCCACCACGGAACCTACTTCAGTCTGCGTGCCGGGGTGAGTAAACGTGAAGGAACAAGTGTTGTCAATCGTGAAATCCTTGACGGTACTGCTGGCTGCTGTAGCTACAAATAGCGGACATGTCCCGGTTAGGCCGCTGATGGTGTGGTCTCCGCCATTGAATATGCCGTTGAAATAGTAATCTTCCGTCGCACCGTTAACTCCATTCTTAAGGCCTATTCCTCCGGTCGCATTGAATGATGCGGAAGATGTGGCGTCGAAGGTGATGTCGCCGGTAAGCGTTGCGACCAGGCTGGAGCCGAGAGCCTCATACTCCTTATTATTATAAGCAGTAGCGAAGTCGATGAGCTGCTGGGCGTTGCTGATTTCCACGCCGAGTTCGGTCGCAGTGGGAACGAACTCGAATTCGGGATATGAATAGAGATGGCCGGCCGCAAAGGTCTTCGAAGACTCCTTGCTCTTGGTCATGATGTGGCCCTTGACGTCCTGGACTATGATGTCGAATCCGTTCGAATAGGTGCGGGCGGGAACGACAAGATAGTAGACGACAGCCTCGGAAGTAGAGGTGGCCTGGTTCTTGGCTACGCGCACTTCCAGATCGGCTCCGGTGCCGCTGGCAGGGGTAATGGCTGCGGGATTGTAAGTAATCACGAAGTTACCGCTGACCTTCTCGCTGTTGTGGCCCTTGAAACGGATTGCGGCGATGTTGTCGGCATCTACCGAGCCGCTCCTGGCTTCTGCATGCGCGGCGGTCTCCTTAAGTACGGAGATCTTCACTACCGCACAGAGGTGGCTGAGCGTGATGTTGCTGCCGTCGGAGGAATAACCCGCCATCGGGAACATGCCGTCGGCAAAGCCATCTGCCTTGTAGGTCTGAACCGCAGGAAGGGATACGTGAGAGGCGTCAACCCAGATGCCGGAAGGATAAAGCACGTAGTACGGGGTGCTGGGAGCCTCGGCGAAGCTGAACGATGCGACCTGGCTGTTTGCCGGAACGCTGGAAAGGGCATCCGACACCTTGTCGTTAACCTTGATAATGTCGCCGTCGGACCAGAAGACCTTGTGCGAGGAACCGACATTGGTCTCCATCAAGGTGCTGGTAGCGGGATTGATGCCAACCTCAAGGAAGAACTTACCCTGAGAAGCTTCTTCGGGAAGAATCTCTTCCTTCATTTCTTTTGCACAGCCTGCCAGCAGTGCCGCGGCAAGCAGAAGGAAATAATAACGTGTCTTCATATTACCATTCCTCCTCTTCTTCGGTTATGTCCGGAATCCCGAACGATGCCATAAGGGGGCATGTGGAGTTCAATACCACCTGCTCCGCATCCGGAGCGACATACCCCGGAGTGGCGTTTGTTTGTAAATTTTTAATAATCATAACGTTATGTGTTATATTGTTTATCAGTTCATGTGCCTTTTAACCTGCAATTATACTCATTTTTGATTGTAAAACAAAAGATTGGCACCGGTTTGCCCATAAAAAGGGTTTCGATGGGTATCGGAACGGATACGCAACTGCGCAGGGCCGGGTGGTCCTGCGCAGAAGGTTCGGATATTACGGACCTTGCGTGACGATAAGACATGCAAGGCTGACGATGGAACTACAGGTCGGCTGCGTTGCCGCCGCCGTCGGTGAAGTTGGCGTCGGAGCAGATGGCCATGCCTGACTTGCAGTGACTGTTCTTAATCGTCGAACCGGCAACGGAAACACCGGCAATACCGCCAAAGTCGGTGATAGCCGTACCGTTCTTGTCGATGGTCGTAGCGGAACTGGTGCAGGCGTCAACGATACCGGCGGCATCGAGCTTTCCAACAATTCCGCCTCCGAGCTTAATCTGTGTGCTCTGAATCTTGGTCCCGGTATAGTTGCAGGAACTGATCGTACCATTCTTGATCAGGCCGGCGATTCCGCCATAGTAATAGCCGGATCCGGTATAATCGACGGGCACGCTGCAATCTGAGACAGTAGCATATTCAGCTATACCGACTATACCGCCGGTAGCTCCGCGACGGGAATAAACCGCCGTGTTGCCGGCGGTGCCGGCGGTGCTGGCGGTGCTGGAAACGGCGCAGTGCGAGATGGAGATCGGTGTTCCGTCAGCACCGACTACCTGGCCGGCTATGCCTCCGTTCGAAGGACAGTCGTATTTATCTATAACGCGGTTGCTGAAGTGGTCGTTGTAGGATTGACCTGTACCGGCAAGTTCGCAATACTCGATGGACGAGGCGCCGGTAATATGACCGACAATACCGCCGACAACGAAGGAAGGAACTACGTCATCCCCGTTGTTGTTGTTATTGGCGGACGCGTCGCCTGCCTTAACGATGCCCGTGTTGGTACACTTGGACGAGGAATCACCCTTGATCGCGGCATTGTTCGCATAACCTACGATACCCCCGACGTAGTTGTGATAATACCTGGTCGCATTATTTTCGCCGTACTTTGCCTTTGCTACGTATGTGACATTTGCGGTATTGGTGCAGTGCTCAATGTCCACGGTCGAAGCGGCATTCACCTTTCCGGCCACACCGCCAAGATGGACATACCGGGCGCCTTTACCACTTGCGCTGCAGGTATAAGACAGAGCTCCGCTGTTGGAAACTTTTTTCACGGAAGCAGTCGCATAGCCGACAACTCCGCCGAGGAAAAGACCGTAGTCGTTGTCCGACGTGGGCTCTGCACACAGACCGCAGCCGTTGCTCTGTGTAATGGCTCCCGAGTTTGCAATTGTTCCGGTGCTGCCGTCAACGTCCACGTCGCTTTTACCGACGACACCGCCGATGGCCACAATTATCCCCGTAGTGTTTTCATAACGGGAAACCGTAATCTCTCCGGCGTTGCTGATATCGTCCACTGCAGAACCCTTCTCGGAATAGCCCGCCACTCCACCGAGATACAGCATTCGTGCACCATAGGGAGTTATATGGGCCGTCCCTACGGAGATACTGCCATCGGACGTGTTGGTGCAGGAAGATACTTTACCTTTATTACGCCCGACGATGCCAGCTACATAATGCATTTTGGGGATGGCGCGGTCGATAATGGGTCCGTTGTTGGTGCTGCCGGAAACAGTGGCGTCGCTGCCGTTGAAACCGACCAGGCCGCCGACATTCAGGTAGCGTCCGTTCATATTGCCGCTGGTTCCGCGCTCGCCGTAGAAAGCATTCAGGACGGTAGCATTATTGGTGCACGCGGACACCGTTCCGTCGTTGCGTCCGGCGATACCGGCTATTGCGTAATGGTAAGCATTGGTGGAATGAGTAACAACGGTGCCGGTATAATCATGCATTTCATCATCCGTCATCGTTACGGTAATACCCTTATCATGATTGGCTACGGTGCATTTGTCGATGGTGCCGGAATTGAGGCCGGCAATACCGCCTATCATAAGGTAAGGGTTGGACTTCAGTGCATCGGTCTCGCTGGAGGCTATCATTTTACCCTCATTGTCAATCAGGCCGCTGAAAGCGGAATCCTGCACCTTACCGTCTGCATTGCTGATACGGCCCACGATACCGCCAATCATGATCTTCGCGTCGGCAGAAGAGAAGTCTGGCTTGACTTTGATCTTTCCTGAATAAGCGGAGTTCTTGACCGAGCCTACCGTTTCACGGCCAACGATACCGCCAAGGCAGGTCTCGAAAGCAACATTCTCTGCCGCAGCGAGAGTCACGTCCGCACTGACGCTCACAGTGTCCAGCACTCCCTTGTGGTAGCCGGCAACAGCGCCGAAGTTAGAGTCCGCCGCACCTGAATGTGTGAAAACGAAAGAACTGGTGGCATCAACGACAAGCTTCTTCACAGTGCCCTCACTGCCCACATAGGCAAATACCGGCACTGTGGCGGAAAGGCCCTTTATGGCATGCATGCCGCCATTGAATACCCCGTGGAAATAATTGGTGTTATCACCGTCCTTCGTTCCTATACCACCGGTGGCATTGAATTCAGCCGAAGATTCCGCATCGAAGGTGATGTCGGAGTCGAGGGTGACAGTTAGGCTGTCGAGGACCGAGGCATAGTATCCGCTGTTGTAATCCGATGCGAACTGGACCAGGTCGGCG
>JAILNI010000058.1 GCA_024691765.1 Bacteroidales bacterium | reverse complement strand
CTCCGTTTTTTGTGCGGCGCAGCGAATGCAGGAAGGCGCCGCTTCCGAGGGCTTCGCCAAGGTCGCGGGCCAGTGCCCGGATATACGTTCCCTTCGAGCAGTCCACCAGCACTTCCGCCTGCGGCAGCCCCTCAGGCACTTCCGCGACGTTGATCCTGTTACTAGGTTTGCGCTGTCCGCCCGGGAGGGTGTCCCCTCCGAGAGGCATGCCACCCTCGGCAATGTTAGAGGGAGGGGCCCAGCCGCCAGGCTGGGAGGGATGAGCGGCGGAGCCGCGAACCGGGTCGGAGGGGATACCTTCCCTGTAGGACAGGAGAAAGACGACCGGCGACTGCCTAGTAACAGGATCAACGTCGCGGAAGTGCCTGAAGGGCTGCCGCAGGCGGAGGTGCTGGTGGACTGCTCGAAGGGAACCTACATCCGGGCCCTGGCGCGCGACCTCGGCGAAGCCCTCGGAAGCGGCGCCTTCCTCCATTCGCTGCGACGCACGAAAAACGGAGGCTTCTCCGTAGAAGAAGCCCTCGGCATAGAAGACATCGGCAAGATTCTAAGGCCGATGTAATCAGATAAACTCTACTTGAACCAGTCGGTCAGATGATCCTTCGCATAGAGGAAGTAAACTGCCAGGCCAACCCAGCTGGTAGCCAGCACCAGTACTGCGGAAATGATCTTGCCGACGAGGGAAATGGGTTTCTTGAGAATGTCCAGGACCGCAATCACGGAAAGGACGACACCGATAATGTAGATAATCATAGATATTAGTTTTGTGGTTTAGTTCTGTTAAAGTGCGCAACTTTCGTCGGAGCAGAAATGAGCGGAACGCTGGGAGGCGGGAAGGGTCCCGTCGAGGGCCGCGGCAATCTTCCAGGCCATAACGGTGGAAACTGCAACCTTGCCTTCGGGATCTATAAGATAGAGGGAAGGAATCCATTTGACGCCGAAGTCGGCACCGACCTTGGAATCCTTCTTGCCGGCCGGGTCGAAGAGCTGCACTCCGGGGAGTTCGTTTTCGCCCACGTAATTGCACAGGGCATCGAATTCACGGTCGAAGGAGACCGACACGAACTGCACCTTTTCGGGATCGGCCTCGGCATACATAGCCTTGAGTTCAGGAGTTTCGGCACGGCAGTCGGGGCACCAGGAAGCCCAGAATACTAGCACCACAGACTTGCCGCGGAAGTCGCTCAGGCGGAAACTGTTGCCGGCGATGTCCCCGAGTTCGAAGTCAGGCACGCTCTCCCCTGCCTTGAGCAGGCTTTCGGCATATTTGAAATCCTGGTCGATACGCTGCCCGGCAGCAGTCCAGGCCTGATATCCTCCCAGAAGATTGACTACCTTGTAGCCGGCTTTCTTGAGGGCTTTCGCAGCTGCGGCACTGCGACGGCCGCTGCGGCAATATACATAGAGGGGCTCGGCATCGTCGAAGCGGGCATCGATGGCGGAGATGAAGTCGGGGCCGTTCCAGTCCACGTTCACGGCACCGGGGATGCAGCCCTCGGCGAATTCCTCGGGAGTGCGCACGTCCACGATGCGGGCGCCGTCGGCAACTGCCTTGGCGAATTCATCTACATTTACATTATCTGCCCCATTGGCGCAGGCGAAAAGTCCGAGAAAGGGAAAAATCATAATGATAAGTCTTTTCATAATGTATGTTTTGGATAAGGCAAATATAACGCATTTTTACAAAAAACCGCTTATGCGTCAAACATAAGCGGTTCTTTATATTCAGTTATAAACTATTGTCTAGTAGGTCTCCTCGACGGGTTCCTTGTAGTCGTCGGCCTCGGGGGCAGGAGCCTGCTCGCGGCGGGGCTTGAAGCTGTGACGGTCGTCACGGCGCTCGCGGCGTTCGCCACGATCATTGCCACGACGCTCACCACGCTCGCCACGGTCGCGGCGCTCACCGCGGTCGTTGCCTTCGCGGCGGGGTCCGCGGTTGGGCTTGGGCTCTACATAACCTTCGGGCTTCTCGGTAAGGGCACGCATGGAGAGGCGCATCTTGCCGGTCTTAGCGTCGATCTCAAGAAGTTTGACATCGATCTCCTGACCAACGCTGAGCACATCTTCCACTTTCTCGGTCTTGTTCCAGGCGATTTCGCTGACGTGGAGCAGACCTTCCTTGCCGGGGAGGATCTCTACGAAGGCACCGAACTCGAGGATGCTCACCACCTTTCCGTGGTAAACCTCTCCGGCCTCGGGGACTGCGCAGATACCCTTGATCCAATCGAGAGCCTTCTTCATGGACTCTCCGTCGGTGCTGGCAACATCTACCACGCCCTCGGTGCCGCCACCGGGCAGCTGGACCTCGTCGATGGTGATGGTGGTGCCGGTCTCCTTCTGGATCTTCTGGATGGTCTCGCCGCCCTTGCCGATAACTGCGCCGATGAACTCTGCAGGGATGCGGATTTCCTCGATGCGAGGCACGAAAGGCTTGTAGTCTTCGCGAGGTTCGGCAATGGTCTTGAGCATCTCGCCCATGATGTGGAGCCTGCCCTGACGGGCCTGCTCGAGGGCCTTGGCGAGGACCTCATAGCTGAGGCCATCTACCTTGATGTCCATCTGGGTTGCGGTGATACCGTCCTTGGTACCGGTAACCTTGAAGTCCATGTCGCCGAGATGGTCCTCGTCGCCGAGGATGTCGGTGAGGATGGCGTAACGGTCATTGGGGCGCTCAGCGTCGGTGATAAGGCCCATTGCAACACCTGCCACAGGCTTCTTGATCTTTACGCCGGCATCCATAAGTGCGAGGCAGCCGCCGCAGACGGAAGCCATCGAGGATGAACCGTTGGATTCGAGAATATCGGAAACTACGCGGACTGCGTAGGGATTCTCGGGTGCGAGGGGAACCACGGGCTTGAGGGCACGCATTGCCAGGTTGCCGTGGCCGATTTCGCGGCGTCCGGTAGCACGGATAGGCTTGGCCTCACCGGTAGCGAACGGAGGGAAGTTGTAGTGGAGGACGAACTGCTGGTCTTCCTGGATGAGGACCTCGTCCATCTCCTTCATATCCATCTTGGTACCGAGGGTGACGGTCGCA
>JAILNI010000044.1 GCA_024691765.1 Bacteroidales bacterium | reverse complement strand
TACCGGGTAAATTCTTTCAGGGCGACGAAATTCCGCATCTGGGCAGCCCAAGTCCTCAAGCAGTATATGCTCAAAGGATTCGCCGTCAATCGGAATGCGGTCTCTGAGCAGAAATATGAGGATTTGAAAAAGGCTGTCGGTCTGCTCGAGAACATTTTCAGTAAAGAGTTGCTCCTCACTTCCGACCAGGCGACAGATCTGTTCGATGTCATCCGTGACTACACCTACGCCCTCGACACGCTGGACGCCT
Organism: Bacteroidales bacterium; assembly: GCA_024691765.1. Classification (GTDB taxonomy): domain Bacteria; phylum Bacteroidota; class Bacteroidia; order Bacteroidales; family UBA932; genus Cryptobacteroides. The sequence goes on along the minus strand of JAILNI010000044.1, from coordinate 7,412 downwards.
ACGATTATCAAAGCCTGAAAATTGCTGACACCACGGCACCGGAGCGCTTCCACGCTACATATGAGAGCGCCATCGAAGCCATCAAGAGCCTGAAGGAATAGTTCAGAGCAAGCGAACTGTTCGGTGTCGAGAAAGACGCATCCTTCCACAGCAGCATCGGCCAGATATACCAGACTTGGGAAGGCCGCGACCTCTACCCTAGTATCGAAGAAAAAGCCGCCATGCTGCTCTATCTTGTCGTCAAGAACCACTCCTTCGTGGACGGTAACAAACGAATCGCGGCTACGCTCTTCCTTTGGTTCATGCAGAACAACGGAATCCTTTACCGCCCCGACGGATCAAAGCGCATCTCCGATGCTTCTCTTGTAGCACTGACCCTGATGATTGCGGAGAGCCACACTGACGAGATGGATACGATGGTCAAGGTTGTCGTCAGCCTGATCAACCGGAAGAATTAGTCCGGCGAGCTGTCCCCCAACGAAGTTCCCGGAAAGATTTTGTGAAACTTTCCCGCTCCGAAAATGGCAATGAAACAGTCCGGTTTGTTACCAAATAAAAGCCCTTTTTTTCGAACCATATTTGAACCACGAAGGCTGTAAATCATTGATTATCAATACTTATTATAGTCTGCATCGGCAAGCATTGGATTAAAACTCGCGACAGGACTTGCTACATCTCCCGTGAACTGGCATATGATTCTATCTTGGCAAGGGCGTCTTCGTGCTTCTTAACCAACGTTTTATGCCGGCCTTTCCGGCCTCGCTCGATGTTGTGCTTGAGGTCATTGATCTTGACGTTCAAAGACCAAGTTATTCCGCATTCCTGAAGGTGAACTTTCACGTAATCACGGCCGGGGAAAAAAGTTCGTGGAGTGGTTATCCGGAAATGCCGGACAACCATGAAAACGTAACAATTATTATCTTTGCACTATGGTCTTCTTCTTCGAATCACTTATCGCCTGCGCGGTTTTTACGCTGTTCGTGTTCTTGATGTCCAGGAATCCGATCAAGACCGTTTTCAACTATCCTCCGGCCATCATCGAGCGTTGTGACGAGTTGGGGCTACTGTCAATTCCTGCTGCTCTGGTCGCCGGTGTGATTGTAATTCTTTAGAGGACAGCCATGGAATACCTGTCAAAGCAGCGATACGACGAACTTGCGGGAGAGTTGAAGCATCTCATCGAAGTGGTCTACCCCAAGGTGACGGATGACCTTGCGGAGGCCAGCGCCCAGGGAGACCGGAGCGACAATGCCGGATACCGTGAGGCAAGGCGCATACAGGCTAAGACCATCAGCCGTATCCGTTTCCTGCAGAAGATTCTGGAGCATTCGCGCGTGATCGACCCCGACAGCCTCCCCAAAGACAGGGTTTGCCTTTTGAGCCGGGTTGAATTCACGAACCTCTCGACAAACGCCCGTATGAAATTCCAGATAGTCAGCCCCCACGAGATGGACCTCGAGGCTGGCAGGATTTCGCTGAAATCCCCAATTGGCGCAGCGCTGATGGGTAAGAAGGTAGGCGAAATCGCCGCGGTGCAAGTTCCCTCGGGGACCCTGCGCCTGAGAATAGAAAGCATTACGCCAGGCGACGGCAGATGAGTTTATTAACGCAAAACTATATTATGAAAGCAAAGGGAATACTCGGCCTTGCGGCAGTACTGCTAGCCGCGGTCGTTACGATAGCAGGATGCTCACAGAGGGGCCTGCGCAACGGCGACCTCGTTTTTGTCGGCCTGCCAATGGACTACGACGTTGAAGCCGCTTCCATGGAAGGCGCGATTTCGGCCGCTACAGGCACCGGAGAGCATCTGAACCTGATTCATGTGGCCATAGTAGAGCTGAAGGCCGACAGCGTCTGGATTATCGATGCAACGATCAAGCACGGAATCGACCGTCATCCGCTGGATACCTTCCTTACGGATTTCACCCTTCCCGACGGATCGCTTCCGGAATTTATCTTCAAAAGGGTAAATGGTGTGGATGCAGACGCGGCCGTGGAGAGGGCCAAGTCCTTCTGCGGGCGTGCCTACGACATGTGGTTCCTCCCAGACAATGAAGAACTTTACTGCTCCGAACTGGTGCAGCGCAGCTATCTCGACGCGGACGGGAAGCCGGTATTTGAAAGCGAACCCATGAATTTCAAGGCGCCGGACGGCACCATGCCCGTGTATTGGGAGTGGCTTTTCGGCCAGCTGGGAATGGAAATCCCGCAGGGCCTTCCGGGAACGAATCCCCAGAGGATGGCGGAGTCGGAAGCCCTCTACAGCTTCCCCTGTTCGCCCAGGTGGCTGTCCTTGAATCCGAGGAAATAGAGCACACCGTCGAGCCCGACGGTGCTGAGTGACTGGCGTGCGCTTTCCTTTACGCGCGGTTTGGCATGGAAGGCGATGCCGAGTCCGGCTTCCAGCAGCATGGGCAAGTCGTTCGCCCCGTCGCCGACGGCTATGGTCTGGGCGAGGTTAACCTTTTCGGTCTGCGCAATCAACTTAAGCAGGTCGGCTTTCCGCCGTCCGTCCACTATTTCTCCGACATAACGGCCGGTCAGTTTGCCGTCCTCCCCTATCTCGAGTTCGTTTGCATACACGTAGTCGATGCCGTAGCGGCGCTGGAGATAATCACCGAAGAAGGTGAATCCGCCGCTCAGGATGGCAATCTTGTAGCCGCAGGTCTTGAGTATCGACATCAGGCGGTCGGTGCCTTCGGTGATGGGCAGGTTCTCGGCGATATCCCTCATCACTGACGCATCAAGCCCCTTGAGCAGGGCTACGCGGCGGGTGAAGCTCTCGCGGAAATCAATCTCGCCGCGCATGGCGCTTTCGGTAATTGCGGACACCTCTTCCCACTTCCCCGCCCTGCGGGCCAGCTCGTCTATGCATTCCGTCTGGATGAGGGTGGAGTCCATGTCGAAGCAGATGAGACGGCGCATGCGGCGATACATGTCGTCCTTCTGGAAGGAAAAGTCCATGCCGGTGTCGGACGACAGTGCCATCAGCTCGCGCTGCATGGCTTCCTTGTCAGCCGGAGTGCCTCGGAGCGAGAACTCAATGCATGCGCGTACGTTCTTTTCGGGATTCTTTATGCTCATCCGGCCCGTAAGGCGCTTGATGCTGTCGATGTTGAGCCCCTGGCGTGCAATTACCTCGGAAGCCGCATAAATCTGCTTAGCAGAGAGGCTGCGGCCTATCACCGTGAGGATGTAGCGGTTCTTGCCCTGGCGGCCGGCCCAGGCCTCGTAGTCGTCGTCGGGAACGGGAGAAAAACCAATGCTTACGCCAAGCTCGGTGGTCTTGAAGAGGAGTTCCTTCATTACCTGACCTGAAGTATTCTCGTCGATGCGTATGAGTATGCCCAGCGACAGGGTGTTGTGTATGTCGGCCTGGCCTATATCCAGTATCTGGGCATCGAAACGGGACAGTATCTCCATGATGGAGGAAGTGAGGCCTATGCGGTCCTGACCCGCTATACGAATGAGGATCTGCTCTTTATTGTTTTCCATGCGGTAATCTATTTGATGAAGGCGAAGAATACCGCCGCGATTATGAGGGCGAACGACACGAAGTGGTTCCACTGAAGCGGCTGGTTTTTGAAGACCAGGGCCACTATCATGCTGAAAACGGTGAGCGAAACCACCTCCTGGATGACCTTGAGCTGGACCAGGTTGAAAGGCCCTCCGTTCTCGATGAAACCTATGCGGTTTGCCGGAATCATTACTGAGTACTCGAAAAATGCCAGCCCCCACGACAGCAGGATAATGAGTATGAGGGGCCAGTCGGTGGAGATTTTCAGTTCCTGAAGCTTGAACTGCCCGTACCATGCGAAGGTCATGAAGATGTTCGACACCACGAGCAGGAGGACGGTAAGTATTGCTTTCATGGCTGCAAAGATAGCTATTCCGGGCGAAATATATTATATTTGTCCGGTATGTTCGCTAAAGCAGTCCAGGCAGTCAACGATGTGGTATGGAGCCCCCTCCTGGTGGCTCTGCTCATTTTTGCCGGACTGTTCTTCTCTTTCCGCACCCGTTTCGTGCAGGTGCGCCGCTTCGGCCTTATGGTGCGCTCGCTCTTTGCCAGGAAGGAACCCGGACAGAAAGGAATCTCGTCGTTCGAGGCTTTCTGCGTCGCCCTTTCGGGGAGGGTTGGAACAGGCAACATAGTAGGAGTGGCCACCGCAATTGCCCTCGGGGGCCCCGGAGCGGTGTTCTGGATGTGGGTGATTGCCTTCTTCGGCGCCTCCACGGCCTTCGTCGAAGCCACGCTTGCGCAGATATACAAGTTCCCTCACCGCACAGGCTACAGGGGCGGTCCGGCAAGCTATATCCAGCACGGGCTGGGGCAGAAATGGCTCGCAGTCCTTTTCGCAATCCTCACCGTGATAGGTTACGGTCTGTTCCTTACCACGGTCCAGGCGAACGGGGTGAGTTCGGCCCTTAACAATTCGTACGGGGTCTCCCCTCTCGTAAGCGGCATACTGCTGGCTGCCGTTCTCGCGCTGGTCATTATAGGCGGAGTCAAAAGCATTGCGAGAGTGGCCGCCGTGGTCACTCCCTTCATGGCTCTCGGCTACATAGTCATATCCTTGGTAGTCATTGCATTGCACATCGACCAGGTGCCGGCAGTTTTCGCATCCATACTGAGCGGTGCTTTCGGCATCAAACCGGTTGCCGGCGGCATTCTGGGCTCCACCATCATGATGGGGGTAAAGCGCGGGATCTTCTCCAACGAAGCCGGCCAGGGAGGAGGAGCTATAGTCTCCGCTTCCGCCGACGTGCCTCATCCCGTACGGCAGGGGCTTGCCCAGTCGTTCTCGGTATACGTCGACACCCTTCTGGTCTGCACGGCAACTGCCCTCATGATACTCTGCTCCGGCACCTACAATATCTACGGTTCTTCCGGTGAGATGATGGTCGCCAATGCGCCGGAACTGGCGGACAACTACGTGAACTACACCCAGGCCGCCGTGGACAGCGTGCTCACCGGCTTCGGCGGACAGTTCGTCAGCATAGCCCTGCTCTTTTTCGTCTTCACCACCCTGATGGCTTATTATTTCTATGCGGAGTCGAGCATCATCTACCTCTTCAATTCGGGAGGCCGATGGGAAAAGGCCGCCGTCTGGGCTTTCCGGATCGCCATCCTGGCCGCTACCGTATTCGGAGCCGTACGCGAAACGAACGTTATCTGGCACCTCGGCGACATAGGCGTGGGCGTGATGGCGTGGATCAACGTCATCGCCCTGCTGTTGCTCAGCTCCAAGGCCGTATCGGCCCTTAAAGACTATGAAAAGAGTCTGAAGAAGGATAAATAACCTGCAATTATTGCTATCTTTGCGTTACTTAAACCTTAACAGACTATGAAACCCCGAAAGTCACTTATGCGGCTGGACAATGCCGCGAATATATACCCCGCATCACTAACGAAACACTATGCCTCCCTCTACAGGCTGGGCGTAAGGCTTCGTGACGATGTGGACGTTCCCCTCCTGAACTGCGCGCTGGAAAGCGTTTCGCGCCGTATCCCTACCTTCCGCTGCCGCCTGCAGGCCCGTGCGTTCTGGTGGTGGCTGGCCCCAGTGGATACGGTTCCCCAGGTTCATTCCCCTGCCCCATTCAAGGCCTTCGACTTCAAGGAATACGGGAATCTGCTGTACCGGGTGATGGCCGACGGCCCGAACATCACTCTCGATGTTTTTCACGCCCTCACCGACGGAGGAGGCGGAAAAACCTTCCTCTACACCCTTCTTGCAGAATACTGCCGCCTTCGTTATGGAACTGTTACCCAGTACGAAGGCTGCATTCTCAATCCCGAAGACAAGCCTCTCGACGAAGAACTGCAGGACGCTTTCTTCAAGGAGTTCTCGGGCAGGAGCGGCAAACTCGAGAAGGGCGAATGCGCCTACCACATCGACAGGGCTGACTTAGGGCGCGACGGTCTTGAGAATACGGGTATAACAATCGATTCAAACGTCCTCAGGGAAGTCAGCCGCAATCATGGCTGCACCGTGAGCGAATTCCTGGTGGCGGCGCTCCTCCACAGCCTGCAGAGCGTCCATGCCCTCGACAGGTATCCTTTCCGCAAGAACATCATCAAGGTATCCCTCCCGATAGACCTCAGAGCCATGTATTCCACAAAGACCCTTCGCAATTTCTCCACCTACATCAATATTGGAGTGGATTTAAAGAACAAGAGGTATTCGCTCGACGGGCTTATAAAGGCCGTCAACGAGCAGAAGAAGGAGGGTATGCGCAAGGAGGTGCTGGAAGACAAGATAATAGCCAACGTGGAGCTTGAGCAGAGCTTCATAGTGCGCGCCATTCCGCTGTTTATCAAGAAGTTCGCAATCGATTCGATATGCCGCGCACACGGCGACAAGTTCGTCTCCTACACCCTCTCCAACCTCGGGAACCTCACCCTTCCGCCGGAACTGGCGGAGCATGTGGACGACATGGAATGCTGGCTCGGCAGGCAGAGGGGCACGAGCGGCGCTGCGACCTGCGCGAGCTACAATGGCAGGCTCCATATCAACATGACCCGCAAGATACGCGACAATTCGCTGGAAAGCCATTTCGTACGCCTGCTCGAAAGTGAAGGCGTTCCCTGTGAAGTTACTGAAAAGACCCTTGCATGATTGAAGATTTCGACCTGTACGGCATTGAATGCGCACGCCGCTACTGCAGCCCCGAAACGGAAAGGAGGCTGAGGGAGCTTATTGCCGGCAGGTATTCCGGCATACACAGGTTCGGAAGCGGCGACTTCCACTATATGACACGTCTCTTCTGCGACAATATCCCGGATCCTTTCGACCTGCTGCTTTTCGATCATCATCCCGACATGCAGAGTCCTGCGTTCGAGGGAGTGATGAGCTGCGGCGGATGGGTACGCGACCTGCTGGAGACCAATCCCCGGCTGAATCATGTTACCATAGTGGGCATAGCGCCGGAACTGCTGGTCGAGACGGAAGGCTTCCCCGGCAGGGTAACGGTATACCCAGAGGACGCGACGGTGACTCCCCCGGCCCCTTCGGAACTCCCCCTCTATGTTTCAGTAGACAAGGACGTATTCTGCAGCTGCGTAGCCAGGACCAACTGGGACCAGGGCTCGCTGGACCTTCCGACTTTCGCCAGAATCGCTGAAATGTTTACCGCCGGCAGACGCATACTTGGAGTGGACATCTGCGGCGAACTCCCCCTTTCGGAGGGAGGCACGGCTGAAGACGCGGCCGCAAGCCGCAATGCGGATGAAAATATTGCGGGAGTTTTCGAAGACCGCCTTATCTGACCTTTACAAGGCAGCTGTCGAGCCCGGCCTCGATCTCATCCCTGTCCATATTCTGGCCGATGAAAACTATTTTCTGCATACGGTCTCCCCATTCGGGATCCCAGTCGCGGCGCAGGGCAGCATCGCGCTCCATCAGCTG